>CAZSZO010000031.1:0-45545 GCA_964611125.1 uncultured Phycisphaeraceae bacterium | reverse complement strand
GCTCGGCGAGCATGAGCTGGCCGATCACGTCCACGATGTGCCCGCCTGACTTGTCGGTGCCGTGCCCGGGCACCTTCAGGGCGTTCAGGATTCCGTAACCGAGCCCAAGGTGGATGAGGGCCCACGCCGTGATCTCCGGGCTGAACCGCTTGGAGACCTGCCCCGAGTCCTGGGCCCGCAGCACCTCGGCCATCAGGAAAGCGTGCAGCTTGCCCATATGGGCCTGGATCGCCTCGCGGATGTCGGCGTCCTCCACCTCCATCATCGCCTGCACGATCACGCGATACGACGTTCGCCCCCGTGAAACCACCATGGGGTTGGCGCTGATCAGGCGGGTCAGCCGCTCCGCCGGTTCGCTGAACTCCTTGAGGGATTCCTCCCAGTCGCGGATCGTCTGCTGGCTGGTCCGGTCGATCAGCGCGATGAAGAGCTCTTTCTTGCCCTTGAAATGCCGGTAGATGATCGGCTCGGTGATCCCGGCCGCCTTGGCCAGCTCCGAGGTGGTCGCCCCGCTGTACCCGCGCGCGGCGAAGATCTTCGCCGCGGTGTCGAGCAGCTGGGCCCGGCGCTTTTCGGCCGGCAGACGAGATGACGACGACTCAGGCATGCGAAGGTCGGCCTCCCCGGCGTGGGTTCACGCGGACGCCGCCAGGAATGATGGTAACCACTAACAACCCAGATATCGGCGCGAACCGTGCCAAGTCTGAGCAAACCCGGGTGATCCGCCGACCACCTTCAAACCGTTCACCGCCCGCTGGTGGGGTTCGGTCCCGCGCTCCCCGGCGGCTCCCCTGTCCCCGCGGGCGCGTCGGACTCGGCCGGGGATTGTGAGTGGGCGTCGCGCACCCGCAGCGGCACAGGGTCCCAGCCGCTTCCACCCAGGGGGTGGCAGCGCGCGATCCGCCACAGGGTGAGCCAGCTCCCCCGCACCGGACCCCAGACGCGGTAGGCCTCGATGGCGTAATGGCTGCACGTGGGCGCAAATCGGCAACTGCCCGCCATCATCGGGCCCAGCGTGACCTGATAGCCCCGAATCAGGAACACGCACAGCCACACCACCGCACGGGACAGCCCGGCGGCCATCCAGGCCAGTCCACGAGGCGAATTCCCCCCTTTATGGGGCGACATCATCGGGGTCATCACGTTCCGGCTTTGGGCGTTTGTCGCGGGCGGCTTTGGCAGCCCGGCGTGCGAGTTCGCGGTCGAGGGCCGCCGCGGCGTCGATGAGCAGGGCCTGATACTCGACCATCTTGAGCGGGGTGTGCGGGCGGACGTTCACGATCAGGTCGATGCCCGGCGGCAGCCCGGCATGGGCGAGCCGGAAGGCCTCGCGCAGGCGGCGCTTGATGCGGTTGCGGACCACGGCGATGCCGACTTTGCGCGACACCGTCAGACCGAGCCTCGCAAGCGGCTTTCCGCTTGATCGGCCGAAGATGACCAGGGGCCCCCGCACGCGGCTGACGCGATCGCGATAGGCCGCCTGGAAGTCAAGGGCGTGGGCGACGCGGTGGGCCCGCCGGAAGAGCCGCTTGGTCGGTTCCGACCGGGGGAGGGGGACGCCGGGTTGGTGGCCGGGTGTGCCCACAGGAAACGATAGCGGGCGAATCGGGCAGGTCTGGGCGAGTCAGGTCAGGCGGTCGGCTGAGCCGGCCGCGAGGGCGTACTGGGGGGAAGCAGGCCGATGAGCACGCACAGGGCGCCGGCCGCGGTCAGCCAAAGGCGGGGCAGGTCGTCCAGGCACCAGCGCTCAAGGGCGGAGCGTTCGCTGGTGCGTTCCGGCAGGACCAGCGGGGGCGGCTCCAGAGCCTGGAAAATGGACGCCGAGGAGGACGCCACGTTCCCGGCCGGCAGGATGAGTTCCGAGCTCTGGGGGCCCTGGTTGAGCTGCATCGCGGCGAGGGCGAGGATGGTGCCCTCATCGCCCTTGTCGAGGGCGTCGAGGTAGCCGACGTACCGCTCCAGGCGGCTGAGACGGTGCTGCTCGACGGCGAGGGCCCGCTGGAGGTAGAACTGGGCTTCCTCAAGGTCGTTGCGGGCCGGGATGAGCACGGTCGCGGCCAGGGCGCCGATGCCGGCCAGCAGAAACAGCCAACCCGCGTCAAGCAGGGGGCCACGGCGCGGACTCTCAGCGGGAGCCTCGGACACTGGGAGAAGTCTATCGGTCGGCGCCCGCCCGGGAACCCAACAAACCGCTTGGCTACGGTTGACGCATGACGCAATTTCCCTCTGGCGGCGCGCCATTTCCTTCCGCACCGGGCTACGAAGCGTGGGAGGAGACGCCGCGCGACTCGAGGCTGAGCATTCTGGCGGTGCTGTCGCTGGTGTTTTCGCTCACCTGCCTGCTTTCGCCGCTGGGGATCATCCTGGGGGTGGCGTCGCTCTTCACGATCGCGGGTTCGGGCGGCCGCCGGCACGGGAAGGGGCTGGCGATCGCGGGGGTGGTGATCGGGCTGGTCTGCGCGACCCTGCTCACGTTCATCGGGGTGGGGATCCTGAGCTTCCTCGACCAGTTCAACCGGCAGGGGCTGCGGCCAGCCGGTGAGATGATGGCCTCGATCGACGGCAAGGACCACGCCAAGTCCCGCGTGTTGATGAACGCGGCGCTCTCCGCGGCGACGACCGACCAGGCGATCGATGAGTTCCGGGCGGCCTATCAGGTCGATTGGGGTGCGTTCAAGGCGATGCCCTCGTCATTTCTGGACATGCTGTCGATGTACGGAACCGTCGGCCAGCAGATGAAGGGCGGCAAGCAGTTCAACAACAACCCCAACCGGCCGATCTTCCCTCTGCCAGCGCACTTCGAGAACGGCCCGGGGATCGTGCTCTTTGAGTTGTATTTGGGCAAGCCCGAGGTGATGCCCGGAAGCCCTGGCTCGGTGGCCAACATCGGCGTGCTGATGAAGGACGGAACCATGCGGTGGCTGATGGACCCCGCCTTGGTGCCGCTGCCCGGGTCGACGCCCCCAATCCCCCCGCCACCCCAGACTCCGGCTCTGCCGACTCCGCCGGGTACGCCGGGCGCCCCGGCGACGCCCGGGACGGGGGGTTGACGCCGACGGGTTAACGCGAACAGGTTGCGGGGTGTTGCTATATTCGTTCCCGTGCCCGACCCCGCATCGCCCAGTCCGAGTCAGCCGCCGAGTCCGGCCGCGCAACGAGCGCCAGCCGGCCCTGGCGCGCCGGGGCAGCCTGCCCGGAAGCCGATCATCTCGGTGCGCGGGATGGTCAAGCGGTTTGACGGGCGGCCGGTGCTGACGGGGGTTGATCTCGACGTGTTCCCGGGCGAGACGGTCGTGATCATGGGCGGTTCGGGGTGCGGCAAGAGCACCTTCCTGCGGTGCCTGATCGGTTCGCACGTCCCCGAGGAGGGGTCGGTGGCGATGTTCGGGCGCGATCTGGCCAAGATCGACGAGCGCGGGCTCGACGAGGTGCGCAAGCGGTTCGGCATTCTGTTCCAATCGGGGGCGCTCTTCAACTCGATGACGATCGCCGAGAACGTGGCCCTGCCGCTGCAGGAGCACACGCTGCTGGACCGGGGGACCATCGACACGATCGTGAAGATCAAGCTCGAGCAGGTGAACCTGCGCGAGCATGCCGACAAGTACCCCGCCCAGATCTCCGGCGGCATGAAGAAGCGGGCCGGGCTGGCCCGGGCGATGGCGCTGGACCCCAAGATCCTGTTCTACGACGAGCCGTCGGCGGGGCTCGACCCGGTGACGAGCGCCGAGATCGACGACCTGATCGTGAAGCTCACCCGCAAGCTGGGTGTGACCAGCATCGTGGTGACCCACGAGATGGACTCGGCCTTCACCATCGCCGACCGCATGGTCATGCTCGACAAGGGGAGGGTGCTGCGGATCGACACGCGCCAGTGGTTCGACGACCTCCGGAAGATGCCGCGGGAAGAGGCCCAGAAGCTGGAGGACGATTTGCAGCTGATCCGGCAGTTCCTGCGCGGCGACGCCGAGGGCCCCATCACCCGCCGCCGCCTGACCACCGACTACGCCGACGACCTGCTGGGCAAGCCCAAGTCCGTCGCGGCGACCCCGAGCATCGAACCGACCCGATCCGTAAGCTACCTGCCCCCGACCAGCAACAGCCGCCGGCCCTGACCGGCGAGAGATGTTTGACCCACCATGAGCGGACGCGCACCTCGGAACAACTTGAAGGCGGGCATTTTTCTGGCCTCAGCGCTCGCGCTGCTGCTGTTCATCTGCTTGTATCTGGGCAATGTCATCGGGGCGCTGACGGAGCAGCGGGTGAACTACGTCGTGCGGTTCTCTCTCGCCGATGGCGCCTTGGGCCTCAAGAAGGGCTCCACGGTCAAGATCGGCGGGCAGGAGGTCGGGCAGGTCACGGCGGTCGGCTTCCTACGCCCGGTTTCAGCGGTTGATCCGCCGCCGGATGAGATCGTGGCCGTGCCCGGGAGCGTGGTGCCAGTGACCTCAGCGGAGACGGTTGCCGCCCCCGCAGGCATGGCGGCGGCCCCGGCGGCGCCAGCTGGCGGCACGCCAGCGGCCCCGGGCCCGGCCCCCGACGCCGCGGCCAGCGATGCGCCGCCGTCGGGCGTGTTTGTGACCATCTCGATTCGCAAGGACACGCCCCTGTACCGCGATGCCAAGGTTTACCTCGAGCTTCCGCTGCTAGGGTCGGTGAGCTCGCTGAACATTCCTGATGTCGGCGGCAACAGCTTCACCACCCAGACCAAAGACCCCGTGACGGTGGTCACCCGCCAATTCGGGCGGCTGCAGCAGTGGGAGGTCGTCACGGGCACGCTGGCGCCCCCGGCCTTCCTGGGGCAGGCGGGCTATGGGGCGGACCAGAAGGAACAGCTGCAGATCATCCTGCAGCGCGGCAAGGAGATCTCCGAGCAGGTGAACGACATGGTCCGGTCCTCCAAAGCCGGTCTCGATGGCACGCTCGCCTCGCTCCGCCAGGCGGTGGACAACATCAACGACGCCACAGGGAGCGTCAACAAGGATCTGCCCAACTGGCTGGTGCTGATCGGCGAATCGCTGAAGAACGTGAACATCGCCACCGGCGAGATGAAGGACCGGCTGATCGAGGCCAAGGCGCTGGTGTCGACGGTGCTGAGCATCATCGATGACAACCGCCAGTACGTGAACCAGATCTTCCAGAACTCCGCCAAGGCGACGGGCAGCGTCGCCGAGCTCACCGACAAGGTGAACACCGAGCTGTACGTCACCGTGAAGGAGACGATGGCGGATGCGCGCCGGGCCCTGTCGGCCTTCGCCGATGTCGGGGAGAAGGCGAGCCAGTTCGCCACCGAGAAGACGCCGGAGCTGGGCCGCATCATCGCCAACGCCCGCCTGGCGAGCGACCAGATGAAGCTGACGATGACCGAGGTGCGGCGGAACCCCTGGCGATTGCTGTACCAGCCGACGCGGCGCGAGATTGAGGAAGAGCTGACCTACGACTCGGCCCGGACGTACGCCGAGGCGGTGGGGCAGCTGCGGGCTGCGAGCGACTCGCTGCAGGCGGTGCTGGCGCAGGGTTCGGCGGCGAGCGGGCGCGGGTCGGAGCCGACGGCGGAGCAGCGGCGCCGGATCGATGAGATCACCGGCGAGATCAACGCAGCCTTCGCCCGCTACCGCGAGGCGGAGCGGAAGTTCCTGGACAGGCTGATCCGCGACGGCAAGTGAGCCGGACGGGCGCGCCGCGGGCGTCATTTCAGCAAATCTCGCCAGGAAAACAACCTTCGCACTTATCCGACCTGCGCAGACGGCCGATGCCCTGCATGGCCAGGTGGTTGTGCGGCGTGCGCCGCTCCCCTGGCGATCGTCGGCGGCTCGTTTCGCGAGCGCCGATCGAGCATGTCCTGCGAGGCCGACTGCCTCGCCTCAGGAGTCCGCAGCATGGCCCGCACCCCCAGCGCCTCGACCCGTCGCACCACCCGCACCAACCGCAGCACGCGCACCACCCGCGCCACCCGCACCGGGGCCCGCAAGACGACCCGCCGCGCGACCAAGACCGCGGCCGGCGCGTCCCGGACCACCTTCAAGAAGACCGCCACCAAGACCAAGGCCAACAAGACCATCCGCAAGACCACGGCCAAGGTCACCGCCAAGACCGGCCAGCGGAGCACCACCGCCCGGAAGAACACGACCATCAAGAACACCGCCAAGTCCGCCGCGGCGCCGAAGGCCGCCCGCAAGACCTACGCCTTCAAGGCCTTCCGTTCGACTTTCGCGACTCAGGCGGCCTGATTCGGCCGTCGAGTGCATCCGGCGCCCAAGGCGCCGGCCATCCGTCAAGACGCCCCGACGAGCCCGTGCTCGCCGGGGTCTTGCGTTTTGGGAGGACGCCGATATGCTCGGGGCATGCACGCCACGCCTGCCTGCGTCACCTTGGCCGTCGCCCTCATGCTGCCCGTCGCGGGCGGTTTCGCCCTGCGGGACCGGCTTGAAACACAGCCCAGCGGTCCGGCCAAGAAGGACAAGCCGAAGGAGCCCGCCGCGCCCAAGCCTGGGCCGGAGTCGGAACAGCCGGGTGGGGGGGGTGGAAGCGGCGGTGGGGGGGGTGGGGGGAGTGGCGGGGGGCGCGGGGTCCTCTCCGACGCCCAGCGTGAGAAGCTGCTCGCCGGCTCGCACCCGGTGGTGACAGAGATCCTGTACGCGGTGCCATCGGGGGATGCGGGGGATGCGAACGGCGACGGCAAGCGGCAGGCGACCGGGGATGAGTTTGTCGAGTTGTGGAACCCTCACGACAAGGCGATCGAGCTGCGCGGCTACACGCTGACGGACAAATCGGGCGGCAAGCCTGGCGCCTTGCGGTTCGTGTTCCCGGCGTGCAAGCTGGCGCCGGGGCAATGCGCCGTGGTGTTCAACGGGTTTGAGTCGACGTGGACCGGCCCCGTGGGCGACTCGACCAAGGCCCCGGGCGAGGGGCACAAGCGGTTCGGCGGGGCCCTGGTCTTCAGCATGAAGGCCGAGGGGGCGCGGGTGGCCCTTTCCAACAGCGGCGACAGCGTGTGCCTGGCGGCGCCCGACGGGGCGATGCTGGATGTCATCACCTGGGGCAAGGTCGACAAGCCGCTCTCCGGGGCGGTGAACGAGGAAGCGCCGATTACCAATCGCGGTTCGGTCCAGCGGAGCCTGTCCGGCGGTGTCGGGGCCGGCGGTGGTGGCCGAATCGGCGGTTTTTCAGCGCATGAGGACGCAGGCGGCGTGCGCTATAGTCCGGGCCGATTCGGGGCCCCGCCGGCGGCCAAGCCGGGCGCTGGGCCTGGCGAACCGTCGCCGGACAAGCCCGGCACGCCTGCCGCTCCCGGTCAGTGACGACCGCCCACCTTCCCGGAACCGACCATGGCCTGGATCACCAAGAACTCCGCCTCGCTCAAGATCCCCCGGCGCAGCGAGCCGTATCTGACGCCGGCGATCCGCGAGTATCTGTCGCGCGAGATCCTCCCCCGCTACCAGGTGAAGCGCGGCGCCCTGCTGCCCTCGCTCCACCGCGTGCAGGAGGAGTGGGGCTGGCTCCCCTGGCAGGCCCTGGAAGAGGTCGCGGCGTTTCTCGAGCTGACTCCGGCCGAGGTGTGGGACACCGCGAGCTTCTACGAAGAGTTCTGGCTGACGCCCAAGGGCGCCCATGTGGTCGCGGTGTGCCGGTCGATCGCCTGCGAGGTCTGCGGCCACGCGAAGATCACCGAGGCGTGCAAGGCCAAGCTGGGTATCGAGGTCGGCGAGACAACCGACGACGGCCAGTACACACTGGTTGAACTCGAGTGCCTCGGCCTGTGCGAGGGCGCCCCGGCGTGCCTGGTCGATCACGACATGGTGATGTCGGCGACGCCGGACTCGATCGTCAAGGCGATCGACGAGGCCGGAAAGCACGGCCACGGCGGGCACTGACCCGCGGCGCTACTTCAGCGCGTCTTCCAGATCGGTCAGCAGGTCGTCGACGTCTTCGATCCCCACGCTGAGGCGGACCAGCCCGTCGCTGATGCCCAGGGCCGCGCGGGCCTCGGCGGGCACGCTCGCGTGCGTCATGATGGCGGGGTGCTCGATGAGCGATTCGACCCCGCCCAGGCTCTCAGCGAGGCTGAAGAGCTTGACCCGCTCCAGGAAGCGGCGCGACTCGCTCAGCCCGCCCTTCAGCGTCACGGTGATCATGCCGCCGAAGCCGCCGCACATCTGCTTGCGGGCGACCTCGTGCTGCGGGTGGCTGGGGAGGCCGGGGTAGATGACGCTGGCCACCTTGGGGTGCCGCTCGAGCCAGGGGGCGATCTTCGCCGCGTTCTGGCAGTGACGCTCCATCCGGACGTGGAGCGTCTTGGTCGAACGGAGCAGCATGAAGCAGTCCATCGGCCCCGGCACGGCGCCGACGGCGTTCTGCAGGAACCGCAGCGACGCGGCGAGGGTTTCGTTGCCCGTCACCAGCACGCCGCCGATGACATCGCTATGTCCGCCCAGATACTTGGTCGAGGAGTGCATGACCACGTCGACCCCAAGGCCCAGCGGGGCCTGGAGGAAGGGCGTGGCGAAGGTGTTATCGACGACGCTCACGGCGCCGCGGGCCCGGGCCATGGCGGCGACGGCGCCGATGTCGATCACCTTGAGCATCGGGTTGGTGGGGGTTTCCATCCACACGAGGCGGGTCTTGGGGTTGAAGGCCCGCTCGGTGGCGTTCAGGTCGGTCATGTCGACGCGGGTGTAGGTGAGGCTCAGGCGGCTGAAGACCTTGTCGATCAGGCGGAAGGTGCCGCCGTAGACGTCGTCGCACAGAACGATGTGATCGCCGGCTGAGAGCGTGTGCAGCACGCAATCGATCGAGCCCAGGCCGGAGGAGAAGCAAAGCCCGTGGGTCCCGCCCTCGAGTGCGGCGAGGTTGGCCTCCAACGCCGTGCGCGTGGGGTTCTTGGAGCGGGCGTAGTCGTACCCGTCTTTGGCGACGCCGGGGGAGGCCTGCACGAACGTGCTGGTCATGTACACCGGCGTCATGATGGCGCCGGTGGTGGGGTCGGGGCTCTGCCCGGCGTGGATGGCCCGCGTGGCGAAGCGGGTGGGGCGAGACGAAGCGAGCGAATCCGCCATGGGGTGGTCCTCCTGGGAGGGAGAGGATAGAGGCCGGCGGAGCCCCGGACCCCCAGGGCCCAGCGCGCCAGCGGCGAGAAGCGGGAGTCCTGCCGGCTACCTTTCCGGCGTGCCAGACGGACCTGTCCAACCTGCCGCGGCTGCCGGAGCGCCGGGTGAACCGCCGGGCGAACGGCCGGGCGAACCGCGGGGTGAGCCGGTGGCTGGCCCGCGGGCCGGGCCCCGCCGGGTCCGCTGGCGGCGCTGGGTGACCGTGCTGCTGGCGCTGGGCGTGGCGGGGGTGATCGGGCTGGAGCTGGTGGCGCGGTTTGTGCTTCGCCTGGGGGACCCGCCGCTGTACGTGGCCGACCCCGAGGTGGAATACCTGATGAAGCCCAGCAGCCGGTACAACCGGTTTTACGCCATCAGCACCTACAACAAGTGGTCGATGCGGGGCACGCCCGACATCGAGAAGGCCAAAGCCGACCCCCGCGAGTTCCGGCTGCTGATGCTGGGCGACAGCATCGTCAACGGCGGCCCGCAGACCGACGACAGCCAGCTCGCGACGACGATCCTCGCCCCGCGGCTGGCCAGCCGGCTGGGGCGCGCGGCGGTGGTGGCCAACATCTCGGCCGGGTCGTGGGGGCCGCCGAACCTGCTCGCGTACGCGAAGAAGTTCGGCCTGTTCGGGGCCGATGTGGTGGTGATCGTGCTTAACTTTGAGGACGCGACGGATGCGCCCGTATTCGGCCCTCTGGGCGCCGACCACCCGACGCGGACGCCGGTGTTCGCCCTCGAGGAAGCTCTGTTCCGCTATCTGCCGGCCCTGGTGGGGTGGCGGCTGTCCTCGGTGACGCCGCCCAAGACCAACGCGGAGGCGATCGCCAAGGATGAGGCCGCGTGCACCGGGGCGCTGCGCGAGCTGGTGCTGCTGGCCCGCGGACAGGGGTGCAAGGTCGTGGGCGTGCTGCACGCGACGGTCGCCGAGGCGCAGGGGAGCCCGATGCCCGGGACGCTGCGGCTGAAGTCGGTCTTCCGCGAGCTGGGCGTGCCCGTGCGCGACACGGCGCCGGTCTTCCGCGAGGCGCTTGCGGGCGGGCGACGTGTCTACCGCGATGAGATCCACCTCATGCCCGAGGGGCAGGTGATCCTGGCTGATGAGATCGACGCGGGCGTTGCGGATGCGCTGCGGTGAAGGCGAACCCCCTCCGCTCACCAGCGCCCGAGCCCGGCGCGGGCTGGCCCGCCGATGATGAGCGGCGGGTTGAGATCACGCTCGCCGGCGAGCGGGTGCACCTGCTCTGCGAAAGGGCCCTCTGGTGGCCCGCCCGCGGACTGCTGATTGTGGCCGATCTGCACCTGGGCAAGGCCGCGGCGTTCGGCGCCGCGGGCATACCCGTGCCCGCCGGGGGCGCCCGGGCCGACCTGGCGCGGCTGTCGGGCGCGATCAGCGCGACCGGGGCGAGCGGCGTGGCGGTGCTGGGCGATCTGCTTCATGCCCGCACCGGGCGCGATCGCGCGACGCTTGACGAACTGGCCCGCTGGCGGTCGGAGCACGCTCGCGTCCGGGTGCTGCTGGTCCGCGGCAACCACGACGACCGCGCTGGCGACCCGCCGCCAGAGCTCGGCTTCGAGGTGGTTGATGAGCCGCACCAGCAGGGGCCGTTTGTGCTGGCGCACTATCCGCCATCGGGGCCGCCGGGGCCTGGGCGACTGCGGGGTGGGGGAGGGGGCGCCGGCGCCGAGGGGCATGTGCTGTGCGGTCATGTGCACCCGGCGATCACGCTGCGCGGGCCGGGGGGCCTGCGCGAGCGGGCGCCGTGCTTTGTGGTGGGGGGCGGGCGGACGATCCTGCCGGCGTTCGGCTCGTTTACGGGCTCGGCTGGCGCGTCGCTTGAGGCGCGGGACCGGGTTTTCATGGTGTCGCCCTCGGCGGTGCTCGAGATCGCGGCGCGTCCGGATAAATCCGGCGTCAGTTCGTGGGGCTGATCAGGCGCGCCCACCTCTTCGTGGGGCCCGGTGGGTAATCCGGGCGTGCCAACGGGCCGATAGACCGGGGTCTGATCGACGCATCCGAAGCGCCGTGTCCGTCCTTCCCTCCTTCGCGCGCGCCGGGTCGCGATCACAACGGAACCGACCATGCCGCAGGCGCCGAAGAAGTCCACGCTTCCTGAGCACTCCAACACCGTCCGGCTCGTCGGCGGCGAGCTGGAGCGCATTCAGAACGACCTTGATGTGACGCAGGCGAAGGCGCCCAACCACAAGCGGCAGCACGTCCGCTGGCCGTTCCGGCGCGGGGCGATCCTCATCGACGTGCTCAAGGGCGGGCACGTGGCCAGTTCGCTCCACTACGCCAGCCGCAATCTTTCGTGCGGCGGCATCTCCATCCTGCACTCGGCCTATATGCACCCTGGGAGTGAGTGCATCGTGCACCTGCCGCGGATCGACGGCGAGGTCGTCGAGCTCCGGGCCAAGGTGACCCGCTGCCGCCACTTCCGCGGGCATGTGCACGAGATCGGCCTGCTCTTCGGCGAGATGATCGACATCAGCCGCTTTGTCGACATGGACCCCTACAAGAGCCGCTTCGCCCTGGAGACCGTCGACCCGGAGAAGCTGATCGGCTCGCTGCTGCAGGTCGAGGAGAGCCCCACCGACCGGCGGCTCGTCCGCCACTACCTGCGCGACACGCAGATCAACGTCACCGCGGTCGAGACCGCCGCGGCCGCCATGGAGCGGTGCAAGGAAGGCTTCGATGTGCTGCTGATCGACCAGATGCTCCCCGACGCGGCCGGCTCGGAGCTGTGCATGAAGCTGCGCGAAGCCGATGTGCACGCCCCGATCATCCTGACCTCGGCCGAGACCAGCGGCCTGGTGCAGGACGCCGCGCGCACCAGCCGGGCCACGGCGTTCATCGCCAAGCCGTTCACCGAGCGGCTGCTGATGCGGGCCCTGGCGGACCTGCTGCTGCAGCCCGCCACCGGCGCCGAGAGCCACGGCTCGCTGTACACCACGCTGTCATCGGAGGACCCCGCCTTCGGGATGACGAGCGAGTACGTCGAGGAGCTGCACGAGGCCGGCAAGCGGCTTGAGAAGGCCCTGGAGAGCAACGACCCGGTGCTGCTCCGCAAGACCTGCCTGCAGCTCAAAAGCGGCTCGACGCCGATGGGCTTTGATTCCATCGGCGCCGCGGCGTCGGAAGCCCTGCGCGGCCTCAACGCGACGATGAGCGTCCCCGAGACGATGCCGCTGGTGCGGGCGGTCATCAGCCTGTGCATGCGGGCCAGAACGAGCGACGGCCGGCGGGCCGCGTGAGGCGGGGCGCCCGCGCCCGCCAAGCAGCCCGACCGTCAGGGAGGGCGCCCCCCAATCGCCGACACAGGCCTGATGCCTGTCGTGAAGCCGTCCCGCCATCCACAGGCCTGAGGCGTGCCGCTCGAGCCCGTACGCCAGTTCACCCGAGAGCGGGCAGAGTACGGGGCGGCTAATCCGGTTTGACCATCTCGTCGACTTCCTTGATCCAGCCCGCCACTTCCTGGTTGTCCTTCCACTCCTCCTGGGCTGCAAGACTCCGGAACTTCGCCGCGGCCGCCCGGGCCTCGGCCATCTCGCCGAGCTGCCAGTGAGCCATCGCGATGAAGGCCCAATTCGCAGGCTGTTCGCCCTTGCCGGCTCCGACGTAGAGCTCGTCGGATTGGTTGAGCAGCTCCAGAGCTTCCCTGTGTCGGCCTAAACGGAAGAAGGCCACACCGGCGGTTTTGACGTAGTGGGGGTTGTCGAGGCAGATCGTTCTGAGGCGATCGGCTTGAAGGGTTACCTCCGGGACGGCCGCGGGATCAGTTACGCGACTGGCGACACGCGGCCAGAGCGTTTCGTTGAGTCGGTACGCTTCCCCAGCACGGGTGCGGATCTCCTCCTCCACGAACGGTAGTGTGACGACCAGATAGGCCGTCCGGTCCACATCCGGCAGGGAGCGATCAGCAACAGCCCAGTCCCGGATCTGCTGGATCGTCTCGCCCGCCCGAAGGCGAACCTGCACCAGCGGCCGCGCCCGCGCCTCGGCATCGCGAGCGGCGCCAATGAAGGGGAATCGATTCCGATACGGCACACTGTCCCACACACGGACGATCCCGGCGTCCGACACCGTCACCACTCGGTCGCCGTCGGGGCTGAATGTGGCCGAGACGACATCCGGCTCATGTCCGCGGAGGACCGCCAACTCTCGCCCGCTGGAGGCATCCCATACGCGAGCACTGCCGTCTGACAGCGCTGTCACCACCCGCTGTCCGCACGGGCTGAAGGCAATGGAATTCACGTTGCTCCCGTGGCCGCGGAGGACCGCCAGTTTGGCTCCGGTCACTGCATCCCACACCTGTGCTGTTCTGTCCGCGGACGCCGTCGCCACGCGCATGCCATTGGCGCTTATCGCTGCGGAGTGCACGAACCTCCCATGGCCGCGAAGAACCGTTGGTTCGGCCCAGTCCGCAGCATTCCACACCCTGGCGGTGGTGTCCCAGGACACTGTCACAACACGCGTGCCGTCAGGGCTGAAGGTGGCGGATGTGACCCGATCCTGATGCCCGCTGAGAACCTTCAGTGTCTTTCCGCTCGAGGCGGTCCACACCCGGGCTGTTGCGTCATCCGACGCCGTCACCACGTGTGTTCCGTCGGGGCTGAACGCGGCGGAGTTCACGAAGCTCTCATGCTGAAGCGCCAGTTCCCTTCCGCCCAGCGCGTCCCACAACCGCGCGGTGTTGTCGCCGGACCGTGTCACAACGCGTGTCCCGTCGGGGCTGAACGCGGCGGAATGCACGGAACGCTGATGCTGGAGCACCCCCAGCTCGTTTCCGCTCGCTGCGTCCCACACCCGCGCCGTCTCGTCAGATGACGCCGTCACAACGCGCGTGCCGTCGGGGCTGAACGCAGCGGACCGGATCCTGCCCCCATGCCTGCGAAGCACGGCCAGTGCTCTCCCGCGCGAAGCGTCCCACACCCTCGCTGTCGCATCCCGCCAAGTGACGATCCGCCCGCCATCAGGGCTTGGCGCGGCGGAGTCTCCCTCATTACCGGCGAGAGGCGCCAGATCGTTCGTGCGTTCGGCGTCCCACACTCGCGCGATCCCGTCCAAGGACGAGGTCACGATTCTCGCCCCATCGAGGCTGAACACGGCCGAGGTGACCCGGTCCTCATGCCCGCGGAGGACCGCCAGTTCCCGTTCAGTGGCGACGTCCCAGACCCGCGCTGTTCTGTCGTCCGACGACGTCACCACCCGCGTGCCATCAGGGCTGAACGAGGCGGAGTTCATCATGCTCCCCTGCCCACGGAGCACCGCGAGGCTCCTCCCGGTGGAAGCGTGCCACACCCGGGCGGTCGTGTCCCACGATGCCGTAATCACGCGCGTGCCATCAGGGCTGAACGCGGCGGACCGGATCCCGCCCACATGCCCGAAGAGGACCGCGATCGTCTCCCCGCTCTCAGCGTTCCACACCCGAGCGGTCTTGTCCCAGGATGCCGTGACCACGCGCGTGCCATCGGGGCTGAACGCGGCGGACCGGATCCCGCCTGCGTGCCCGCGGAGAGGCGCCAGCCTTTCCCCGCTTGCGGCGTCCCACACCCGCGCGGTCCCGTCTGTGCATGTCGTCACCACGCGCGTGCCGTCGTGGTTGAACGCGGCGAACGCCACGCCATCCCCGTGCCTGAGGATTGCTGTCTGATTCCCACTTGGTACGTCCCAGACCCGCGCGGTCCCGTCTGAACACGCCGTCACCAGCCGCTTCCCAGACGGACTGAACGCGGCGGAGGCCACGGCGTCCTCATGCCTGAGAACTGCGATTGGCTTCCCGCCTGACACATCCCACACCCGTGCGGTTCTGTCGTCCGGCGACGCCGTCACCACCTGCAAGCCGTCTGGACTGAAGGCGGCGGTTTCGACGCGGTTTGCGTGACCGGGGAGGACTGCAATTGCCTCCCCGCTCACAGCGTCCCACACTCGCGCCGTCCCGTCCCACGAGGCTGTCACCACGCGGCGGCCATCTGGGCTGAACGCGGCGCAGCTGACCGTGCCTTGATGCCCCCGCAGCACAGCCAAACTTGAGTCCGAGCGCGCATCGAGCCACTTCCACTCCCATCCGCGCAGCGACTCAGGGCAGTCGTCCAGACGGGCGCGGACACGGGAAGGCTCGTTGGCGGCCAGCGCGGCGTCGGCCGCAATGAGGTTCGCGGTGTAGGCCTCAAGCTCAGCGGCCTTCCGGGCGCCCTTGGCTCGCTCGCGTTCGGCGTCCGCTTCGTCCGCCTTGGTGTCCGCCCGCATCCGCTCTGCGTCCGCCTTTTTCCGTTCCTCGATGGCCTCGTCGGTCCGCTGTTCCGCCACCTGCCTTGCTGCGGCCTCGTCGGCGGCCTTGCGATCCGCACGCCTGGCTTCCCTCAGAGTGCCGACGATGCCCAGCACCAGGACAAGGAAGACCGCCGCGCCGGCCAGCACCGGCCCACGGTGCCGCTTGAGGATCTTCTTGAGCCGGTACGCCGCGCTTTCGGGCCCGGCGTCGAGCGGATCGCCGGTGAGGTACCGGCGCACGTCTTCCGCCAGATCGTGGGCCGTGGCGTAGCGCTCGCGCCGATCCTTCCGAAGGGCCTTCATGGGAATCCACTCAAGCTCTCGCCGCAACTCGCTCGCAATCTTCTCGCGATCGGCCTGGCGAGCCCGGGCGATCCCCGCACCGGTCTGGTCGTCGGCTTTGCTGAGCTTGGTGCTCGGCCGGGGCGCGTCGACCTGGCGGATGATGCGCTGGATCTCGCCGTAGCCGGCGCTCCGCAGCGACTTGGCGTCAAAGGGGAGCGTGCCGCTGAGCAGTTCATACAGAACCACGCCCAGCGAGTAGACATCGGTGCGGGTGTCGATGTCGGTGGCGCCCATCTCGGCCTGCTCGGGGCTCATGTACTCGGGGGTGCCGATGACCTGACCCTTCTCAGTGAAAATGGTCTTGTCGGTGAGGGTGTGGCTGATGGCCTTGGCGACGCCGAAGTCGATGACCTTGACGAGCATCCCGTGCGTGGAGGCGGAATCGTCGCTGTCCTGGTCGCCGATCGGCGCCACGAGGATGTTGGAGGGTTTGATATCGCGGTGGATGATGCCCTTCATGTGGGCGTGCTGAACGGCCTCGCAGACGGGAATGAACAGCTCCAGTCGCTGCGTGTTGGTCAGGCGGTTGCGGTCGCAGAACTTGGTGATGGGCTCGCCCTTGACGAGCTCCATGACGAAGTACGGACGGCCGGTGGGCGTCACGCCGCCGTCGAGCACCTTGGCCACGTTGGGGTGGTCCATGACCGCCAGGGCCTGCCGCTCCTGCTCGAAGCGGGCGATGACGGCCTTGGAATCCATGCCCGGCTTGATGATCTTGAGGGCGACGCGCTGGATCATCGGCTCGCGCCGCTCAGCGAGGAAGACCACGCCGAAGCCGCCCTCGCCGATGACATCCAGGAGCTTATAGGGGCCGATCCACTGGCCGAGGTGCTCGCCCATGTCGCCGCCCAGGCGCGTGGTCGGCGGGACGGCCTCGCCGCCATCGAACGGAGGCACATTGGCGGTCGGTTGACTGTCGGGCGGCGACTCGTCGGGCATGGCGGCAGCTTACCCGAAGCCGATTCCGCCCCCCCGCCCCCCCGCCCCCCCCGCCCCCCTCACCCCGGCCGCGTCGCGATATCCACACTTCGCCAGACCCGTTCGTGCACCGACCAGAAGTGCTCGAAGGAGTCCACAATCGAGTGCGGCTCGATGTGGATCCGCGCGGCTTTGCCCATCGCCGCGGCGCGGGCGGGGTCGGTGATCAGGCTCACCATGGCCTCGACCCAGGCGTCCTCGTCGCGCCCCGGCAGCACCAGCCCGGTGCGGCCGTCGGCGGTCATCTCGCGCGGCCCGCCGACATCGCTCACCAGCACGGGCACGCCGGAGGCCTGCGACTCCATGACCACCTGGCCCAGGGTGTCGGTCATCGAGGGGAACGCCAGCAGGTCGCTGGAGGCGTAAATGCGGGAGAGTTCCTCGCCGTGCCGGAAGCCCAGAAACGTGGCGCTGTGCCCGGCGAGCGTGCGCTCCATCTCGGCGCGGTAGGGCCCGTCGCCCAGGACGACGAGCCGGGGCTTGGCGCCCAGCGCTCGGCAGCGGGAGTCCACCTGTCGCCACACCGACGCCAGCAGCGGGAGGTTCTTCTCGACGCTGACGCGCCCGCTGCTGAGGACCCGGAACTCGGGCCCACCGTCCCCCCCGCCCCCGCCGGCGTGGCCGTCAGCGGGAATCAGGCGGGCCCAGATGGAAGGGTCGCGGTAGCGGGGGTGGAAGACCTTGGTATCGGTGCCCGGGCGGAGCCGCGTGATCCGGCGGCAGTGGACGCCCAGCTTCTGAAGGGCCTTGGCGTAGTCCCTGGAGCGGGTGAAGATCTTGGCGAAGGGTGCGTAAAACCGGCGGAGAATCTCGCTGGTGATCCACGCCATGGCGTCGTCGTCGAAGAGGTGCAGGAAGTAGGACGGAAAATCGGTGTGGTAGACACCCATCAGCGGGATGCCCGCACGCCGGGCGGCCCAGCGGCCGGAGAAACCCACCGGCCCGGGCGTCGAGACGTGCACGATGTCGGGCTGGAGCTCCGCCAGCAGGCGGGCCGCGCGCAGGAACGGCGGCGAGGCGACCTCAAGGTGCGTGTACCCGGGCATCGGCCCCGAGGCCAGCGGCTTGAGGTTGATGATGTTCTCCGCCTCGGGGCAGGGCAGGCTCGTGCTGGTCACCACGCGAAAATCGCGCCCCAGCAGCCGGGCATGCCGCGCCGCGTCGAGAATGAACCGCGAGACCCCGTTCACATCGGCCAGCGTGTCGGTGAACAGAACGACCCGGAGGGGACGCCCGTCGGGCCGCATCGACCCGGGCGGTTCGTCATGCGGCGACGGGTCGTCAAGCTCCTCGAAGGCGTCGAGGGGCTCATCCGCCGGCGGCCGGTGATGGACATCGGGGGCGCGGGTCATCGCATCAGGGCATGATACCAAGATGGCGAGCCGAGCCCGCCTGGGGTGCGCGAGCACGACCCGCCTCGGGGGCAATCTTCACACAGTCCAGTTCAGGCTCGGCCATGTCGGCCCGCTCAGCCTGTCGAGCCCGCTGGGCCGGCTGGCGGGCGGGCGCGGGCCGTGAAGAAAAAGAGCCCCGCGCCGGGGAGGCATTCCGGCGCAGGGCCTTGGCAGGGGCATGTTGACCGGCAGGTGCTCAAGGGTGACCTCCTCCGTTCACCCTCGGGTGCCAACCGGCCTGATGGATTGTCCAATTCCCCCGCCAGCGCGGCCACGCCTCCACCCATCAAGACCGCACCTTCGGCCCGGCTGCGACGGCTGGGGGGGCTCTGGCGGCGTGGAATCGCCCGCCCGCGCGCCGCGCGGCCGCAGGGGCCATAAACTCGGACCCTATGGCCCACGGCTCACGAGCCCGCTCACCGCGCCGGTCCGCCCGCTCCCATCCCACCCAGCCCTCAACCCGGCCTCTGCATGTCGCGGTCTTCCCGGGCTCGTTTGATCCCATCACGTTTGGCCACCTCGATGTGATCGCCCGCGGGCGGGTGCTGTTCGACGCCCTGATCGTCGCGGTTGGGCGTAACCCCAGCAAGGACGAGCTCTTCACCGCCGGCGAGCGGCTGGAGATGACCCGCGTGCTGACCGCCGAGCTCGTGGCCCGCGAGCCGAACCTCGCCCCGGTGCGGGTGGAGGCGTTCGATGGCCTGACGGTTGATTTCGCGCGCCGCGAGGGCGCCACGGCCCTGCTGCGGGGAATCCGCAACCTTTCGGACCTGCAGAACGAGGTGCAGCAGGCGCTGACCAACCGCGAGGTCGCGGGGCTCGAGACCGCCTTTGTCGTCGCGGGGCAGAGCTTCGCGTACACGTCATCGTCGCTGATCAAGCAGCTCACCGCCATGGGGCGCGATCTCAAGCCGCTGCGCAACGTGGTGCCGCCGCTGGTCATCCGCCGCCTGGCCGAGAAGAAGAAGCAGGGCCACCCCGCCCTCACCCGGTTGATGTCGCTCCGCGACGGCGCGGCGGAGAACTGAGCCCCATGCTCGAACTGCGCGTCATCTCCATCGGCGCCCTCGCCGCCCATCCGCTCTGGGGCGAGCGGACGCCCGTCCGCACCGGGCACGCCACCTGCACGCTCCTGCGGACCGGCGACCTGGTTGTGCTCATCGACCCCGGCCTGCCCGAGCAGGCGATGGTCGCCCGCCTCGCCGAGCGGGCCAACATCACGCCCGAGCAGGTCACCCACGTGTTCCTGACCAGCTTCCACACTGATACGCACCGGGGGATCGGCGCCTTCGAGCACGCCACTTGGTGGATCAGCCGGGCCGAGCGCGAGGGCGTGGGCGTGCCGATGATCGGCGGGCTGCGCCACGCGGTGGAGCAGGGCAACCGCGAGCTGCGTCAGGCCCTGGAGCGCGAGGTCGCGATCCTGGAGCGGTGCGAGGAAACGCCCGAGGCCATCGCCGAGGATGTCGACGTCTTCCCGCTCCCGGGCGTCACGCCCGGGCTGTGCGGGTTGCTGGTGACCGAGGGCGAATCGGCGACGCTCGTCTGCGGCGACGCCGCGCCCACGGTTGAGCACATCCGCCGGCGGCTGGTGCTGCCATGGTCAGTGAACGTCGACGCGGCCAAGGCGAGCTTCAGCGAGGCCCTGGAGATCGCCGAGTGGCTGATCCCCGGGCGCGACAACCTGATGCCCTGCCCGGCTCGTGAATCGGCCGACGAAGCCGCCGCCCGCGACGAGGACGAAGACGGCGAAGGCGAGGGCGAGGGCGACGATGGTGATGGTGGTGGGCTGGCCCGGGATCTCGACGGCGAGGACCTCGACGAATAGGCGGGTGGCGCCGCGCGTTATGCGAATAGGATCAGTCCATGGCTCAGAGCCGCCCATCGATCATGCGCAGCCTCGGCGCGTTCTTCGGGCATGTCGTCAAAGCCGTTCGGCAGGATGTCACCGTCGCTCGCCGCCCGGAAGCCCGGCGGCAGGAAGTACGCCGCGAGGTTCGCGAGGAGACACGGGCCAGCGACGTCGGCGAGATCACGCTTCGCCGAACGATCATCGAAGAGGTCGAAGTCCGTCCCGCCTCGCCCACGCCCCCACACCGCTCCTCCCAATCCAATCCCTCCTCACCCAACCCTTCCGCGAGCCCGAGAGGGAGCACCAACCATGACCATGACTGACCGACGCCTTCTCGTGCGCCCTTCCGGCGGTCCCGCCGGTCTGACGCTGCTGCTGGTGCTCTGCCTGGCGTCCGCAGCGGGCCTCTTTGCAGGCGGCTGCGCCCGATCCGACTCGCTGGTGGTGGTGAATGAGTCGCTCGCCCCGGTCCGGGTCACCGTGCAGCATCTTCCCGGCGCGCCGGCCCGGGCGGAAGCCCCGCCGCTGGAGTTCGACGCCCAGATCGCCGTGAACAGCTCGGCCAGTTGGGTCATCACGCAGCCCGCTCCGGGTTATCAGGACGCGCTGCGGATCTTCGTCCAGCCCCTGCCGGGCGGCGAGGCCCAGGCGATCGACCTCAATCAGCGCGGCTCGTTCCTGCTCCGCATCGGGGGCGGGCTGGAGGGCGTGACGCTGAAGCTCGAGGAACGCGCTGGCGCCCCGCCCACGGATGCCGATGAACGCCATAGGAACGCCATTCTGGAAGGCCCGCCGCCGAAGGTCGGACGCTAGCCGCTCCCGCGGCGTCCGCGAGCCGCCCTGGGCTCGGGTTACGACGGCGAGGGGATTCCCACCGGCGCATCCGGCGACTCGCCATGCCCATCACCATTGCCGTTCCCGTTCCCGCTCCCGTTCCCGTTTCCGTGTCCGTTCCCGTTTCCACCTGCGGGCTTGCCGTAGACCACGCGCACCTGCCCGTCTTCGTCCACCGCTGTCACGCCCAGTTCGTACAGCGCCAGCAGCGCCGCCTGCTGCTCGGCTTGCTTCTTGCTCGGCCCCCAGCTGCTGGGGAAGCGGTGGTCGCCGATCTGCACGCACACATGAAAGTGCTTGGCGTGGTCGGGGCCCTTCTGCTCCAGAACCACGTACATCGGCGTGTCCTCCAGCCGCTGCTGGGCGTGCTGCTGCAGGATGCTCTTGAAGTTCTCCTGGTGCCCGCTGTCAAAGGCCTTCTGAATCAGCGGCTCCACCAGCGGCAGCAGGAAGTCCCGCGCCGGGGCCAGCCCGCCGTCGAGGTAGATCGCCGCGATGATCGACTCCAGCACCGCCGCGGCGAGCGACTGCGGGAGCGACTCGTGAACCCGCATCCCCTTGCCGATCGACAGGAACTGACCCAGCCCCAGCTGCAGCGTCAGAGCCGCGCACGACTGGCGTGAGACCACCGTCGACTTGATCTTGGTCATCTCGCCTTCGAGCAGCGTGGGGAACGTCGCATAGATCCGCTCGCACACCACCAGGCCCAGCACCGCGTCACCCAAAAATTCGAGCCGCTCGTTGGAGCGCACCCGGGCCTCGGCCACCGACGCGTGGGTCAGCGCCAGGTCGAGCAGCCCCGCGTCGTTGAAGCGATAGCCCACGCACTCTTCGACCTGCCGACGGGTTTCCTCGCTCATCAGCATCGAACGGTCCTGCGCCGCCCCCCAAACCTAAAACCCAACGGTCAGCCTACCGATCCCCAGCGCCGCTACCGGCGTCCCTGCTGCTCGGCGTTCATCAAACGCAGACGCGGCGCATTCCTATCGGAGATTCCGGCGGCGGACTGCCACTCAGTCCAAAGACCCAGCCAAAGGACCGACCAAGAACTCATCCTGAAACACGCCTCAGCGTTCTGACAGCCTATCGACTTTGTCACTCTACCGCTCGGGTTCCGATCGGATGACCCAAACAAAATGCGATCGCAACGGCCTCCCGGAGCCGCCCCCGGTGAATTCCACCTCGCCCCACTCGCCCGAGGCCGGTCAGCCCGCTAGCATCTTGACCCGCATCAGACCGGCGGGCCCGTTTCCGCCTTCCCCGCCCCCCCGCGGAACGGGACTTTCGAAAGGCTCTCATGTCGACGCACTACCCCAAGCGAATCAGCCGCATCAAGCGCAAGCGGGCCATCGGCTTCCGCGCCCGCATGAAGACCAGGGCCGGGCGCAAGATGATCAACAACAAGCGCCGCGCCGGCCGCTCGCTGAACACCGCTGACAAGGGCTTCGGCAAGCCCATGCGCGGGAAGTAGCTTGCGGCTGTGGGGCCTGCCGTGATAGTGGTGTCCGCGGGTTCTCGCGGACTGGACTGCACCATTTATCCACCGCTTGGTCGAAATGCACCCGCCGCCTGGCGTGCTCCTGTAAGCTGGCCTGACGCGTTGTCGCTGAAGACGTTGCATCTCGCTCCGACCGTGCTTGTCAGGAGAACCCATGAAAATTGCATTCGGGCGTATTGTTCGGTCCACCGGATTGCTTTGTCAGATCCTGGGCGTCGGGGTGGTTACGGCCGGAATGGTCATGACCAGCTCAGGCCAGTTGATTGTTCTGAAGGATGCCGTGGCGATGGGCTGCGACGCTGACTGCACCGTCAAGGGCGCGGGGTGCCCACCGAACGCATGCACATGCCACTACGGAAGCGGTGTGTACTCGTGTAACTCGGGTGCGGCGGAGACACCCGAATTTCCTTCCACGGTTGATGTGCCGCCTTCGGAGGGTAACCCCCGGGTTAGGAATTGAACCGCCCGACAGTGGCTGCTTCTGGGTATCCAGGGGTCGAAGACATCACACGGAGCGGGCATTATGAAGGCGCATGCGACACGCGCGGCCTCACTTCGTCCGCTTGAGGGTGTTGGACGATGGTGCAAGTTCGCCGCTGCGTCGGCGACGGTGGCGTGGAGTGCATCGTTAAGCCCGGGAGCGCCTCCCTCCGATGGTGAGGTCAGGCCAAGCTCTGAATTCGATTTGGCCTCGGCCCATGTCGTTCCGCCGGAGATCCTCGCGGGATGGCGGAAGCTCAGCGAACGGCTGCAATCCGTCTCCGGCTCCGGGTCTTGGAGCTGCCAAAGCCGAACTCAGGACGGTCAGCGACGGTTTATTCAGTGGGATGTTCATTTTTGGATCGCTCCCGACGCGGTGAAGTTCCAGGTTGACACCCGTGACTACTTCGGCGCCTGGACGAGCCGAAAGGTCTACGTCGTCAACCCCGACTACGCGTTCATCGCGACGCAGAAGCGACTGGGCGAACCCTTTGCGTTGGAAGCACTGCTGCCTGCGGGCATGTCGACTGACCAGGTTGCCGGCGACTTCGTTTTCCGCACCATTTTCACGAGCATTCGCTGTGCGATGGTGACCGAATGCGACCACCGCGAGCTTTCCGAGCTGGCTGTGTCTCCGGGTTTTCGCCTTCTATCGCTGGAGAACCGGCAAACCGGCGGCGGTGGCGACGAAAAGACCCTCGTGACATTCGAGTTTGCTCCCACCGGGCGGGCGGCGAATCAAAGTGCGTCGCCACGACGGGTCACCGCTGAGCTCGCTCCGGCCGACAATTGGCGGTTGTGTCGGACTTGGTCGAGCTTTGACGGAGTCACCTCGGATATGGAAGTGGTCTATCCGTCCGACGCCGAGACTCGCGCGGGGCGACCTCCGCTTCCGCGTCGGATGCAGAGCCGCATGGTGGACTCCCAGGGCGATATCTATTGGCTGGTTGAACTCTCTGAATCAACGTCACAATCCCCATCGCCCGCGGAGTTTCGGCTGCCCTCGATCGGTCTGCCAGAAGCCGCGGTCGGGACGGCCTTTTGGCCTTGGGGGCTTGCGGGCGGCGTGCTCATCCTCGGAGGCGCGGCGGTTCGGCGATTGCGTTTCGCTCGGGCTGATGCGCAGTCTCAACCGGCCCTGAATCACACGTGAGCCCTCCTCCCATGCACACTCAACGTCGGCCGGGGCGAGGATCGTCCGGGTTGTGTTCCTGGCGGAGCTTGCTCGCCCTGTTGTTGGCCGTGGCGCTGGAGGGGACGCGGAGCCCCTCGATAGTCTTCGGGCAGTCGTTTCAGGTTCTCGATCCACCGATCTCCAGGCCCGAACTTGAAGAGGTGATCGGTGTCGTCGGCCTCTCGGAAGACCAAGCGGCGGCGGTGCGGGTGCTGCACGAGGGGTTTCTCGACGAGTTCGCCGCCAAGGCGGCGCCGCTTCGAGAATTGCGACGCCGGCGGGAGGACGCAGTGGCCCAGAACCTCCCCGAGGCCAAGCAGTTGATCGTTGAGCACAACGCGGCTCTCGACCGCTTTCTCGCCACTCGTGCCGACGCCGAGATCGCCTTCTTGAACGATCTCGAAGCGACTTTGCTCCCCCGACAGCTCGCCGACACCTGGCCCGCGGCCCTGCGCCGGCTGCGGAGAAACGACCTGCGGATCGTGACGGGTTACCCTCCTTGCTGGTGGTTCAGGCTCGATCTGGTCAAGGCCGTGGATGAGGTGAAGCTCGCGCCGGAAGACCGGGCGCGGGTCGCTAACGCACTGGAGACCTGGGAGATTGAGGTTGACGTGCCGCTCTCACAGCGACGCAAACTGTGGCTGGAGGAGCTGCACTGGCCGCCGGAGCAGCAGCAGAGGATGGAGGCGGAGCAGGAGGCCCGGTATCGAGCCCTCGGCGTGCGCGTTGCCAAGATCACACGCCGGGCCGCACGCCATGTGCTCGGGCTGCTTGGTGACGACGCGAAGGCTCGCCTGAATGAACTCATCCGCTCAAGGGTCTATCCGCTGGTGGCCAAGGCGCCCCGTCCGACAAAGGGGCTGCTGGCGAAGCTCGACTTGATCGCGGATCTTGACGCGTCGCAGAGGGCGGCGATCAGATCGGCCGCGGAGGACTACGCCTCGGGATCTGACGCCCTGGATCGCCAGGGTGAGGCGTTGTGCGAGGAGGCGGAGGAAGCCGTCGCGGCCTATTACGAGGCTCCCGAGCGGGAGCGTGTCGCCATGCAGCGGAGGGGAGAAGACCCCGAATCCCTCACGCGCCGCCGCATCGCTCAATTGAGGAAGGACTTTGAAGATCGCGCCGGCGCCAGGTTGCGCGAAGTGCTCACCGACTCGCAGCGGGCCGCGCTTGAACGGAATTGAAGCAACGCCTCATGTCGCCGGTCCACCCCTCGCCGGCGCTGGCGATGGCGCTGGCGTCGCCCGACCCCGCACGATCGGTAACGGACACGCGTCGTTGCTGTACTCGGTAATCCACGACAGCTCCCCCCGTCGGTACAGGGCCTCGAACATGTCGACCGACTCGGCGCAGTACCACGTGCCGCGGTGGGCCCGAAGGTCCTGCAAGGCTCGCTCGGCGGCCGCGGGGCCCACACTGGCCCGATACGCCCGCACGCTGGTCATCGCGTCGAAGCTGTCGATAACCGAGAAGTACCGCGCCGCCACCGGGATCCGCGAGCCCGAAAGCCCGTCGGGGTACCCCGTCCCGTCCATCCGCTCGTGGTGGTGCTTCACAAGGCCCAGCACCAGTTCATCGTGCTCTCCCGCGGCCACCAGCATCGCCGCACCGTCGGCCGCATGGCGCTGCATCACCACCCGCTCCGCCTCCGACAGCGGACCCGGCTTCTGGAGCACCTCGTCCGGCGTGGTCAGCTTGCCGATATCGTGCAGCGCCGCGCCGTGGGTGATCCGCGTCACCAGTTCGTGATCGAGCCCCCCCGCCTCGGCCATCGCCTTGGCGTAAAGCACCACGCGCCACGTGTGGGCGGCGGTCGCCATGTCTTTGCGGGCAATGGCTGCAACAAGGGTCGACAAGTCGTCAAGGTTCAATGAGCGGGTCCTTGCTCCGGCGCTTCGCCGGTCCGCTTTCCACTCGCACTTCACCTGGTGGTCGTACCCCTACGGATTCAACCGCTTGAGCACCAGCCACTGATCCTCCCACACTCGGTCGTCGCCGTCCCCCTCGCGGTAGAGCGTGATCAGCCGGTCGATGTCGGTGGTGATGTGGGCCCCGGCCTTCTCGGTGATGAACGTCCGCAGCGTGTCGGGTCCGGCGCCACCCCCGGCGCCGGGCTTGCCCGCGTCGACGAACTCGACACCCGGGACCCACCCCAGCCGCACCACCAGCCCCCGGATCCGCAGCTCATCGCCGGTCCGCTCGACCTGGTACACCTGGTGCAGCGGCAACACCCAGTTGGCCAGCCCGGTCTCCAGCAGGCGCGACGCCGCGACCTGCACTCCCAGCAGGGTCCGCTTGCCGGTGGTGAAGGTCACGCCCAGCAGCGGCACGCCCGGCCCGCCGTCGGTGAAGTCAATCAGGTACCCCTTGGCGCGGGCCTGGGCCTTGGCCTCGCCCTTGAGCTTCCCGTCTGGCCCGGCCTGACCCGGGTCGAGTCGGCCGTCGTTGATGGCAACCTCCCGTTCGCCGATGGTGACGCGGATGGTCTTCGCCTCGCCGCTCTCCCGCCCGGCGGCCCGCCCCTCGGGCGGCTGGAACTCCCACGTCCCCGCCAGGCCCGCGTCATGGGTCAACACCGCCTGTGGGTATGGCGGCTCCATCGAAGAGCAGCCCGGCAGCAGCAACGCCGCGGCGGTGCACAGAATCAAAGCGAGCAACAAGCGGGGGTGCATGAGAGCCTCCAGGCGGCGGGCGTAACGGCCCGAGAGCTTACCGCCAAAGGCCCCGGCCCGCTCCTGCCTCGGCCCCACCCACCGGCTCACCCCGGACTCACCCCTCACGCCCGCCCCGCCCGCCCTCCCGCCCCGGCCCGACGCGGACCACCACCAGCGACTGATCATCCAGCTGCGGCCCCCACTCCGACGCAGCGTTGAAAATCCGGTCTGACACGCGCTCCAGATCCCCTTCCGGCGACTCGCGCACCACCCGCTCCAGCACGCGGGCCAGGCCCTCAAGCCCCAGCTCCCGCCCGGCGCTGTCCTGCACCTCCGTCAGCCCGTCCGTGAACGCCACCAGCAGGTCGCCCTCCGCCACGGCGGTGCGCCCCGCGGTGAACCGCTCATCCCGGTCGATCCCCAGCGGCAGACACTGATTGGGCAACCGCTCCCAGGCCCCGCCGCCACCCACACCCCCGCCCCCACCCAAACCCCCACCCGCTCCACCACCGACTGCCCGCCGCAGAAAGATGGGCAGGTGCCCGGCGATGGCGTACTCCAGGCTCACGCCGGCGGCGCCGTCGTGCAGCCGCATCGCCACGAACGTGGCGAACATGTTCGGCGCCGTGAGGTCCGTCAGCACCGTGTTGGCGTCGGCCACCAGCGCCGCGAGGTCGCCATCGCCCGCGAGGCGGGTGCGGACGCTCCCCTTGAGCATCGCCATGACGATCCCCGCGCCCACGCCGTGCCCCGAGACATCGCCCAGGATGATGTCCAGCCGCCCGGGCGACTCCAGGGCGTCGATCAGGTCTCCGCCCATCTCGCTGCTGGCGACCGATCGGGCCAGGACCCGGCCCAGCCTGGCCCGAAGATCAATCGGCGGGGCCAGCGTCAGGTGCACCTGACGGGCCAGCGCGAGCTCCGCCAGGGCCCGTGCGGTCTGCCGCTCGCTGCGGCGCAGGTTCATCACGAACAGGATGAACCCCGCCGAGGTGAAGACCACGCACATCACCGCCATCACGACCAGCCGGCCCTGCGGCGACAGGCCTGCGCCGATTTCACCCACGCCCAGCCGCCCTGCAGCGAGGAACATCGGCCCCGGCACGACGAACGGGATCACGTTGAGCGGGATCAGCAGCCAGAAGCGGCGCGTCGTGAACGAATACGCCCACCCCAGCGAGATCAGCCCCGAGAGCGCCGCGCAGATCAGCGCAAACCCCCACCCCGGCGGCGGCTGCTGGAGCATCATCACCAGCACGCCAATGGGCGAAAAGAGCAGGAAGATCGCAGCGAAGACGAGCGGACCTTCGCGCCGGCTCGTGGAGGCGGGGGCGGGCATGTCCGGAGCGTACCGCGGTTGGGGGCGGGAGCAAGGTCAGGGAGCGCGGATGACCAGATCATGGGCGCGATCCCACGGGAATCCCAAGACCTGCCGCATCAACACCGCTTCCGCTCCTCGCCTCAGCGGGGCGACGACCTGTAGCGACGGTCTGTAGCCACGGGTGGAGCGGCGGCGGGCGACCGCTAGGTCGCCCGCTGACGCGGAACCCGTGGAAGCGTGACAATCAACTCACCCGCCAAGGACGGGCGGAGGAGTCACCGGATGCAAACCGGAGCGTGGTCACACCTCCGCTGCCTTTGCGGGGCAGTGTGCGGAGGCAGACCATTTTCCACGGGTCCGGCTCCTTGTTCGAAACGAAGTTCGTGTTACGCTCTGGCCGCCTCCACGCGGCAGCCTCTGAGCCCCCAATGCCCATCCCCGCCGACATCCTCGCGTACAACGCCGCGCAGTCCGCCGCTGACAAACGCATCTGCGATGCGCTTGCCAAAGCCATCGACCGTCACCTGTCCGGCAGCGACGGCGCCGAATGCAAGGTCTGGCACCGCCACCCCGTCTGGTTCCTCCACGGCAACCCGATCGTTGGCTACAGCAAGCACAAGACACCCACTCCCTGCATCCGCCTGCTCTTCTGGAGCGGCCAGTCCTTCGAAGAGCCTGGCCTCGCCCCTGCCCCGCCGTCAACCAAGTTCAAGACTGCCGAAGCCCGCTACACCGACGCGGCTGAGATCTCAGCCAAAGACCTCAAGCGCTGGCTTGAGAAGTCCATCAGGATCCAGTGGGATTACAAGAACATCGTGAAGCGCAAGGGCAAGCTCACGCCCCTCAAGGGCCTCGATTAACCTTGGCGACAACGTTCCACCGCCGTCACGCCCCGGCTCAGCCGTTCCGCTTGCTCAGGATGTCCGTCAGCGAATCCGCCTGATGGTCCGCGTGGTAGCTGCTCCGCACCAGCGGGCCGCTCTCCACCACCCGGAAGCCCCGGGCCAGGGCGATCGCCCGAAAAGCCTCGAACTGCCCCGGCGTTACGAACCGCTCCACCGGCAAATGGTTGCGCGTCGGCTGCAAGTACTGCCCGATCGTCAGGATGTCGCACGCCCCACGCGCGGTGTCCCCCGTCCCCCCCGCCACCGCCGAGCCCGCCAGCACATCGTCGATCAGCTCAACCACTTCGTCGTCGCGCTCGCCGATCCCCACCATCACGCCCGTCTTGGCGACCACCCCCGCGGCCTTGATGCGATGGAGCACCTCGATCGACCGCTCGTAGCGGGCGCTTGGGCGCACGGCCGGGTGCATGCGCTTCACCGTCTCCAGGTTGTGCGCGATGATGTCCGGGCGGGCGTCGATCACCATCTGCAGCGCCCCCCGGTCGCCCAGAAAGTCCGGGATCAGCACCTCGATGCTCATCCCCGGGCAGGCGTCGCGGCTGCGGATGATCGTCTCAGCCCAGATCGCCGCGCCCCCGTCGGGCAGCTCATCGCGGTTCACGCTCGTGATCACCACGTGCTTCAAGGCCATCAGCCGCAGGCTCTCGGCCACTCGCCGGGGCTCGTCGCGGTCGAGCGTCGTCGGCCGGCCCGTCTTGACGTTGCAGAACCCGCACGCCCGCGTGCAGGTGTCCCCCAGGATCATGATCGTCGCCACGCCCCGGCCCCAGCACTCGCCCATGTTGGGGCAGCCCGCCTCTTCGCAGACGGTGTGCAGCCGGTGCTCGCTCACGATCGCCTTGAGCCGCTCGTACCCCGGGCCGCTGGGGACCTTCGCCTTCAGCCAGGCGGGCTTGCGCTTGGGCTGGTTGTGCTCAACCGCCCCCCCGGCGTTGTTGAGCACCATGCCCGACAAGCTCAAGGCCGGCTTGGGCAGCGTCCGGGCCGTGTCGCCCCCCAGCGGACGCGGGTGGCGGGCCAGCGTCCGGGCAAGGGCCGTCTGGGACGCCGAGCCCGAGCTGGCGGCTGGTCCGACAGCCGGAAGCGCAGGTTCCATCGGTGCGGAGGTCGGGAAATCGTCGGCCATGCGGTCAGATGGTATGTGGGGGGTGGGGGTGGGGGCTGGCGCCGAGGGGGCCGCGAAGGACCGAGAAACCTCACGCCCGAACGCCCAACGACCGATTCACGTAGAGCAGGCGACCACTTTCCGCCCGCGCCTCGGAGGCCTCCCTCGCGAGGCTGCGGGTGTTGGCGTTTCCCCTCTTGGGCCAAAGGTGCTACCTTCATGCCCCTTTCGCGCCGATTGGTAACTGGTTTACGGGACTTGAGGAGCGGCATGGTGATCGAGCATCCATCATCGTCTGACCGGCTGACGGCCTCCTGGCGGCCGGGCGCGGCCCGCCTGGTCGGCTTGGCCGGCCTGGCGCTCTCCGCCGCGGGGCTGTGCCTCTCGGGCTGCGCCGCGGATTCGTACCTCGACCCTTCCGTGACCGGCCGGTGGGAGGCCACGCCCACCACGGTGCCCATTCTGGAGCGGCTTTCGGCCATCGAGGGCCCCGCCGGGGCCGCGACGGTTGAGACAACGCCCGTTCGCCCGGAAGACCTCATCCCGGTCATCGACACCTATCGCCTCGGCGCCGGCGACGGCATCGAGATCCGCGTCTCCGACCTGCTCACCACCGGCGTTGATGAGACCTATCCCCGAATCGTCGATCCGCGCGGGTTCATCGACGTTCCCAAAGTCGGCCGCATCTACATCGACGGCCTGAACGAGGAAGAGGTCAAGGCCCTCGTCGCCCGCACGCTGGTTGACAACGGCACCTTCACCCGCGAGCCGACGGTGTCGGTCACCGTCACCGCGCCCCGCAAGCAAACCTTTAATGTCCTTGGCGGCGTCGGCAACCCGGGCCTGTATTCCATCCCCCGCCCGAATTACACCCTGCTGGAAGCCCTTACTGCCTCAGGGCGGTTTTCTGAGAGCGTCCAGAGCGTCTACGTCATCCGGTACATTCCCCTCACCGATCGCGTGATCCGCGGCGACGACCCACGTCCGGCCCCCGGCCGCGGCCCTGGCTCCAACCCGCCGGGCCCAACCGGCAACCAGCCCGGCAATCAGCCTGGCAATCAGCCTGGCAATCAGCCTTCGGGGCCGAAATCCGGTGAAAACGTCATCGACCTGATCGACGAACTCTCCAAGCCCAAGGACGGCGCCACCAAGGGGACGGCTCCGCGCTCGCCAGGCGCCTTCGCCTCAGTTGGCTCCAGCCAGCCCCCCGCCAAAGAACCGCCAGTCGATCTCGATGCCCCCTCCGGAGCCAGAAAAGACCAGGGACCGGCGATTGTGCCACCCGACCCCGGCTCCAAGCCCGGCGCGGCGATGCCCGCCGCGCCCGCCGGCCCATCCGCTGAGTCCAAACCAGCCCCGCAGGCTGAAGCCAGCAACTCTCAGCCGGCCCAACCTGCTCAGCCCGCCGCGGCAACCCAGCCGGAGGAAGTTGAGCGATTCTGGATCTTCCGCGACGGCAAGTGGATTCAGGTTGCCAAGCTCAAGCCCGGTGCCCCGCGCCCGGCTGGCGCAACGATGCCAGCCCGCCCCCTGCCCCCTGCTCAGGGTGGGGCGCCGCAGCCCACGCTGCCTGAGGGCGTCGCCCCGCAGCCCGATGGTCCCGTGCCGGGCGGTCCGACGATTCCCATGACGCCACCTGGCGGCGACATCCGTCCGCCGCTGCCGCAGGAGCCGAGTTTCCAGCCGCCGTCGGTGCCGGGCGCCGAGAAGCTGGTGACGCAGCGCGTGATCGAGGTGCCGATGGCCCCGCTGCTGGCGGGATCGGGCCAGTTCAACATCATCATCCGCCCTGGCGACATCATCCGCGTCCCCTCCGCGCCCGACGGCATCGTGTACGTGAGCGGCGAGATCAACCGCCCCGGCACCTACAACCTGCCGGCCAACGGGCGGCTGACGCTCAAGCGGGCGATCGTCTCGGCGGGCGGGCTCTCCAACATCGCTATCCCCGAGCGTGTGGACCTCACGCGCATGGTCGCCCCCGACCGGCAGGCGACGATCATGGTGAACTTCCGGGCCATCCAGGAAGGCACCATGCCCGACATCTTCCTGAAGCCCGACGACGTGGTGAACATCGGCACCAACTTCTGGGCCTTCCCGCTGGCGGTCATTCGGCAGGGCTTCCGGTTCTCGTACGGGTTCGGGTTCATCCTTGACCGGAACTTTGACGAGAACGTCTACGGTCCGCGCCAGAACAACAACAACTGACCCGCCTGAATCGCGCGGCCGGCCAGCACGAGCGTGAGTGACCGTCCGACTGGAGCGTTATCGGAGAGGGGCTGAGGTCCCGCCGAGCTGCGCCGGGCGGCCAGGGTTGGACGGAGCACTCCGGTTCACTTCCGCCGTTGGGTTGGGCGCCACCTCTGACTCACGCCGAACCCGCTGGCGGTCGAAACGTACTACCCTATGGCTGACCGTCAAAGCCCATGTGAGGTGGATCAAGGCGGCTGGGTCAACCAGCCTGAGGGCCGCACCGGTGCGGGTGGAGCGGGTGGAGCGGCGGCGGGCAGGCCCTACCGCTGCCGTGCGGCGAGAGGGATCGAGCGCATCGGGCGCGGCCGGGGCCAGGCGGCCGGGCCAACCCGGTGTTCGCAGGGCGCACAAGGACGCGCAATTCGTTTGGTTGGCTGGTTCGTTCCGACTCCGGAGTGAGAGGATCTGGTGACCGTCGTCGCATCAACGCCCATCCCGTCGAGCGCCGTCCGGCCCATGCCGGCGGCGTCGCCGTCACCCCCCAGCGGGCCGGCTGAGGGTCTGGCTGACGGTCTGGCCCTGACGCCGACGGGCCTGCTGGTCACGCTGCTGATCGGCGGGGCCTTCGTGGCGCTGTTTCATCATTTCTTCTACGTTCAGAACTTCCAGGCCATGACCAGCCCGGACTGGTCGCATTCCTACTTCATCCCGATCATCAGCCTGTACCTGCTCTGGCAGCGCCGCGCGGATCTTGGCCGCCTCAAGCCCGAGGTCTTCTGGCCGGGGCTGATCCCGCTGGTGCTGGGGATCATGTGCTACGTTCTCTTCCAGCTCTCCCTGGCGGTCAACAACCACATGCTGCGCGGGTTCAGCATGATCCTGAGTCTCTACGGCCTGATCCTGCTGCTGCTGGGCACGCGGATCGCCGCCATCGCGTTCCTGCCGCTGATCTATCTCGTCTTCGGCGTGACCCTCGCCGAGAAGATCATGCAGCCCATCACCTTCCAACTCCGGTTCCTCGCATCCGAGGGCTCGGCGGTGGTGCTCAACATGGTGGGAGTCACAACCGACCTCAAGGGCAACCTGCTGGAGGTGCACTCCGCCAGCGCGCCGGGGGGGATCGTGCCGCTGAACGTGGCCGACGCGTGCGCGGGGATGCGCATGGTGATCGCTTTCATCGCCTTGGGCGCGGCGGTGGCGATCGTGGGCGTGCGCCACTGGTGGCAGCGGGCGGCGCTGCTGCTCCTGGCGGTGCCGGTGGCGCTGGTGATGAACATCGTGCGCGTCGCGGTGTTGGGCATGCTCGTGCTGGTGGACCCCAAGCTCAGCGAGGGCGAGAGCCACATGCTCATCGGCCACCTGTTGCTGGTTCCGGCCTTCCTGCTGTTCATGGGGATGGTCTGGGCCCTCAACATGATCGTCATCGAGCCCCCCGAGACCAAGCAGACGCCCCCGCCGTGGTGGCGCCCCGGCCCGATCCGCTGGGGCGTGCTGGTCCGTCCGGCGGTGCTCACGGCCCTGCTCATCTTCAGCGGCTCGGCCCTGGCCCTGCCGGCGGTGGTGAAGTTCGCCGGGGTGTACCTCAGCAAACTGCCCATCTACGCCCCTGGCGACGGCGGGGTCCACGGGCCTGAGACGGGCCGCAAGGTCCGCGCCATCCCCGTGCAGACGGCCAGCTGGAAGCGCCTGGGCGACGACATCCTCGAGAAGGCCGAGATGGTCGAGGAGCTGGGCACCAAGAACTACCTCACCCGGAGTTATGTCGGCAAGAAGCCCGGCGCCCGGGGTCAGCAGGTCCGGCTGGATCTGCACGTGGCGTACTACACCGGCGTCATCGACGCCGTGCCCCACATTCCCGAGCGGTGCATGGTCGCCGGCGGCTGGGAGATCGTCGGCCAGCCGCGCGAGATCCCCCTCAAGCTCGATCAATCGAGCTGGCGGCCGCACCCGTCGCCCCCCGACGGCTGGTCGGTCATGGTCGCCCGACTGCCCAATGAGTTCTCCGACGCGCCCGGCTCGCCGGTCACGCTCCCGCGCGATGCGGACAAGATCAGCCTGCGCATCACCGAGTTCCGCGCCCCCAAGGGCGAGGAGCGGCTCTACGGCGGCTACTTCTTCCTGGCCAACGGCGGCGTGTGCGCCTCGGCCGAGAGCGTGCGCTCGCTGGCCTTCGAGCTCACCGAGGACTACGCGTACTACTGCAAGGTGCAGATCAGCTCCGGCTCGGTCGGCACGCCCGAGGAGTTCGGCGAGCAGGCGTCGAGCCTGCTGGGCGAGTTGCTGCCCGAGATCATGCGGTGCGTGCCCGACTGGGTGGAGGTCCGCCAGGGGCTCTACCCGCCGGACAATCCCCGGCGGCCGGGCCGCGGGCCCGGCGGGGCGGCGGGGGCCGGCAAGAAGTAGGCACGATCGATGCGAACAATCCGCTCCCCCTGCCCCACCCGGAACAGGCGGGACCGCCAGTGACGACAGGTCAGGACGGCTCGACTCCAGCTCAGGACGAATCCCATGGCTTCGAAGGTCAATTACCAGTTTGTCGGCATCCTCGTCGCGGTGGTGGTCATCAGCGCCGGCGGCGTGATGTTCGCCGCCAGCCGCCTGATGACCAAGTCGGCGGACGACCATGTCAAGACGGCCGAGGAGTTCGAGGCCAAGGGCGACTACGACAAGGCTGCGGGCGCCTATTCCAAGGCCGTCAGCAAGTCGAAGGGTCGCCCGGAGTACATCCAGAAGTGGATCAGCGCCCTCGAAAAGATCACGCCTGCTTCGCAGCAGACGTACATCGACCGCTTCCAGAAGGAATACGTCCCGGCTCTGCGGGCGCTGGCCGAGGCCCAGGCCGACAACGCCGACGCTCAGCGCCCCGTTCTTGACCTGGTGCTGGCGCAGTACCGCATGTTCCCGCCGCCCCCCAGCACCTGGGAGGCGTTCATCGCCCAGGCCGACTCGGTCATCCGGGCCTTCCAGGACGGAGACAAGACCGCCCAGCCGCTGCGGTTCTATCGCGGCGCCGCCCGCACCAACTGGCTTTCGCTGGTGGCCGCGGCGCCCGACGACGCGGTGAAGCTCGCCAAGGACGATCTGGAGGCCGCGCTGGAGGCCGAGCCCAAGAGCGCCCGGGTGATGGCCAAGCTGTGCGACTGGTACCAGGTGGCCGGTGAGCGGGCCCGCTCGCGCCGCCAGCTCGACGAGGCGGACAATCTCGCCAAGGAGGCCAAGCAGCGGGCGGAGGCGTTCATCGCCGCCAACGCCGCGCACCTGCCGGTGCTGTGGTCGGTCACGCAGGCCCAGATCATCGAAGAGGCCCGTGCGGCCACGGGCGCCCGCCCGCTTGCCGAGCAGTACCGCCAGCACCACCCGAAGATCAAGCGGCTGATCGATCAGGTGCTGGCCGAGGCGCCCGAGCAGCTCGACACTTCGCTGGTCTACCAGGTGGGCGCGATGTCGATCGCGGCGGGCTACCCCGAGGCCATCAAGGAGGCGACGAGCCTGCTGAGCCACGCGGCGAAGACGCGCCCGAACGATGTCTTCCTGATCTCCAAGCAGGGCGAGCTTGAGATCGCGGCGGGTCAGTACACCCAGGCGATTCAGACGCTCGAGCAGATCGTCAAGATGCCCGACCGGCCGCTGAGCGTTGAGGGCATGCTGCTCTTCGGGTATCGCGAGCTGGCACTCTCGCAGCAGGCCGACTGCACGCTGGTGCTCTACAACAAGGCCAACCAGCTCTCCGCCGAGCTGCGCGGGAAGGCCGCCCTGGCCGCCGATCCGGCCGAGAAAGCGAAGCTGGAGGCCTCCGCGGGCGAGCAGCAGGACGAGCGCGACAAGCTCCTGACCCAGGCGAAGGTCTACCGCGACCGGCTGACCGAGCAGGTCGGCAAGACGGCCCGGGTGGATCTGCTCAACGCCAAGCTCAAGTTCTGTGAGAATGACATGGTGGAGGCCCGCCGGCTGCTGGGCGCCTATGTCGATCAGAACGCCGGAGACCTGGGCGCCCGTCGGCTGCTGGCCGATGTGCTGGCCCGGCAGGGCAACGCCGGCGCCGCCAAGCGCGAGCTCGACTATGTGCTGGAGCGCACGCCCGGCGATGTGGAGTCGCTGGTGAAGGCGGCGGTGCTCGAGAAGCAGATGAACCAGCTCAACGACGCCCGCCGGCGGTTCCAGCAGGTGCTGGACCTCGACCCGGGGAATGTCGCGGTGCAGGAGCAGATCCGCAAGCTGGGCGATGTGATCGGCGGAACGCAGTCGACCGACCCGGTGGTGCGCGTGCTCTCGCAGGCGCAGGACATGGTCACCGCCGCGCCGCCCGACCAGGCCGGGGCCCTGACGCTGGTCCGCAAGCTGATCGACGATATCGAGAAGGGGAAGTTGAAGGACGGCCTGAGCAGGGAGGTCAAGCTCGACGAGACCACCACCCCGGCGCTGGCCCGGGCCCTGGTGATGCTCGATGACCGCGACGGCGCCAAGGCGCTGCTGACCCGCTTCAAGGGCAACAACCCGCGCTTCGCGAGCGAGGCCGAGGCGATGGTCCGGGCCATCGACCAGGCCGACCCGGTGGCCGCGATGCTCGACGCCATCGACAAGTCGGGCGCTACCGAACTCAACAAGCACATGCTCCGCTACCAGACGCTCCGCAAGGCCAACCGCTTCGAAGAGGCCCGCGCGGCCCTCGCCCTGGCCAAGGGCATCGACGGCGAGAACCAGCTGGTCCTGAGCGCCTCCTTTGACGAGGCCCTGGCCCAGAAGGACCTGGCCGAGGCCGGCCGGATCTACGCGCTGGCCGCCAAGGGCAACTGGGACAAGAGCAACGGCCTGGTCTTCAAGTTCCAGATCGAGCGGGCCAACGGGCGCAACGACGCCGCGGCGGCCATCGCCCAGCAGATCATCGACCAGGACCCGCGCAACCCGCTGGGGCACCGGATGCTGGGCGGGATCCGCCTGCAGATGGGGATGGGCAACGAGGCGCTGGCGGCCTTCAACCAGGCCTTGCAGATCAACCCCGCCGACAACGAGAACATCAAGGGCAAGGTCCGGGCTCTGATCCAGCTCCGCCGGCTGAACGAGGCCCTGCTGTTCTGCCGCGAGGCGAAGAACTTCGCCGCCAGCGACGCGGAGTTCGCCGACATGCTGCTGACCCTCGAGGGCGAGTCGGGCAACATCGATTTCGCCATCGACCGGCGCGAGAAGCAGCTGGTCCGCGACCCCAAGGACCGCACCAACATGCTCGAGCTGGGCGCCCTGCTGGTGAAGCAGCAGCGCTTCCCGCGGGCCCGCGAGGTCATCGACCTGGCCCGACAGACCATCGGCGACAACTTCCTGGTCATGCAGCTCGACGCCCGCTGGCACGCCAAGCAGGGGAACCTGCCCAAGGCTCGCGAGCTGTGGGAGGCCTACCTCTCCTCGCTCAAGGCCGAGGAACTGACGATGGAGCTGCTGGTGACGTACTCGACCTTCCTGGTCGACAACGGCGGCGTCGAGCCCGCGCTCGAAGTGCTCGAGAAGAACCGGGCCCGCCAGACAGCCGGCGTCATGCAGATCGACCGTGAGATGGGCGACGTCGCATTCCACGCGGGACGGTGGGAGAAGGCCGCCGAGTGCTACGCCCGGGCTATGGAGGGCGTGACCAAGGACGAGGGGAACCTGCTGCGGTTCCGCGTGATCGAGGCGACGCTCCGCCAGCGGCTCTACGCCGAGGCCGATGCGCTCTGTGAGAAGGCGGTCGCCGCGGGCGTTCCCGAGGGGCTCGAGTTCATGCTGCTGCGGGCCGAGGCCGCGGCGGGCAAGGGCGACCAGGCGGCGGCCCGCAAGGCACTCGACCGGGCCGTGGCTCTCGATCCGAACCGGAGCATCGGCTACTACAAGCGGGCTGAGTTCCTCTCGCAGGAGATCGACCGCCTCACCCGCACCCCCGACGCCAAGCCCGAAACCGTTCAGCAGACGGTGCGCGACGCCACCAAGGACCTGGAGACGGCCCTGCGGATCGACCCCGCCTTCGCCCCGGCGCGCAAGATGCTCGCCCGCATCTCGCTGCTGATCGGCTCGCCCGACGGGGCCATCCGCCTGCTGCAGGAGGGCGTCGCCATCGACCCCGACAACGGCCCGCTCCGCGGCGAGCTCGCGTCGATCCTGGCGCAGCTGGGCAAGACCGCTGAAGCCATCGAGGTCATCAGCGACGCCATGAAGCGCAGCAAGGACCCCAACTGGAACATCATGCAGGCCGACATGCTCCGCCAGAAGGCCGAGATCGACAAGGCCATCGAGCAGTACGAGATCGCTTGGGAGAAGGGCGTCCGCTCGCCGCCGCTGGCCCGGGTGCTCGTCGACACGCGCCTGTCGGTCGCCAAGCCCGACCTGGCCCGCTGCCGGGCCATCCTGGCCGACCCTGCAGTGCGGACTGACGACTTCCCCCAGCTGGTCATGATGCGGGCCAAGATCTCGCGCCGCGAGAGCCGCTGGGACGACGTGCAGACCGACGTCAAGGCCGCCATCACTCGCGTCGACCAGACCAGCCCCGCCTCCGCCGCGGCGTTCTTCCAGGACCTGGGCGATGTCTACAGCGGGCGCATCAAGGACATGGTCACGTTCATCAACTCAACCAAGCCCGCGGAGGGGTTCAGCGAGCCCTTCCGGGCCCAGATCATCCGCTTCATGATCCAGGACGAAGCCCTCGAGGCCGCGGGTCTGGCCGATCTTGACGACCTCATCGCCACCACCCGCAACAAGGCCGCGGCGGTCGAAGCGTCGCGGCTGCTGGGCGACCTCATGTTCGCCTCCAAGCGGTACAGCGTGTCGGAGAAGGTTTATGAGCGGTATCTGAAGCTCCGCCCCGAAGACGCCAACATCCAGAACAACCTGGCGTACCTCAAGAGCAAGTTCCTCAAGAAGCACCAGGAAGCGCTGCCGCTGGCGCAGTCGGCCGCGGCGGCCCTGCCCAACAGCTCCAACGTGATCGACACGCTGGGAAGCGTGCAGCTCGAGAACGGCCTGGTGGGCGAGGCCGAGAGCACCCTGGCCCGGGCCTACGACCTGGCCAAGACCCCCGACCAGCAGACGCCCATCCTGATCCATCAGGCCCAGACGGCCCTGGCGAGGAACAACCGGGCCAAGGCGGCCGACCTGCTGCTGCAGGCCGATCGCCTGATGACCCAGAACCCGGTCCTGCGGGCCCGCTTCGGCGAAGAGTACTCGGACGTGCGGAAGAAACTGGACCTGGCCAGATAAGGGCCCGTCCGGGCCCAGCCGATCCAGAGAGGTGAACCCCGGGGGCGGAACCCTGATCCCCCCCGATTGCGTAAGAGCTTATTGGGACCCGCCGGCCCGTCCGGCGGCTCACCGCGAAGAACGAGGATGATCCCATGACCATCGCACCACCACCCCGACACGGCCAGGCGTCCATGGCGCGCCCGGCGCCTCTCCAGTCCGCCCCCGGCGGGGCGGGCGGCGGCGGGGCCCCGGCGGTCGATCCGGTGCGGCTGCTCAAGCAGTACAAGGGGCCGTTGGTGCTGGCGGGCCTGCTGGGGATCATCGTGGGCGTCGGGGCGTACATGGCCCTGCGCCGCTTTATGCCGCTGTATCGCTCGGTGGTGATCTATCAGGGTCTGCCGGCGGTGTCGGACATCCGCAACCCCACCCAGGGCGTCGACACGCAGGAGTTCGAGCGCTTCGTCGCCACCCAGACGCGCATCATGACGCAGGACCGCGTGCTGAAGGACGCGATCAAGGACCCGCGCCTCAAGAACGAGAAGGTCGCCTGGATCGAGGCGCACCTGCAGGAGAACGGCCAGGTTGATCAGGCCTCGGCCCTGCGCTCGCTGAAGGAGATGGTCTCCGCCCGCGCCGTCGCCGGCACCAACATGATGGAGCTGGCCGTGACGGCCCGCGACCCGAAGGACTCGGCCGTCATCGCCAACACGGTGCACGACGCGTACTGGCGCGACCTGGGCCTGCAGACGGGCGCCTCGTCGGCCGAGCAGCGCAACGCGCTCAACAAGCAGATCACCGACCTGCGCGGGCAGCTGACGCGCGTGGAGGAGCAGCGGAACAAGATCCTGCGCGAGAAGACCATCAACTCCGAGACGGCCGCGGGGGCCGCGGAGGACCGCGAGCTGGCGATCGTGATCCCGCAGCTGGTGGACCTCGACCGCGACATGCAGCGGCTGCGCCAGAGCCAGGGCCGGATGGAGACCCAGCTCAAGGGCGGGGCCGACATGGTCTTCGACGACTCGATGCGCGACGAGGCGGGGCGCGACCCGCTGGTGCAGAACATCAAGAGCGAAATCTCGGCCATCACCACGCAGATCAACACCCGCAAGTCGATGGGCCTGGGCCCCAACAGCAAGACGATGCAGGAGCTTGAGGCCATTCTGGAGGCCAAGAAGAACGAGCTCAACATCAAGACCGATGAGTCGCTCCGCAAGATCTTCGAGACCACGCTCGAGCGCACGCGCCAGGCCATCGAGGCGACGGCCGCCCAGTACACCAAGCTGCAGACGCAGGCCGATGCGGCCCTGCTCCGCAAGCGCGAGATCACCCAGGCCCTCAAGGAGTTCGACAGCCTGGGCGACGAAGCCAAGGGCATGCGCGACGACCTGCGCAAGACCGAGGAAGCCCTGGGCAACCTCGAAGCCATCCTGGGCCTGCAGTCGGGCGACCGCGTCGGGCGCGTCCGCGTGCTGGAGCGGGCCAAGAGCCCCGATGAGCTCTACTTCCCGCGCCTGCCCTATGTCCTCGCCGGCGGCTTCCTGCTCGTGATGGGCCTCACCGGCGGCGCCATCGTGCTCAAGGAAGTGCTCGACCAGCGGATCAAGGGCCCCTCCGACATCGCCATGATCCCCCGCATGCGGCTCCTCGGGCTCATCCCCCTGGCCGCCGACGACCCGGGCAAGCCCGCGGCGCCCGAGACCGCGTTCAAGGACTGCTCCGGCGGCGCCGTCGCCGAGGCCTTCCGCCAGCTCCGCCCCGCGCTCATCAAGCGCCTGCAGCAGGGCGGGCACCGCTCGCTGCTGCTGGTGGGCGCGATGCCCGGCTCGGGCACCACCACCATCGTGAGCAACCTGGGCATGGCCTGCGCCTCCGCCGATCAGCGCGTGCTGCTCATCGACGCCAATCTCCGCAGGCCCGCGCTGCACAAGGTCTTCAAGCTCGGCGAAGGCCCCGGCCTGGGTGAGGTCCTCTCCCGCAAGGTCGGCCTCGAGCAGGCCGTCCAGCAGACCAGCGTCGAGAACCTGCACCTGCTCGCCGCCGGGTCGGCCGCCGCCCGCAACGTGCCCGAGCGGCTCGCCACCGAGGTCATGACCCAGCTCATCCGCGACGCCTCCGAGCGGTACGACCTTGTTCTGGTCGACGCTGCGCCCGCGATGGTCGCCGGCGACGGCATCGCCCTCGCCAACCGCTGCGACGCCGTGGCCCTGGTCGTCCGCGCCCTGGCCGAGAAGCGCGGCCTGGTCGCCCGCATCCGCGACCAGCTCAGCGACGTCCGGGCCGAGTTCGCGGGCGTCATCGTCAACGCCGTGCGGGCCTCCGCAGGCGGCTACATGAAGAAGAACATCCGCGAGTCGTTCGAGTATCAGAACAACGGCCAGGGCTGAGACCAGCCCCGCCGGCGGGCCTTCCCCCGGTGGCCCCCCAGGCCGCTCTCAGCCCGGGGGCCTTCAGCAGTCGGGCTGCCAGTGGCCGCTACCCTCGCCGACCGTGCCTGAGCACCCTCCACGTCGCGTTCTGGTCACCGGCGGCGCCGGGTTCATCGGTTCGCACCTCTGCGACCTGCTGCTGGCCCGCGGCGACCACGTCACGGTCGTCGACAACCTCTCCACCGGCCGCAGGAGCAACCTGCCCGCCGAGCACCCGCGCCTTCGGTTCGTCGAGGCCGACCTCAGCGAGTTCCTCAGCGCCATCGACCGACCCGGCAACTCCGAGCGGTTCGAGCAGATCTATCACCTCGCCGCGGCGGTGGGCGTCAAGCTCGTGATGGACGAGCCGGTCCGCTCCATCGAGACCAACGTGGGCCAGACCGCCGCGCTGCTGGCCTTCGCCGTCCGGGCCGCGGGCGGGCCGCCGGATTCGGGCAAGGGCGGCCGGCGGCCGGCGCCGACGCTCATCGCCAGCTCATCCGAGGTCTACGGCAAGAGCGAAAAGTCGCCGTTCCACGAGGATGACGATGTGGTCTACGGCCCCACGACCAAGGGCCGGTGGTCCTATGCCGCGTCCAAGGCGGTGGATGAGTACCTGGCCCTGGGCCATCACCAGATGTCTGGCCTGCCGGTGACGATCGCCCGCTTCTTCAATACCGTCGGCCCGCGCCAGCTCGGGGCCTACGGGATGGTCCTGCCGAACTTCGTCCAGGCGGCCCTGAACGGGCAGGAATTGCCGGTGCACGGCGACGGCGGGCAGTCGCGCTGCTTCTGCGACGTGCGGGATGTGGTCGAGGCCCTCCCCAAAATGGTGGAGTCGGCGGCGTGCTGGGGCCGGGTGTTCAACGTCGGCTCGGACCGGGTCATCACGATCCGTGAACTAGCCGATAACGTGATCCGCATCATCGGCGGCCCCAGCCGCGTGCGGCTTGTTCCCTACGATCAGGTCTACTCGGCGGGGTTTGAGGACCTTCGGCAGCGCCAGCCGGATTTGACGCGGATCCGTCAGGCGATCGGCTTTGCACCGAGGCGGAGCCTGGAGGAGACCATCCGCGACCTCGCGGCATGCCTGCGCCCTGGGCCTGCCGTCTGACCGCTCCCGCCGCGCGACCGCACGTTTCCGTTCCCCACAGCGACCCTCGCCCTTGACCCTGTTCCTCGCCCAATTCGCCGCCCGTGCCGCCGAGCCGTCCCCGGGTCCGTCGCAGCAGATCGTCGAGACGTTCCGCGAGGTCGTGCAGCGCCAGAAGGAACTGGGCTCGGAGATCGAGAAGCTCGGGAACACCATCGGCGGCCCGCTCGCCTCCGATTCGCCCCGCACGCTCGACATCTTCCATGGCTACATCGGGGTCTTCGTCATCGCCTTCCTGGTGGCGCTCTTCGCAACCCCGGTGATGCGCCGCCTGGCGATCGCCAACGGCATCATCGACCGCCCCAACGAGGCCCGCAAGGTGCACCGCGTCCCCATCGCCTATCTGGGTGGCGTCGGCGTCTTTCTGGGCATCATCGCGGGCATCCTGTTCAGCTACCTGGCGCCCTGGCACGGGCTGATCAACTTCCACACCACCAAGTGGACCAACGACGTCGGCTTCCCCATTCACGTCCCCTTTTCGGTGGTCGCGGGCATGACCGTCGTCATGCTCGTCGGCCTCCTCGACGACGTCCTCGACATCTCCCCGCGGGCCAAGATCGGCGGCCAGCTGTTCGCCGCGGCGTGCCTCGCGATGGAGGATGTCGGCACCAAGGTCGCCTATCAGCTCCTGTTCCCCATCGGCAAGTGGCTGGGGCACGAGAGCCTGTCGTGGCAGATCCCCCTGCCGCTGCCCATCCCGCTGGTGGGCGATCACATCACCCTCGACGTGGTCTACTGGACCGGCACCGGGATCATCGCGATCTTCGTCCTGGGCGCCTGCAACGCCAGCAACCTCATCGACGGCCTCGACGGCCTGCTCTCGGGCGTCACGGCCATCTCCACCAGCGGCCTGCTCGTCGTGGCCCTGGGCCTGGCCGCGGCCGACGCCGGCAAGCTCGACGGGGCCCGCATCGTGCTCTGCCTGGCGGTGCTGGGCGGCTGCATGGGCTTCCTGCCGCACAACTTCAACCCCGCGGTGATCTTCCTGGGCGACTGCGGCTCCCTGCTGCTGGGGTACTGCACGATCGTCATCGTGCTGACCCTGGGTGACGAGGGCCGGACCGACCTGGTGATCGCCGGGCTGGTGATCTACTCCATCCCGATCCTTGATACGGTGCTGGCGATCATCCGGCGGAAGCTCTCGGGCAAGAGCATCGCCGACGCCGACGATCAGCACCTGCACCACATGTTCAAGCGGGCCCTGGGGGTGAAGGGCGCGGTGCTCTGCCTCTACGCCATCGCGCTGCTCTTCGCGGCCCTGGGGATCATTCTCACCATGGGCAAGGCCCGCGTGACCTACTCGGTGGTCGCCGTGGTCACGCTCTTTATCGCCGTGACGGCCATCAAGATCGCCCGCCGGCGCGCCCTGGAGGATCAGGCCGCACTCAGCATTGCCCCGACGCCGGCCCCGCCGCCCGCGCCGGCCCCCGGCCCCGGGAACCCGACCGGGTCCAGCACCGGCGGGTCCCCGCCTGCCCCGGGCGCGCCGCGCCCTGTGGCGACCTCGGCGGCTCGTTGACGCCGGCCGCTGCTCGGCTGGCTGGCCTCCGGCGCCGCGTCCGTATACTGGGTCCATGCCCGTTTCCGCCCCTGTTCCCGCGCCAACGCCATCTCCCGGCCACGGCTCCGCCGCCGGCGGCCTGCCGCCGCTCACCCGCACCATCGCCCTCATGAACCAGAAGGGCGGCGTCGGCAAGACCACCACGGCGGTGAATCTCGCCGCGGGCGTCGCCCTGCAGGGCCAGCGGGTCCTGCTGATCGACCTGGACCCTCAGGCCCACGCGACGCTGCACCTGGGGGTCGAGGTCGGCCCCGACCAGGCAAGCGCCTATGAGCTGCTCACCGACCCCGGCGCGCCCCTCGAGCGCTCGATGGTCGAGACCCGCCCCAATCTGCACCTGGTCCCCTCCCTCACCGATCTGGCCGGGGCCGAACTGGAGCTGGCCGGCGTGGCGCCGCCCGCGCGGTTCACGCGCCTGCGCGACGCCCTGGATCGCTACGCCGCGCGCGTCGGCCCGGCGGGCGCTTTCGATTTCGTCTTCCTGGATTGCCCTCCGTCGCTGGGCGTGCTCACCCTCAGCGGCCTGGCCATGGCGCGGGAGGTCTTCGTCCCCATGCAGGCCCACTTCCTGGCTCTGCAGGGGTTGGGCAAGCTCATGGAGACCGTCAGCGAGGTCACCCGGGCGGTGAACCCCCGCCTGAAAGTGGCCGGCGTGATCGTCTGCCAGCACGATTCGACGACATCGCACAGCAAGGAGGTCATCGCCGACCTCGACGCGTTCTTCGAGCAGGCCCGGGCGGGCGACAAGCCCTGGCGCTCCGCCCGCGTCTACCGACCCGCCGTGCGGCGAAACATCAAGATGGCCGAGTGCCCGAGCTTCGGCCAGACCATCTTCGAGTACGCCCCCGGGTGCCCCGGCGCCCTCGACTACCGGGCCCTCGCCGAGCGCCTGGTGAGCGAGTGGGATGAGTTCCGCTCGCGCCAGTCCGGCGCCGTCCCCGCCCATCTCGCTTCCCCCGCCCCCGCCCCCCCCGCCGCCGTGCTCAGCGCGACCGGCCCTCAGGTCGTCACCCGGCCCGCCGCTGAAGTCAGCGCGTCGAGCAAGGCATGACCGAGCGGCCGCACCCCCAGCCCCCCCCGCCCCAGCCAAACCCCGCCGCGCAGCCCGGCGACCTTGCCTGGCCTGCTCGCTG
>CAZSZO010000030.1:0-45658 GCA_964611125.1 uncultured Phycisphaeraceae bacterium | reverse complement strand
GGAACTGGGGATCGACCTCGAGAAGCTCGAGCTGTCGGACCTGGGCCGGGCCGCGAAGGTCACCATCGACAAGGACAACACCACGATCGTCGAGGGCGCCGGGAAGCCCGCTGACATCAAGGGCCGCATCGAGCAGATCCGCCACCAGATCGAGGTCACCACCAGCGACTACGACCGCGAGAAGCTCGAGGAGCGCCTCGCCAAGCTCGCCGGCGGCGTCGCCCAGATCAACGTCGGCGCCGCGACCGAGGTCGAGATGAAGGAGAAGAAGGCCCGCGTCGAGGACGCGCTGCACGCCTGTCGCGCGGCGGTCGAAGAGGGCATCCTTCCCGGCGGCGGCGTGGCCATCATCCGGGCCCGGCGCGTGCTCGAGAAGCTCAAGAAGAGCGCCCGCGGCGACGAGCGCGTCGGCGTCGACATCGTCTACCGCGCCGTCAGCGCCCCGATCAAGCAGATCGCGGCCAACTGCGGCCTCGACGGCTCGATCGTCGCCAGCAAGGTCGAGGAGAACGACGAGACCAACTTCGGCTACAACGCCCTCACCCACGAGTACGGCGACCTCGTCAAGATGGGCGTCATCGTGCCCACCAAGGTCGAGCGCGTCGCCCTGCAGAACGCGGCCAGCATCGCCGCCCTCCTCCTGACCACCGATTGCGCGGTGGTCGATATCAAGGAGAAGAAGGCCAAGGCCCCGGCGGGCGGCGGCGGCATGGACGACATGGACTATTGATCGGGTCGCCCGGTACGCTCGCCCGATACGCCCGGCTTGCACGCAACGCCCGGGCCGATGACGCCTGACTGCACCCGAGCCCGGAGGCCTGCGCCTCCGGGCTTTTTCGTTGGAATCCTCCGCCCGCGACGCTCCGCCGTGCGTCGGGCGATGATCCATCATTTCCAGCGATGACCCAAAGAGCCCTTGCGGATAGGTCCGGCACTCTTTGCGCGACGCTCACACTGCACTTACGATTGCAGGATAAACTCCTTTGTCGCTCCAAAGGCGGTTTTCCCGCTGTTGGGTATCCCTGCGGGGCGACACTCGGCTCAACGCCGGAGGAGAGAGACATGAACGCCCTTCGTTCCCGTGGCGCCATCGGCGTCGTCGCCCTGCTTGCCCTCGCGGGTTCGGCCTCGGCCGGTTCCCTGTTCGGCACGCTGACCAACCAGAACCTGTTTGGCACGTCCTATGACATCTCGATCTTCCGGGTCGCCACCGACCTGTCGAGCCAGGGCCTGACCCCGGCTTCGGGCCGCGTCGAGCCCGAGGGGATGACCTTTTACAACGGCACCCTCTACGTCGCCAGCGACGGCTCCGCGGCGGAGGCCAACGGCTACCTGGCCGCGTACGCCGGCGGCAACCTCGCCGCCGCCCCGTCGGCCCTCCGCTACACCGTGACCAACGGCGCCGCCAGCGCGGCGTACGGCCCCGAGGGCCTGACGGTCAACACCCGCGGCTCGGGCTACGGCAGCTTCGGCCCCGGCAGCGCCCCCCGCTTCACCGCCATCGACAGCGTCGTCTCCCCGGTCAGCGCCCGCATCCTGGGCGCGATGAACACCGGAACCGGCGTCGTCGAGGACGGTGTGGTGAACTCGACTTTCAACTACGACGACATCGCCTATATCCCGGGCGCCACCGCCTCGGACGATCGCTTCGCCGTGATCGACGGCGGCACGCCGACCCCGACGCTGCGGTTCCTCTCGACCGCCAGCACCCCGGTCATCCTGGCCGAGTCGTTCACCCTGATCCCCAACGCCAAGGGCATGGTCTACCTCAACGCCGCCGACGCGGCCCTCTTCTCGCCCCTCGCGACGGGCCCCAGCCTGCTGATCTCTGCGGGCGCCAGCGGCCAGTTCCCCAATGTGAACGTCCTCCGCCTCTACGGCCTCGACGGCACGCTGATCGCGACCTCGACCATCACCGCCGCGGCGGGCACCGCCGGCATCGGCGAAATTGAGGCCCTGGCCTTCGACACCGTCACCAAGCGGCTGTTCCTGGGCTACGAGAACAGCACCAACAGCCAGATCGGCGTGTTCACGGTCCCGACCCCCGGCGCGGCGGTCGCCTTCGGCGCCGCGGGCGTCCTGGGCGCCTTCCGCCGCCGCCGCTGAGCCGGATTCGGGGTCGTACCCGAAGTCCGACTGAGCCCCTCGCCTGACTAAACGATTCGGCCGCCTCACCGTGAGGCGGCCGATTGTTCTTTTGAACCGATGTGTGAAGTCGCCGCAGGCGGCCCGCTTTGCGCCATGCTCTCCTTGCGAGACTGAGGGGACGGCGGTACGCTTTTTCCGGAGTTCTCCGGGTCTCCGTCGTGCCCACAGCGGATCCGGTCAGGGGGATGATCGTGAACAACACACAGTTTCTGGCCGTTGCGGGTATCGGCGCGCTCATGGCTGCCTCGGGTGCGATCGCCGGCGAGGCGATCCTGACGCTTGAGAACGGCAACGGCGGCGGCGGGGCGTTCAACACGACGCTCTTCACCCTGGCCAACACCTCCGAGGCGGGGGTGAACCTCACCCAGGCGACCTTCACCATCGGCGATACGCAGTACCTCTTCGACCAGCTCTATCTGAGCGACGAGCGGTTCCTGGGCGGCGACGGCTCGCAGACCGCGACGCTGCTGGTGGGCGAGCGAAGCGACAACAACGTGGGACCTGACCTGTTCACCTATGGCTTCGCCAACTTCGGTCCCGGCGTCACCTTCGGCGGCCAGTGGGATATCGACAACGACAACGGCGATTTCAACGCCGATACGCGGACGGTGCTGTTCAGCAACGGCGCGGCGCCCAACGCCACCCTGACCCTGACATTCTCTGATGGCTCAAGCGTGCTCTACACCTTCCCCGATCTGCCCGCCCAAGACCGGTACACGCTCACCATCCCCGGCTCCGGCGGGGCTGGGCCTGCCGCGGCTGGCATCATCCTCGCCGTCGCCCGCCGGCGGCGGCTGGCGGACTGAGCACCGCCCGCTGAGGGCCTGGCCGACCCCCCTCCCCCCCTCCTCCCTCCCGCCGCATCCCCCACGGCTCCGGACTTCGATTACGCTCGGCGGATGACCGCCCCCGCAACGCCGCCCCGCCTGGTCTCGCTCGACGCCCTGCGCGGGTTCGACATGTTCTGGATTCTGGGGATGGAGACGGTCGCGTTCGAGCTGGGCAAGCTCTACCCGGCCGCGGCGGGGCTCTGCGCGCAGCTCGAGCACGTGCCGTGGGCGGGGTTCCATTTTCTCGATCTGGTCTTCCCGATGTTCGTGTTCATCTCGGGGGCGTCGCAGGCGTTTTCGGTGCACGCGTCGCTGCAGCGGGTGGGGCCGGTTGCGACGGCCCGCAAGATCATTCTGCGGGCCGCGGTCCTGTACCTGCTGGGCTTGCTCTACTACCAGGGGATCGCCAACGGCGTGGGTTCGGTCCGCTGGGTGGGCGTCTTGCAGCGGATCGCGATCTGCAATCTCGCGGCGGGGCTGCTCCTCTGTTTCGCCTCGGGGCGGACGCGGCTGGTGATCACCGCGGCGATCCTGCTGGGGTACTACCTGCTGCTGAGATTCGTCCCGCCGCCGGGCGGGCAGATGGGGGATTTCGCCGAGGGGCCGGAGCACAACCTGGCCAACTGGGTGGACTTTCAGTTCCTGCCCGGGCGCCGGTGGGACAAGACGCACGATCCCGAGGGGTTGCTGTCGACGTTTCCCGCGATCGCCAGCGCCCTGCTGGGGGTGATGGCGGGAGAGTACTTGCGGTCGGGGGTGGGCGCCGGTCGGCAGGCCAGCAAGGCCGGCGTGCTGGTGGGGGCGGGCATCGCCCTGGCCGCGCTGGGTTGGCTGTGGGGGCTGGATTTCCCGATCATCAAGAAGCTGTGGACGTCGTCGTTCGTGCTGGTGGCCGGGGGCTACAGCCTGGTGCTGCTGGGGGCGTTCTACTGGGTGATCGACGTGGCGGGCGTTTCGGGCTGGGCGGCGCCGTTCATCTGGATCGGGATGAACCCCATCACGCTCTACCTGATGGAGCGCCTCATGCGCATCGAGGATCTGATCAAAGCCGCCGTCGGAGGGCCGATCAGCGCCGCGTTCGGCCCCGCCGAGGTGCTCTGGCTCGCGGTGATGTACACGGCCTTCAACATCGGGGTCGCCTGGTGGCTGCACCGACGCCGGATCTACCTCAAGGTGTGACGACCGCTGTCCGGCAGGGCCGCTGAGCCCTCGCTGGGCCACGTCGAGCTCGCCCAATCGATCCCCTGGAATGAAACGAGCCCCGATCAGCCATCGCTGATCGGGGCTCGTGTGTTTCTGAAACCTCGTCAAGCCCTCAGCTCGCCTTGGCGTGCGCAACCTGGATGGTGCTCAGGACCTCTTCGGGCGCGGCGCCGGTGTCCCAGGTGATAAGCCCCGGGAGGAACGGCGTCACCAGGCGGTCATCGCTGGGCAGGACTCGCACCGAGAAGCCGTGCTGGCCCGACCGCTGCGGCGAGAAGACGCCCGTGAAGAGGTGGGCCCCGCCCTCCAGCTCGCGCTCGTGCCGCATCGCCAGGGCCTCAGCGTCAACCAGTTCGCCCAGGGACGTGACCTGGCCGTGATAGAGCTGCACGAGCACCTCGCTGGGCTTGAGGGCCCCGAGCGCGACTTTGGCCGTCACGGTAACCTCCCCGCGCACGGTGACGGCGCTCTGCGGGCCGACGGCGCTGGTGGTCTCGAGCACGCGGACCTCATACCAGTGGCGGCGGAGGTGGTCAACGTGGTTGGCCAGGTCGCGGGCCTCGGCCAGGTTGCGGGTCTGCAGGCGATTGGCGGCGATGTGGGCCGGGAAGTAGAACTGGCGGGCGTAGTCCACCAGCATGCGGTGGGTGCTGAAGCGGGGCGCCATGTTCTTGATGCACTGCTTGACGCGGGCCACCCAGCGGCGCGGGATGGACCCGTCGTCGCGCTCGTAGAACTCGGGGACGATCTGCGATTCGAGCACCTGGTAGAGCGAGCGGCTCTCGATGTCGTCGGCCTCCTCGCGCCGGGAGTCTTCGTAGACCTCGCCGCGCCCGATGGCGAAGCCCCACTCGGGGTCGAACGCCTCGGCCCACCAGCCGTCGAGGATCGACAGGTGGATGCACCCGTTGAGGGCGGCCTTCATGCCCGAGGTGCCGCTGGCCTCCAGCCCGCGGACGGGGGTGTTGAGCCAGATGTCGCAGCCCTGGACCAGGCGGCGGGCGACATTCATGTCGTAGTCTTCGAGGAAGACCACGCGCAGGTTGTGCTTGCTCTGGCGTGTGAACTCCACGATCTCGCGGATCAGGGCCTTGCCGCCGCCGTCGGCGGGGTGGGCCTTGCCGGCCACCAGCAGCTGGACCGGCTTGTCGCCGTTGAGGAGCTTGTCGAGCCGGGCCTTGTCGCGGAACAGGAGCGTCCCGCGCTTGTAGGTGGCGAACCGGCGGGCGAAGCCGATGGTGAGCAGGTCGGTGTCGAGGGCCGCGGCGGCCGCCTCGATCTCCTTGGTCGCGGCCCCGCGGGCGGTGAGCTGGCGGCGGATCTGGCGGCGAACCCAGGCGATGAGGTGCTCGCGCCGGCGCTGCCGCGCGGCCCACAGCTCCTCGTCGGGGATCTCGTCGACGGCCGCCCAGACAGCGGGGTCCTGCGGGGATTCGTGCCACGCGGCGCCCATGTAGCGGTCGTAGAGCTGGGTCATGTCGCCGCTGGCCCAGGAGCGGGTGTGCACGCCGTTGGTCACGTGGCCGATGGGCACATCGTGCTCGGGGGCGCCGGGCCACATCTGCTTCCACATGTTGCGGCTGACCACGCCGTGCAGCTCCGACACAGCGTTACAGAACCGGGACGTGCGGATGGCCAACACGGCCATCGAGAAGAACTCCTTGCGATCGGCGGTGTTCTCGCGGCCGAGGGCGAACAGCCCCTCGAGATCGAGCCCCAGGTCGGGCAGCATGTGCGAGAAGTAGGTCTCGATCAGCTTGGGCGGGAAGCGGTCGATGCCCGCGGGAACGGGCGTGTGGGTCGTGAACACCTGCCCCGCGGCGACAGCCTCGCGGGTCTGATCGAACGAGAGGTCGGTCCCGCGGCGCATGGCCGCGACACGCTCGAGCGAAAGGAACGCCGCGTGCCCTTCGTTGATGTGGTAGATCGAGGGCGACTCACCGACGGCCTGCAGGGCGCGGAAGCCGCCGATCCCCAGGCAGATCTCCTGCTTGATGCGGTGTTCGATGTCGCCGCCGTAGAGGTTGTTGGTGATGTCGCGGTCCTCGCGGCTGTTCTCAGGCAGATTGGCGTCGAGCAGGTAGAGCGGCACCCTCCCCACATCGCACCGCCAGATGCCCAGGGCCACCGAGCGGCCGGGGAGCTCGACGGTGACGCGCTTCTGCTGACCGGTCCGCGGGTCGATCACGCGGTGGATGGGCTGGTTGGGGGCGTCGATGTCCGGGTAGGTCTCCTGCTGGTAGCCGTCGGGGTTGAGGTACTGGTGGAAGTAGCCCTTTCGGTACAGCAGGCCCACCGCGACCAGCGGAATGCCCAGCTCCGCGGCGCTCTTAAGGTGGTCGCCCGACAGGCCGCCCAGGCCGCCGGAGTAGATCTGCAGGCACTCCGTCAGCCCGAACTCGGCGCAGAAGTACGCGACCTTGAAGGGCCGCTCCGTCCCGGCCACGGCGCTGCCGACCTCGGCGAACCACCCGCGATGCTGCAGGTGCTCGAGCATCTGGCTGTGCACCGTCCCGAGGGCGTGCAGGTAGGAGCGGTCGTGGGCGGCGCGGTCGAGCTTCTCCTGCTTGATGCTGCCGAGCATCAGAACGGGGTTGTGGCCGCACTGCTCCCACAGGTCACGGTCGAGGCGGGTGAAGAGGTTCACCGCTTCGTAGTTCCACGTCCACCACAGGTTGTGGGCGATATCCACCAGCGGGCGCAGGGCCTCGGGCAAGTAGGGAACGACGCGGAATGACTGGATACGGGCTTGGTTTGGGCTCAGCATGCGTCCTCGCGATTGAAGGCCCGCCGGCGTTCTCGGACCCGGCGAGGAATCCAAACAGTACCGGCCCGATCCACGCAGGACCGGGCGAAGTCCGAAAAACATCGGTCAAAGGCTGCAGGCGCATGACCCGCCGGGGCGGTTTCATCGGCGGAAATGCGAACGAATCACGAGCAGATGCCCGGCGGAGGCCGGTTCAGGCTTCGCCGTCGTCATCCTCGACGGTCACGGGCTCCGCCACGGTCTTCTCCCCGAAGATCACCGAGCCCAGCCGCAGCACGTTGGCCCCCTCGAGCACCGCGGCCTCGAAATCGCTCGACATGCCCATCGACAGCAGGTCGAACCCTCCGCCCGCGGGGCGGTCGGCGCCGATCCCGGCCCGGACCAGGTCATCGCGCAGCTCGCGCAGGCGGGCGAACGCGGGCCGGGCGTCGTCAGGGTGGGCCGAAGGCGCCGCCATGGTCATCAGGCCCCGCAGCCGCACGTTCATCATGCTGTCCATCTGTTCGGCGAGGTGGAAGGCCGCGGGAACGGCGCAGCCGAACTTGCTCGCCTCGCCCGAGCAGTTCACCTGCAGCAGCACCTCGGCGACCGCATCGGTCCGCATCGCCGCGTTCTGCACTTCTTCAGCGAGGCGGAGGGAGTCCACCGAGTGGATCAGGCGGGCGAACTCGATCGCCTTCCGGGCCTTGTTCCGCTGCAGGTGGCCGACCATGTGCCAGCGAACCGGGGCGGGATGGGCCGCGCTCGGGCTCGCGGCCTGGCCGACGAGTCGATGGCGGGCGGACCATTCATTAATCATCGAGGCCCGCTGGATGAGCTGCTGGACCTGCCCCTCGCCGAAATCGCGATGGCCCATGCCGATGAGCTCCCGGATCTCGTCGATGCCGCTGTACTTGCTGACGGCGACAACGATGATGTCCGAGGGATCGCGCCCGGCCCGCTGGGCGGCGCTGGCGATGCGCTGGCGAACGTCGATGTACCGATCCTTGAGCGAGTCCAGGGTCGTCACGTGGCCTCCTGCTTGGTGACGGGCCAAGCATATCCGAACCGACGCCCCACGTCCCCATCCGCCGCGGCGGTGTGAAACCCCACCGCACCGCGGCCGCTCCGCCCCGCGCGGCGCTGGCAAGCGGATCGCGCCTGCGTACGCTTGGCCATGGCCAATGAACACCTCACGGCGCGCAGCACCGTCATCGCCCCTGGCGATACCGCCCCTGACTTCGAAGTCATCGACCAGGACCGCAAGCCCTGGAAGCTCAGCGAAGCCCTCAAGAAGGGCGATGTGGTCCTCTGCTTCTTCCCCCTCGCCTTCACCGGCGTCTGCGGCACCGAGATGCAGTGCGTGCACCAGGAGGCGTCGCGCTGGGGCGACAAGGGCATGCAGGTTGTCGGGGTGTCCTGCGACAGCTTCGCGTCGCTCAAGGCCTGGAGCGACAAGGAAGGCTTCACCCAGACCTTGCTCTCGGACATCCACCGGGTCGTGTGCAAGGCCTACGGCCTGTACTGGCCGGACCTCAACGTCGCCTGGCGCGGCACGGTGCTGATCAGCAAGACCGGCAAGGTCATCTGGTCGCAGAAGCGCGAGATCAAGGACGCGATGAAGCTCGACGAAGTGCTCGCCGCGGCCTCCTGAGGCAAACCCTGATCCGCACCCTGCGCCAGACCAGCCCGGGGCCGGAGGTTCCCGCCCGCTCAGGGGGCGTGCTGCTCTTCGATCGTCACGACGATGTCGATCGTCTGGCCGCCGCGCAGGACGCGCAGGCCCAGGTTCTGCCCCGCCTCGCGCTCGCGAATGGCCTTGGCCAGGCTGTCCCACGAACCATCGGGCTGCCCATCCACGGCGACGACGAGGTCGAACTTCCGCAGCCCGGCCCGCTCGGCGGGTGAGCCGACAAGCACATCCTTGATCACGCACGTCTGGCTGGCTTCAACACCGCACTGAGCCGCGAGGGCCCGCGAAGTGAACTCGATCTCGATCCCGATCCGCTTGGGCCGGCCCGACGCGGTGGAGTACTCAGCCGACGTGTAGCCCCGCGACGTGTTGCCGACCACCACGATGCACCCAGCCAGGGGCAGCAATGAAGACGCCATCAGGGCGAGCGACGTGATGCGAATCGCGGACATGGGAGCCTCCGGTGAGCGGTGCAGGATGAGCGGGCCCGAGACACGAGACGGGGCAAGGACGTTCATCCCTTCGAACCCGCCGACCCATTCGATGCAGCAACACCCGCAAGGATGCCCGAACGCGGGCGTACCGGCAAGTCTTGGCAAACCCCGATGCCCCCCGGCCCCCCTGCCCCCCCCCGCCCGCTCGGCGAGCCAGCCAATCACCGGCGCGCGACGGTGGCGATGATGACCACGATCACCAGCAGGCCGCCCAAGCCGACTCCGCCCAGCACCAGATATTGCTGCTGGCCCATGGCCTTACCGCCGGCCTTGGACTTCGCCACTGACTTGCCCTGCCGGGCGGCCCCCCACTTGCCGTCGTCAGTCGACCGACTGGGCTCGGCGTATTCCGCCAGGGGCTCGATCTTGAACGAATCGAGAAATCCCTGGAATTCGGGAGCGTACTCGTCGATGAGCTTGTCGTCGCACGCCATGACCACGCTCACCAGCCCGCGGCTGGTTAGATAGGTGATCACCAGCTCACTCCCCGGGCCGACTCGATCGATCTCGAACTTGGTCTTCTGAATCACCCGCTTGCGGGCGCGATCCAGCAGCGGGTCGCCCGGAATCAGCTTCTTGAACAGTTCGCCGGCATTGCTGGCCAGCAGCGCCTCGGAGTCCTTGCGGGTTTCGGCCCCGAAGGCCCGTTCGACGTCGGCGAAGGTCACGCCGATGAGGTTTCGCTCGGAGACCTCCAGCAGCACGTAGGGGTAAATCAGATAGCCCAGATCGCCCTTGGTCCAGGCGGCGCTGACCCGCCAGTTGCGGCCGGGGTTGTCTTTGGCGTTCCTGGCGTCGGCCTCGGCCAGCCCGGTCTCGCGCAGGCGAGTCCAGCGCGGGAAGGGCTTCAGGCGGAAGCCGATGGCGGCATCCTTGTATTCGTTGCCGCCGATCTGCGCGACCACGGCGCGGGGGTGGGCGAGCAGCACGAGCGAAGCTGCCAGGATGAGACCGAAAAACAGCGACTTCATGGGCGCTCCTGACTTCCAGAATGGGTGTGACCGAAACTCCTCAGGTGAGATGTGAGTCGGTGATAATCCTACCAGCGCACCAGCCGCATGTGGTCCGCGGGCGGCGCCACCTGGCGCCAGCAGCCGCTCAGATTCGGGTGACCTCCTCAGTACACGAGCGCCATAGCGATGTCGTTGACGTTCGTGCCGGTCGGTCCCGTCTTGAAGAGTGAGTGAAACCCGACGCCATCCAGGCGGGCCAGCACGCTGTACGCGTCGTTGTCGTCCAGCCGTTCGCGCGGGGCCAGACCTTGGCGGCGGGCCTCGGGAACCGTCTCGCCTGTCACCACCGCGCCCGCGGCGTCGGTCGGGCCATCCATGCCATCGGTCGCGAAGGCGAGCACCGCCACGCCCCCGGTCCCGGACAGTTCGAGGGCCGCGGCAAGGGCCAGTTCCTGGTTCCGGCCCCCGGCGCCCTTCCCGCGCACGTCGACGGTTGTTTCACCGCCCAAAATGACCGCGGCGCCCCGCTCGCCCTGCCGACGGAGCTCCAGGGCCTCGCGCGCCATCGCGGCGCCCACTTCGCGGCTCACCCCGGTGGTGCGGCACCCAGCCCGCACGACGCGGAAGCCCAGCGCCTCCGCCGCGGCGGACGCGGCGAGCACGGCGTAGTCATTCCCGCCGATGATGCGGTTCTCGACGGTGGCGAACGCTGGGTGGCCGGGCTTGGGGGTCTCCTCCAGCTCGCCATCGCGCCCGCGTTCAAGGTAATCAGAGAGGCGGGGCGCCTCATCGAGCAGGTCGTAGCGCTTCAGCACGCCCAGGGCCTGCCCGTAAGTGGTCGGGTCCGGCGCCAGCGGGCCGGAGGCGACGGCGTGCACCTCGTCGCCGACGACATCGGAGAGCACCAGCGCGAGCACGCGGCCGGGCGCCGCGAGGGCGGCGAGGCGCCCGCCCTTGAGCTGCTCAAGGTGCTTGCGGACGCTGTTGATCTCACCGATGGTGGCGGTGCGCTTGAGCAGGGCGCTCGTGAGCTTGCGCAGGTCGTCGAGGCCCAGACCCAGGGCGGGCAGGGTGAGGTGCGACGAACCACCTCCGGAGATCAGCGCCAGCAGGGCCCCCTGCTCGCCCCGCCGGGCCGACGACGCAAACTCGCTGACCACGAAGCGGACGGCCTCGGCCGCCTCCACGTTGGCCGAGGTGGGCAGGGGGTGATCGGCATGGAGCAGGCCCACGGTGGCGGGGAACCCGGCAGGCTTGCCCCGGGCGGCCTGGGCGCTCGTGCAGATGCCAAAGCGGATCCGCTCGCCCAGCGCCTGGCCCGCGGCGATGCACATGTGCACCGAGGCCTTGCCGAAGGCGATGAGGTGGACCGGCCCAGCCGGCAGGCTGGAGAGATTGGCGCGCACGAGCTGGCCGGGCTCGCACGCCTCAAGGACAGCGCGCAGCACGTGGTGAGTGTGCGTGAAGAGGTCGGCGAACTGGGGTGCCTGGGGAGCCACGCGGGAGTTTACGGCCGCCGGCGAGCGTCACGGGGGCGAGGCGTGGCTGGGGGCCGGGCTGACAGCAGCTTTACACGATCCGCAGGCCGCCAGCCGGGCCGCGCGAGGCGATCATGTAGCGCTGCAGTGTCTGCCCCGGACAGGCGGTCTGACCGATCTCCTGGTGCGTGTAGACACGCGACACCGGTACCCGGTACTGGCGCATGCGCGAGGCGAGGAAGGCCTCGAGGGCCGCGGTCTGAGCCCGTGAGGGCGACTGTTTGTCGAAGTTGCCCAGCACCATCACCCCCAGGTTGTTTTCGTTCTGCAGATGCACGTGAGCGCCCTGGTGCTGGAGCGAGCGGCCCTCCCACACGCGCCCCGCCGGGTCGATGACGTAGTGGTAGCCGATGTCGGCCCAGTACACGCCGTCGGTGGCGCGGCTGATGTGCGACTGGCGGATCGACGCGAGGCGGCGGGCCGCGTCGCCCTGGTCGGTGGAGCCGTAGACCGTGGCCCCCTCGTGGTGAACCGTGATCCGCAGCACCTGGCCCAGCGGCTTGATCGGCCGGCCCGGCACGACGCCGGCGGTGGTCCACGCCGAGCGGGGAATGACCTGGAGGCCGGCAACCTGGATCGGCCCGGTCGGCCCGGGGACTGGCGAGACTGGCGGAGCGGCCGGCGCCTGCGGCGGGGTCGGCGACCGGCCCGGCGTCACCGGGCTGGGGAGCGGCTCTCCCCCCCCACTCGCGTTCGCCACCGAGGCGTTCTGACAGCCTGAAAGGCCCGCCAGGAGCAATAGCGAACCGCTGGCCAGCATCTCGCGCCGCGAGAGGAGCGCGAGGCACCGCGGGGGCGGGGGGCCGTGGCCTGAGCGGTGATCGGCGTGTGCGACGGGATCGGTCATGCAGGCCAGCCAGGCGCCCGGGGCCCGGGTGCAGGTGGCGGGACGCATGGTATATCGGCTGTTCGCTGGCGGAGTCGCGGGCGCCGAGATCGCTCAGCCGGTCTTGTTGAGCCGGGGCGAGGCCTGAGCCACCGAGCGGCCCATCGGCGTGGGATTGAGCGATGGAGCCTCAGGGGCAGGGGCGGATCGATGGGCGCCGGTGGGCTCACGAGCGGGCTGACCGGTGGAATCACCAAGGGAAGGGGAATCATCGAGGGCGTCGCGCATCAGGTGGCCAGGCTTGAACTTGACCGCCCGCCTCGGGGGGACCTCGACACGTTCGAGGGTCTTGGGATTCTGAGCCTTTCGGGCGGCCCGCAGCTTGGTCTCAAAGACGCCGAAATCGCGGAACTCGAGCCGGTTTCCTCGCGCCAACTCCTCGACGATGGCCTCCAGAAAGGCCTGGATCGAGCTCTTGACGACCGTGCGCGGCGCCTCCAATTGATCGCAGATGCGGTCGATGAGCTCTTTCTTGGTGACCGTGGCCATAGGCCCTCCCGCTCAGCGGGGTTAGCGACGGCTCGCGCAACGTCTCCATCGTGCCCCGGAGAAGGACACCACCCACGAGACGAGGTACGAGATCCTCTGACCAGGCCGCCCGCGAATGCGGGGCGATGAACGCCCGGTTCGGGCAGTATGCACGCAACCTAATCACTTGTCAACACAGAGGTTGTGAACGATTGGCAAGACAGGAGAACGGTTGCCCAATCCGCTCGGAAATTGTTCGGTTTGGGCTCCCGAACTGCCGCCGCAGGGCGATCAGAACCGCAGCACAAGCCCGGCGAACAAGCCTGCGAGGCGGCCCTGGTACTCAAACTCCCCGGCGCCGTCGCCGCTCGTAAGGTCATAAGCCAGTTGCCGCCAGCCGATCTGAACGCCCACCCCGTCGACCGGGCGCCAGCTGAACGCAAGGGCGACATCGAGCGAGACGACCGAATTGGAGCTGTCGCCGTACCCGCCGCCGGTGAGGTCGACGTCGATCGAGAAGTCGCGGACGATCTGCAACTCGGCATGGGCCCCGCCGAAAAGCTCGCCGAAAGTCTTCTGAGCCTGCGAGGTCGTCGCCCCGGAGGTGAAGGCGATGTCGACGTCGTAGTAGCGGCCGCCGGCGACCAGGTCGAGGCGCAGGACCGTCCGGTTGGGGGCGTCGCCCCCCTCGGCGCCGAAGTCCATCTCCCAGATGCGGTAGCCGAGCTGGCCCTGAAAGCTCGTGAAATCGAAGGAGGTGTTGTAGGCGTCGCCGGGATTGACGCTGACATCGCCCAGGCGGAAGGCCGTTGCGGCGCTGGCGCCGCGATCGATGTTGTAGTTGAACCCGCTGAACGTCACGCGCCAGTCGCCGAACTGGATGGCGGTCTCACCCATGGGGGAAGAGAGGGGCGTGTCGATGTTGAGGTCCTGGACCTGGATCCTGCCGCCCGGGGTGGTTGACGAGGGCAGGCGGATCTTGCCGCTGGGCGACACGTACCAAAGCCGCGGGATGACCTGCACGGTCCAGTTGTCGGGGCGGTCGAAGCTGGGCCACGCGCGCCCGGCGGCGGGCGAGTCGTCGGCGGCGTCATCGAGGCGCAGGGGGGCGGTCGCAAACGGCCTTGAATCAGCCCCGGCGAAGCTGGCGGCGACGGCCAGCACCGCCAGCGCGGCGAAAGCGTTTGAGGGGGTGAGGCGGGTGCGGGCGGAGGGTCTGCTCGTGGGTGGCTGGCGCTTCATCGGTGATCCCTATTGGAGGAGCGGTGGAGCACCAGCGTACCCCGGCGGGACTGGCCTTGGCGATCCGTCGGGGATTCAATCCGCCGATGATGATGGCTCCTGCTGCAAACACGCCGGAAGATTTTCATGAGCCCGAGGCCCCCGAGGGCGGCTCGAGCCGGGTCGATCTGGCCCCGGGCATGAGCGTGCCGGGCGGGGTGCTGCGGTTTGCGTTTTCGCGCAGCAGCGGGCCGGGTGGGCAGAACGTCAACAAGCGATCGACCAAGGCGGAACTGCGGGTGATGCCCGGTGATCTGCCGCTGAGCCCCGGGGTGCAGCACCGGTTTCTGGAGCAGGCCCGGGGATACCTGACAAGCGAGGGCGAGGTGCTGATCGTGAGCGACGAGCACCGCACGCAGCTGCGCAATCGCGAGGCGTGCGTCGACCGGCTGCGCAGCCTGATCGTCGCGGCGATGGTCGTGCCCAAGGTCCGCAAGAAGACCAAGCCCTCACGCGGGGCCCGTGAGCGGCGCCTGACGGCCAAAAGGGTGCGGAGCCAGACCAAGGCGCGCCGACGCGAACGAGAGGATTGAGTGGCGCTGCGGGCGGGGCCCGGTGGGGCCGAATTGGGCCCAACGCCGCCAGATTCAGCCTTCGCCAAGCTCGATGGAGAGGTCGCGCTCGGGGTGGGGGCTGGCGGTGGGGCCGGGGCCTGTGTCGGAGTGTCGTTCAGGCGGGGCCGCTGATGGCGCGGCGGGCTCGCCGGTCTTCCGGGCGTCGCGCAGGGCGACATCGACCAGGCGGGCGCAGAGCTGGGGCATGTCGAGCCCCGCGTGACGGGCGGCCTTGGGGACCAGCGAGTGGTCGGTGAAGCCCGGCGTGGTGTTGATCTCGAGGAACCAGGCGACGCCATCGGCATCGAGCAGGAAATCGGCCCGCGCGATATGCCGGCAGCCCAGCGCCTTGAAGACCCGGCAGGTCTGCTTCCCGAGTTTCTTCTTCAGGGCTTCAGGCAGATCGGGGTCGACGATGTACTGGGTGTCGTCGCGGGTGTACTTGGCCTCGTAGTCGTAGAGGCCGTCCTTGGGGCGAATCTCGATGATGGGGAGCGGCTCGCCGTCGATCACGCCGACGGTGAGCTCGCGAGCGGGGCGGTCGCCGCCGATCTTGGGCTCCACCATGTAGCTGCGGATGAGGCCGGAGCGCTGCTCGCTGAGGATGGCGTCGACCGCCGCGGCGTACTGAGCGCGGGACGTGCAGACGTGCAGGCCGATCGTGGAGCCCTCGTGGATGGGCTTCACAATGACGGGCAGACGGGTGGGGCAGACGGGATCGCGCGGATTGAGGATCCAGACCGGAGCGGTGGGGATGCCCAGCTCGAGCGCCGCGGCTTTGGAGGCGATCTTGTCCATGGCGGCCCGGCTGGCGCGGGCGTTGGACCCGACAAACGGGCGACCGTCCTGCTCGATGATGTCCTGAAGCGGCCCGCCTTCGCCCCACGGGCCGTGCAGATAGGGGAAGATGAGGTCGGCGGGGATCGCGGCGAGGTCGGCGGCGGTGAGGGTGTCGATGATGCGCAGCTCGACGTCAAAGCGGCCGGAGGCCCGCAGGGCCTCGGCGATGCCGGTGGAGCTCTTGATCGACACCTCGCGTTCGCCGTCGGGCCCGCCGCCGAGGACGAGGACGCGCAGCGATGACAAGGAAGGATGGTTGGGTGAGGTGCTGCTCATGGGTGGGCGGTTCAGGCCTTGGCCTTCGCCGGCTCCCCGGGCGCGGGCCACACCACGATCTCGGGCTCGAGCCGGACGCCGAAGGCCTCGGCGACGCGGGCCTGGACCTCGGCCATCACGGCCACGACGTCCGCGGCGGTGCAGCCCTCGCGAGCGACGATGAAATTGGCATGCTGGTCGGAGACCACGGCGCCGCCCTTGGCGAGGCCCTTGCACCCGGCCCGATCGATGAGCATGCCCGCTGAGACGCGTGTGCCGGGCGTGCCGACGCCTTCGACGTATTCTGTCAGCGTGGGGTTCTTGAAACAGCACCCGGCGGAACTGGCGCTCAGCGGCTGCGAGGCCTTTTTGAACTCGGTGACTTCCTTGAGCTTGGCTTTGACGGCGGCGGGATCGGCCCGCTTGAGGCGGAACTCGACGCTCGTCACGATCACCCGCTGGCGGAAGAGCGAGCAGTGGCGGTAGGTGAACTCGATCTGGTTGCGGCGCAGGGTCTGGAGCTCGCCCCCGTGGGTGAGGAGCGTGACGGAGGTGATGTAATCGCCGATGGCGCCGTACTTGCCCCCGGCGTTCATCATCGTGGCGCCGCCGACGCTCGCTGGGATGCCAGCGAGGTTCTCAAGGCCCGAGAGCCCCGCATCCACCGTGGCGTTGATCAGCTTGAAGAGATGCACCCCGGCCCCGGCCCGGACCAGGGCGTGGCCCTTCTCGTTGGCCAGGCCGATCTCGAACTCGCTGAACCCGCCTTCGCTGAGCGACACGACCAGTTCGCTGACGCCCTCGTCGGGCACCAGCAGGTTGGCGCCGTCGCCGACGATGCGCAGGGCGGGGTCGAGCTCCAGGCAGGCGCGCAGCTCATCGATCGTCCGCGGGCGGGCGAAGCGGCGAGCGGGGCCGCCCAAGCCGAACCACGTCTGGAGCTTGACGCCAGTTTCGATCTGCGGGCTCACGGCGGCGGTCATGGGTCTCTCTCGGGAGGGTGCCAGGTCGAGGGTGGGTCCGGCGGGGTGGGCGGAGGGGGGGGCTTGGGCGGGCGGAGGTGGACAACGTCGGCCGTTCGCGCGCGATCAGCTTCGCTGGGTCGATTGAGCCCTCGGCGGGGCGGCGTGGCCGCTTCCGCGGAGGAAGCCCTCGGCGACCTGGTAGACGGGACCCGCGCCCATGACGACGAGCAGATCGCCCGGGCGGCAGAGGCTCCCGAGCTGCTCGACGATGGCGTCAAAGGGGTAGAGGTGCATCGCCTGCACGCCCTTCTGCCTGAGTCGGTCGACCAGGTCGGCGGCGGTGACCTTCTGCTTCTCCTCCTCGCTGTCGCGCACGAAGTAGATGTGCGGCACGATCACCACGTCGGCGGGGCCGAAGGCGTTGGCGAACTCCTCGATCAGGTGGCGGGTGCGGCTGTGCTGGTGGGGCTGAAAGACGCAGATCAGGCGGCCGTTGCGCTGCTCAGGGGCCTCGAACTGACGCAAGGCCCGCAGCGTCGCCTCGACCTCGGTGGGGTGGTGGCCGTAGTCGTCATAGACGCGGACCACGCCGCCCAGCGGGTGTGGCCGCTGGCCCAGGAACTGGCTCCGCCGATCGACGCCCCGGAAGCCGGAGAGTGAGTCTTCGATCATGGCCCGCCCCGCGCCCAGGATGGTCGCCAGCGCCGCGGCGGTGGCCCCGTTCATGGCGTTGTGCTCGCCCGGGAGCGACGCGACCCACTCCGCGACGGTCTCCCTCGCCGGGTTTTTCAGGGCGGCCCGGCGGGTGCGCGGGTCATACGACACCGCCCAGTCCGCCGCGGGGTTGAAGCCGATGGTCTCGACCCGGCAGCGGACGCCCGCGGTGACCTCACGCCGGTGGGCGCCGTCGTGGGCGATCAGCAGCACGCCGCCATCCTCGGCGGGCGCCACCAGGCGGGCGAAGTGGTTGAAGCTCTCCACTACGGCGTCGAGCGAGCCGTAAATGTCGAGATGGTCAGCCTCGACGCTCGTGATGACGGCCACGGTCGGGCGGAAGTTGTGGAACGAGCGGTTGAACTCGCACGACTCGGCAACGAGGATGCCCGCGCGGCCGGCCCAGGTGCTGCTGGCGGCGGGGATGACCTCGCCCCCCAGGCGGAAGCCCCCGCCGAGCTGGGCACAGGTGGCCCCGACGATGACGGTGGGGTCGAGCCCGGCGTCGCGCAAGATGCAGCCGAGCATGGCGGTGGTGGTGCTCTTGCCGTGCGTGCCCGCGACGCTGACGCCGGTGCGGCCGACCATGCAGCGGCCCAACGCCTCGGCATAGGTCAGGGTCTCGATCGAACGTGCCTGGGCGGCGAGCATCTGGGGGTGATCGGGCTTGATCGCAGCGGAGGCGACGACCAGTTCGCACCCCTCCGGGAGCCAGGCCTTGGACTGGTCGAGATCGACATGGATGCGGTCGGCTTCGAGGGCCTCGGTGGCGGAGGAGCGGCTCATGTCGGAACCGGCGACGATGGCGCCGCGGGCGGCGAGCATGCGGGCGAGGCCCGACATGCCGCAGCCGCCGATCCCGAGAAGGTAAACGTGCTTCCCGGCGACATCGAAGCCGGCGAGCGGCGGCGGGATGGGAACGGGGGACATGACGGTCTCGGGGAGGGCCTGGGCGGCCGGGACGGCGGATTCGAGAAGCATGGACAGGGTATCGGCCGGGTGGACCGCGAAAGCCCAGCGGCGGAGGGGGCGAAGGCGAAGAAAATTGGCGAGGCCCGGAGGGCGAAGGGGGCGGGGATCGGGGGTGGGGTTGGAGCGGCCCCGGGGCATGGCCGGATGCGGCGGGCCGCTACGCTCCACGCCCATGCCTGCTGACCCTGCCCAACCCGCCGCGCTGCCGCCCAGCTCCGCCACCGTTTCCCCGGCCCAATCAGGGCCGCTTCCCTACAAGATTGCCTGCCTGTGCGACCTGCGCGACAAGGACGGGAGGGTGCTGCTGCTGCGACGGCTGAAGGCGCCCAACCACGGCCTGTGCTCTCCCATCGGTGGCAAACTGGACATGAACTCGGGGGAGTCCCCGGCCCAGTGCGCCCGGCGGGAGATCATGGAAGAGGCGGGCCTTGATATCCCGCTGGAGCGGCTGCACCTGTGCGGGCTGATCAGCGAGACCGCCTTTGAGGGGCGGGGGCACTGGTTGATCTTCTATTACCGCGTCGTCGGCCCGGTGTGGATCGAGCCGCATGACATGCGGGAGGGTCGGCTGGATTGGTTCGGGCACGATGAGATTGAGGCCCTGCCGCTCCCGGAGACCGATCGGCGGATCATCTGGCCGCTGGTGCGGGCCCACGACGCCGCGGGCGTAGCGAGTGCTGACGGCCGCCCGGGCTTTTTCGCGGTCCACATCGACTGCACCGCTCCGGCCGCGGGCGACGGCCGCCAGATGTCGATGCGCTGGATGGTGGAGCAGGCGGACGCCCCCGGCTGGCGCGGCCGGCGCGGGTGAGCAGCCGCGGGACCGGCCTTGGAGGGAGGGAACAGGCTGGGCTGGGGGGGGTGGGGTGGGAACTCGTTCAGCGTGCGGGGCGCCCGCGTGACCGGTTTCAGGCCCTCCGGGGCCCTCTCTATACTTGAGCATGCTTGACCTGCGGCGCAGTGGCTTGAGTGGTGCGGGCGGCGGGGCCGTGTCCGGGGCGTGGCTGTCGCTGGTTTCGATGACTTCGACCCCGGGCGCGGCTCGCTTGCGGGCGATCCAGCGGGCTGGCGCGCTGGCGCTGATGCTGCTGGTGGGGCTCTGGATCATCGCGGCGGGGCCCGAACAAGGCGCCGCGGCGCCGCGCGACGGATCGGCCTCGCCATCAATCCCGTCGGGGCGTCTTGCCAAGAACGTTGCGGTGATCACCCTGAAAGAGGAGATCAGCGCTGACACCGAGGCGAGCATCAAGCGGCGCCTGGCCGAGGCGGTCCGCGGGCGGGCCGATGCGATCGTGATCGAACTGGACACGCCTGGCGGCGAGCTCGGCGCCGTTCGCGGGATCTGCACGGCGATCAAGGAATGCCCGATTTCGAACATCGTCGCGTGGGTGCGGCCCAACGCGTTTTCGGGCGGGGCGATCATCGCGCTGGCGTGCCGGGAGATCATCATCGCTGAGGCGGGGACAATCGGCGACGCCGGGATCATCGCGTTTGACCCGCTGCTGGGGCTGCAGGATCTCAACGAGCATCACCGGGCGAAGTTTCTGACCCCGCTGATGGCCGAGGTGGTCGATTCCGCCCGCCGGAACGGGTACGACGAGAAGCTGGTGCAGGGCATCGTCACGCTGGGGGTGGAGCTCTGGCGGATCGAAAGCACCGAGACCCCGGGCCTGATGATGTTCATCGACCGTGAGGAACACCGGATGCTCTTCGAGGGTGAGCCGTCGAACGCCTCGCCCACGCTGGTGGGGCCGCCGCCGCTCCCCGACGGCGCCAAGTCGGCGCCCCCCCCCGCCCCGACCGATGAGCTGATGAAGCGGCTCCAGCGCATGACCGGCCGCAAGCGACCCGCCCCGACGTCGCCATCACCGGCGAACACCCCAGCGCCCGCGCCGGCGCCCGATGAGGTCAAGTTCCTCCCCGCAGGGCAGAACATGAGCCCGGCGTTCGCGTCCGACGTGTCCAGCGTGCTCTCGACCCCCTCCAAGCGGATCGTGATCACGCCCGAGCAGCGCGGGAAGTGGAAGCTGGTCGAGTGCGTCTCCGACGGGCGAGCGCTGTACACCTTCAAGCAGAAGCAGCTTTTCGATTTCGGCCTGGGGGTGAAGGCCCCGACCAGGACGGGGACCATCAATGATGATGACGACCTGAAGGCCTATTTCGGGGCGACCTACATCGCCCGCCTAGACCGCTCGCCGATGGAGGCCACAGCGGCGTTCTTCAACATGTGGGCGATCAAGGCCCTGCTGGTGGTGATCTTCCTGGTCGGGCTGGTGATCGAACTGGTGCACCCGGGGCTGATCATCCCCGGGAGCGCCGCGGCGGTCGCGCTGCTGCTGCTGCTGGCCCCGGCGATCATCATGGGCCTGGGGGCCTGGTGGCAGATCGCGGCGATCGTCCTGGGGATCGCGCTGCTGGCGGTGGAGCTGTTCATCATGCCCGGGCTGGGGGTGTTCGGGGTGCTGGGACTGTTGTCTCTATTTGCCGGCCTGGTGGGCACATTCATGATCGGCGGGTCGCTCTTCCCAGACACGCCCGAGAGCGGCGACCTGTACTACGCCATGGCGACGGTGCTGCTGTCGTGCGCCACCGCGGGAGGGATCGTCTACGCGAACATCAGGTACCTGGGTCGCCTGCCGATTCTCGGGCAGTTGGTGCTGCAATCACCGAGCTCCGATGAAGCCGGGGCCGGGCTGCTGGCGGCGCTGGGCCCCGCGGCGGGGGCGCCTGTGGATGTCGGGGCCGAGGGCGTCTCGCTGACGCCGCTGCGGCCGTCGGGACGGGCTCAGTTCGGGGATGAGATCGTCGATGTGGTGACCGACTCGGGGTATGTCGAGGTCGGGCAGCGGGTACGGGTGATCGAGTCATCGGGCTACCGTGTGGTGGTTGAGCCCTCGACCGGCGCCGCGCCGGCCAACCAAGATGCGCCGCGGAACCCCCCGGCGCCGCCCGCGCCGCCGACCGGCGGCGGAGGCGGCGGGGCGTCGAGCAGCGGTGGAGTGATGGCCTGATGGACCTGATGCTGATTTGGGGCTTAGCGCTGCTGGCGGTGGCGTTCCTGATCGCCGTGGTGGAGATCTTTCTGCCCTCGGCGGGGTTGCTGTCGCTGCTGGCCTTCACTGTCGCCGCGGCGGGGGTGGTCTGCCTGTTCCGCAAGGATCTGGGCTGGGGCCTGGCGGGCTCGGGTCTGGTGGTGGTGGGCGGGCCGGCGATGTTCTTCATCGGGCTGAGGATCATGCCCAACACGCCGATCGGGCGACGGATGATCCTGTCCAGCCGCCCGCAGAGCGACGAAGAGGGCGAACTGGACGGCGACGGTGTCGCAGATTCCGGTGGCGGCGTGGGCGGTGACGTAGACCCCGCCCTGGTGGCCCTGATCGGCAGCGAAGGCGAAGTGGCCAGCGACCTGCGGCCGGTGGGCAGCGTGCGCATCGGCGGGCGCCGCTATGACGCGCTGTCGGAAGCCGGGCTGCTGCGCGCCGGGACGCCGGTGCGTGTGACCGGCGTCGAGGGGACGGAGCTGCGTGTCCGATCGCTGTAAGCGATGACCCTCTTCGGCGGGGCCGATCCGCCGACCGTATCAAGAACAGAGCAATGCACCGCGCTGCACTGCACCCCGCGTACAAGGCGGGCTTCGCTATACTCCGACCGACCGGTCCTTTCACCTCGATGCGGGAGACGTTCGCATGCTTTCAGGATTCCTCAACACGCTTGCGCAGGGCCCGGGCGGCGGCCCGAGCGCCGGCATCGTCATCGCCATTGTCGCCGGCATCATCATCCTGATCATCGCCTTGGTGCTGCTGTTCGTCGTCGGTCAGGTGCTGAACCTGTACATTCAGGCTCTGTTCAGCGGGGCGCCGGTGGGGATCATCGAGCTCATCGGCATGAAGCTGCGCAAGGTCGACCCCCGCGTGGTGGTGATCAACCTGATCGCCGCCCGCAAGGCCGAGCTCGACATCTCGACCAACCAGCTGGAGACGCACTACCTCGCCGGCGGCAACGTGACCAAGGTCGTCCGGGCGATGATCTCGGCCCGTTCGGCCCGCATCCCGCTGGATTTCAACGCGGCGTGCGCGATCGACCGGGCCGGGCGCGACATCCTCGATGCGGTGAACACCTCGGTCTATCCCAAGGTGATCGACTGCCCCGCTCAATCGGGCCCGCGCTCGACCATCGACGCCGTCGCCCAGGACGGCATCCAGCTCAAGGCCAAGGCCCGCGTGACGGTGCGGACCAACCTCTCGAGGCTCATCGGCGGCGCTACCGAGGAGACGATCATCGCCCGTGTCGGCGAGGGCATCGTGACCACCATCGGCTCGGCCCGCTCGCACAAGGAAGTGCTCGAAAACCCCGACAACATCTCCAAGACCGTCATGAACAAGGGGCTTGACGCCGGCACGGCGTTCGAGATCCTCTCGATCGACATCGCCGACATCGACGTCGGCGAGAACATCGGCGCCCAGCTGCAGACAGCCCAGGCCGAGGCCGACAAGAAGCGGGCCCAGGCCGAGGCGGAGAAGCGCCGCGCCCTCGCGGTGGCGCTGGAGCAGGAGAACAAGGCGAAGATCGAAGAGAACAAGGCGGCCGTCGTGCTCGCGGAGGCTGAGATCCCCCGCGCGATCGCCGAGGCTTTCAGGTCGGGAAACCTGGGCATCATGGACTATTACCGCCTGAAAAACGTGCAGGCTGACACGCTGATGCGCAGCGCCATCGCCGGGGGCGGGACGCAGTCGGTGGGCGAGCGCGGGCCGCTGAGCTGAGGCCACGCTTCGCCAGGCCGCTGGTTCGCCCGGGATCGCCACGCCTCAGGAACGCGCTTCAGAGACGCGGGGGCGTGGTCAGTCTGCGGCCGATCAGCGTTGCCAGAACTCTGCTGAGGTGAGTACGGGCTCAACCTCAAAGTCGACCAGGTCGGCCCAGTTGGCGATCCAGGGGTCGAGGTCAGCCCGGGCCGGGGCCTCCATCAGTTGGTAGCACTTTGAGCCGTCGGCGGCCATCCAACTGGCGACATAGGCCACGCCGCGCCCTTCGGGCATCAGCCGGCCGAGCTTGCGGAAGCGTTCGCCCACGGCGCCCGGATCGCCGCCCTTGAAGTGCTCGATGACCATAAACAGCATCCCCCCGTTACGGCTTGCCGGACCGGACGGTTCGGGATCGCCGGTGGCGGAGAGGGGGGCGGATCCCGCCTGGACGATTTCTTGGTAGGCTCGGGCGGGTTCAGAGCCTTGCAAGGAGCGACTCATGGCCAAGTACTCGATCGCCTGGATGCCCGGGGACGGGATCGGTAACGACGTGATGGAGGCGACCCGCTTGGTGCTGGACGCGATGAAGCTCGACGCGGAGTATGTGCCGTGCGATATCGGATGGGAGTTCTGGCGTCGCGAGGGCAACCCGCTGCCGGATCGCAGCGTGAAGGTGCTCAACGCGACCACCTGCGGCCTGTTCGGGGCCATCACCAGCAAGCCGCAGGACGAGGCGAAGGACGAATTGGCCCCCGAGCTGAAGGGCAAGGGCCTTGTCTACTTCTCGCCCATCGTCAAGCTGCGGCAGATGTTCAACCTGCACACCAACATGCGCCCGTGCAAGACCTATGAGGGCAACCCGCTCAACTACCGCGGCACCCGCCTGGCCAATCCCGAGGCCCGCGATGTGCTCATCGACCAGGTCGTCTTCCGCGAGAACACCGAGGGGAGCTACGGCGGGGTGGAGTTCTTCCCGCTCCCCGAGCCTGTGTACACAGCCCTGTGCGCCAACCCCAAGATGAAGCCCTGGAAGGACAAGGGCCTGGAGAACGTGGCCCTCTCGACGCGGATCGTGAGCGTGCAGGGGTGCACCAACATCTGCCGGCAGGCTTTCGAGTTCGCCAGGCGCACCGGCCGCAAGCGGGTGACGCTGGTCGAAAAGCCCAATGTGCTGCGCGAGACCGGCGGGCTGATGACGCGGATCTTCCGCCAGTTGGCCAAGGACTACGCGGCGCCCGACCAGGGAGGCATCTGGGCCGATGAGGCGAACATCGATGCGATCTGCATGTGGATGTTCAAGAACCCGCAGGAGTACTCGGTCATCGTCGCTGAGAACATGTTCGGCGACATCGTGAGCGACCTGTGCGCGGGCCTGGTGGGCGGGCTGGGCTTCGCCCCCAGCGCGAACCTGGGCGACCGCTACGCAGTCTTTGAGCCCACGCACGGGAGCGCCCCGAAGTACGCCGGGCAGTACAAGGTGAACCCGCACGCGATGCTGCTCACCGCCAAGATGATGCTCGACTGGCTGGGCGATCGCCCCGGCTGCGAGGAGGAAAAGGCCAAGGCCGTGCGTCTGGAGGCGGCCATCGCGCGGGTGATCAGGGAAGGCAAAGTGCGGACGTACGACATGGGCGGGGCGAACACGACCATCGAAGTGGCGCGGGAAGTGGCGAGGCATGCGGGTTGAGCGGGGGCGGGCCACCCCAGCACACAGCACACAGCACACAGCGGAGGATGAGCTATCGGGGCCTCGTTGTTCTGGCGGCGAGACCACATTTCTGCAAAGATCGCGTGAGGGCGTGCTCTGGGGTACGGGCACGTGCTTTTCCTTTGCTACGCTCAACAATGGTCTTCTCTTCACAGCGCCCGCGAGCGGGATTCACCCTGATCGAACTGCTCGTCGTCATCGCCATCATCGCCCTGCTGGTGGGGCTCCTGCTGCCATCGCTGGGCTCCGCCCGTGAGGCCGCCCGGGCCACCAAGTGCCTCGCCAACCAGCGGCAACTGAACATCGGCTGGCAGGGCTTCGCCGACGAGAACAAGGACGTCATGGTGCCTCACCGGGCGCCGGGCCTGGCGGGCGGCACTGGGAACCCCGCCAACTGGTACGAGGTCGGCAACGGGCTCAAGTTCCGCCCGACGTGGATCGCCCGCATGGGGCTCTATGTCGGAGTCTTCCCCTTCCACGAGCCCAGCACCACCGACGACCGGCAGGATTACCAGAGCGACGTCTTCGTGTGTCCCACTGTGCCGCTGTACGTCGATGAGCGCAACGGTCCGTACGGCTACAACTACCAGTTCCTGGGCAACTCGCGGATCACCAGCAACCGGTATCACCAGTACCCGGTGAAGCGGTCAAAGCTGCTGGCCACGGGCGGAACGCTCGTCGCCGCCGACGGGCTCGGCTCGGCCGCGAGCTTCCCCACCGCCAGCCGCCAGCCCTACAACAACAATGGACGGGGCACTCAGGAGGAGTGCAACGAGGCGTACGCCCTCGACCCGCCCCGGCTGACCCCGCAAAGCGACCGCGGGACCGACCGCCTCCGCTCGGCCCCCGCAGCTCGGCACGCCGGGCGCGTCAACGCGATGTACGCCGACGGGCACGGCGCAACCTCGACACTTGAGGGCCTGGGATACCTGCTCAACCCCGACGGTTCGTTCGCCGAGACCGCTGCGGGGTCGAACAACAAGCTGTTCTCCGGGACCGGCATCGACACCGACCCGCCGGCGCTGCCCTGAGAGCGGGCGAGCGGGACGGCGGGGGGAGGGGGATACGGGCCGGGCGCTGCGCCCCGTATGGTTGGACTTGAGCTTTTCCCATGCGCCGGTGCTGCTGAATGAGACCATCGCCGCCCTCGCTCCGCAGGCGGGCGAGACGCTGCTTGACTGCACCGCAGGCCTGGGTGGGCACGCCGCGGCCCTGGCGCGCGGGCTCGGATCGGGGGGCGCCGTGGTGCTCTTTGACCTTGACCCGGGCAACCTGGCGCTGGCTCGCGCCCGCGTCGCCGCCGAGGCGCCGGGTGTGCGGATTGAGACGGTGCATGCGTCGTTCGCGGAGGCGCCCCGGCGCCTGCCGGCGCTGGGCCTGCGGGCTGACACCGTGCTGGCCGATCTGGGCTTCGCCTCCCCGCAGGTGGACGACCCGGCGCGGGGATTCTCCTTCAGCCGCGATGGCCCGCTGGACATGCGCCTGAACCCCATGGCGGGCCCGACCGCGGCAGACCTCGTGAATTCACTCCCGCTCGAGGAGCTCACCCGCATCATCGGTGAGTACGGCGAGGAACGAAGGGCCCGGGCGGTGGCCGAGCGGATCATCGCGGCCCGGGCGGTTCAGCCGCTCCGAAGCACGGGCGACCTCGCGGAGCTGGTGCGGAGCGTGGTCCGGCGGTCGGCGCCGAGCCACGGCGGCCGGGGCATCGACCCGGCGACGCGAACGTTTCAGGCGATGCGGATTGCCGTGAACGATGAACTCGGGAATCTCGAAGCGCTGCTTGCCAGCGTCTCGAAGTCGGCGCGCGTCGTCGGCAGTCCTCCACGCTCTCCAGCCGGCGCAGCGCCCCCGCCCGGATGGCTCGCCGAGGGGGCCCGGATCGCGATCATCAGCTTTCACTCCCTGGAGGACCGGCCGGTGAAGCGGGCGTTCGGGGAGCTGGTCAGCGCGGGCCGGGCCCGGGAAATCACCCGGGGCGCGGTGCAGGCGAGCGAGGCCGAGATCGGTAGGAACCCTCGCGCCGGGTCAGCCAAGCTTCGGGCTATCCGGTTGACGCCGGGCGAGCGGGGGGCGCAAGGTTGACCGGCGCCCGTCAGCCCTTGCCCGGGCAGCGCGGGCGGTGAGGCGCCGCCGATCGGGGAAAGAAGATTCAATCGCCAACGCGCGCGATAACCGATATGCTGTGGAGCAAGGACGATCGCGCGGCCGTCACGCGCTCCCGGACCCTCCGAACGCCTCGGAATCCGGCGCTGCGGCCCCAGCGGTTGGAAGGAAGATCAGCGGTGACACGCGAAAGCAAGCTGGCGCTCATCATCGGTTTCTCGGTCTTTCTGGTCTTCGGGGTGCTGGTGGGGGATTACCTCTCCAAGGCCCGCAACCAGAAGCTCGATCCCGTGCTGACGGCATCAGGCATACTGCCCGAACAGGGCACAAACAGCACTTTCGTGAGTGAGCCTGTCAGTCGGCCCCTGCCGCCCGGCGACGACCACCAGTTGGGCATGGCGCCGCGGCCCCGGATCGAAGAGATCATCTCCGGCCAGCCCGAAGCGCTCATCAAGGTCGACCACACCGATGGCCCGTCGATACTCGGCAGCGAAACCTCGCGGACTCCCCTCCCCGTGTCGACCGGCAAGGAAAAGACCTACGCCGTCGTAAGCGGCGACAGCCTCTACAAGATCGCCCAGCGTGAGTATGCCGACGGGTCGCTGCACGACCGGCTCGCGGCGTACAACAAGGACAAGCTCAAGAACGGCAAGGACCTCTCGATCGGGCAGTCGCTCAGGCTGCCGCCCAAGGACGTTCTCCTCGGTAAGGCGACGCTGGCCGTGAGCGAGCCCGCCCCCTCAACAACGCGCGTCGTGAACACCTCGCTCACACCTGGCGGCAAGCCCGAGAAGCCTGAGGCCAAGCCCGAAGCCACCGCACCCAAGACCCGCACCTACGCGGCCAAGAAGGGCGATACGGTCGTCAGGATCGCCCGGACGGTGCTCGGCAGCGCCGACCGGATCAAGGAAATCGTCAAGCTCAACCCCGAGCTTGGCCCGACCGGCGACAACCTCCGTGAAGGGCAGACGATCAAGCTGCCTGAGAAGTAGACGCCGCAGGTTCTCGTTGGGTCCTCGCCCGGCTCTCCTATTTCCGCCCGCCCCACGCTCCGGCTGAAGGCCACCCATGCTCGCCAAGCTCTGCGTCCTGATTCTGTCGCTCGGCGTCGCCGCCGCGACGCTGCTGCACCTGCGGCAGGCTCGTCTTCAGGCGGTTCACGAGTTGACCAAGGCGCAGTTACGGATGCATGACCGGGATCGCGATCTGTACCTCATCCGCACGCGGATCGCTGAGCGGATCACCCCCGAACGCGTCGAGCAGATCGCCCAGCAGTACGGTCCGCTCAAGACCCTGGGCGTGGACAAGGCGCCGACCGAGGCCGATTTCCTGACGCCTTCGCCAACCGGCCCCGCCTTGACCGACCCGAAGAAGCCCAAAGTCGTGAAGCCCAGGCCTGCCGGCGCCCGCGCGGGCGATGTGGCGCCGGATCACGAGCAGGATTCTCTCTCCGCCACCGCCCCATCCGCCCCCATCCCACCGACCACGCTCGCCACCGGCGATGAGCCGCGCGATTGACGCAGCAGGAGCGCGGGTCGCACGACCCGTTCCCAGGAGCATGAGCATGGACGGCTCGGCGACCATCCCAAACAACGCCCCGGAGCAGACCTTCACGCCAGCGGCCCGCCCCACCGACGCACGCCGCGCAGATGGGGCGGCGATCTGGTTGCTGGCGGTCCTCATCATGGGCTTCGGCGTGATGATGGGGCGGGTCGTGCAGCTCCAGGTCGCCCCGGCGGCGGAGCTGACGCGCCACATGGGCGACCGCGTGAGCTCCGTCGTTGAGCCCGCCAAACGCGGCGACATCGTCGACCGGCGCGGCCGGGTGCTGGCGGCGACGCACTTCGGCGCCCGCTGCTTTGTCGACCCCACCAAGCTCCGCACGCCGATCGACGCCGACATCATCGCACTCGCCGGGGCGGTCGGGCTGCCGCCCGAGGAAATCGGTCCCAAGATCCTGTCGCGCATGGCGGAGAACGAGCGGCGGCGCGAGCTGCGGGCCAATGACGACCCCGATGACGACAAACCCGACATCCGCTATGTTTCCATCGGCGGCATGCTTGATGACTGGCGGGTCGAGGCGATCCGGGCGCTCAGCATCCCCGGGGTGCACCTTGAGAGCCGCCCGGTGCGCGACGTCATCGCCGATGAGCAGGTCGCGGCCCTGCTGGGCAAGGTCGGCTTCGATGACGACGGTCTGATGGGCGCCGAGAAGCTCCTCGACCACCGGCTCGAGCCCGTCGACGGCCGGCTGAACTATGTCCGCGACGCCCGCGGCAAGGCTCTCTGGGTCGAGCCGGGCGGCTATCAACCCCCGCAGCGGGGCGAAGACGTCCGCCTCTCGATCGACCTGCAGCTGCAGCGCATCGCCATCGAGGAGCTGCAGCGCGGCGTGATCGAGGCCGAGGCTCAGGGCGGCCGGTGCATGATCTTCGACCCCCACACCGGCGAGATCCTCGCCATGGTCGATCTGATCCGCCCCGTCCGCGACGCCATCGAGTACGACTTCAAGCACCTGATCCCCAAGGACAACGCCCAGCACGGCGAGCGGTACTTCACGATCCGCTACAACCCCCTCTCACTGCGCCACCCCGAGCTCGCCCGCAACCGCTGCGTGGAGGACGTGTACGAGCCGGGCTCGACGTTCAAGCCCTTCATGTGGGCGGCGGTGACGGAGCTGGGCCTGGCCCAGCCGGGCGAGATCTTCGACACCGAGGGCGGGCACTGGACCACCGCCTATGGGCGGCACATCTCCGATGTGGTCCACAAGGGCCTGCAGACGTGGTGCGAGGTGCTCGTCAACTCCTCCAACATCGGCATGGTTAAAGGCACTCAGCGGCTGACAGCCCAGCAGATGCACGCCGCGGTCGTGAAGTTCGGCTTCGGCAAGACCACGGGCATCGGCATCCCAGGCGAGGCCAGCGGGCTGGTGACCTCGCAGAAAGACTGGAGCAAGTACACCCATACGTCCGTCGCCTCGGGGTACGAAGTGGCGGTGACGCCCCTGCAGATGGTCCGAGCCTTCAGCATCTTCGCACGCACCGGCGACCGCGCCGGGACGCTGCCGTCGCTCCGCATCACCGCGGCGGACCCCGGCGCCGACACAGCCGACGTCACCAAACGCGTGCTGCCGGCCAGGATCGCGGAACTCGCCCGCAACACCCTGCGCGGGGTCACGGCGAACCTCGACAAGAAGCTGGCCGCACGCAACCCGCCAGAAGACGGCTGGAAATACGAGCTGTTTGGCAAGTCAGGAACGGCCGAGATCCCGCTCCCCAAGCCCCCTAAGGGCGTCCGCAAGCCCAAGGGCTCTGACGGCTACTTCAGCGGCCAGTACAACACGAGCTTCATCGCCGGGGGGCCGGCGACCGAGCCGCGGCTGGTGTGCCTGGTCGTGATCGACGACCCGGGACCGGAACTGGTCCGCAAGAAGCTGCACTACGGCGCCGCGACGGCGGGGCCGGTGGTGCGGCGGATCATGGAGCGGGCCCTGTCGTACCTGGGCGTGCCGGCGTCGCCACCCCCGCCGGAGGGCCTGGTGATCCCGCACGCGGAGTAGTTCGGCCTTCGTACGCCCGATAATCCTGACCGGGGGCTCCTGTAATCGCTTACGGCAGTTCCCCGCCACGTTTGGGTAGCATCGGCAAGCTCCCGTGGTACCATCAAGCGCAGTAGAGACAGAGAGCCGGCGCGATCTGTATCCGCACGGCGTCAGACATCCATCCGAGGAGAGAGAGAAATGAACATTCGTCTTTGCGTGGCCGCCGTGCTCGTTGCGAGCTCGGCTGGCGCGGCCTCGGCCGCGATCGATTCCATCACCCCCGCTCAGCAGGCCCTCGGCGCGTTCTCTGTGCAGAACACGCAGTCGTCCTTCGGCGGCAACAACGTCCTGGCCGCGGCGTACGCCTCGATCAGCGGCGGCAACCTCGACCTGCTCGTCACCGGCCGCATCAACACCGGCAACGAGCGCTTCGTGATCTTCGTTGACAACCTCGGCGGCGGCGGCGCGGCGACCCTGCCCAGCGGGCTGTTCGGCTTCGGCGGCGGGGCCACGGGCCTCACCTTCGACGCCGGCTTCCGCCCTCAGACGGCGATCGTCGCCAACGGCAACGCCGGCGGGATCTTCGTCGACTTCAACGGCAACATCGGCGGCACGCCCGCCTCGACCTTCGTCGGCGGCCAGGCTCGCTCCAACGACGCCCTCGCCCTGGGCGGCGGCTCGGGCTCGCCCGACATCCGCGCGTCGTTCAATGATTCGTTCTCCGGCGGCGAGTTCGGCTTCGGCGCCCTGAGCCCCGCCGCCGCCTCGGCCTACGCCGCGGCGACCACCGGCATGGGCCTGCGGGTCCCCCTGGCGGCTCTGGGCATCAACAGCGACGAAGCCTCGTTCCTGGTCAGCGTCGCGATCCTCGGCGGCGACGGCTCGACGATCTCCAGCCAGTGGCTCGGCGGCGTCGGCGGCTTTGGCGGCGCCATCAACGGCGGCGGCAACGGCTTCAACAACTACCCGGGCCTGGGCTCGGTCGACCTGACCCTCGTCCCCGGCAACCAGTTCTTCCGCGTCCCCACTCCGGGCGCCGCGGCGGTCCTGGGCCTGGGCGGCGTCGCCCTGCTCCGTCGCCGCCGCTAACGCGGCCCGGAGCGAGCACGAAACGCACGCATCACAGCATCACACCAGGGAGGCTCGCTTCGGCGGGCCTCCTTGTGTTTTTGGGGACGTCGCCCGGCGCCTCAGCCGCCCTGCCGGTAGAGGCGGGCGAGGTCTCGCCAGTAGGTCGGGTAGGTCTTGCGGACGCACGCGGGGTCCCGGATCACGACGTTCCCGCGGCGCAGCCCGACCAGGGCCAGCGACATCGCCATGCGGTGGTCGTCATAGGTGTCGAATGTCACCATCGGCGGCGGCGCGTCGGCGTGACTCAGGGCGCCGAGGGCCGGCGGAGGCGTGATCCGCAGCGCTTCATCGTCCCGCGTCGTGATGATCTCAACCCGGGCCCCGAGCTTGGTCAGCTCAATCTGGAGCGCCGCGAGGCGATCGGTCTCCTTGACGCGCAGGGTCTTCAGGCCCGTGAACGTTGATGGACCCGGAGCGAAGCACGCCGCGACGGAGAGGGCCATGGCTTCGTCGGGGATCAGGCTCAGGTCCAGCTGCATGGAGCGGACCTGAGCCGGGCCGACGGCGGTGATCGCATCGCCGGAAAGCCCGAGCCCAGCGGCCAGGAAGGCCGCCCGCTGGTCCGCCGGGCGGGCGACCGTCGACTCACCTGCCCGACCGACCAGCCGCCCGGGCCCACCACCCAGCGGCGCGAGCGAACGACCGCCGGGGAGCCGCAGTCGGGCCCCGGGCACGATGGCCGTCGCGGCGAGGAAGAACGCCAGGCCGCTCTCGTCGGGCGGCACATCCGCCCGGAAGGCCCGGAGCGTGGGCGAAGCGTGCGCGATCCGCAGCGCGAGATGGCCCGGGGCCGCCTGGGCGCCCTCCACCCGCGCCCCGGCTTCCACCCGCACGCCGGCTTCCACCAGAACCCCGGCGGTCATTTCGACATACGACGCCGACGTGACCGGCTCCTGCAAGAGCAACTCCAGCCCCAGTGGCAGGAACGGCGCCACGAGCATCAGCGCCGAAATGAACTGGCTCGACTGCGTGGTTGAGAGCATGACCGAGGACCGCAGGCGGTCGAGCGCAGCCGGCGGGTGGACGACCAGCGGCGGGAAGCCCTCGCGGACCGGGCAATCCACTCTCACCCCCAGGGCCCGCAGCCCGGCCACCAGCTCGCCGATCGGCCGCTCGCGCATGCGGGCGTTGCCATCGATCGTCACCGGGCCCAGATCCGGCTCGCACAACAGCGCCGAGGCCGTCAGAAATCGCGTGGCCGTGCCGGCATTGTGCAGGTCGAGCACGGGGCGCGGCGCGCGCGGCCGCCACCGCCCCCCAACGCCGGTGATCCGCACGGTGGCGCTCCCAGCCGCCCGCTCGTCGGGGCTCTGCTCAAGATGGACCTCCGCCCCCAACTGCTCGAGGGCCCGCAGCATCACGCGGGCGTCGTCGGCGTCGATCAGGGCGCCGCTGAGGACGCTTTCGCCCTCCGCCAGAGCCGCCAGCAGCAGCACGCGGTTGGTGATCGACTTGGAGCCGGGGGGACGGACCTCGGCATCAAAGGGCGCGCTGAGCCGCGGGATGACGATCGCCGGCGGCAGACGGTCGCAGGCCAGCTCCGCAACATCCATCAGGCTGGCCGGAGAACCGGCCGGGTCAGGCGGATGGGGCGGGTTTGGCGGGCTGGGCGGCATCTGGCGATGGTACATCGCCCCACCCGCCCCCGCCCGGCGTCTCCACGATGAGCTGATCGCCAGGCTCAACATCGACCGCGGCGACGGAAGGAAGCGACTCGATCGCCCCGCCCGCGCGGATGACGCACTGTCGCCCCGGTGCGCCAGCCGACCCGCCGCGCATCCCCACCGGCCCGGTCACGCGGCTGCTGGTCAGGAGCGACACCGACAGCGGCGCCAGGAACGTCAGCTCGCGCACCAGTCCATCGCCGCCACGCCCACCCGGGCCCGCCACGCCGGCCCCGCCCGATCCGGGCCTGATCGCGAAGCGGTCAAGCCGCACCGGGTAGCGGTGCTCGAGCACCTCTGGGTCGGTGATGGCGGTGTTGGTCATGTGCGTGTGCACTCCGGAGGCGCCGTCAAAGCCCGGCCCCGCCCCGGCGCCGCCGCCTAGGGTCTCGTAGTAGCCAAGCCGGGCGTCGCCGAAGAGCAGGTTGTTCATCGTTCCCTGGCTTTCGGCCAGCAGGCCCAGGGCCCTCAGCAGCAGGTTCACCACGCGCTGGCTGGTCTCGACATTTCCGCCCGCCACCGCCGGGAGTCGCGAAGGGTCGTCCGCCGCGCCCGCTGACCCGCTCGCAAACGGCGGATCGAGCAGCCCCTCGGGCAGGATCAGGTCAACCACGCCCATCAGGCCGTCATTCAGCGGCACGCTGAGCGGCTCATCGCGCCCCTCCGGCCGACCGCCACCGGCCGCCGCAGTCACCAGCAGCCGGATGGCGTACATCACCGCGCTGTACGTGACCGCCAGCGGCGCGTTCAGGTTGCCGGGGTGAACTGGGCCGGAGCCTGAGAAGTCGATCGTGAGTCGGTGACCGGTGCGCCGCAGCGCCGCTCGCAGCGGCCAGCCATCATCCATCCGGCTCTCGGCCCAAACCTCGCCCCCATCGGGCAGGCCGCACCGGGCCACCGCCGCGCTGGCGTGCGCCTCGGCCCGTGCGAGCAGGCTGGCCATCGCGGCGCCCACGGCCTCGCTCCCCCGCTCGCGGGCGGCGCGGGCGAGGCCGTCAACGCCCATGCGCACGGCCGCGAGCTGGGCGGCGAGATCCGCAAGATTGTCGTCGATCGCCCGGGTCGGGTGCGGCCCTTGGGTGAACATCCGGCGGACGCCCTCCCAGTCGGGCACGCCGCCCCCAACCCCGGCCGCCTCGCCCTTCCCGCCCCCGCCCGCTCCGGCCCCCCTGGCCAGCAGCGTTGGCCTGATGACCACGCCCTCCTCAGCCAGGCATCGGGCATCGGGCGGCATCGAGCCGGGACGCGTGCCCCCGATCTCGGCGTGGTGGGCTCGGCACGCCGCGTAACCGATCAAGACGCCCGCGTCATCGAAGGCTGGAGCGACCAGCGTCACGTCGGGCAGGTGCGAACCGCCGAAACCCGGGTGATTGGTGAATACCACATCGCCGGCGGCCATCGGCGCCGCGCCGCGCAGCAGCCGCACGCAGACGCCCAGCGCGCCCAGATGGACCGGCACGTGCGGGGCGCTCACGACCAACCGGCCCTGCGCATCGAGGAGGGCGCAGGAGTAGTCGAGCCGCTCCTTCACGCTGGTTGACAGGGCCGTGCGGCCGAGCAGTTCGCCCATGGCCTCGCCGAGCGATTCCAGCCGGCCGCCCATCAGCTCGATCTCGATTTCGCTTCCTGCCGGCCCGCTCCCTTCCCACCCGCCCGCTGCGCCGACGGCCGCCGCGCCCGACGCCGCCTCGACAGCAGGCTCAGCGCCCGACCGATCCAGCCGCAGGTCGCCCCGCGGGGTCAGCGAAGCCCGCCAGCCCGACGGCACGACCGCAATTGACCCCTCCATCACCACGAGCATCGGTCCCTCGGCGCCACCGGAGCTCGCCGAGCCTGCTCCGAGCGCCGCGGGGGCGAGCACCGGGGCCCGCCGCCAGGCGCCATGCAGGAACACCCTCGCCTCGCGCCGGGCCTCCACCTGCAGTTCGCTCACCTGCCCCTCCAGCCCATCGCCCTCCGGGCCCTCGGCGACCACCCGCAGCGACTCAACCTCCACGGCCCGGCCCGGAATCACGTGACCGAAAATCACGCGCGATCGCTCCTCAAAGGCCGCCCCGAGATCCGTCCCCGGGGTCCACGGCAGGTCGAGCGCGTGGTCCTGCCCGCGATAACGAAGCCGCGCTGTGCGGGTGATGCGTGCGGCCCGCTCCCCGCGCGCCCGCAGCTCCGCCTCCGCCGCGCCGGCGAGCCGCTGGAACGCTTCCGCAACTCCGCCCGGGTGCTCATTCAGGGGCGCCAGCGTCTGCTCCTCCTTCACCACCTGCGCCGCCGCGGCGTGCAGGCCCAGCGCGCTCAGCACGCTGCACTCGCCGGGGATGACGACCGTTCGGATCCCCAGTTCGCCCGCCACAGCGCAGGCGTGCTGCCCGCCCGCCCCGCCGAAGGCCACGAGCGCGTACTCGCGCGGGTCGTACCCCTTCCGGACGGAGATCACCCGGATCGCCTGGGCCATCCGCTCGTCAGCCAGCCGCACGAATCCCTCAAGCAGGGCCTCCTCACCGGGCAGCTCGGCGCCCCGCGCCATGGCGCCCTCGCGCACCGCACGCAGCGCCACCCGGGCTGCGTCCGCATCGACGGGGATCTTGAACGTTGCAGGATCGAGCCGACCCAGCAGCAGGTTGACATCGGTAAGCGTCAACGGCCCGCCTCGCCCGTAGCAGGCGGGGCCCGGGTCGGCCCCCGCGCTGCGCGGGCCCACAACCGGCCGCGCCACCGGCGCCGCGCCGGCCCGCTCGATCAGCTCGAGCCCGCAGATCGACCCGCCCCCGGCCGCGACACTGTGCACGGCCAGCGCCGGCGCCATGAGCTCGGTGGCGGCCACGCGATGGGTGACGGTGAGCTCCGCCGCGCCATCGATGCGCGTGACATCCGTGCTCGTACCGCCCATGTCGAAGGCGATCACCTTGCCCAGCCCCGCCCTGGCGGCAATCGCCCGGGCCCCGCAGACGCCCCCGGCCGGACCGCTCAGCAGGCTGTCCTTGGCCGCAAACGATGCAGCATCGCACAGGCCCCCTGCGCTCGTCATGACCTGCATCGCCCACGCCGGGTCGCCGTCGCCCGCTCGCCCGCCCCACCCCGCCCGGGCGCCGCGCACAAAGCCCCCCACCGCCCCGGAGAGCGCCGCGTTGACCACGGCGGTCCTCGCCCTGGCCAGCAGCCGCATCCGCGGGCTCAATTGGCTTGAGAGCGACACATGCTCGAATCCCGCTTGGGCGAGGGCCGCGCCCAGGCGCTGCTCGTGCTCAGGGTTGCGCCAACTGTGCAGGAGCGCTACCGCCGCGCTGCGCACGCCGCGCGCCAGCCACGCCCGGGCCTGTTCGACCGCGGCGTCCAGTTCAAGCGGCCGGAGTTCATCCCCGCTGGCCTTCAGCCGTCCGCCCACCTCCACCACACCCGTCACCACCGGGGGATCCCGCCGGATGTCGAGGGCGAACAGGTCAGGTCGGCGCTGATCGCCGATCAGCAGCAGGTCGCCGAAGCCGCGTGTCACAAACAGCACCGTCGGCGTCAGGCGCCGCTCCAGCAGCGCGTTGGTTGCCCACGTGGTGGCCAGCCGCACGTCGGCGGGCGGAAGCGGCCGCCCCGCCGGGGCGCCGGTCAGCAATCGGGCCGCCAGCACTGTCGCCGATTCGCCCGTGCCCACTTCGACTATCGCCCCCTTGGTCAAACCCAGGGCCGCAGAGGGCTCGACAGTCACCACCCGTCCGGCGTGCCCCGTGATCAGCCCAGCTCGCTCCACCTGCTGATGAACGCCCAGTGCCCCGCCCCCCACGACCCTGATCGTCATTCCCCGCAGGTCCAGCCGCTCGCTGTTGGGCAGACCATGGATCTCCGCCGCCTGCCCCGCACTCGCCGCGACGTTCAGCACCCGCCCCCGGATGACCCCCGATGAGAGCACCTTGGCCCGGCGCGCCTCACCGCTCGGGGCCACCGCCACGCCATCGGTGAAGGTTCCCCCGGCCTCAATGCAGATCCGCCAGCGCCCGCTCATGCCCGGTCAACTCCCCGCTCGCCTCTCCCCTGCCCCTGCCCCCGGCCCAACCCTTCACCAGGTCGGCGGCTCGTACACCGCCTCGCCATCTGGCCCGCTGTCGCCCTCGACGGGGTCGGATCGAACCTGCGAGATCCGCACACCCTTGGGCAGAGCCTCGAGAAACCGCCGGCCGTACCCGGTGTTCACCACCCGAGCGTCGAGCACCACCACCCGTCCAAAGTCGTTCTGACTGCGAATCAGCCGCCCGAACCCCTGCTTGAACCGCAGGATCGCCCGCGGAAGCGCATCATCGGCGAAGGGGTTCCCGCCCCGGGCCCGGATCTGCTCCCCACGCGCCTCCACAATCGGCCGGTCCGGCGGGTCGAAGGGCAGCTTCACGATCACCACGTTCCGCAGCCCTCGCCCCTTGACATCCACCCCTTGCCAGATGCTCGCGGCGCCGAAGAGCACCGAGCGCTCATCCTCCCGAAACTTCATCACCAGCCGGCCCGCCGGTCCGTCGCGCCCCTGCACCAGCAGCGGCAGCCCCTCGCGCTCAAACGCCCCGCTGACCAGCTCCGCCACCGCGTTGAGCGTCGCGAAGCTCGTGAACAGCACGAACGCCCCGCCCTCGGTCTGCGTGACGTGGTGCGCCACCCGGTTGGCCAGGGCCTGGTGGTACAGATCCTGGGCCCGCGCCCGATCGCCACCCCCACCCCCACCCCCCCCACCCCCACCACCTCCGCGCGGGTCGGGCACGCTGAGGTCCACCAGCACCTCCGCCTGCGCGGCGTGGTTGAACGGCGACCCCAGCAGCAGCGTCTCGGCCCGCCGGCACCCCAGCCGCTCGGCCAGATGCCCGAACGCCGGATCGACCTCCGGCGGTCCCGACCGCCCAGCCGGCCGGGCTGCAGGCCGCGCTGGCATGTCGACATCGCCCTGTTCCACCGGGGCGTCTTCGTCCTCCAGGCTCACGAACCGTGGCCCCGGCTCCGCGATCCGCTGGGGGTGGACCCGCGCCGGCGTAGCCGACGCCGCCGACGATCCCTTCGTGGCCAGGGTCGCGCTCGTGAGCACGATCCCGATCTCCTGCCCCCAGAGGTGTTCCTCCAGGGCCGGCCCGACCTCGATCGGTGAGCACGCCAGCTTGATCCGCGTCCGCCCGCGGAACCCTCGCGGAAACGACACCTGCTCCGCCAGCTCCCCCGGGCCGGCGTCGGTGTCAGCCATCTGGCCCGTCTCGAGCCAGTACACGCTCCCGTCACGCACCTGCGACACCAGCGCGTCGGCATCGAAGGCGATCGCCTCCGCCCGGATGGCGTATGCGTTGAGCTCGAACATGTCCTGCTCGGCCGTCACTGACTCCTTGAGCAGCCGCAGGCGGGCGCCAAGCGTCTTCATCGCCGGCGAGAGCACATTGTCGACCAGATCGGGCCTCAGCACCCGCCCGCTCTTGAGGAGCGCCGGGTCGCGCCGACGGGCCACGTCCAGCAGGCTGTCAAAGAACGCCCGCGACGCGTCAAGGGCCGCGTGCACCGCGTAGAGGGCCCCATCCACCGCCTGCGTGTTCGACACCGCCAGGGCCAACTGGGCGAGGTAGCCCTTCTGCGACCGGGTGTGGTGCAGCACGCCCAGAAAATGCTCGACGCGCGACTCCGTGAGAGCCAGGCCGAAGTGGTCGCACGCCGCGTCCTCGGCGCTGTGGGCCTCGTCGATGATGACGTGGTCGTATCTGGGCAGGAAGCCCGGGACCCCCGCCGCGCGCATGGCCAGATCGCTGAAGAACACCGCGTGGTTGCAGACGAGCAGGTTCGCCGCCTCCATCGCGCGCCGGCTCTTCTGATAGAAGCAGTCGCCGTAATGCGGGCACTTCTGGCCCATGCAGTTGTCGCTGTCGCTCTGCACACGGTCCCACACGCTCATCCGCTCCAGCCCCGGGAGCGTGCTCAGCGAGCCTTCCAGCGTCTCCACCGCCCAGTCCTCGATCTGATGCAGCGACCGCCTCGCCGCGGCGTCCGAAAACAGCTTGTCCTGCCGCTCCGACGCCAGCCGCAGCCGCCGGATCGAGACATAGTTCCCCCGCCCCTTGACGAGCGCGGCGTTCAGCGCCCGCGTGGTCTTGGGATCAAGGCCCCACCCCGCCCCTGCCGACCCCGCTCCGCCGCCCCCCGTCGTCTCCGCGAGGCGCGGGATGTCCTTGCTCATCAACTGCTCTTGCAGCGCGATGGTGTTGGTCGCCACCACCACCCGTTCGCTGCTGGTCATCACCCGCAGGATCGCCGGGGTCAGATAGGCGTAGGACTTCCCAACACCCGTCCCGGCCTCGACGATCAGCCGGCCGCGGGCCGCCAGCGTCCGCTCAACCGCCCCGGCCATCTCCAGTTGCTGCGGGCGAGCCTCGAACTCAGGCCCGATCGCCCGCGCCACCGGCCCGTCCGGCCCCAGGATGTCCAGCGATCGCAGGCGCACGGTCGGATGATATTCGGGATCCCGGTCGCGCGCGACAATCCCCGACAATCCCCGGCGAATCCCGGGCTGGCCTCAGGGGCACTCCCGCGTCCGCAGGTCGCACACCTGCAGCACCTCGCGCGTCAGCCGGGCCCCGAAGCTCACCATCAGCTTGAACGCCACCAGGCCCGCGAGCATCATCGCGATCGGGCCGGCGGTGTGCCACCAGCGCGTGCCGCCGGTCTGGCGATAGTGGTCCGCCGCGCTGAAGGCCACAACGTCCCACAGAAAGTGCAGGACCATGGCCCCGAGGAAGGTGCCGATGATCCACAGCGGCTTGAAACGCGAGCGGGTGGTGATCATGCCCATCCCGAAACCGCCGATCCCGCCCATGATCAGGTGCCCCGACAGCCGCACCGGCTCCTGCAGCGGCAGATAGGCGGGATTGTCCAGCCGGCCGAGCACCGCGATCGACTCGTCCAGCGCCGCCCCGAGCCCCGCAAACGAGCCATAGATCACCCCGTCGAGCGGGTCGTTGAACTCCTTGCGCACCAGCAGCGCCACCAGGATCACCACGCTCAGCTTGGCGACCTCCTCGGTGCTCGCCGCGAGCAGGGCCATCATGGCGTCGCTCACGGGAATGCTCCGCCAGTCGGCTGCCCGCAGCAGGGCCACCTGCACCTCGCCCGCGGCGTACATGCCGACGCCGCCCAGGAGAGCCGCCGCGACCACGAGCCAGAGGGGCTCGCGGTCGTAGAGGTCGTACTGCACGACCATCGCGGCGACGATGACCGCGCATCCGGCGAGTGTCAAGTACAGGGCGATCGTCGAGAGGATCACCAGCGCAGTATACCGACTACAGAGCCCGCCACGGCAGTGGCGGGGAATCAGCCACTGAGCCGCAACGAGCGACTTCGTTACCCAAGAGCGTTCGGCGCGAGCGCCCTTCCCCGCCGCCTCCTGCGGCGGGCTCTGACCGGCCTAGTCTCGCAGACCATGCCCGGCCTCTTTGACGGCACCCCCCTCGAGCAACCCGTCACCTGCGAGCGCTGCACCAAGCCGCACGCCCAGTGCGCCTGTCCGCGCGACCGCCTCTCGGGCAAGGTGCTCGACCCGCGGGATCAGCCGCTCCGCATCCGCCGCGAGCAGCGGCGGGGGAAGTTCGTCACGGTCATCGCCGGGTTCGCCCCGCGGTCGGATCGCACCGACGACCTGCCCGCCCTGCTTAAGCAACTCAAGGCCAAGCTGGCCACCGGCGGCTCGCTCGACGGCACAACCATCGAGGTCCAGGGCGACCACCGCGACCGGCTGGTGGAGCATTTCAAGAGCCTGGGCTACCCCGCCAAGCCCGCCGGGGGGTGAGGGCTGGTTCGCCTGGCGCTACTCCCGGTGCCTGGAGCTGGTCCCAGCCCGACACTACTCCCGTTTCCCGACGCCCAGCGGCGACCGGCCCGGCTCTCCATCGTGCCGCGGGTAGTCGCGGGGCGTCCGCTGCGCCTTGGCCAGCACCACGATCTTTCCCGTCGGCGTCTCGATGGTCTGGTCGTGCTCGCCGCCCACCAGCCCGATGGCCTTGGCGCCCTCGGCGAGCTCCGCCTCCGCCCGGGCCCCCTTCACCGCCAGCACCACGCCCCCCACCCGCACCAGCGGCAGCAGCAGCGCCGCCAGCACCGCCAGCGAGCCCAGGGCCCGCGCCAGCGCCACGTCGAACTGCTCGCGGTGGGCCTTGTCGCGGCCGAGCCGCTCGGCCCGGTCCTGAATGACCACCACATTGTGCAGGTCGAGCGCCCGCACCGTCTCTTCCAGAAAGCGGGCCTTCTTCCCGGTCGCATCCACCAGCGTGAACCGCACCTGCGGCATCACGATCGCCAGCGGCAGCCCCGGCACCCCGCCGCCGGAGCCCACATCGATCACGTTGAGTTCGCCGCTCCCACCACCCCCCTCGCCGCTGGCTGCGCCCTGGCCATCCCCGGGCGTGAGGGCCGCCAGCACCGGCACCAGCGTGAGCGCATCGAGAATATGGCGGATCCACGCCTGGGCCGGGTCGGTGATCGCCGTCAGGTTGAAGGCCTTGTTGGCCTCGAGCATCAGGGCCAGAAACCGCCCGAGCTGGGGCAGATCCTCGCCCTCGAACTCGACCCCGAGCTCCGAACAGCGGCTCTGGAACTCGGGAGGCGGCGTGAGCGGATCGATGGTCATGCGGAGGCCACGATAGGCTTTGCCCGCCCTCTCCCAGCCCAGGAGCCTCCCTTGGCCCCCCACCGCCTCCGCCCCGTCCGCTGCGTCCACCGCCTCTCCGCCGCGGCGGCGTTCGCACTCGCCGCGATCGCGCTGGTCCTCGGGCCGGTCCGCTCGGCCCGCGCCGATCGGGTGGAGAAATCCATCGAACTGCCCGGCGGCGGAGCGCTGAGGTACCAGATCATCACGCCCGACCACTTCACCACGGGGCAGCTCGCGCCGGTCCTGCTCATGCTCCCGCCCCACCCGCAGGACGCCCGGGCGGTGAACCTCGCCCTGTCATTTGTCGACCCCGTCTGCCGGGACCGCGGCTGGGTGGTGGTGTGCCCCCAGGCGCCCGTGAAAGGGGGTAAACCCGAGTTCCTGTTCCGCGACGGAGCCCAGGCCCTTACCCCTCTGCTCGCCCAGATCCGCCGAACGGTGAACTTCGAAGGCCAGCGGCTGCACGTCGCCGGGGCGAGCGACGGCGGAACCAGCGCCCTCCGCTTCGCCCTCGACCACCCCGACCAGGTCGCCTCGGTCATGGCCTTCCCGGGGGCCCTCAGCGACCGGGCGGATATGAACCGACTCGACCGGCTGAAGGGCGTCCCCGTGCGGCTGTTCGTGGGCTCGGATGACCTCGTGAACTGGACCGACGCCGCCAAGCTGATCGCCGAGGCCGGTCAGAAGGCCGGGGTGGACGTCCAGTACCAGATCCGGCAGGCGCAGGGTCACTTCATCGAAGACCTCAAGCCCGAGGAGATCATGACCATGCTCGAGGGCTTTCGTCGGCCGCAGGGTTCGCTCACCGGCCCGCGGGCCGAGGTCGCGGCGGCCCTTGATGACTTCCACGACGCCGCGGCGAAGGCCGATTTCGCCCGGTACTTTGGCCGCTTCGCGCCCGAGGGTGTCTTCATCGGCACCGACGCGGGGGAACGCTGGACCGTGGACGAGTTCAAGGCCTACGCCAAGCCGTACTTTGACAAGGGCAAGGGCTGGGTCTACCGCCCTGGGAACCGGCACATCGACCTGGGCCCGGCAGGCGGCGCCCGGCCGGGGTCGCCCATCGTCACCGGTGGCGGGGCCGAGATCGCCTGGTTTGACGAACAGCTCGAACACGACAAGTACGGCGCGTGCCGGGGCACGGGCGTGCTGCGGAAGATCGGCGGCGAGTGGAAGGTCGCCCAATACCACCTGACGGTACCGATACCTACCGACCTGATGGAGCGGGTCGCTCGGATGATCAAAGACGCGGCCAAGAAAAAGAAGTGACCGGCGCCAAAACCCGCTGCTCAGCGCGAGTCGCGGATGGCCCGCCAATTGGGCGCCGGGTTGCCGTCGGCGTATTCCCAGACCGTCACCTTGAGCTTCTTGACGCCCCAGGCGCGGGCCTGCTCATGATCGGGGAACAGCAGATCCAGGCGATTGCCTTTGATCTTGCCGCCGCGATCCAGCACGGGCACGACTTTCTCCGAGGCGTACCCGGGGATCGAGATGATCGACCCCAGGGGCAGGACCCGGCTGTCGGCCGCGACCAGCCGGAACCGGTTGGTCTCCACGCGGTGCAGACTGGCGGTGATGCCGTCGGCCGAGTCGCCGCAGGAGCGGGCATCGGGTGAGTACGCGGTCACAGTCATCCAAATCGTCCGGGCGGCCCGAACGGGACGGCCGTTGAACCAGCGAACGCCCAGGTCGGTTTCGTACCTGCTGGTGTCGATCCCGGGGGTCGGCTCGGGTTCCGGGAGCGCGTCGGCCAGCTGGGCGGCGGAGCCCGCCTCGGGCAACTCGGCCGAGCCCTCAACCAGCGGATCGGACACGAACATCACCGGTTCGATCTCGCCGACCGGCTCTGGCGTCGAGGCAGGGTCGAGCACCGCCAGGGCAGGGGTGGTTCGACGGGAGGTGAACTCCTTAGCCACGATCGCCGAGGCCGCGACCACCATGAGCAGCAGCGTCCACGCCGCGCCGTGAGCCACGGCGAGGCGAAGCGGCGCATGAAACTGACGGGAAGGACCCGACCGGGATGGAAAAGTTGGGTGAGACACGGTCACTGGATGCCACTCCAAGTCTGTTGTTGTAGGCTGGTGGTCACTATCGAGCCAGTCGGATGCGAACAATTATCGAACGCTCCGATAATCCTCAAGTGGCAGGTTGGCTCATGATGAGAGCGTGCGATTGGCGGCGGGCCGGAGCAAGCCGCTGGAGCCGCGATCGCGAACAGGAGACCGCCTAGGCAGTCCTGGAGGCCCTTTCCAACACCCTAGGTAGGCCATGCCGATCGGTTCAGCGGATAATAAATCACCCTGATTGGGTCATTTATGTCCCAGCACTGCCCGCCACCACGGGCCCAGCGTCGCCTGGGCCGGGCGCTGGGTATCGGTCGTCGGTGACGTTCCGGAGCTCGTGCCGAAGGTCGAGGCGCATGGCGTCAACGGTCTGGCGCAGGAAACTCAGCCCGGCCTGGGAGCCCATGGGGGCCAGCACTTCATAGGGGATGACCGGCCCGAACTCGACCGCGAGGCGGCGGCCCCAGAACCGCGGCCGGCCGGCGCCGCGGGGCCAGGCGTCAAAGGCGCCCTCGATCGCCGCGGGCAGGACCGGGCACTTGGCCCGGGACATCAGCACCCAGGCCCCGCGCTTGAACTCCGCGATCGCTCCATCCTCGGTCCGCGAGCCCTCGGGAAAGATGATGACCGCCCGACCCCGGGCCAGCTGCTCGAGGGCGGTGCGGATCGCGGCCGTGTCGGAGCCGCTTTCCTTGATCGGCACGGCGTTGAGGGCCTCGATGAGCACCCCGAAGGGCCGGAACTTGAACAGGCCGGCCCGGGCGATGAAATTGATGTGCCGGCAGGCGATCGAGATGGCGATCGCCGGGGGATCGAAGAGCGACTGGTGGTTGGCGATGATCAGCAACGGGCCCGTCGGCGGGACGTGGTGGCGTCCACGCACCCGCAGGCGGTAGATCCCCGTGGCGATCAGCCAGGAGATCGACCAGGCGATGTCGTACACCAGCATGGCGGCGAGGGAACGCCCCGGATTGCGGTTGCGGAGACGGGCAAGCATCACATCGACCCGGCGGTGGGTCCCGCTCCGTGCTTCGGCGGGGGGGTGGCCGGGGCGGGGGCCGAAGAGGGGCCCGACGTGGGGGCTGACGTGGGGGTGAAGGCGGTCGGCGGGCGGCACTCGATGGCGAGGTTCCCTGCCGCGCCCCCTTCCGGCTGCAGGGTCCGCTGGCGGACCAGGTTTTCGAGGTGGTCAACCACATCGGCGAGTGTCATGGTTGATGTGTCGACAACGAGGGCGTCAGGCGGACAGACAAGCGGGCCCACCACGCGGCTGCGGTCGGACTCGTCACGCCGGACGATCTCGGCCAGAAGCTGGTCAAAGGCGAACTTGATCCCCGCAGCCTTGAGCTGGTCGGCCCGGCGGGCGGCCCGGATGGTCGGGCTGGCGTGCAGATAGAACTTGACGCAGGCGTCGGGGAAGACCACCGAACCCTGGTCGCGGCCCTCGGCGACCAGGCGCGGGTGGGCGGCGGCGATGGTCCGCTGCGCGGCGACCATGCTGGCGCGCAAATCGGCGACGCCG
>CAZSZO010000029.1:0-45832 GCA_964611125.1 uncultured Phycisphaeraceae bacterium | reverse complement strand
GGGGGCGCGGCGAGGGTGGCCTTCTTGACGGCGGCGCGGGCGGTCTGGTCGCGCTCGCGCTTGCTCATCTTGGCGCCGGCCTCGTTGAAGATCAGAGGCATGTGCGCGTAGACGGGCGTGCGGTAGCCCAGGGCCTTCTGGAGCGCGGCGTGCTTGGGGGTGTTCATCAGGTGCTCCTGCCCGCGGAGCACGTGGGTGACGCCCATGAGTTCATCATCGACGACGACGCCGAAGTGGTAGGTGGGAAAGCCGTCGGCCTTGCGCAGGACGAAGTCGTCGACCTCGCCGGCGGCGAAGGCGACCTCGCCCAGCACCTCGTCGATGACGCGGACGGCCTCCTGCGGGGCGCGGAGGCGGACGACGTGGGACTCACCGGCGGCGATGCGGCGGCGCTGCTCGGGGGCGGGGAGGATGGCGCCGCCCTCGGGGCGGTAGCGGAAGGTCTCTTTGGCGGCGGTTGCGGCCTTGCGCTGGGCGTCGATCTCGGCGGCTGGCGTGAAGTCGGCGTACGCGGCGCCCTTGTCGATCATGTCGTCGAGGACGCGGTTGTAGATGTCCAGCCGCTGGGACTGGTAATAGGGGGCGACGTGGCGCGAGTCGCCGCCGATGGTGCGGGTGGTGGGCGCGGCGCCGAGGGTCTGGGGCGGGGTGGGGTAGTCGAGGGCGGGGCCGTCGTGCCAGTCGATGTTGAGCCAGGCGAGGTCTTCGAGGATGCCGCGGGCGGAGGCTTCGGAGGAGCGGGCCTGGTCGGTGTCTTCAATGCGGATCATGAAGCGGCCGCCGGTGCGCTGGGCGTAGGCCCAGCAGAAGAGGGCCGTGCGGGCGCCGCCGATGTGGAGATGGCCGGTGGGGGAGGGGGCGAAGCGGGTGACGGAGGGGGCGGAGGGGGGGGAGGAGGGGGATGAGGGCATGGCGGATTATGGGCGGGGGGAGGGGAGGGAAGTCGCGAGACGCGAGACGCGAGACGCGAGACGCGAGTGGGGGAGGGTACGAGTGACGAGTCACGAGCGACGAGTCACGAGGGGGGAGGAGGAGGGGGAGGGGAGGGGGAAGGTACGAGTCACGAGTGACGAGTCACGAGGGGGGCGGGGGGCGGGCAAGTCGCGAGGTCGTGGGTAGCGTGCCCTCTGCAGTCGTTGCTCGTGACTCGTGACTCGTGACTCGTGACTCGTCACTCGTACCTTCCCTCCCCCCCTCTTCCCCCGCTCAGTCTTCCTCTTCATGGTCCGGCGGCGCCGCAGGCGGGCGGCGGTTGGAGCGGCGATCGCGGGGCTCGGGGCTGGCGTCGAGGGCGGCGTGGCGGGCGTCGAGGCGGGCGGTTTCGAGGCGCCAGAGGACCCAGAGGGTGAGGCCGCTGACGCCGGCGATGAACGAGGCGAGGGTCCAGAAGAAGGCGTAGCCGAAGGCCCACTTGTACTCGGGCTGGTTCTCGAAGTTCATGCCGTAGACGCCGACGAGGAACGTCAGCGGCAGGAAGATGAATGACATGGTGGTGAGGCGGTTGATGATGCGGTTGGTGCGGAAGCCGACGTAGGACATGGAGAGGGTGACGGCGTCGGTGAGGATCTCGCGGCTGACGGTGAGGTCGGTGAGGACGCGGTCGAGCTCCGCCGCGGTGCTGAGGAGGAAGGGTTGGGTGCGCTCGGGGATCTGGGGGAAGCGGCGGGTGGCGAACTCGTGCAGGACGGCGCGGGCGGGGGCGACGTGCCGGCGGAGGCGGACGACATTGGCGGCGACGCGCGCGGCAAGCGGGAAGATGGCGGCGTCGGGCTGGCCGGCGAGGCGGGACTGGATGGCGTCGACCTGGCCCTCGAGGCGGTGCTCGAGGTGTTCGCAGCAGCGGGCGAGGTGGTCCCAGAATTCGTAGAGGAGGAAGCCCGGGGTCTGGGCGAAGCGGTGAAAGTCGTCGCGGAAGTCGCGGCGCATGTTCACGATGAACTCGGCGGGGCCCTTGGCGAGGGTCAGGAAGTAGCGGTCGGTGAGCAGGGCGTCGACGCGGTGGGCCACGAGGCGCTCCCCGGCGGGGCCGTTGACGAAGTGCAGCGACGCGACGGAAAAGTGGATGGCGTCGGGGAGCTGGGCGTAGTTGGTGTCGCGGGTGGTGCGCGCGAGCAGGGCCCGGGCCTCGGCGGAAAGGGCCATGCCGGGGGCGAGCTCGTGCTCGACGCTGGCGGCGGCGAGCTCGGGGGTGCTGTCGGCGTCGATCCAGACGAAGCGGCCGGCGCCGATGGCGGACCCCAGCTGGCAGAAGAGAATCTCCTGCTCCTCGCGGGTGTCGAAATCGAAGGCGATGCAGCGGATCATGGGCGGCAGGCTACCAGCGCCCGGGGCCCGGCGGGGCCGTCAACCGACCAGCGTGGCGATGCGGGCGGAGAGATCGGCGAGGGCGGCCTGAGCGTGGAATGGGAACGACCAGGTGCGGTCGGCGAGGAGGGCGCCGGCGTCGGCGCGCCGGCGGAGGTCAGCGGCGGCTTGCGCGAGGGCGTCGAGGTCCGCCGCGCGGGCGGCCCGCGCGGTGCGCAGCGCGGCGTGGAGGCGCTGGAAGTGCTCGGCCCTTTCGCGCCGGTCACGGGTGGCGCCGATCGCGGCGAGGGTTGTGCGCTTGAGCGTTGCGAGCGAGGGGCTGGCGAGAAGCTCGGGGTCGTGGCGGGCGTGGTGGGCACGCCAGGCGGCGTGCGCGGCGGCCTCGGGGGTGGGCGGGGGCTCCGCGGCGAGGGGGAGGGTGAGGGTCGCGGTGACGGTGGCGGTGGGGGCGAGGGGACCGGGGGCGCCAGACGGCCCGAGCCAGGCGCTGAGCCACTCGGCGGTGATGGCGTCGTAGCCGGAGGCGCCGTCGAGGCCGGCGCCGCCGGTGCCGTGGATGAAGAGGTCGCAGGCGGCGAGGCGGAGGATGGCGGTGAGGGCGAGGGCCCGGGGAGCGAGCTGGGTCGTGGGGATTGCCGCGAGCTGGTCGGACCAGACGCGGGAGCGGACGCCGGTGGAGGGGTCGAGGCGCCAGAGGGGGAGCTCGCACCGGCCGGAGGTGGCGCCGGGGATGGCTCCTGGGCCGGCGAGGGCGGCGATGCGGGCGGAGGGATGGCGAGCGGCGGCGGCGTTGTAGGTTTGTGCCGCGCGACAGGGGTTGAGGGCGAGCTGGGCGACGAACCAGGCGAAGAAATCGGTGCGGCTGAGCCCGGAGGCGAAGAGGAGGGGGAGGGTCGGGGCGAAGGGGGCGATGAGGGACTCGGTCGCGCTGGCGACCTGCTCGGCGGCGGAGGCGGAGTGAGCTTGCGAGCTGGCGAGCGCCGCGGCGATGGCGACGAGGCCTGCGGCGACGGAGGGGAGGGCGGGGGCGCCTTCCAGCTCGCGCGGGCTGGGGGGCTGGCGCGGTGTAAAGGGGGGAATCGAAGCGGGGGCGTGATCGGCGGCGAGGAGCTGGGCGAGCTCTTCGCTGGCCAGGCGCCAGCGGCCGGCGGTCACTTCGCCGGTGGCGTGGCTCACGGGGAGCCGGACGGAGGTGAAATCCTCCGGGTCTTGATCGACGACGACCCACGCGGCGGCGGCCGCGAGGGCGCGGGCGGCATGCGACGCGGCGAGGTGCTTGGCGAGGATGCCGGCGTGCCAAAGCGCGGCCTGGTGCCCAGAGAGGATGACGGGGCGATCAGTGGGGAGGCCGAGTTGCTCCCGAAAACGGAGCGCGGCGGGCGAGGGTGTTGGGCGGTCAGCGAGAAGGGATCGCCAGGCGGCAGCGGGTGGGGCGATCGTGATGGACGGGGAGAGGGGCGGCGTCACGAGCGGGATCAGAGGATGAGGGTGACGAAGCAGGCATCAGGGGAGGAGGCATCAAGGCATGAGAGAGGGAGCGTATCAGCCGCAGGGCGACTCGATGACGCCGGCGAGGGCGGAGGCGGGGAGAAGGTGGGCGAGGCGGACGAGCTGGCAGTGGAGCACCTGGCGGTAATGGGCCAGGCGGGTCTGAGCGTTGTCGAGGGCGCCGCCGAAGGAGCGGGTGAGGTCCTTGTAGATGAGCTTGACGTTGATCTCGGTGATGCGGAGGCCGTAGGCCGCGGCCTGGGGCCAGAGCTGCATGGGGAAGGCGTAGCCGTCGTCGGTGAGCGTGAGTCGGCGGAGGGCGTCAACGCGATGGGCCTTGAAGCCGCAGAAGGCGTCGGTCAGACCGGCGGGTGGCAAGGCGAAGCCCAGGCGCTCGTTGAGCTCCTGAGTGATCTGAACGTTGATGGCCCGCCGGTCGGGGGGCGGGGTGGTGTCGGCGTCGAGCGTGCTCATGTAGCGGGAGCCGCTGATGATGTCCCAGCGGTTCTCGTCGGCGGCTTCGACGAACCTTGGAATGGCGGCGGGCTCGTGCTGCTCATCGCAGTCCATGGTGATGACCCAGTCGTAGCCGTGGCACGCGGCGTAGGAGAAAGCACCGCGGACGGATCGGCCATAGCCGCGGTTGCGGGCGTGGCGGATCACCTCGACGGGGAAGCGGGAGACGAGTGTGGGGGTGCGGTCGGAGGATCCGTCATCGATGACGAGGACGTTGTCAGCGTACTCGAGCACGTGGGCCAGCACGCGGGGGATGTACCGCTCCTCGTTGAAGACCGGGATCGCGACGAGGGTGCGCATAGGGCGAGCTCCTGGGACGCTGGAACACTTTGATACGCGTCGAAGCGGGGAGCGGTTCGGCCGCGACCCCGGCCCGGATGCACCGGAAAAATCGTCCAGGCAGCCGCTGGTGGGAGGCTATTGCCGGATCACCCAGATGTTGCGGTAGCGCACGGGTCCGACGGCGCCGGATGGGTGTGCCTGGAGCAGGATCGGGTGTTCCCCGGGGGCTTCCTCGGCCGACATGCCGGTCTTGCCGCGGACCTCGACATTGTCCTGAACGAGGACGCCGTTCCACCAGAGTGAGATGCGGGCGTTCTCGGTCTTGGTGCGGCCGTTCCAGCGTGGCGCGCGGAAGCGGATGTCGTAGCTCTGCCAGACGCCGGCCCCGAGCGACGCGTTGATGTCGGCGGGCTTCTGGCGGTAGATCGACCCGGGCTCGTTGAAGAGCGGCGGATGGGGGAATCCGGGGGTGTTGAGCACCTGGATCTCGTAACGTGACTGGAGCTTGACGCCGCTGTTGCCGTTGGTCTGGGCCGAGGCTTCGCCGCCCGGGGGGCTGAGCCACTCGACATGGAGGAGGCAATCGCCGAAGGACTCGCTGGTGACGATATCGCCCAGGGTCTTGTCGACCAGGAGGTGGCCGTGGTCGATGGTCCAGCGGGCGGGGCCGCCTTCGGCCGGGTGGGGCGGCGGGGTGAGGGTGGTGGGCGGGCCCTGGCGCCAGCGGTCGAGCGACGAACCATCGAAGAGGATCATGGCGGCTGGCGGCGGGGGCGGCGCTGGGGAGACGAGGCGGGCGGGGTCGAGGGCGAAGGGGTGATCGAACGCAGGGCCGGGTACGTCGCCCAGGGTGTTGAGTGTCGACCAGGCTTCGGTGGTGAAAGGCTCGGCGCCGGAGTCATCTTTGAGGTTGCGCAGGCGGATATAGGCGACGCGCCCGGGCTGAAGATCGGGGAGGCGCAGGAAGGCGCGGGTGCGGTCGGGGCTGGTGACGACCTCGGCGACGGCGTGGGTGCGCTGGTCGATCTTGGGGCCGCCGTAGTCGACGGTGGGCTGGTAGCGCCAGGAGCGGACGAGGTAGGACGCGGGCGAAGCGAGCGCCGCGGCGGGGACGGGCTTGGTGAAGGTGATCAGGAGACCGTCGGCGCGGGCCTGGACGCGGTGCATCTCGAAAGGGATGACGCCCGTGGGCCGCAGTCGCTGGAGGCCGAACTTCTTGTCCTTGTGGTTCCAATTGCCATTGGAGCCGATGCCGCCGACATAGAGGCAGTGGTCGGGCCCCCACGCGAGGCGGTTGACGCCGGCTTCGAGGCCCTGCGAGAAACGGAAGACCGTGCCTTGCACGCCGCCGCCAACGTTCTCGACGAAGACGCGCTGCAGACCGCCATAGGTGACGTCGCCGACGAGCATCTGGCCGCGATAGGGCCCGTCGGGGAGCAGGACGGGCTCGCTGGGTGAGTTGCCGATCTCGCCCTGGGGGAACCAGGCGACGGGGTTGTCGGAGGGGACGGCGCCGTCGGGCTCGGTCTGGTGGCCGTAGAAGCCCCCTTTGCGGATCAGGTTGAGGCGCGAGGCGGGGAGCCAGCCGCCCTGGTTATCGCAGCAGTAGAGGCCGCCCTCGAAGCCCAGGCCCATGCCGTTGGGGGCGCGCAGGCCGCGGGCGAAGATCTCCCAGCGGCCGGTTCTGGGGTCGATGCGGAAGGCGCAGCCGGGGCCGCCGGACACGGCGAAGGCGGGGGTGGAGCCGGGGGTGTAGTTGGTGGAGCCGCTGCGGAGGGGGACGCTGGTGGTGATGTAGAGCGAGCGATCAAGGGGGACGAGGTTGAAGGAGAATTCGTGGTAGTTGTGCGAGGCGGGCCAGTCGGCGGCGACGACTTCGTAGCGGTCGGCCTTGCCGTCGCCGTCGAGGTCGCGGAGGCGGGTGATCTCGCGCTTCTGGGTGACCAGCAGGTCGCCATCGACGACGGCCAGGCCGAGAGGCTCGCCCAATCCCTGGGCGAAGCGGGCGACCTTGACCTCACCTCCGCCCGGGGCTTCGGAATGGTCGAGACCCGAGAGGATGTCGATGGCGCCGAGTTTGTCCCAGGTGGCGACGGCGAGGCGTCCATCGGGGAGGAAGGCGAGCGCGCCCACGGCGGGTTGATAGCTCGGGCCGCGGAAGTTCTCGAGCTTCATGCTGGGGTGGACCGAATCGAGCGGGCGGCCGTCGCCCGGGCGGTTGGGGTCGATTCCGTAGAACCAGCGTTTGGGGCCGGGGGAGGTGGCGAAGGTCTGGCCGGCCTCGGTGCGCAGGGCGGATTCGGGCACGCGAACCCATGGCTCGGTGGCGGTGCGGCGCCAGGTGAGCTTCAGATCGAACTTGCCCTCGCGCTGGTAGAAGGGGATCGAGAGCGGGTGGAGGCCGGGCTTCAGCTCGATGTCGCCCTCGGCGGTGAAGTTGGGCTGCCCGGCGGTGTCGGCGATGGGCGCGCCATCGAGGCGGAGCTCGGCGCCGTCGTCGCAGCGGAGGAGGAAGAGGTACCGGCCGGGCTCGGTGATGTTGAGCCAGCCGCGGATCTCGCCAGCAAAGTTGGTGGCCAGGGGCGGGCCGGCGGGGGCCTTGAAGGGCTGGTCGAAGGCGATGCCCGGGGACACGGCGTAGTAGTTGGGGGTCTGGCCCTCGGCGATGGTGGGGCGGCGCTCGACCTTGTCGCCAAGGTCGTAGACCCAGACGGTGACGCCGGGGATGAGGGTGTCGGGGGCGGGGGGGGAGGGAGTCGCGAGTTGCGAGTCGCCAGACGCGAGAGAAGAGGGGGAGGGAGTGGTGGAGACCGCGAGGGCGAGGGTGAGTGCGGCGGCGGCGTTCATGGCTGGGCCTCCGTTGTGAGGGTGAACGAGATCGGGGCGCCGCCGGTGAAGGTGAGGGGATCGCTGGGAGCGGGCTTCCCGGCAGGGGAACCTTTGCACTGTGGCTGCCGGAGGAAGAGGGTGACGCCGGGGGGGAGGTCGCTGATGTCGAGGGTCTCAAGGACCTTGACGCCGGGGCCGGCGGGGGTGGCATCGATCTGGTGGCGGACCTTGGCGATCTTGCCATCGGGGAGCAGAAGGTCAGAGAGGAGCACAACGCCCTCGGTCTGGCGGATGAGCTCGTAGCCCTTGAACCGGGGCTCCACGGTGACGGGACCGGCGGCGTCGCTTGCCGACCACGCCGGGCGGTCGCCGAAGATGCGTGGGCGGCGGACGTGCTTTCTGAAGTCGGCCTTTTCCTGGACGAAGCGCACGCGCGTGGTCGGGGAGCGGACCACGAGCGACTTGAAGTTCCACTGCCACTGGTCGTTGCTTTCGACGTGGAGGCAGGAGTTGAACCACTGGGCGGTCCAGGTCTGGCCGTTGTCGGCGGAGAGTTCGACGCGGACGGGGCCGCGTTTGGAGAGTTCATCGAAGGAGAGGAAGAGCGAAGACCAGCCGGTGGTGTCGAAGGGGGGGCTGGTGAGGGTCGCGCCGTCGCCATCGAAGGCGAAGCCCTTGTCGGAGGCGGACACGCGCCCGGCGGACCAGCCTTCGGGGATGGAGGAGGCGGGGGAGGCGGCGTGGGTGGGGAGGAGGTCGGAGGGGGCTTCGAGGAGCGCGGGTCCGGTGGCGGCGGAGTTGTCCTGGCTGAAGTCCCAGACCTTGCCGCGGAGGAGGATGCCGCCGCGCCAGACTTTCTGGATGGCGCAGGTGGCGGGGTTGAAGGCGATCCAGAGGTCCTGTGCGGGGGCGAGGAGGACCATTCGGGAGCGGTCTTCGAAGATGCAGCGGAAGACCCAGGGGTCGCGCCCGCGGGTTGGGGGAGGGATCGAGGCGGCGGGTTTGACCGCCGAGCCGGCGGGCGTAGTTTGGGCGGCGGCGGCCGGGGGGGCCAGAGTAAGTGGCGTCAGGGCGAGGAACGCCGCGAGGGCGGCGGAGATGGCGCGGGGGCGGATGGCGGGTGTGCTCACAGCGGGGAGCATAACCGTGGGAGATCGCCGCCGGGGGTTGGGGGTTGGGGCGGATCGGTCGGCGGTCGTGGGCGACTTTCTGATAAGATGGGAGGGTGGCCCCGCCGGGGAGGATGACCGGCGCGATCTGTCCGCAGGGAAGCGTGCGACCGTGGAGCTTCCCGCGTGGCGATGTCATCCGATGCCGGCTCGTCAGAGCTCATGGTGCTGATGTTCACGGACGTCTTCGACTCCGTGGCGATGAAGCGTCGCCTGGGGGACAAGCGGTACTACAAGCTGCTGTCGCGGCACAACGAGCTGTTCTCGGCGATCGCCGCGGCGAACCAGGGCGTGCAGATCATCAAGGCGACGGGGGATGGCTTCCTGGTGCGGATGCCCAGCGCCAGCGCCGCGGCGACGGTGGCGATCGCGTTTCAGGCGGCCCTGGCCGATGAGCCGTGGGCGCCCGAGCCGGTGCTGGTGCGGACGGGGATTCACGTTGGCGAGGCCATGGCGGTGGCGGGCCTGCGCGGGGAGCCGGATCTGAGCGGCCTGGCGGTGGACGTGGCGGCGCGGATCATGAGCCTGGCGATGCCGGGGCAGGTGCTGCTGACGCGCACGGCCTTCGACGATGCGCGGCAGTACGTGCGCACGGGCTCGGTGGGCGCTGACGGGTCGCGCCCGGCGGATGTGCGGTGGCTGGCCCATGGGCCGTACGTGGTCAAGGGCTCCGAGGAGCCGCTGGAGGTGTACGAGGTGGGGACGGTGGGGAAGGCGCCGCTGCGGGCGCCGCCGGACTCCGACAAGGCGCGCCGGTCGATCCGCGTGGAGGACGAGGAGCTGCTGGGCTGGCGGCCGGGGCCGAAGCTGCCGGTGCGCGGGCGGCCGGCCTGGCTGATCGAGCGGAAGCTGGGCGAGGGCGGCTTCGGCGAGGTGTGGCTGGTTCAGCACGAGAAGACGCTGGAGCAGCGGGTGCTGAAGTTCTGCTTCGACGCCGACAAGCTGCGGTTCCTGCGGCGGGAGCTGACGCTCTTCCGGGTGCTGCGGGAGGCGCTCGGAGACCGGCGGGACATCGTGCGGATCCACGATGTGCATCTCGACAAGCCGCCGTACTACCTCGAAATCGCCTATTCCGAGGACGGGAGCCTGCTGGAGTGGGCGGCGGCGCGGGGCGGGCTGGGGGGCGTGCCGCTGGAGGACCGGGTGCGGATCATCGCGCGAGTGGCCGACGCGGTGGCGGCGGCGCACGGCGTGGGCATCCTGCACAAGGACCTCAAGCCGGCGAACATTCTGATGTACCGGGGGGATGAAGGGGAGATCCGGCCGCGGCTGTCGGACTTCGGGATCGGGGCGTTCGCCGATGATCGCTCGACCAAGGGCAAGAACATCACGATGGCGGGGTTCACGATGGGCCCGCACTCGACCGAGGCGGCCAGCAGCACGGGCACGCCAATGTACATGCCGCCGGAGGTGCTGGCGGGCAAGCCGTTCACCACGCAGGGGGACGTGTACGCGCTGGGGGTGATGCTGTATCAGATGGTGGTGGGGGACCTCCACAAGGCGCTCGGGCACGGGTGGGAGGGGGACATCGCCGACCGCGAGCTGCGCGACGACATCCGACGATGCGTCGCGGCGGGCGTGGGCGACCGCTTCGCGTCGGCCGAGCAGCTGGCGCGGCACCTGCGGACCTTGACGGAGCGGCGGCGGCGGCGGGTGCGGCGGACGGCGCTGCGGGTGGGGGCGGTGAGCGTGAGCGTGCTGGCGGTGGTGGCGGGCCTGGTGATGTGGATCGCCGGGGAGCGACGAGCCATGAACGAGGAGGCGGCGCGGCGCGCGGAGGCTGAGAAGTCCGCGGACGTCGAGCGGGGCCTGCGGGTGGAGGCGGACAAGGCGCGGCAGCAGGCCGAATCGGCCAAACAGGAGGCCGAAGCGGCCCGCGACCAGGCGGAGTCGGCGCGGGTGAGGGCGGAGGCGCTGGCGAAGCTCCTGCGGGTGATGCTGGAGGCGCCCGACCCGCTGCGCGGGCGGCAGGGCGTCACCCCGATGACGGCGATGCTCGACGCGGCGGAGAAGTTCATCACCGATAGCGCGCTGGAGCAGCCGGAGCTCTTCGCTGAGGCGACGCTGCTCCTGGCCAAGACGAACCTCGGGCTGGGCCGTCCGGCGCCGGCGGTGAAGCTGCTGGGCCTGGTGGTGAAGCAGCGGGAGGCGGCGGCGGGAGGGGCGGCCGACGCGCGGGCGCTCGCCGAGGCGTTGCACTGGCAGGCGTACGCGCTGCGGGACAACCAGCAGTTCAGCGAGTCGGCGGAGGTGTTCAAGCAGGCGCTGGAGCTGCGGCGGGCTTTGCGGGGGGACAACCGCCTGGAGGTGGCCCAGACGGCGTATGAGTACGGCTCGGCGCTGCGGTCGCTCAAGGTGTTTCAGGAGGCGGAGAAGCTGATGGTCGAGTCGGTGCGGATCCGCGAGCACTTTCCGGATGACAAGGACGTGCAGGTCGAGGTGGCGCGGTCGTACAACAGCCTGTGTAGCCTGTCGATGGATCGGGGGGAGTTTGCGGAGGCCGAGAAGCGGGCGTTCAAGTCGCTGGAGCTGCGGCAGCGGTGGTTGAGCAAAGGGCATCGCGATATTGCCCGCAGCATGATGGCGCTGGGCCGGCTGTGGCGCGAGAGCGGGCGATTCGACCGGGCGGAGGCGCAGTTCCGCGCCGCGCTGGTCGATCTGGAGCGCGGCGCGGGTGCGAGCGAGGTGCTGGGGGCCAAGATCGAGATTGGCCGAACGCTGATCGATCGGGGCGTCCCGGGTGAGGCCGAGGAGATCGCCGGGGAGGCGCTCGACGGGCGGCGCGGCGAGGCCCGCGACGCCGGTCGCGAGGCGTGGCCGCTGGCGGATGCGAAAATCTTGATGGGGACGGTGCTGGTGCGGACGGGCCGGGCCGTGGAGGCGGAGGGCCTGCTGCGCGAGGCCCTGAAGACTGCGCAGGCGGTGTGGGCCAAGATGCCCGACCACTGGCAGGTGGCGACGGCCCAGGGGGCCCTGGGGGAGGCCCTGATGGCGATCGGGAAGCTTGACGAGGCGGGTCCGCTGCTGCGGGCGTCGGCCCGGGTGTGGGAGACGGAGAAGCGGTCGCCGCTGCGGACCCGCGAAGCAATGAAGCGGATGGCCGATTGGTGCGACGCGGCGGGGAAGGCGGGCGAGGCGGAAGCGTGGCGCGCGAAGCTGCGGGCGCCCGGCGGCGACGGCGCAGGGGCCCGACCGGGCCCTGCTGGCGGGGGCTGAAGGCTGGGCTGAAGTTGGTGGGCTGACGTGGGGGGCTGAAGTCGGGGGCTGATGGGCGACTGGGGCCATCTACCATGGGCCCTATGTCCGAGCATCCTGCAACATCGTCGCCCGTCCCGGACCCCGCCAGCGCGGGCGGCGGGATTGTCCGCAACTTCATCCACGACCTCATCGACGCCGACAACGCGTCGGGCAGGTGGGGCACGCTCCCGGGTTCGACGACCCCGCGGGTGCACACGCGGTTTCCCCCCGAGCCCAACGGGTATCTGCACCTGGGGCACGCCAAGAGCATCGGGCTGAACTTCGGCCTGGCCCGCCACTACGGCGGGAAGTTCAACCTGCGCTTTGACGACACGAACCCGTCGAAGGAGGACCGGGAGTACATCGAGTCGATCATCCGCGATGTGAAGTGGCTGGGGGGCGAGTTCGACAGCGGTCCGCACGGCGGGGGGCTGTTCTACTCATCAGAGTACTTCGGGACGATGTACGATTTCGCGGTGGAGCTGGTGAAGAAGGGCAAGGCGTACGTGTGCGAGCTGCCGGCCGAGGAGGTGAGCAAGCGGCGCGGGACGCCGCAGGTCCCGGCGACGAGCCCTTTCCGCGACCGGCCGATGGAGGAGAGCCTGCGGCTGTTTGCGGAGATGCGCGCAGGCAAGCATGCCAACGGGGCGATGACGCTGCGGGCGAAGATCGACCTGGCCAGCCCGAACTTCAACCTGCGCGATCCGGTGATGTACCGCATCGTGCATGAGAGCCATCCGCACGTGGGCGACGCGTGGTGCATCTACCCCATGTATGACTGGGCCCACGGGATCGAGGACAGCCTGGAGGGGATCACGCACAGCATCTGCACGCTGGAGTTTGAGAACCACCGGCCGCTGTACGACTGGTTTATTGACTCGATCAACGAGGGGCGGACGCCCGATGGCGGCGGCTCCTGGGGCAAGACGATCCACCACAGCCAGCAGATTGAGTTCGCCCGCGGCAACCTGACGTACACCGTGATGAGCAAGCGGTTTCTGCTCAAGCTGGTTGAGGAGGGGCGCGTGAGCGGGTGGGACGATCCGCGGATGCCGACGCTGTCGGGAGCCCGGCGGCGCGGGATCCCGCCCGAGGCGCTGCGGGCCTTCTGGGAGGAGTCGGGGGTCACCAAGACCGAGAGCGTGCTGGACGTGGGCCGGCTCGAGAATGCGGTGCGCGACAACCTCAACAAGGCGGCGCCGCGGGGCATGGCGGTGCTGCGGCCGATCAAGGTGGTGCTGGAGAACTGGCCGGAGGGACAGGTCGATGAGCTGGACTTCGTGGTGAATCCGGAAATCGCGGCCCGGGGCGGCCAGGGGGGCGTCAGGAAGGTCCCCTTCGGCAGGGTGCTGTACATCGAGCGTGAGGATTTCCAGGAGACGCCGGAGAAGAAGTTCTTCCGGCTGGCCCCGGGGCGCGAGGTGAGGCTGCGGTGGGCGTACTTCATCACCTGTACGGGCGTGGTGAAGGACGAGCGGGGCGAGATCGTCGAGGTGCGGGCCACGGTGGATCTGGCGACCCGCGGCGGCGACGCCCCGGCGAACCCGGACGGAACGCCCGGGCGGAAGGTGAAGGGGACGATTCACTGGGTGAGTGCCGCGCACGCCTTCCGGGCGGAGGTGCGGTTGTTCGATCGGCTGTTCAATGTTGAGGAACCCGGGAAGCGGACGGGGGACCTGATGGACGACCTGAACCCGAGCTCGCTTGAGGTGGTGCAGGCGTGGTGCGAGCCGCACCTGGCGGGTCTGAAGACGGGTGAGCGGCTGCAGTTCGAGCGCCTGGGGTACTTCTGCGTCGATGAATCGAGCGAGCCGGGCAGGCTGGTCTTCAACCGGACGGTGACGCTGAAGGACTCGTGGGCGAAGGGCGGCAAGGAGTGACGCCGGGGAGAAAGGGTGCTCGGACCAAGGGCGGGCGGACCGGGAGCGTGCGGCCATGCTGATCCGCGGGGCGACAGCGGCGGACGTGCCGGGGGTGCTGCCGATGGTGGCGGCGATCTGCGCGATGCACGAGGTGCTGGACGCGGAGCGGTACGGCATGCTGCCCGATGTGGTGGCGCGGTACGAGCGGTGGCTGCCGCAGCGGGCGGAGGATCCGCGCAGCGTGTTTCTGGTGGCTGAGGCGAAGACCGAGGCTGCGCAGACCGAGGCGGAGGCGCCGATTGAGGCTGAGACGCGGACCGCGGCGGAGGCCGAGCAGCCCGGGACGCTGGCGGGGTTCCTCATCGCCAGCGTGGAGGCGAACATCCCGATCTACCGCCTGAGCGAGTTCGGGTTCATTCACGACTTGTGGGTGGAGCCGGCGTTTCGCGGAGCCGGCGTAGCGCGGGCCCTCGTGGGCGAGGCGGTGCGGCGGTTCTCAGCGATGGGCGTGAGCCAGGTGCGGCTGGAGACGGCGATCGCCAACCACGGGGCGCGAAAGCTCTTCAAGGCGTGCGGGTTTCGGCCAGCGACGGTGGAGATGGTGCGGAGTGAGTCGCGCTGAGTGGCCGAGCAACCGGCGCCGGGTCGCGCGGTATAGTCGATCACCCACTATTTAGATAGGGAGTTTCCCCGTGCCGAACGCCTTCGCCGCCCGTCGCCTGCGCTGGATGCTTCTGGGTTTGGTGATCGTCCCGGCGGGGTGGTCGGCGACGGCGCGGGCCGATGAGCTGCTTCCGACGGACCCGGCGCTGGTGACGGGCCAGCTTGAGAACGGGCTCAGGTACATCATTCGCCAGCATGCGACGCCGCCGGGGCACCTGAGCGTGTGGCTGCATGTCGATTCTGGGTCGCTCAACGAGACTGACAAGCAGCGCGGGCTGGCGCATTATCTCGAGCACATGGCGTTCAACGGCTCCAGGAACTTCCCGCCCGGGAAGGTGGTGCCGCTGTTTGAATCGCTGGGGCTGGTCTTCGGGCGCCACCAGAACGCGTTTACGAGCTTCGAGCAGACGACCTATCAGCTCGATGTGCAGGTGGACCCGCAGACGCTGGAGGCGAACGCGGGCAAGGCGATGCTGTTCATGAGCGATGTGGCGTTCGGCCTGCTGCTGGACCCCAAGGAGATCGAGGAGGAGCGGGCGATCATCCTCAACGAGAAGCGGTCGCGCTCGGGGGCGCAGCAGCGCGCGGGGGACTACTTCCGAGAGCGGATCGCCCCGGGGAGCTTGTACGGCGTGCGGACGCCCATCGGCACGGAGGAGACGATCAAGGGCGCTCAGCGGGAGGATTTCCTTGACTATTACACCAAGCGGTACGTGGCGTCGAACATGACGGTGCTGGTGGTGGGCGACGCCGACGCGAAGGTGGTCGAGGGGATGGTGAAGCGAAGCTTCAGCGCGGGGCCCAAGGCCCCGGTCCCGACGGATGAGGACATCCGCCTGACGCCCACCGAGGGTCACCGCGGGCTGGTCTTTACGGATCCGGAGCTGGTGGATGCGCGGGTGGGCGTGCAGCGGCTGGGTCGGCCCAACCCGCCGACGACCACCGTTGAGCGGCTGCGGGCTGAGTGGGTCGAGGTCATCGGGCAGTCGGCCTTTGCGCGTCGGACGGTCGACCGGGTCGCGGCGGGAAAGGCGCAGTTCTTCAGCGCCGGGGCCCGCGCGGGGGACAGCTTCGGCCAGATGCGCGACGCGAGCCTGTCCGCCTCGGCCAAGCCCGACAAGTGGCGCGAGGCGCTGGTCGACGCGGCCGCCGAGTTGCAGCGGGCCCGCCTGCACGGGTTCACCCTGCGCGAGATCGATCTGGTGCGGACGCAGTTGATCGCCGACGGCGAGCAGGCGGCCAAGCGCGAAGGGACGCAGCCGGCCCGGGCCCTGATCACGAGCTACAACGGCGCCGTCACGCAGGGCGAGCCGATCATGTCGGCGGCCCAGCGGCTGGAGCTGCTCAAGCGGCTGCTGCCGACGATCACGCCCGCGGAGGTCAGCAAGCGGTTCGGCGAGGTCTTCGACTTCTCGAGCGCGGTCTTCACGCTCTCGCTGCCTGCTTCGGCCTCGGCCCCGAGCGAGGATGAGCTGGCGCGCCTCGGCGCCGCGGCCCTCATGGCCAAGCCCGAGAAGGAAGCCGAGACGGCCGCCGCGGGATCGCTGATGGAGCGGCTGCCGACCCCGGCCAAGGTGGTCGAGCAGTCGGAGCACGCCGCGAGCGGGGTGACCTCGGCGTGGCTCGAGAACGGGGTCCGCGTGCACCACAAGTTCGTGGACACGCGCAAGGACAACGTGACGGTGCAGGTGGTGCTCGTGGGGGGCTCGGTCGCTGAGACCGCGGCCGACCGGGGTGTGACCGAAGCGGCGACGGCCGGGTGGATCCGCCCGGCGACGCGGCAGCTCTCCTCGGCGCAGGTGCGCGAGCTGATGACCGGCAAGAAGGTGGCCGTGCTGGGCGGCGGCGGCGGGCGCGGCCCGGGCGGCGGCGGTGGCGGGGGCGGCGGCGGGCTGCCCCAGGACACGGCCGGCATGATCATCGCCGGGAGCCCGGAGGACCTGGAGACGGGCCTGCAGCTGGCCCACCTGATTCTGACGGAGCCGAAGATTGAGAGCGCGGCGTTCGAGAACTGGCGTGACCAGCAGAAGCAGCGGATCGCCGGTCGCAAGACCACGCCGGCGGGGATCGCCGCCGAGGCGTATGACGCCGCGGCGTATCCGCCCGGGGATGCTCGGTTCCAGCCGCTGACCGAGGCGCAGGTCGACGCGATCGCGCTCGAGGCGGCCCAGGCCCGGCAGGACGCAATCGTGAAGTCGAGCCCGATCGAGGTGACCATCGTCGGCGACCTGCCCCGCGAAAGGGCCATGGAGCTGGCGGCGCGGTACTTCGGCGGGCTGCCGGCCCGCCCCCGGGTGAACCCGGACTATCAGCGCGACAAGCGGACGCTGCCCCACACCGGCAAACCCATCGAGGTGGCCCGGGAGGTGCGGACCAAGACCGACCAGGCGATCGTGCGCGTGGGCTTCTTCGGGCCCGACGCGGCGAACGTCGGCGACTCGCGCCTCATGGAGCTCGCCGCGCGGGTGGTCACGAGCCGCATGGTGAAGGCGATTCGCGAGGAGAAGCAGCTGGTCTACTCGGTCAGCGCGTCATCGAGCCCGGGTGAGGTGTTCTCGGGCTGGGGGACCTTTCAAGCGCAGGCGCCGTGCAAGCCGGAGAACGCGGGGCCGCTGGTCGCGGCGATCCGCGGGCTGTTCGATGAGTTCGCCAGGAGCGGCCCGACCGACGAGGAGCTGGCGACCGCCAAGAAGCAGATCGACAACACGATGAGCGAGGCGATGAAGGACCCGGCGTACTGGGTGCAGCGGGTCAACGGCAGCACCTACCGGGCCCGGAGCCTGGACGAGATCGCCCAGGGGCCCAAGGCGTTTGAGGGGTTCACCGCCGCGCAGGTGCAGGCGGCGTTCGTGAAGTACGACAAGCCCGAGATGCGGTTCAGCGTGAAGGTGGTGCCGATCGTCGACGGCCCCGCGGCGAAAGAGGGTGGGGGCGGCGGCGCGGGCGACAAACCGCAGGGGTGAGGCCGTAAGGGTGAGGCCGCTGTGGTTACGGCTTGGCCGTCAGGCGCTCGAGCGCCGCGCGGGCGGCCCGCGTGTCGCCCCGGCTGGAGCGGCCCACAGCGACATCGGGCTGCAGCGGGTGGGCTTCGAGGCGGCGGCCCTTGATGGTCACCCACTCGCTGATGGGGACCTTCATCTGAAAGCCGTCGCCGGCCGACACGTAGGTGGAGACAAGCACAGCACCGGCGGTGCGTGAGCCGACGAGCGGCGCCGAGCGGAGCTCCTGGAGGGCCGCGGCGACGATCTCGCTGGCGCTGGCGGAGGCCCCGTTGATGAGCACGGCGATATCGCCGTCGAAGGGGGTGATGGGGTTGCGGCGCACGCGCGACTTGCGGGGCGACCACTCGGCGACGGCCGCGGGGTCGCTGGCGCTCTTGCCGGTGTCGCGGGTGAAGGCCTCGGACATGTCGCGATCGACCTGCGTGCCGATCTTGGTCCCCGCGGGCAGCAGGCACGAGAGCAGGTGCATCATGTTGTCGAAATCGCCGCCGCCGTTGTCGCGCAGATCGATGATGAGGCGGCGGGCGGAGCGGGCCTTGCCCAGGAACTTCTCGACCTGATCGCGCCGGTAACCGGACCCGAAGGTGGGGATCGCCAGCACGAAGGCGTCGTCGCCCAGGGGCTCCAGGGTTTCGGGCTCGCGGGTCGAAAAGCTCGCCCGGGTCAGGTCGACCTGCGAGGTTCGCCCGTCGGCGTGGATCACCTTCAGCCGAACCTTGGTCCCTGCGGGCCCGGCGATCTGCTCGGCGGTCATCAGCGGCCGGTCGTCGACTTCAACGATCAGGTCGCCGACCTTCAGGCCCGCCCGCTCGGCCGGCGCGTTCTCGATCAGCCCCTCGATCCGCACGCCTTCGGGGGTCGGGCGGGAACGGATGCCGATGCCGTCCATGGTGCTCTTGCGGGCCCGTTCGGAAGCGCGCGGCGTGAGCACCTCAAGGTGTGAGACGCCCAACTCATCCAGCGCGCGGTTCAGCACGCGCGTCAGGGCCGTCGCGTCGTCCGCCGCGTCGATGCGGGCCTGGTACTTCTCCCGGATGGGGGGCCACGACTTCTCAAAGTCGACCCCTGACGCGAAGGCCCGCTCCTTCACGAGTTCTTCAGCTTTGGCGATCAGGCCGGCCTTCTGGCTGGGCGTGAGCGGCTGGGCGAAGCTCGTCCCGGCCAGGAGCACCGAGAGCACCGCCGCCAGCAGCAGCGACCAGGTTGGATGGAGCGGCGCGGAGAGGCGACCGGCGGGCCGAGTGAGGGTGTTCACGGAGAAGTTCTACGTTGGCCGGGCCCGGAGGTTTCGGGTCCTGCGCCCTAGAAGGCGGATGTTTGGTGAGGATGGGGAACGGGGGGGCCGGCGGCGCTCGGCAGGCCTGCCAAAGGCCCCGCGGCCACTGACCAATGTGGACGATTGGCGACCGGTTGCCGACGCTCCGCGACCGGCGGGGGTGGGTGGAGACCTCGCTGGCGGGAGGGCCCCGGCCAAAGTCGGTCGCGGCTCTGGCAACCACGCGCGAATTGCGCGGTATGTTGTCTCTGCGTGTTCCCGGCCATCTTCACACTCTGGCTGTCCGTGCTTGCCGGGCTTCCCGCCCCGCGCCCGACGGACCTGTGCGCGACCCCGGCCGGGCTGCCCAGTACGCACTGCGGGCTGGGCGGGCCGGGCAGGCCGGACGGGCTGGGCGGAATCGACCCGCCTGGGGACGCCATTGACAAGCGCGACGTGGCTGACGCCGCCCGGCGGGCTGAGCGGCTGGCGGATGTGGTCGTGGAGCGGACCGAGACGGCCGGGGTGACATCGCTGTGGCTGCGGAACGGCGTGCTGGTCCATCTGCGGCCGATGGCGACTGAGCGGGTGGTGATCGCCTGCACGCTCGCCGGGGGGGCGGTGCTCGAGGACCCGCCCGAGCGCGGGCTTTCGGAAGCCGCGGCGGGGGGGTGGAAGCGTCCGGGGCGAGACGAGGACGGCGCCCCGGTGGCTGCGGGGGGCCTGCGGGTGCGGGCCGAGGTGTCGCCTGAGGGTGTGTCGATCCGCTGCGGGGTCGCGCCCGAGCGGGTCGAGGCGGCCGTCGAGGCGATCGCCGCGATGTTGAACGGGCCTGAGATTGACAGCGCTCGCCTAGACCGCTGGCGCGCGGGCGCGCAGCGCCGCGTCGCACAGCGACAGGGGGCGCCGGAGCTGGTCGTCGCCGAGGCGCTGATGGACCTGTTGATCCCCGACGGCGTCCCGGCCGACGGACAGCCGCTGACGCGCGAGCAGATCGCGGCGATCCAGGGTCCGCAGGCCGAAGCCTGGCTGCGGGAGCGGATCGCCCGCGCCCCGCTGGCGGTGGCGATCGCGGGTGAACTCTCAGACGAGGCCCGCGCGGCGGTGCTGGCGCGCCTGGGCGAGCTCCCGGCGCGGGAGCGGATCGGGCCGGGATCCAACCGCGATCGGCGGCGGGCCCTGCGGCCGGTGGGGCCGCTGAACCAGGAGCTCAAGCTGAAGATCCCCAAGGGGCAGGCCCACCTGGTGGCGGGTTTCACGGGGCCGGACGTGGGCGATCTCGATCAACTGCGGCCGCTGACAGTCGCGATGGAGGTCGCTCGCCAGCGGCTGGAGGCGATGCGCGACGATGGACGGCTGAGCGCGAGCATGGTGGCGGCGCGAACACTGCCGGGGCGGGTGCACCCGGGCCTGGGCGCTGCGATGGTGATGGCCAAGGCGCCCGATGACCCCGAGAGCGCGCTGGCCACGATGAGCACCTTGCAGCTGCTGCTTGATGACCTGGTGATCGCGGGGCCGAGCGAGGATGAGGTGCGGGCGGCCGCGAGCGCGCTCGTGGAGGATGCCCGGAAGCGCGCGGGCGAGCCCGAGTACTGGGCGTCGCTGCTGAGCATCGCGGTGCTGCAGCGGATGGACCCGGCGTCGCTCGGCCGCGCGGCGGAGGCGTACACCGCGATGACCCGGGCCGACGTGCAGGCCGCGCTGAAGCGGTGGTGCGTGGGCGAGAGCCGGTTCTCGCTGCTGGCCATGCCCGGCGCGGAGTGACTCCGGCCCAACTTGACTCAGACTCAGACTCAGGCGCCGACGCCGACGCCGACTCCGGCCTCTGCCCGCCCGCGGACCGGTCCGCGGGCCAGCCGCTGAGGGCGCTCAGGGTTGGGCCGCGAACTACCGGCTGGTCGCCAAGCGGTCGGCCGGGCTGGGCTCGGTTCCCGGCGCCGGCGGGTGAAAGTCCTGCAGCGCCGCCACGCCCCAGTCCGACTGCTTGAGGGCCCGGATCGCCCGCACCGCCGCCTGCGCGCCCGTGATGGTCGTGATCATCGGGATCCCCAGCCGCACCGCCCCGGCCCGGATCCGCCCCTCGTCGGTCTTCCAACCCGTGCGCGTGGGCGTGTTGATGATCAGGTGGATGGTCCCGTCGGCCATGGCGTCGAGCACGTTGGGGCGGGCCCCGGTGTCGAGCTTATTGAGCACCGTCGCGGGGATCGGCCCGCCCGGCGCCTTGCTGAGGGCCTCGGCGGTGCCTCCCGAGGCGTAGATGGCGAAGCCCAGGTCGCGCAGCTCGCGCCCGATCTCGACCGCCGCGGGGCGATCGCCCTGGCGCACCGACAGGAAGACGCTCCCCTTGGTGGGGAGCATCACGCCCGCGCCCATCTGTCCCTTGGCGAAGGCGATGGGATACTGGGTATCGATCCCCATGACCTCGCCAGTGGAGCGCATCTCGGGCCCGAGGACCACGTCCACGCCCGGGAACTTGGCGAAAGGGAAGACCGACACCTTCACCGCATAGGCCTTGGAGCGGGGCGCCTCCGTCACGCCCAGGCTGTCGAGCGTGCGGCCCATCATCACCTTCGCCGCGATGCGCGGCCACTGCACGTTGGTCGCCTTGCCCACGAACGGCACGGTGCGCGACGCCCGAGGGTTCACCTCGAGGATGTAGATCCGCCCCTCCTTGATCGCCAACTGCACGTTCATCAGGCCGTTCACGTTCAGGGCCCGCGCCAGGTCGTGCCCGATGGCCTTGATCCGGTCCACCAGGTCGGGCGGCAGCGACCACGGCGGGATCGTGCAAGACGAATCCCCCGAGTGGATCCCCGCCTGCTCGATGTGCTCCATCACGGCGCACACCACCGAGCGGCGGCTCCCGCCGTCCTGATGCATGAGCGGGTTCTGCGTCGTGGGGATGAAGTCGGCCAGCACATCGACATCGCACTCGGTCGCGTCGGAGAGGAACCGGTCGATGAGCACCGGGGCGTCGTCCAGGTCGGAGATGATCGAGGCCGAGGTCATGAACGACGTGAGGGCCCGCTCGTCGGAGCAGATCTCCATGCCGCGCCCGCCCAGCACGTATGACGGCCGCACCAGCACCGGGTAGCCGATGCGCCCGGCGATCTCGACGGCCTGCTCGAGGGTTCGCGCGATCCCCGACGGCGGCTTCTGCAGGCCCAGCTTGACCAGCAGCGCGTCGAAGCGGTCGCGGTCTTCGGCGAGGTCGATCGAGTCAACGCTGGTCCCGATGATCGGCACGCCCGCCTGCTGCAGACCCTTGGCCAGGTTCAGCGGCGTCTGGCCGCCGAACTGCACGATGACGCCGTGGACCAGCCCGCCGGTGTTGGGCGAGCTTCCGCTCGCACCCGCACCCGCACCCGCACCCGCACCCGAACCCGAACCGCCGCCGGCCGCTCCGCCTGCCGGGCCCGGAGGCGTCAGGCGCCGCCCATTCAGCCGCTCGATGATGTTCAGCACGTCCTCAAGGGTCAGCGGCTCGAAGAACAGCAGGTCCGACGTGTCGTAGTCGGTCGAGACGGTCTCGGGGTTCGAGTTCACCATGACCGACTCGAAGCCCAGCTCCGCCGCGGCGAACGCGGCATGGCAGCAGCAGTAGTCGAACTCAATCCCCTGGCCGATGCGGTTGGGCCCGCCGCCCAGGATGACGACCTTCTTGGTCGGGGTGACTCGGATCTCGTCGTCGCTCACCAGCTCATTCGCCAGGGCTGCTCCGGCCGCAGGATTGGACCCGCCCTGGCCCGCGCCCGGAACTACGCCATTCGACGGGCCATCGGCGGCCACCACCGTGAACGGCGTCTCGTACGTCGAGTAGTAGTAGGGCGTCGCGGCCTCGAACTCCGCGGCGCAGGTGTCGACCAGCTTGTACACCGGCTCGACCCCGAGCGCCTGCCGGCGGGCCCGCACCGCGAGCACCGCGTCGGGCGTGAGGGCGCCCAGATACAGGTACGCCAGCTGCGCGTCGGAGTAGCCCAGCTGCTTGGCCCGGAAGAGCACCTCGCGCGGGACCGACTCCAGGTCGTTGAACTCCAGCAGCGTGTCCTCGAACTCCACCAGGCGCGCGAATTGATCAATGAACCAGGGGTCGATCCGTGTCAGCTCGCCGATCCGCTGCTTGGAGTACCCAAGCTTGAGCGCGTAGCGGATGTAGTACAGCCGCCCCTGCGAGGGCACCGCCAGCTTGCGGGTCAGCTTGTCGTCGGGAATCGGCCACTCCACGATCTCGCCATCGGCCGTCCGCAGCTCGGCGGGCGGGTTCTGGCCGTCGCCCGACGCCCCGCCACCCGATCCAGCCCCCCCCAGCCCGCCGGCGCTCCCGGTCACCTGCGCCGCCGGCACGAGCACATCCGACGAGGCGTCCCACGGGTTCTGCACATGGTGGGCCGCGCCGAAGGCCCGCAGCGCCACCAGCCACTTGTCGTTTCTGTCGAGGCCGAAGCCGAACCGCTTCACCTCCATCGAGCGGATGGCCTTCTGGAAGCTCTCGAGGAACGTCCGCCCGATCGCCATCGCCTCGCCGACGGACTTCATCTGCGTCGTGAGGGTCTCGTCGGCCTCGGGGAACTTCTCGAACGTCCAGCGGGGCATCTTGGTGACCACGTAGTCGATCGACGGCTCGAAGCACGCCGAGGTGTTCCCGGTGATGTCGTTGCGCAGCTCGTCGAGGGTGTAGCCCACGGCGAGCTTGGCGGCGATCTTGGCGATGGGGAAGCCGGTGGCCTTGGAGGCGAGCGCCGAGGAGCGCGACACGCGCGGGTTCATCTCGACCACGACCATCTCGAACTTGCCGTCCTTGGGGGCGGGGTTCACGGCGAACTGCACGTTGGAGCCGCCGGTCTCGACGCCCACCGCCCGCATGATGGCGATGGCCGCGTCGCGCATGGCCTGGTACTCCTTGTCCGACAGTGTTTGGATCGGCGCGACGGTCACCGAGTCGCCGGTGTGCACGCCCATGGGGTCGATATTCTCGATCCCGCAGACGATCACGCAGTTGTCCTTCCTGTCGCGCACGACCTCGAGTTCGTATTCCTTCCACCCCAGCACCGACTGATCGATCTGCACCTGCGTGATGGGGCTCATGCGCAGTCCGCGCTGCACGATCTCGTCGAACTCCTCGCGGTTGTACGCGATGCCGCCCCCCGAGCCGCCCAGCGTGAACGACGGCCGGATGATCGCCGGCAGGCCGATCTGCTTGAGGAACTCCGTCGCGTCCGCCAGCGTCTTCACCGTCTTGGCCTTGGGCAGCTTCAGCCCCAGCTCCTCGCAGATCTCCTTGAAAATCTGCCGGTCCTCGGCCCGGTGGATCACCTGCCGGTTGGCCCCGATCATCTCGACGCCGTACTCCTGGAAGACTCCGTCATCCCACAGCTTGCAGGCGCAGTTCAGGGCCGTCTGGCCGCCCAGCGTCGGCAGCACCGCGTGGATCGGGTCGCCCATATCCCGCTGCTTCCGGATGATCTTCGCCACCGCCTCGGGCGTGATGGGCTCAATGTACGTCCGATCCGAGAACTCCGGATCGGTCATGATTGTCGCCGGGTTCGAGTTCACCAGCACGATCCGGTACCCCTCGTCCTTGAGCGACTTGCACGCCTGGGCGCCGGAGTAGTCGAACTCGCAGCCCTGGCCGATCACGATGGGGCCCGAGCCGATGAGGAGGATCGTCTTGATGTCGGTGCGCTTGGGCATGGTGGAGTTCGGGACCAAACTGGGGCGTGCGAAAACCTCGACGACGCAGCAGCGCCCGCTTGAGCGCCTGCTGGGGTCGGACGGTCGGACCTGGGCCTGCTAGAGCCCGATGAGCCGCTTGAAGGGTTGTCTCGAGCGCGGTGCGCGAGCGACCGGAGACCCGGCAAGGGTAAGCGGGACACCGCGAGAAGCAAGCGGCTTTCCTCATTCATCGCAAACGCCGGGGCCCATGCCCGCCTCTCCACCGGCGTAGCTTTCTCTGGATGCCTCGCGGACCCGCCAAACCCTCGATCGGGGCCTTTCTCGCCGCCGCGGCCCGCTCGCAGCTGCGCCGCTATCCCGCCCACCTCGCCCAATCGCTCACCCAGCCGCCTGGCCCGGCGTCGGCCGCCCCGGGTCCATCGATCAGGCTCGAACCCGGCGCGCCCGGGCCTGCCCCGTCATCGGGCGCCGCCTGGGCCGAGCAGGCGGCCGGGTCGCCCCTCGCCGCGGCGTGGCTGGGGCACGCGACGGTGCTGCTGCGCCTGGGCGGGCTGACGGTGCTGACCGATCCGGTGTTCTCCGACCGCATCGGCCCGCGCGTGGCCGGCAGGACGGTGGGCGTGCCTCGCCAGGCGCCCTGGGGCGGCGGAGATGAAGGCGGTGCGTTTCGGGAGCGCCCCGATGTCATCCTCATCTCCCACGCGCACTTTGACCACCTCGATCGGCCGACCTTACAGGCCCTCGCCGCGCCCGCCGCCCAGGGCCGCGCGGCCGCCACCCCGCCGATCGTCATCACCGCCCGGGGCACCCGCCGGCTGATTCCCCGCGGCTTCACCCGCGTCATCGAGCTTGACTGGCACGAAAGCGTCGACCACCGGGGCGTGCTCTTCACCGCGTATCGCCCGCGCCACTGGGGCGCCCGCACGCTGTGGGATCGCCATCGCGGGTTCAACAGCTACCTGATCGAGTCGGCCCGTCCTGTGCCCGGGACTGGCGTCGAGCGCGTCTTCTTCGCCGGCGACACCGCCCTGACGCACGCCTTCGACGGCATGGAGGCCGCCCTGGCGATTTTCGGCATCGGCGCCTACGAGCCGTGGATCCACGCCCACGCCAACCCCGAGCAGGTGTGGGCCATGTTCAGCGCCATGCGGGCCCGCTGGCTGATGCCGATTCACCACTCGACGTTCCAGCTCGGCGATGAGCACCCCGATGAGCCGCTGGCCCGGCTCCTGCGGGCCGCAGGCCCGGAGGCTGGTCGGATCGTGGGCCGATCGCCTGGGGAGGTCTTCGTGAGCCGGATGCCGTGACACGCGACACGCCCCTCCTTCGGAGCCCGCCGCGGGAGCGGCGGGGAAGGGCCCTCTCGCCGAGGCCGTTGAATTCCCCCAACTTTGCCCCGCGCGCGTATGCCTTTCCCCGCCGCTGCCGCGGCGGGCTCTGAAGGGCCCGCGTCGGCCGAACCTACAGCAGCGGCCCCGCCAGCTGCGCCACGTTCTGCCACAGGCGCGACAGAAACGACCGCTTCCGCCATTCGTCCAGGTGGATCTCCTTCGCCTCGGTCATGTACCCCTTCTGCATGAACCGCAGCTCGCTGGCGAAATCGTCGTCGTAGATGAAGAGCGAGCACTCAAAGTTCAGAAAGAAGCTCCGCGCGTCGAAATTCACGGACGTCATCACCGCCAGCTTGCGGTCGACAGTGATGGTCTTGGCGTGCAGCACCCCGGGGGTGAAGTGCAGGATCTTCACCCCCGCCAGCAGCAGGTCCTCGTAGTGCGACCGCGCCGCACCACCGACCAGCAGCATGTCCGACCGCTCCGGCAGCACCAGCGTCACCTCCACCCCTTTGTGGGCCGCGATGCACAGAGCCGCCTTGGTGGCCTCGTCGGGCACGAAGTACGGCGTGGTCATGATGATCTCTTCGCGCGCGTTGTGCAGCAGCGTCACCAGCGACTGGTGGATCGCCTCCGGCTCCGGCCCGGGCCCCGAGGGAATCACGTGCACCACGCACCCCGCCCCGGCCGTCTCAAGCCGCGGCTCCAGCAGCCGCTCGATGTCGGTCATCTTCTCTTCGCTCTCGGCGTACCAGTCGCTCAGGAAGACCGTCTGCAGGGCCTGCACCGCCGGCCCCTTGATCCGCAGCGTCGAGTCGATCCATTCCCCGCCCCGGCGGAGCAGCGTGTCGGGGTAGGTCGAGGCCGTCAGGTTGTGGCTCCCCGCATAGGCCGTCACGCCGTCGATCACCGCGATCTTGCGGTGGTTCCGCAGGTCCACGCGGGCCAGCAGCAACCGCCAGAACCGCACCGGCAGCGCCTCCACCACCGCCACCCCCGATGAGCGCATCTTCGCGCACAGCGCGCTGCCCAGGAACTCCCGGCTCCCCACGCCGTCGACCAGCACCCGGCAGCGCACGCCCCGCTGAGCCGCCCGGATCAGCGCCTCGCTCACCCGCGCCGCCGGTTCGTCGGTCGTCCAGATGTAGTACAGCAGGTGGCAGTGATCGTGCGCGTTGTGGATGTCCGTCGCCAGCCGGTGCAGGAACTCATCAGTCCCCCCGATGATCTCGAGCTGGTTGCCCTTGAGCGGCGGCATGCCGCCCACGCGCGTCCCCAGGGCCGCCAGGTGCGATGTCGCCAGCTCCTGGGCCGTCCACTCGCTGAACCGCGCCCTCCAGAGCCCCACCGCCCGCTCCTCGATCTCGCGGGCCATCTCGTCGTGCCGGCGGGCCCGATAGGCGCCAAGCCGCGTCTCGCCGACCAGGAAGTACAGCCCCAGCCCCACCAGCGGCAGCGAGACCAAGAGCGCGATCCACGCCAGCGTCACCGGCACCGGACGCCGCCGCATGATGACGTGCAGCGCCAGCGCCAGCCGCAGCGTGTACTCCAGCATCAGCAGGCCCGACCAGAGCGTTGGCATGGTTCATCCCGCAATCCGGCCCGGCCCCTCGTCCGACGCGCGTCCGGCCAGGTCCGCCCGCTATTCCTCGTGCTTGAGCTTGATGGGCTGATTGGCCCCCATCCCCGGCCCGCAGACCACCGCATTCATGAACGCCCGGCTCGTGCCCAGCGTCGCCGCGCGGAAGTTCGGCTCCCCCGCGAACAGGATCACCTGCCCGGCCCCCACCCCCTCGCGCGCGAGCCACGTGCTGTTGGCCAGCCGCTCCGCCGCCTCCGGCCACAGCAGGCCGCTCATCCGCAGCCGCATCTCCTGCCCGGGCGGGGCGATCATCCAGCCCGGCTTGGGCTTCTTGGGCTCCTCGCCGGCCTTCCCGGCCTTCGCTTCGCCCGCACGGTCGCCCCCCGGCTGCGCGTCCGCCGGGCCCTTTGGCGCCGCTCCCGGCGCTTGGGCCGGCGCAGGGAGAGGCGCCTGGGCGGGCGCAAACACCCCCAGCCGCACCGCCGCCTGCACGCCCGGCGGGGTCACCAGCACCGCCTCGCCCTGCTGCATCACCGGCACGTACGCCCCCATGCCCGCCGTGAGCCAGGAGCGGTCATCCACCCGCCCCGCCAGCAGCGTGCCCACCGGCATGAAGAGCTTCCGCCACTCGTCCCGGCGTTTCAGTTCGTCCTCGCTGGGTTTGTCGTCGCCCCCCGCGCCGTCCCAAGGGAACTCAACGCCCCCCGCCCCGCCGCCGCCCCCCCCGCCCCCCCCGGCCGGCGGTCCATACGCCCACACCCGGGCCGGGTCGGGCGTGTTGCTCAGGCCCTCCCACTCGCGGATCACCGCCTGAATGTACGGCTCAGGCTTGGCCAGCACGTCTGAGAGCACCCGTGCCGAGCCCAAGCCATCCTTCTCCTTCGCCAGCGCCGCGGCGGAGGCGCCGATGGCGATCAGCGTTCCGCCCCCCTGCACCCACGTCCGCAGGTCGGCCAGCTTGCCGGCGACCGCTGCGGGATGGCCGTCGGGCACGATGATCACGTTGTAGCGGCGCAGGTCAGCGCCATCGATGCGCGCAAAGTCGAGGTACGAGCACCGCAGGCCCAGCACCTGATCGATCGTGTGCCACGCCGCGCCGTAGGAATATGGCCCGAAGGGCTCGCGGGCCAGCACCGCGATCCTGGGCGGCGTAAGGAGCAGGAAGTGCTCGCCCCCCAGGTCGGGCAGGTCGCCCGGCCCCAGGCCGCTCCGCACGCCCACCGGCTGGACCCCGGCCTGCTGACAGACGGCTGCCACCGTTGCCCCCAGTTCGGCGTTCCCGGGGTTGTCCTTGCGCGTCACCAGCACGCTGCCGCGCGCAAAGGGCCGGTCGTCAAAGCGGAACGGCTTGGCGGCGATGCGCACCGACACCCCCCGCTCCATCAGCCGGCCTGCCGCGATCACCGCGCCATCGTCGGCGCCATCGATCACCAGGGCGACCAGCGCGTCGAGGCTCGGGGTCGCCGCCGGGCCGCCGCGGGGCGCCGGGGCGTTCGCAGGCGCAGGCGGGCGGGCTGGCCCCGCCTCCGCCGCAGTGCGGGGGTCGGTTGAGAGCTCGAACGCGTCCAGGTCGAACATCATCGGGATCGACCACCCGGTGATGTCGTAGATCAGCGAGCGATTGAAGCGCAGCAGCTCGCGCCGCTCATCGACCAGGAACGAGTCGCGCATCCGCGGGTCGAATTCCAGCATCGCCGAGATCAGCCGGGCGAGCGGGTGCCGATTGGGCACCAGGATCGTCCCGGCGGGAAACTCCCGACCGGCGAAGGCGATCCCCAGCCGGTCCTTCCCCGTCGCCCTGAAGGGTTTGCCCGCCTCCAGCGCGTCGAACCCCTGGAGCTCCATCAGGTCGAGGAACCGCCGCACCCGGCTTTCGTCCCCGCGCGGCACGATGGCGAAGGTCCGGCTGGCGTGCGGCGCCTCGGGCGCCAGGCACGCCCGCTTTTCGGCCAGGTAGTCGGCGATCACTTCACCCCGGTTGCGGGCCAGGAAGTTCAGGTTGGCCAGCGACGCCACCAGTTGCTTGTGCACCGCCTCGCGGTAAGCCTCGAGCGTTCCCTCCGGCCGTCGCACCGCGTCGGTCTGGATGCGGGCCTGCTCATACAGGTTCTCAACCATCCCCCCCAGCGCCGCCCACGAGGAGGAGTAGCCCGGGTACCAGTTGTCGTTCCACTCGCCGGTGTAGTACCGCCATCCCTTGGCGTCGAACGCCTTGGCGAGGTCGGTCGCGAAGCGGGACTCCCACTTGGTCACGTTGCCCGGCAGATTCGGGTTGAGCGCCTCCCGCCCCGGCATGAACAGGAACGTGTCCTGCGAGCCCATCTCGTGGCTCTCCATGAAGTAGTGCGGCTTCCACTCCTTGATCGCCTTCAGCCGCCCGCGGGTCTCCGGCTGCGTGCCGAAGATCCAGTCGCGGTTCATGTCGAACAGGTAGTGGTTCATCCGCCCCGCCGGCCAGAAGCCGGTGTGCAGCAGCGATTGATCGTCGACGCTCGGCTGGGCCGTGCGGTTCTGCGCCAGCATCGTCAGGAACCGGTCGCGCCCGTCGGGGTTCATCAGCGGGTCGATGATCACCACCAGGTTGTCAAGCAGCACGCGCACGTCTTCGTCTTCGCCGGCCGCCAGGTGGTGGGCCAGCGCCAGGCTGGCATCGGAGCCTGACATCTCGTCGCCGTGGATGACATACGACATCCACGCCACCGCGGGAAGGGTCCGGGCCAGGCGGTCCGCCTCCTCGGCGCCGACCGTGCGCGGGTCGGCGAGTTTGTTCAGGTCCGCCTTGAGCCCCTCCAGCCCGCGGATCCGCTCCTCGCTGGCGATGACCAGGTAGTACAGCGTCCGCCCCTCGTGCGACCGGCCGTACTCCACCAGCCGGCAGCGTGGGCTGTTCGCGGCGATCGCCTTGATCACGGCCTCGATCTGCGCGTGCGTCGCCGCGCGGCTGCCCACCGGGAAGCCCAGCACGCTGTCGGGCGTGGGCGTCTGCGGGTTGTGGCGGGCCCCGGGAAAGAACTCGGGGGCATAGGTCAGGCCTTCGAGCGGCGAAGCGGGCGGCGGGCTCGGGATCGTCGCAAGCGTGCTGCCTGGGGTCGCCTGGGTAGGGGGGCTGGGGGGTTTGGCTTGCGCGAGGGCGAGCGCGGTGATGGCGAGAAGGTGGGTGAGCACGCTGAGGACCTCCGGAAGGGTCCTGCAGCGTACCAGCAGCGGGATCGGCCTCGCCCGCAGAACGGCCCAAGTCACCTCCAAGTCACGTCCAAGTCACCCCCTGGATCGGCCGATGATCACCCTCGGAGGGGAGGCCTCGTGGCGCCGGAGCTGTTCCGTCGACGCGTTCTCGGGCCTGCCGTCCGCCGCCGCGGGGAGCTTCATGGGCTCGTCCAAACACCGGAAGAACATCCGGCTGGTCGGCCAGAGCGAGGCTCAGGCGGACTCCACCGGTTCACCCATCCCCTCCACCCCATTGCAGAGGAGCGCTGATCAGATGACGACCAACAACGGGCACGGCAACAACACGACGACGTTCAACCCCCCCTTCAATCCCGCCTTCAACACCTTCAACACCCCCTTCAACTCCCCCTTGAACACTTTCAACAACTGGACCGGCAACACCGGGTTCAACCCCGCGTTCTTCGGCTACAACCCCTGGAACGCATTCAACGCCATCAATGCCTTCAATCCCTTCGCCACCCCCGGCTACACCCCGTTCAACACCCCCACGAACGTGAACGGCTTCAACGGCTTCAACGGCTACACCAACCCCTTCGCTTTCAATCCCTTCACCTTCAACGGTTTCAACGCCAGCCCCGGTGCGTTCCCCGGCTTCGTGAACGCCTGGAACACCGGCGCCACGCCCTTCGGCTTCCAGACCCAGCCCTACAACACGTTCACCGCCCAGACCGCCGGCCAGAATTTCGCGCCCAACTTTGCCCCCAACTTCGCGCCCAACTTTGCCCCCAACGTTGGCCCCGGCAACTTCGGCCCCACGAACTTCAACACCGGCTTCAACACGGGGTTCAACACCGGCTACAACGGCTACCCCACCAACGGCTATCCCACCACGGGCTACCCCGGCGCCACCCCCTTCAACTTCATCAACACCTTCAACCCCGCCTTCCAGAACGGCTTCAACCCGTTCTTCTTCAATGGCCAAACCGGCTTCGGCTACAACCCCTTCTTCGCCGGCGCCGCGTTCAACTGGGCCGCCAATCAGGGGATCCCGGTCAACGCTCACCCCTTCCAGCAGCAGACTCCCGTCGGCTCGACCAACGGTGCGACCCTTCGCGCCGCCTGAGCCCGCGGTCACCGAATTGACGACACGACACCGCGAGCGGCCCGCGAAGGCGGACCGCTCGCTTTTGCTTGGCGCGCCGCCGCGCTGGTTGAGGCTGGTCACCCCTTGCGGGCCGCGACGTACATCAGCGAGCCTTCCAGGTCCCGCCGCCAGGTGAGGGCGAACCAGGCCCGCGCCAGCGCCAGCCGCAGCGGCCACAGCCTGTAGGTCCGCTTCATTTCGCGGCCCAGCTCGGCCCTCAGGCTGAAGCACTCCGCCGGGCTCCGGGCCTGCTGAAAGCCGGCCACGCCGGCCCGCAGCGCGTTCTCCCACGCGGTGTAGGAGAGGCGGCTTTCGACTTTCAGCCCCCCCTCCGCCCCGGCGGTTTCGACGGCCCGGACCAACGTCGCCGGGGCGAAGTCGCTCACATGCGAATGCGGGATCCACTTGGCGAAGCGCGGGCCCAGGGCCTTCACCGCCGCGCACTCGAAGTTGTCGGTGTTGATGATGACCAGGCCCCCGGGCTTGCAGAACCGGGCCAAGTCGCGCACGAAGGCCCGCGGGTCAGGCGCGTGCTCGATCACCTCAAAGCACGCCACCACGTCGAAGCTCGCCTCCGGCAGGCCCGAGTCGCGGGCGAGGGCGTTGACGATCCGCACCCCCAGGTTCTGCACGCCCCACTGGGCCTCCTGCACGCTGGGCTCGGCGCCCACCCCCTCAATCCCCAGCGACTCCTTCAGCCGCCGGAGCAGGAAGCCGTAGCCCGTCCCGACATCAAGAAACGACCGCACCCCGCTGAGGTCGGTCAGGCGCCGCAGGGCCGCCATGTTCACGTAGCTGTTGAGCTCCTGCCCCTTGCGGTGCCACGGGCTCGCGAAGACCTCGCGGTAGTACCGCTCCATCCCCTCAGGCGTGAAGGTCCACGCGGGGTGAATGAAGCCGCACGCCCCGCAGCGCAGGACCGGGATCTCCGGGAAATCCATGTGCACGCCGCACCCCTCGGCCGGACCATCGCACAGCGGGCACGCCGACCGTCGCGCAAAGCCCTCAGGCAGGCTCCGACCCGCGAGCACCGCGGCGGTGGCGGAGGGCGCGGGCACTGTCGTGCCGGTCGTGCCGGTTGTGCCGGTCTGGCCGGTCTGGCTGGGCGGGGGCTGCATCCTGAGGAGCGTAGAAGCCGCCCGGGCCGCCCGCCCGCGTCAACGAATCACCGAACCGGCTTGGGGTTCACCGGATGCCGGCCAGGCGGCGGACAGTCATGTCAAAGGTGCGGATCATGCTGGCCCGGATCATGTAGACGATCGTGGCGAAGACCGCCGCCGAGATCAACCCGCCCAGGGCCAGACCGGTTCGGGCGGCGATTTCGCCCTCCTCGAGGAACGTCTTGGCCAGGCCGTCCTCGGGCACCAGGCAGGCGTAGACGGTCGACGCCGGGCTCAGGGCCCCGATCACCGGGCCCACCACCGGCATCTCCGACGCGGCCTTCCAGCCGCACAGGCCCGCGACCCCGGCCATGATCGCGATGACGCCCACCGCGCCCATCACGCTGCCGATGGTGCCCTTGCTCTTGAGCGACCACTGCATGCCGATGATCACGCACAGCGCCGCGAAGGGAACCAGCACCAGCGCCGCCACCAGGCCCGACTCAGGCAGGATCACCGGGGCCTGCACCGCCGCCTTCCCCGGCACGGTCACCGTCACCAGCACGCCCCCCAACCGCCCCAGCCCGCCAAAGGCGACGTACACCCCCGCCAGCAGCAGCGTGCCGATGGGCACGCACAGCAGCGGCAGCAGATACGCGATGATTCCCGCCAGCTTGCCCGACAGGTAGCTCGGCGGGGTGATCGGCGTCGTCAGCAGCAGGTCGAGCGTGCCATCCTCGCGCTCGCGCGACACCGCCGTGGCCGACATGTTGATCGCCACCAGCGTGATCACCGCCAGCTCGCCCATCACCGTGTACAGCATCACCTGCCGGAAGTTGGCGTGCGAAAAGGTCTGGGCGTGGTACAGAAACAGGATCACCAGCCCCCACCCGGCGCCCGCCGCGATAAACGACCAGCGGGCCAGGATTCGGCCGAAGGTGGCGTTGCGGGCCGCCGCCTCGCGCCACGCGATGGGGTTGTGCCAGACCGTGCGCGATGAGCGGAGCTCCGCGTCGCCCCCAACAGGGCCCAGGCCCAGCATCCGCCGATACCAGGGAATCGCCTGCTGCGAGCGTGTGCCGCCGGTGATGGCGACAAAGCCGCCGATGCGGACGGTGATTGCAGAGCCGACCATCAGGAGCAGGCTCAGGGCGCTCGAGAGCGCGCACCAGGTGGCCACCGGCCGTTCAAGGAACCACGCCGCGAGCCCGACCTGCGTGCCGGGCTTGGCCGAGGGGTAGCCGGTGGGGTCAAGCAGCGAGAGCAGCGCCAGGAACGGGTTGATCGCGGTCATCCACGAGACCGCGGCGCCGCCGAAGTACACGCGATCGATCGCCCAGGTCACCGCCAGGTACGAAATCACCGCGACGTAAAACGCAAACACCGCCCGCCGACCGACCAGTCGGCTGACCGAAAGCGCGATCGCCGCCGCCCCCACCAGCAGCGCCGCGGCGGCCGCGATGAGGTAACTGGTGAAAATCGACCTTCCCGGCACACCGCCGAAGTACTGGATGATTGCAAACAGCGGCAGGCTGCAAAACAGCAGGGCCAGAATGAAGAACAGCCTGCCGAACAGGTTCCCCAGCACGATCTGCGTCGCTGAGAGCGGGGTGGTCAGCAGGATGTCCCAGGTCTTCGGATCAGCCTCCTGCGCGATCGCCCCGGCCATGAACACCGGCGCCAGGATGCAGATGAGGGCGATCTGCAGCGTGGCGATGCGGGCGAACGAATTCGCCCCCGCGAGGGCGAGCTGCGAGTAGGACACCGAGCCGTTGGACGACGAAATCAGGATCAGCGACCAGAGCAGCACGATGATCAGCACGCCCAGGTAGGCCGAGCGGATGTACATGTGGCGCATGCGCCGTGACCCGTTCTGCACGAGCCGCACAGTGATGGGGTTAGAAGGCCCCAGGCGAAGCAGCCATCTGAGAATAACGGGCATGCTGGATGATACTGCCGGCGGGAGAGCCCGGTTCCCGGACGTGCCGCGGCCAGAAGCCCACCAGAGGTCGCCCAAAAAAACAGAGGACCCTGTGAACTCAATCGCAGGGCCCCTGGAGGAGAGAGTACTTCGTTGGGAGGGCCCTGCTGCGCCGGAATATCCGACACACTCACAACCCTCGCCTTCAGTATACCTCAGGCCGGACAACCGGCAAGCGCGAACGGTAAATTCGGCACCGTGCGAAAGCTCGCAGGATCTTGACAAACCGATCAACTTGCGAACGATTCGCAAAGGTCCGCTATTCCCCTCATCAGGCGGTTTGCGTAGGCCCGTCCATCGCACAGCGTACTCGCCAACAATCGGCTTCGAAGGCCGGTTCTGTAGTCGTTCAGGCGCTGCTGGTCCGCGGCGAGCTGAACCGCCAAACGGATGTACTCATCAGGCGTGTGCGCCACCAGTTCCGGGCAGCCTGCCGCCGTCAGCAGGCTCGCCCCGACCCGCCCAACATGCACGGCCGGGTGCCAGGGCGGCGCGGCAGACAGGGTCACCACGGGCACACCCATCAGGAGGGCTTCGCACGTCGTCGTCGTCCCGCAGTATGGGGAGGTATCGAGTGCGATATCCACCGCGCCGTAAAGGCTCAGATGATCACTCGTTTGGGCGGTGGGCCCGCGCAGCTCGATGGCGTCCATGGAGGCGCCCGCGCGGGTCAGGCGCGAGGCGACATCGGCCCGCACCGCCGCGTGCTCGAGCCCGCGGCACTTCAGCAGCAGGCGCGAGCCAGACGTCGACCGCAGGATCTGGGCCCAGAGCGCGAACAGGTCGTCGTTGAGCTTGGTGAGCATGTTGAAGGAGCCGAAGACGACCGGGCCCTGGCGCGCCCGGCTGGCGCGTGGCGCAGCCGCCAGCGGGGGTGCGTCGTCGGGCGGGCTGTAGCAGGTGAAGCAGGGGTCGAGCCGCAGCAGCCGCTCCGTGCAGACCGGTTCCTCGGGCCCCAGCGGCGGGAGGGGATCAGTAACGGAATCGACGATGCGAACGTCGATCGCCTCCAGTCCGGTGGTCGCCGGGTAGCCGATGTGGCTGATCTGCACCGGCGCGGGCCGGTGGGCAAGGGCCTCGAGGCTCGACCCGCCGGTGTGACCGGAGAGCTCGATGAGCACATCCTGATCCGCCTCGCGCAGGCGCTGCGCGAGCTCGCGCGGCGGCAGGCGGGGCAGATCCACCCAGTCGCCCGGCTCGATCATGCCCCTGAGGCGGGCGGTCACGTCGTCGCTGACGGTGTTGACGGCGAAGCACGAAAGCCGGATGCGCGATCGGTCGTGGTGCTCCAGCAGCGGGCGCACGAAATAGGCGACCGAGTGGCGGCGGAGATCCGGCGAGATCAGCCCGACGCGGAGCGGGCGTGCGCCCGGGCGCCACGAGAGCTTGGCCCGAGCCGTCAGCGGCGGACCGGCGCGGGCGGCGGCCTGGGTCATCAGGCGGCCGAGGCGCCGGTGGGCGTCGAGCACCTCCGCAGGCGGAATCCCGCGGATGAAGTTGAGCGCGTATGCGTGCCCGACGGCCAGAAGGACGCTTCCCGGGCAGGCTTCGACGCCGGCCCGGAAGACCTGGGCCGCCTCCGCCGAGCGCCCCGCGGCCCGCACGGCGTTCCCCTGCTTGAGGCGGAGATCGTCGTCGTGAGGGGCGAGCGCGATCCCCCGCTCCGCCGCGGCGCGGGACTCCGCGTACTGGTTGCGTTCCTGCAGGATCCAGGCGAGCGTCCGCCAGCCTTCGGGGTCGGCGGGGGCGACCTCGACGGCTTTTCGGATGGCGGCCTCGGCCTTGGCGGCGTCCCCCGCGGCCACGCCGACGCGGAACAGGAAGTGCCAGGGGGCGGGGTCGGCGGGGCGGAGCCGGGCGGCCTTGAGGGTGTGGAACTCGGCCTGCGGGTACTCGCCGAGCTGGGCGCAGCACTCGGCGAGCGCGGCGAGCACGTTGAAGTCATCCGGCCGGCGCTGCAGCAGCGGCGCGAGGAGGGCCTTGGCCTGGGCGAAGCGCCCGGCGGCGAGGTGCTCGAAGGCGGCTTGGGCTTTGGGATCCATAGGGGCCGGTCCCGGGCGTGCCGGGCTGGCGCGGCTCAAGGCTAGCCGATAAGCTTGGCCCCATGCGCTACGGCCGGCACTTCGCCAATTACGCCCTGCTCGCGAGCCTGCTGGCCCTGCTGGCGTGCGGCCTGCTCTACCCCATCGGGCTGACCCTCGCGGGGGCGTTCTACAAGAACCCCGCGGCGGGCTCGGGTGTTACGTGGGCGGCGTTCACGGCCTTTGCGCGCAGCGGCGGCGCCAAGGAGTGGGAGCAGCTTACGAGCGGGCTGACGCTGCTCAACATCCGGCTGGTTTTCGAGGACCCGACGCTGGTGGCGGGGCTCGTGAACTCGCTGAAGATCGCGACGGCGACCACGCTCGCAGCGCTGGTGCTGGCCATCCCGCTGGCGGTTCTGGCGGCGCGGTTCGTCTACCCGCTCAAGCAGGCGCTGAATGTCCTGATCCTGGCGCCGCTGATCCTGCCGCCGTTCGTGGGGGCCATCGGGTTCAAGCTCATGTGGGGGCGCGAGGGGGCCATCGCCTCGCTGACAGGGCTGGAGTTCGATCTGCTCGGCTCTGCGAAGTTCTGGGGCGTGGTGATCGTGCAGGCGCTCAACCTGTACCCCATCATCTACCTGAGCGCCACGGCGGCTTTGGCGAACCTCGATCCGGCCCTTGATGAGGCGGCGGAGAACCTCGGGGCGGGGTGGTGGCGGCGGTTCTTCCGCGTGACGCTGCCGCTGATCCGGCCGGGCCTGTTCGCGGGCGGCACGATCGTCTTCATCTGGAGCTTCACCGAGCTGGGCGCGCCGATGGTGTTTGATTACAACCGCGTCACACCGGTGCAGATCTTCAACGGCCTCAAGGAGGTCGAGAGCTCCGCCCAGCCCTACGCCCTGACCCTGGTGATGCTGGTCGTGGCGATGCTGATCTACGGCGTGGGCCGGCTGCTGCTGGGTGGTGGGGGTGGGGGGGCCCACGTCATGCAGACCAAGGCGGCCCGGGCGGCGAGCGAGACGCCCCTGAGCGGGCCCGCGGCGTGGGCGGCGACTGGGCTCTTTGCGCTCGTGTGCGGGCTGGCTCTGCTGCCGCACGCGGGCGTGGTGCTGACGGCCCTGGCCCAGCCGGGCTCGTGGTATCGCTCGGTGCTGCCGGCGGAGTGGACGCTGTCGCACTTCCGCGAGGCCCTGGGGAGCGATCTGGCGAGCAGCTCGATCCGCAACTCGCTGATGCTCTCGGCGCTGGCGGTGGGGCTTGATCTGGTGCTGGGCGTGCTCATCGGCTATGTCATCGTGCGGACGACGGTGCGCGGGCGGGGCGTGCTCGACGCCCTGTGCATGCTGCCGCTGGCGGTGCCGGGGCTGGTGATGGCATTCGGCTACGTGGCCATGAGCCTGCAGTGGCCCTTTGGCAAGGGGGGGCCGCTGGGCGGGCTGGCGAGCGTGGTGGCGGCCGAGCCGCGCCCGGTGGTGTTTCTGGTGATGGCCTACGCGGTGCGGCGCCTGCCGTACATCGTGCGGGCGACGGTGGCGGGGCTGGAGCAGACCAGCGGGCAGCTTGAGGAGGCGGCGCTGAACCTGGGGGCGTCGCGCTTCACGACCATGCGGCGGGTGATCGTGCCGCTGATCGCGGCGAACCTGATCGGGGGCGCCCTGCTGGCCTTTAGCTTCTCGATGCTCGAGGTGAGCGACTCGCTGATCCTGGCCCAGCAGGAAGCGAGCTACCCAATTACGAAGGCGATCTTCGCGTTCGTCAACCGGCTGGCCGACGGGCCGTACATCGCCAGCGCCATGGGCGTGTGGGGTATGGCCCTGCTGGGCGTGACGCTCGCCGGGGCCAGCGTGATGCTGGGCAAGCGGCTGGGGGCGATCTTCAGGGCGTGAAGGGGGGGGAAAGTTCAAAGTTCAAATGTTCAAATGTTCAAATGTTCAAAGTTCAAATGTTCAAAGTTCAAATGTTCAAAGTTCAAATGTTCAAAGTTCAGAGTTCAGAGGGGTTCCAAAATGGAAAACCCCCGGCTTCTGCCGGGGGCTCTGTAGGACGTTGCTGGAATCACCGGACGCCGAGGAGTTCGATCTCGAAGACCAGATCGGCCCGGGCGGGGATGTCGGGCGGGTATCCGGCTTCGCCGTAGGCGAGGCTCCAGGGAATGGTGAGGCGGCGCTTGCCGCCGACTTTCATGCCCGGGATGCCGTGCTGCCAGCCCTCGATGAGGTCACGCAGCGGGAAGTCGATGGGCTGACCGCCCAGCGACGAGTCGAACTGCTTGCCGCCGTTCTTCAGCGTGCCGCGATAGTGCACCTTGACGGTGGCCCCAGGGCGGCAGACGGCGCCGGTCCCCAGGGTGAGCTCTTCGATCACGACCCCGCTGGGGTGCGTGGTGGTGGAGGCGGGGGGAGGGGTGGGCGTGGTCATGTTGGGTTCGCCGGCGGGCGATTACCGGCCGGGGCCGCCCGGAAGGTTGCGGACCGCGACGAGCTCGATCTCGATGATGAGGTCCTTGTCGGTGGGGCGGGTGACGGGCAGGCCCTGGGGGGCGGCGCACATCTTGGCGGGGATGATGATCTTGCGCTTGCCGCCGACCTTCATGCCCGCGATGCCGAAGTCGATGCCCATCATCTCGCCCGGGAGCCAGATGTACGCCGCGGAGGACTCGACGTCCTTGCCGTCCTTGGTCTTGATGGTGTGCTTGGTGACGGGGATGCAGCGGGCGGTGGCCTCTTCGCCGGAGCCGGGGGCGATGTCCTCGCTCACGAGCACGTCAACGAGCTCGATGACGAAGACGAGATCGGCCTTGGCGGGGATCTGCGGGGGACGGCCCTGCTCGCCGTACGCGAGCGTGTAGGGGATCGTGAGGCGGCGGAGACCGCCGACCTTCATGCCGGGGACGCCCTTCTGCCAGCCGGGGATGACGCCGGAGAGGGGGAAGGGGACGGGGTCGTTGCGCTCGAAGGAGGAGTCGAACATCTTTCCATCGGCCTTGAGGGTGCCGTGGTAGAAGGCGACGACAGCGCTGGAGGGCTTGGCCTCGGCGCCGGTTCCGACGACGAAATCCTCGATCAGGATGCCCTCGATCTCCTGCTTGGCGACGGGCTTGGCGTCGGCGGCGATTTCCCACTTCTTGGGGCCCGCGGACTTGGCCGGGTCAGCCGCGGCGGGTGCCGGCGCCGCCGGGGGCTGGGCGAGCGCGAGCGGAAGCACCACGGCGGCGAAGGCGGCGGCGGTGACGGCGAGAAGAGTCTTGCGCATGAGGGTTCCTGAAAAGGTGGTCCGGAGCATAGGCGGTGTGCGAGAATCACCACGGGGCCAGCCGCACGACCGCGCGCCACGCCGGGCGCAACGCGGCCGTCAGGAGCGGTTTCGCCCGGGAGCGGCAGGCCGATTCGGATCGGGGCAGGTGGGCCGGGGGTAGACTCTTGCGGGGGTGGTCGGCGGGCCGATGGAAAGCCCCTGCACGACCACCCAATACCCTCGAGCACTCCAGGCCGGTGGGCAGTCGACGCCCGCTTTCCAATTGACCGCAACCATGGCCCAGAACGAAGCGCAACCCGACTGGAAGGCTGACAGCGGCGCGGCCGGGCTGGTCACCCCGTCACGCGACGGTAACCAGGCGCCTGAGGCTTCCGAGGCTGGTCTTGGCCCGGTTGAGCTGCCCTGGCGGCAGCGCCGGTCGTTCGCGGCGGTGCTCGGGGATTTCCTGCAGTCGGTGGGGGTCTGGCTGGCTCAGGATGCCATGCCGCGGATGGCGGCGGCCTTGGCGTACCGGACGATTTTCAGTCTGATCCCGCTGCTGGTGCTGTCGTTCCTGATCTTCCGGCTTTTTCCCGATTCCGACACGATCGTCAAGAACTTCCTGAACCAGCTGCTGGAGCGGTCTGGACTGGCGAAGATCACCGCCGACAAGGACAGCGCGGCCGAGTGGATCGGCACGCTGGTGGCCGGGTTCAAGGGGATCAACTTCGGGGCCATCGGCGTAGTCAGCGCGGCGGTGCTGATCTACGGGGCGCTGTCGCTGCTGGTTGACATCGAGTCTTCGTTCAACGCGGTCTACGGGGCGACACGGGCCCGCTCATGGACGCGCCGGATCATTCAATACTGGTTCATTGTCTCAATCGGACCGCTGTTCATGTACGCCGGGTTCCTGGCGGGCGAGAAATTCAACGCCCTGGCGACATCGAGCGTCCGCCAGGTGAGCGCGATGGTCGAACAGGTGCAGGGGCACACGTCGGGCGAGCCGCTCCAGCCCGATCAGACGGCCCTGGAGCCGGCGCCGACAGAGCCGGCAGCGGGGCCAAGTGGCGGGCCGGCCGCGCCCGTCGATGAGAAGACCCCGCCCGCAAACGGAGAGGCCCAGCCGGGGCCGATGGGGCCGGCAGGGCCGGGGGGGGCGAGCGGGGCTGTGACGCCCGAGGCCCCGGTCGCGGCGCCGACCGACCCTGGGCCGCGCGACGGGGCGGTGACGGCGCTGGCCATCCGGGCCACGGGGTATGTGGTGACGGTGTGCATCTCGGCGTTGCTGCTGCTGGTGCTCTACCTGACGGTGCCGAACACGACGGTGCGGCTGCTGCCGGCCTTGGTCGGGGCGTTTACGGGTGGTTTGCTGCTTGAACTGGCGAAGACGGCGTTCCGGTCGTTTTTCAGCGCTGAGAGCTACAAATCGCTGTACGGGGGCCTGGCGCTGCTGCCGCTGTTCCTGATGTGGATCTACATCATGTGGTTCATCGTGCTGTTCGGGCTGCGCATCGCATTCCTTGTGCAGCACGGGCGGACGGGGGTGCTGTTGCAGGCGTTCCGGGCTTCGACGCAGGGGACGCTCGGGGGCTCGTGGATGGAGCCGGCGCGGGCGGTGTCGGTGGTGGTGTCGATCGCCGAGTCGTTTCAGCTTGGGAAGACGGCCCGCCCCTGGCAACTGGCCCAAGAGGCCGGGATGGACGAGCAGACGGCCCGGCTGCTGCTGAGCCGCCTGGAAGAAGCGGGGATCGTCAACCGCGTCGCCAGCGAAGGACGCGAGCAGACCTTCACGCTCAGCCGCCCTGCCGACTCGATCAGCGTGGCGGAGATCGTCGCGGTGGGGCAGGCCCTGGCGGGGCCGGTGAGCCCCGGCCCGGCGGGTGAGCTGATCGCGCGGGTGCGGGCGGCGCAGTTGCAGGCGGTGGTGGATGTGCCGCTCGGATCGCTGCTGGTGAAGAAGAAGCCGCGCACGGGTGGTGGGGGGCCGGTGGTCACGGCGGCGGCGGCGCCCGCGGCGGCCCTGCCGCCGGCGGGAGGGTCAGCAGGCGGGCAGGAGCCGACGCCCGCCGTGGGCGGCGGCGTCTCAGCGGGCTAGCGGGTGCTTTGCCCTGTCAGGAGCGGGGCCATGGTCAGAGGGGCCATGGTCAACGGGGCCTGGGTCATTTGGCCCGCGCGGCGATCGCGGCGCCGAGCAGGATGAGCACGCCGCCGGCGATCTGAAGCGGCCCGGCCGGCTCGTGCAGCAGCAACACCCCGAGCGCGAAGGTCCCGGCGGGCTCGATGATCGAAAGCGTTGACGCCTGCACCGGGCCGATGCGGGCGATACCCGCCAGCAGGGCGGTGATGCCCACGACCGTGGAGACGAAGGCGAGGGCGAGCACGCCGCCCCAGCCCGCGGCGGTTGAGGGTGGGTGCGAGCCGCGGATCAGGGCGAGCACCGTGAAGCTGACGGCGGCGGAGCCGGTGACGATGGCCGCGGCGGGTACGGCCTCGACGGCTTTGGGGAGCCGGGAGCCGACGAGGATGTACACGGCGTAGATCAAGGCGGAGGCGCCGGCGAGCAGCAGGCCGGTTACGGGGGTCTCGGCGAGGCGGCCGGGCCCGCCGGAGGGGACCGCCTGCGACCAGCCGACGGCGACCATGCCGGCGAGGGCCAGGGCGAGGGCAATGAGCTTGCCGGGCGAGAGTTGCTCGGCGAAGAGCAGCCACGACGCGAGGGCGACCAGCGCGGGAAAGGTGTAGAGGATGAGGGAGACGAGTCCGGAGGGGACGCCGGCGTCGATGGCCCCGAAGTAGCAATAGGCCTCGCCGAAGTAGCACCCGGCGCCCATCAGCACGAGCACCAGCAGGGGCGCCCCGCGCGGGATTTTGGCGCCGCCAGCGAGGACGATGGCCCAGAGGGCCGCCGATGCGATGCCGAAGCGGAGGGCGAGGAGGGCGTCGGTCCCGGCGCCGCCCTTGGCGGCCCAGCTCTTGAAGAGCGGCATGAGCGAGAAGCTCAGGGCCGAGATGACGACGAGGAGGACGCCGCGGGCGCGGGACATGAGCAGAGGGTAAGAGGGAGGGCGGCGTCGGCGGGCTCAGGCGGGGATGGCCTGGCCCAGGAAGTCGATGAGGCGCTGGACTTCATCGGGCGAGGTGTAGTGGACGAAGCTGGCGCGGACGACGCCATCGTCGCGGGGGATGCCCAGTTCGTCCATGAGCCGGGCGGAGTAGAAGTGACCGAAGCGCAGGGCGAGGCCCCGCCGGTTGGCCTCGCCGGCGATGGACTCGCTGGAGCGCCCGGCGACCGTGAAGGCGATGGTCGAGACGCGCGAGGGCAGGGCGTGGGCGGGGCCGATGACGCGGACGCCGTGCGACTTTCCCGCCGCCTGCTGGCGCGAGTTGAGGAACCCGATGAGCCGCTCCTGGAGCGGGAGTTCGAGCTCGGTCATGCGGGCGAAGGCCTGCTCGACGGTGGTTCGCCGCAGGGTTTCGGGGTGGGTTGCGGGCTCGGCCTCGCCGGTGAGGAAGCGGAGGAAGCAGGGGAGCGCCGCGATGGCCGCGGCGCCTTCGTGCGGTACGCCGCCGAGCTCGAACTTCTTGGGCCACTCGGTGCGGCTGATGAAGAAGTGGTTGGGGCCTTCGAGCTCGCTGAGGGCCTCGCGCCTGGCGTAGAGCGCGGCCATGTGGGGGCCGAAGACCTTGTAGGTGGAGTAGACGTAGTAGTCGCAGCCCAGGGCCGCGACGTCGATGGCGCGGTGCGGGGCGAAGGCGACGCCGTCAACGATGACGCGGGCGCCGACGGCCCGGCAGGCGGCGCACGCGGCGGGGGCGTCAACGATCTCGCCCAGGATGTTGGAGACGTGCGGGAAGGCCACCAGGCGGGTCCGGGAGTTCAGGAGCGGCAGGAGCTCGTCCACGCGCAGCGACATGCTCGGGACGTGCGTGGGCCACCAGCGGATGCGGTAGCCGCGCCGCTCCAGGCGGGCCCAGGGGCCGACGTCGCTCTCGTGGCCGCACGCGGCGATGACGATCTCATCTCGCCCGTCGACGGGCGACTCGGCGTGGCAGTTGGCGAGCATGTAGACGAGCTGGGTGGTTGACGCACCCAGGATGATGGCCCCGGCGCCGGGGGCGTCGGCCTGCGGCTCGCGGGCGTTCATCAGCGTCCGGCAGACCTCGTGGGCGGCGTGGATCAGGTGCTTGGCGCGCAGGCTCTCGTCATAGGCGCCCCCGAGCTGGGCGAAGCTCTGCTCACAGCAGGCCCGGACCGCGTCGATGACCACGCGCGGGAGCTGCGACCCCCCGGCGTTGTCCATGAAGACGGTCGGGCGGGCGAGGGCCGGAAACGCGGCCCGGATGGCGGCCAGGTCGGGGGGAGAGGCGGGGCGAGCGGCCGGGGGAGTGGCGGGCGGAATGGCGGGGGCCATGATGGCGGGGTCGGGATGGGGCATGCCATATCGTGGCGCCCCCAGCCGCGGCGGCGAGGCTCACCACCCCGACGATTCGTTCAGCGGCTGGACGGCGGCGTGAAGCCCCCGCCTGGGGCCCGTACACTCCGGAACCATGCCCTGGACACCCGCCACGACGTACCCGATCCTCACCCGGCGCATCCCCTGCTGGCCGCACGCCGACCCCAAGGGCCGGCGCGTGATCGGGATCGATGAGTACATGCAACCCCCCAAGGACACCCGGGCCGGGTCGCTCGCGGGCTACGAGGTGCTGCGGAAGGTGATCACCACGATGACCCCCGACGAGGTTGTCGAGCACGTGAAGAAGGCCAACGTGCGCGGGCGCGGCGGGGCGGGCTTCCCGGCGGGCATGAAGTGGTCATTCCTGCCCAAGGTTGATGCCAGCGGCGACGGCGGTCAGCGGTACCTGGCGATCAACGCCGACGAATCGGAACCGGCGTCGTTCAAGGACCGGCTGCTGATCGACTTCGATCCGCACCTGCTCATCGAGGGGATCGCGATCTGCTGCTACGCCTGCCGAATCCAGACGGCATACTTCTACATCCGCGGGGAGTATCACCACCAGTCGGTGGTGATGGAGAAGGCGATTCAGGAGGCCTACGCCAAGGGGATCCTGGGCAAAGGCGGCCTGCTGGGCGGCGTGACGACCAAGAACCGCGACGCGGCCTGGGGCGTGGACCTGCACCTGCATCGGGGCGCGGGGGCGTACATCTGCGGTGAGGAGACGGGCCTGCTCGAGAGCATCGAGGGCAAGCGCGGGTGGCCCCGCAACAAGCCGCCGTTCCCGGCGGTGAAGGGGCTTTTCGGCCGGCCGACGATCATCAACAACGTCGAGACGCTCGCGCACATCCCCAGCGTGATGGAGAACGGGTGGGAGTGGTTCAGCAAGCAGGGGTGCAACTCGACCTTCCAGGGGGCGCCGCCGTCGTGGGGCACCAAGTTGATGGGCGTCAGCGGGCATGTAAACCGCCCGGGCGTGTACGAGTGCGATCTGGGCGTCCCGCTGCGGGAGCTGATCGAGAGCGACAAGTACTGCCAGGGGATGCGCGGCGGGAAGAAGTACAAGGGCGCCATCGCCGGCGGCATCAGCATGGGCGTGCTCGGGCCCGACCAGATGGACGCTGAGATGGATTTCGACATCGGCCGCAAGTACAACGTGCTCGGCCTGGGCACGGCGTGCCCGACGGTGTTTGATGAGGACACCGACATGGTGGCGGTGGCGCGAAACATCGCGCGGTTCTACAAGCACGAGAGCTGCGGCCAGTGCACGCCCTGCCGGGAGGGGAGCGGCTGGCTGTATCAACTGCTGGCCAAGATCGAGCGGGGCGACGGCAAGACCAAGGACCTGGACCTGGCGCTGGAGATCGCGACGAGCATGGGGATCATGCCGGGGACGACGATCTGCGGGCTCTCGGACGGGAACAACTGGGCGATCCGGACGATCATGAACAAGTATCCGGAGGAGTTCCAGGCCCGGGTGAAGCCGACGTTTGTCCCGGTGGGGATTTCGGTGGGGGCGGGGGCGAAGTAGGCGGGG
>CAZSZO010000028.1:46565-49653 GCA_964611125.1 uncultured Phycisphaeraceae bacterium | reverse complement strand
ACCCAGCGTGATCTCCAGCCGCCCCAGCGGCAGCTTGGTGGGGTAGGCGATGGTGTCATAGGGCTCATCGAACAGCTTGATGTGCTGGGCGTGGTCGCCGGCTTCCTTCAGCCGCAGCATGGTCGCGTAGGTCCAGTCGGGGCGCTTCAGCGTCTCGGGCACACGCGTATCCCACAGGTCCCCGCGGTCGAGGGAGAACCGCAGCACGTTCCCCTCGCCCCACGCCAACACGCCGAAAAGGCCGTTGCCGAGCGGCAGCCCCTCGTCCCAGCGCGAGATGGGCGCGGCAAGCTCAAGCGTCGGCGGCGTCTCGGGCGCCGGCTTTGGCGGCGTGCCCGCGAAAGGTGGCGAAGTCGACGCCCCGGCCGCCGCCGCCACGGCGAGCATCGCCGCGCCCGCGAATGCGAATCTGGTCATACCCACAGCCTACGAAGGCGTCCGGCGCCCCGCAGAGTTCACCGAAATCTCGGGTTCCCCCCCCCCCGCCACCCCCCCAGGCCCACGGCCCGGGCTATCGCTGCGAGAAGATCACGACCAGCAGCAGCAGCGTGATCGCCCCGTTGTTCAGCGCGTGGGCCGTCATGCTGGCGATGCACGAGCCGCGCCACTCCCGCAGCATCGCGAAGACCAGGCCCATGCTCGTCAGCAGCGGGGCCGCGACCCAGCCCTGCGGGTGGATGATCGCGAACAGGAACCCCTGCACCAGCCCCGCCACCGGCCACAGCATCCGCCCGCGCAGGTGGTGATACAGGGCCCCGCGGAAGACGGTCTCCTCGACCACCGGGGCCCAGACCGTCGCCAGCAGCAGCAGTTGCACGATCTCCCACGGGCCCGCCTTGAAAAGCATCTCGCCCAGCGGGTGCGACGGCGCCGGGCCCTGCTCAGGCCCAGAGAACGCCCCGCGGATCCCCATCACCACCAGCATGCACACCACCCCCGCCACCATCACAGGCGTGCACGCCAGGTATCCCACGGCCCCGGCGACCATCTCCCGCGCCACCCCGCGCCCGCTGTTCCAGCCCAGGGCGTAGCGATACTGCCCCCACGACGACCCGCGCACCGCCGGCCACAGGAGCGGGATCAGCAGCAGCAGCCAGCGGAGCCAGCCGGCCGCGAAATCGCCGATATACGGCGCCGCGAGCTCGCCGACCAGGCTGATCACCACAAAGCCCACCATGAACAGGCCGAACACCTCAATATGCACGCTGCCGCCCGGGGCCGGCGGCGCATAGGCCCGCCGCACTTTCCCGAGCGCAAACCAGATCACCCCGAAGATCACCGCCCCGATCGCCGCCAGCACCACCCCCAGCAGCGCCACGTTCATCCCGATCAGCACCGACCCCAGCCGCGCCGCCTCCTGGAGCACCGCCGCCCGCTGCGGATCATCGTCGCCCCTCCCCAGGACGAGCGCCAGGCGGCCGATCCAGTCGTGCCGTTCGACCAGGCCCTTGGCCTCCTCTTCCGACAGGGCGCCGCCGCCGCCGTCGATCACCCGGCGCAGAAACGCCGCCTCGCTGGCCAGGACCGACTCGGCGGGCAGGTTCTTCGCCGCGCTGTCGAGCTTCTCCAGCCCCTTCGCCTTGCCCTCCACCTCCGCAACGATCACCGCCGCACGGACCTGGTCCGACGGCGACCCGGCGAGCAGCGGCAGGAACGACAACGCCTGCGTGCGGGCCTCCAGGCTCTTTTCGATGACGATTGACTTGCCCAGCATCTGGATCATGCCCGGCGGGCTGATCTTCTCCGCCGCGGCCTGGCGCTCGGCGACCTTCGCCGGCTTCCCCTCGTTGCTGTAGATGATAAAGCCCACCACCGCCAGGGCTGCGAGCCAGGCGAGCAGCGCCGGGAGCATCCCGCCAGGATCCCGCACGCGGACCGAGGCGGGCGGATCGAGCAGCAGGGACGGAGCAGGGGATTGCATGATGAATGATCAGGCCCCTGCCGCGCCGGGTCGAGCGGGGCCCCTCCCTTCGTTGACCACTTCCCGCCCCCGATTTCTTCAACCCCAGGGGTCTGAAGCCGTATGCCCAGGTGTGGACCGTGCCCGCGTGACGTTCCACGGGGAACATTGACATGCGAACAACCGCCATTTCAGTATTGGCTAGCGCGATGTGGGCACTCACCATGATGATGACGCCGCTTGAATCCGCCGCGCAAACAGCCCGGCAAACACCCGCGAACGCTCGCGCCGGTGCTGACGGCGCCGGCTACCGGGAGCCGGCGCCAGCCGTTGTGCGGGTGGTGGACGCACCCCCAACCCCCATGGTGTCGCTCTCGCCGACACGCGACATGATGCTGCTGATGCACCGCATCGGCCTGCCGCCGGTCGCGGACCTGGCCCGCCCGATGCTCCGCCTTGCGGGCGAGCGGCTGAGCCCCGACACCAGCGGCCCCCACGGGCCGCGCCGGGTGGTGGGGCTGTCGCTCCGCGACCTGAAGGGCCAGGAGCGCCCCGTCGCCCTGCCGCCGGATGCCGACATCGGGAACGTTTCCTGGACGCCCGACGGCCGGCGGGTGGCGTTCACGCTCACGCTCGAACGCGGGATTCAGGGGTGGGTGCTCGACGTGGCCTCAGGACAGGCGCGGGCGGTTACGCCCGCCAACCTCAACGCCGCGCCGGGGGCGCCGATTCGCTGGGTGCTGAACCCAGGCGGGCAGGCGGTGCTGCTGTGCCGGTTCATTCCTGAGGGGCGCGGGGCGATGCCGGAGGCGCCGCGCTCGCCGGCGGGGCCGGTGATCCAGGTCGCCGAGGGGCGCAAGGCCCCCCTGCGGACGCTGCAGGACATGCTTCAGGACGCCCACGATGAGGCGGTGTTCGAGTGGATCATGACGTGCCAGCTCGGCCTGGTGGACCCTGATCGCGCGCCCGGCGCGCCGGTCGTCATGCTGGGGGCGCCGGCGCTCTACGGCGGCGCGGCGATCTCGCCCGACGGCCGGTTCATGCTCGTGTCGCGCACGGTTCGGCCCTACTCCTACCAGCTTGGCTGGGGCGACTTCCCCGAGATCGTCGAGATCTGGTCGCTGGACTGGTCCGGGGGGGGGGCCCGGGCCGGGGCCGGGGGCGGGGCCCGGGGCGGGGCGCACCAGA
>CAZSZO010000028.1:0-46555 GCA_964611125.1 uncultured Phycisphaeraceae bacterium | reverse complement strand
GGGGGTGGGGCTAGTGCCCGGATTTGTTTTTTTTGTGTGCGCTGTTTGGTGGGGGGGGGGGGGCGGGGGCGGGGGCGGGGGGGGGGCCGGGGGGCGGGGCCAAGGTCGTCCGCGAGGTGGCCCGCCCGGGGTTGCGCGAGAACATCCCCATCGAGGGGGTCGAGACCGGCCCGCGCGGTTTTTCGTGGAGCGACTCGGCGCCCGCGGAACTGCTCTGGCTCGAAGCCCTCGACGGCGGCGACCCCAAGACCAAGGTCCCCCATCGCGACAAGCTCATGGCCCTCGCGGCGCCGTTCGTCGGCGAGGCTCGCGAACTGCTCCGCACCGAGCACCGCTTCAGCGGGCTCGATTGGCTGGATGGGCCGGGATATGCCGGCAGCGCCCTGGTGAGTGAGTACGACCGCGATCGGCGCTGGCGGCGAACGTGGCTGCACCGGCGTCTGAGCAGCGAGCCCGGCCCCGGCCCCACCCCCACCACCGCCACACTGGTGTGGGACCGCTCCATCCGCGATCGGTACAACGACCCCGGGGCCCCGCTGCGGCGCCTGAGCGCCCGCGGGCGCAGCATGGTGGCGGTGGATGAGGGTTGCCTGCTGCTGCGCGGCGCCGGGGCGGGCGAAGACGGTGACCGCCCGTTCCTCGACCGCCTGCGGCTGGAGGGCTTGCAGACGACGCGCCTGTGGCGCAACAGCGGGGCGAACTTCGAATCGGTGGTGGATGTGGTGCCGGGCGGCAAGGCGGGGGAGGCCCCGGCGGTCATCACCGCGTACGAATCGCCGACTGAGCCGACCAACTACTACCGGCGCGACCTGGCGACCGGCGAGCGGGCGGCCCTGACGAGCTTCACCGACCCCACGCCGGAGCTGCGGGGCATCAAGAAGCAACTGGTGACCTACACCCGGGCCGACGGCGTGAAGCTCTCAGCGACGCTCTATCTGCCCCCCGGCCACAAAGACGGCGACCGCCACCCGCTGATCGTCTGGGCCTATCCGCAGGAGTTCAACGACCCGGCCACGGCGGGGCAGGTGAGCGGGAGCGACCGGCGGTTCGTCCGCATCGGCGGGATCAGCCACCTCTTCCTGCTGATGGCGGGGTACGCCATCATGGACGAAGCGGCGATGCCGGTGGTGGGCGACCCCGAGACCATGAACGACACGTTCGTCGAACAGATCGTGTCGAGCGCCAAGGCGGCCATTGACAAGGCCGTGGAGATGGGCGTGGCCGACCCGGCGCGGGTGGGCGTGGGCGGCCACAGCTACGGGGCGTTCATGACGGCCAACCTGCTGGCCCACTGCGACCTCTTCAAGGCGGGCGTGGCCCGGAGCGGCGCGTACAACCGCACGCTGACGCCCTTCGGCTTCCAGTCGGAGCGGCGGACGTACTGGGAGGCGACCGATGTGTACACCAAGCTGTCGCCGTTCACCTATGCCCACCAGATCAAGGCGCCGCTGCTGATGATCCACGGGCAGATCGACAACAACCCCGGCACGTTTCCGATGCAGAGCGAGCGGCTGTTTCAGGCCATCAAGGGCAACGGCGGCGTGGCCCGCCTGGTGATGCTGCCCTACGAGAGCCACGGCTACCAGGCCCGCGAGAGCGTGCTGCACGTGCTGGCGGAAATGATCGAGTGGTTCGACCGGTATGTGAAGGGGGCGGGGTGAGGGCGGTGGGCGGCGAGCGCCAGCCGTGCGCTCGGTAGCGCTGCCGACAGAGCCCGCCGCGGGAGCGGCGGGGAGGTTGTCACTGACACCAGAGCAGCGACGTGGATCCAAGGGCGTTCGGGGCGAGCGCCCCTCCCCGCCACTCCCGTGGCGGGCTCCGAAGGAGGGGCGCGAGTTCCTCAACAGGGTCCGGGTACACCGGTACACGGGTACACTCCGGGCGGTTCGGTCACTCAACTCCGAGGGAGCGCTTCCAATGAACGTGAACATGAACATGACCCGGAACATGGTCGCCGTCGTGCTTGTCGCTTCCATCGCCACGCTCGGGGGCTGGGGTTGGGGGGGTCGAGCGGAGTTGGTGGAGTTGGGCGGGCAGCCGCCAGCAAGTCCTTCGCCGCTCGACGGCGTGAAGGCTCAGCTCAAGGACCCCGCCAAGCCCTTCACGCTGCTGGTCGAGCTGCGGGCCAAGAAGGGGCGTGGCGACGACCTGGCCAAGGCGTTTGTTGAGCACGTGCGCATGACGCGGACCGAGGCGGGCGCGCTCCGCTTCGACCTCAACCGCGACGCCGCGGACCCCGATGCGTTCGTGCTCTATGAGCGCTGGGCCGATCTGAAGTCGCTCCAGGGCCACTTTGAATCGGCGTGGATGAAGAAGGTCTCGGCGGCGATGACCGAGCACGGGGACGGCGCCCCGAAGCTGCGGGTGCTGCTGCCCAGCGCTGAAGAAGCCGGCAAGTAAACCAGTCTCGGCTCGGGCCGACGCCGGACAACTGCACACAGGTCAGCCGCGGACAGTCCGCGCCAGCTCCAGTCCCTGGGCCAGGGTTTCGATGCGCCCTTCGAGCTGCGCGTCGTAGACCTCGGCGAGGATCCGCTTGAAGTGCGGCCCCGCCCGCATGCCCGCGTCGATCAGGTCGTCGCCGGTGACGAGCGGCTCGGGCGGGGGCTTGCTGAGGTCGACCCCGCACGCCGCGAGGTCGGCCCGCACCGTCAGGGCCGTGTCGGGATGCGTGGCTTCGAGGATCGGCAGCATGGGGCGAAAGTGGCGCCGCCCGGCCAGCCGCTTGCGCCGGGCGACAGCGCACTGGTCCCACTGCGTCGCCAGGATGTGGTGCAGGTCCAGGGTTTCGATCAGCCCGTCGCGCTCGGCGTTGCTCAGGCACATCGACCCGCGCCACCGGCGGGCGACAGCCAGCGCTCCGGGCTCGTCGAGCACGCCGGCCGCGGCGTGCCGGTCGATGGCCCACGCCGCGAGGGCCGCCGGCATCCGGGCGTCGGCGGGGAGGGCCCGCAGGCAGGTGAGCGCGGCGGGGGTGTGCCCTGCGGCCGGGGGCTCGGCCAGGGCGGGCTCGTCGAGCCCGAGCTGCTGGATGAGTGCCGCGGCGTCGGCCCGGCGGGGGTGCTCGAGCATGCGGCGGAGCTCTTCGCCGATGCGCTCGCGCGAGACGCCCCGGAGCTCGCGGGCGTGCCGGCGGATGGCCTCGCCGGTGGCGGGATCGAGGCTGAAGCCCAATCGGGCGGTGAAGCGGACGGCCCGCAGGGCCCGCAGGTGGTCCTCATCGAGGCGCGCGTCAGGATCGCCGACGGCGCGGAGGACGCGCCGGCGGAGATCCTCACGCCCGCCGACAAAGTCGATGACCCGCCCGCGGACATCGAGCGGCGCCGGCGACTCGGCGGCGGCTGGGGGCTGGTCATCGTCAGCGGGCGCCTCGAGGGGATCGAGGAACAGGGCGTTGATCGTGAAGTCGCGCCGGCGGGCGTCCTCCTCGGGGGTGGTGTAGCGGACCGAGTCGGGGCGGCGCTTATCGGTGTAGGGGCCCTCGGCGCGGAAGGTCGCCACTTCGATCGTGGCCTGCTTCATCTGCACCAGCACGACGCCGAACGCGGCGCCGACGTGGTAGGTGCGCAGGAAGAGCGACCGGATCAGGCCGGGCTCGGCGTCGGTGGCGACGTCGTAGTCGGTGGGGTGGAGGCCCAGGAGCTCATCGCGGACGCAGCCGCCGGCGAAATAGGCGACCCGACCCCCCTCGCGGAGAGCGGCGACGACCTTGACGGCCGCGGCGCGGGCGGCGACGGGATCCGTGGCGCGGGCCATGCGGGAGCGTAGCGGCCGGGTTGGGCAGCGCGGGGAGCTGGGAGCCCGGGGGGCGGGAGGCGGCGGCGGGGACGGGGGGGGCGGCCGGGGGGCGGGCCCTACCCTCTGGTCAGGACTCATGGCGAAAAAGAAGGACGACAAGCAGACCGACCGCGTGATCGAGAACCGCAAAGCGCGGTTCGACTACGAGATCGGCGAGACGCTCGAGTGCGGGATGGTGCTCTTCGGGGGCGAGGTGAAGAGCGTGCGGGGCGGGCAGGTGTCGGTGGGCGAGGGCTATGTGCGGGCCGAGATGGCTCCGCCAGCGCTGTGGCTGCACGGGGTGAACATCGCCGAGTATGGCCCGGCCCGCACGGCGGAGCCGACGTCGCCGACGCGGACGCGCAAGCTGCTGGCGCATAAGAAGGAAGTGCTGCGGATGTGGAAGGCCCAGCAGATCAAGGGCAACACGCTGGTGCCGCTGAAGATCTACTTCAAGAACGGCTTCGCCAAGTGCCTGATCGGCGTGGGCGCGGGCCGGAAGAAGGCCGACAAGCGGCAGGCGATCGCGAAGCGCGAGACGCAGCGCGACATCAAGCGGGCGATGTCGAAGCGGGTGTGAGCGGCGTAGGGGCCTTAGTACGCCTTGCGCAGCCGGCCGGTGGGGATGCCCAGCTGGCCGCGATACTTGGCGACGGTGCGGCGGGCGATCTCGAGGCCGCGTTTCTTGAGCTCGTCGGCGAGCTGGTCATCGCTGAGGGGGTTGTGCTTGTCCTCGTTGTCGATGACGTCCTGCAGGGCGGCCTTGATGGCGTCCCAACTGACCTCCTCGCCGCCCTCGGTGACGGTGCCGCCGGTGAAGAACTTGCGGAGGGCGACGATCCCGCGGGGGGTCTGGAGGTACTTGTCCGCCACGGCCCGGCTGACGGTGGCGACATGGATGCCCAGCTGCTCGGCGACCTTGGTCATGGGGAGCGGCTTGATGGCCTGGGGGCCGAAATCGAAGAACTCGCGCTGCGCCTCGACCACCGCGTCGACCACGCGCTGCACGGTGCGGTTGCGCTGCTCGATGGCCTCCATCAGGAACTGGGCGTTGGAGAGGTTGGTGCGGATGAAATCCTTGGTGGGCTTGGGGACGGCCTTGTCCTTGGCCATCCTGGCGTATTCCTGGTTGATGCGCAGGTTGGGCAGGCGCGAATCGTTGAGGTACGCGAAGTAGCGGTCGTGCTCGGGGTCGTACTCGACGAACGCGTCGGGCGTGATGGGCGACTCGGTCTGCTGCAGGAGCTGGCGCCCGGGGGCGGGGCTCAAGGTGCGCAGGTGGTCGATGGCGGCCTTGATCTCATCGACGCTGGCGCCTGTTTTCTGGGCGATCCGCGGCAGGCGGTTGTTGAGCAGGTCGTCGAGGTGGTCCTCAACGATGCGGCGGGGCAGGGCCCACGACGCGGGATCGACCGCGTCGGCCTCGTGGGCGTCGATCTGGAGCAGCAGGCACTCGCGCCGGTCGCGGGCGCCGATGCCCGGCGGGTCGAGCATCAACTGCACCGCCCGCAGGGCCCGCTCCATCTGGACCAGCGTCGGCCTGGGGGCCCCATCGGCGGGAGGGGGCGACTTGTCCACGATCGTCTCCAGCGGCGTGCGCAGGTAGCCGTCGTCCTCGATGTAGCCCACGATCAGCTCGCCCAGCGGCCGCAGCGACTCCTCGACCTCCACCAGCCCCCACTGCTCGCGCAGCTGCTCGGCCGGGGACGACGGGCGGGCGGCGGTGTTGGCCATCGCCTCCGACTTGGGATCGATCCCGTCCCGCTCCGCAGCGGTGCGGCGCTCGCCGAAATCCTCGACGCGCGATGAGCGCGTCTCGGAGAAGTCGTTCTCGGCCGCTTCCGGGTTGGTCTGCTCGAACGACTCCAGGCGCTCGAAATCATCGGCGCCGGACCGCTCGTCGACGGTCATCGGCTTGGCGACGTCGCTGTCGCCGGCCGGGACCTCGGGCCCGCCGCCCTCGGTCTCGCCGCCCAGGGCGCCGGGGTCGCCGTCGACGAGTTCGAGGGTGGCGTTGCTCTCCAGCTCCTGCTCGATGCGCTCCTCCAGGGCCGCCAGGGGCATCTGGAGGATCTCCATCGACTGGATCATGTGCGGCGCCAGCTTCATCTGCTGGCTCATCCGCATGCTCTGGGAGTGGTCGAAGCGCATGACGTGCTCGAAGGCCGGACCAAACGCGGGAACCTGGCGACGCGCCGCAGGGCGGGAGCGACGCGCCCCGCCGGGCCGACCTGGGCCGCCGGCCGATGTTTCATCGGCTTTCCGCCCGCGTCATGCTAGCTCGGGCGACCGATCGCGGCGCCGGCGGGCGCGTCAGATTGCGCCCGGCGCCGGTCATGAGAGGCCCGCCGGCAGGCCTGCGGAACGTTTACAATCCTTGTCGGCCCTCGATGGCGTCGGCAAGCACCGCCTTGTTGGCGTACTCGAGCTGCGAGCCTGTCGGCAGCCCGCGGGCCAGGCGGCTGACTCTCACGCCGGCGCGCCGGGCCAGCTCGGCCGCGAGGTGCAGGGCCGTGCCGTCGCCCTCCATGGTCGGGTTGAGGCCCATGATGACCTCGCGGACCGGGGCTTGCCCGCTGTTGCGGCCGGGGTGGTCGACCCGCTCGAGCAGCGCGGCGATGGTCAGGTCGCCGGGGTTGACGTCGTCGAGCGGGCTGATGCAGCCCATCAGCACGTGGTAGACGCCCCGGTACATGCCGGTCTGCTCCAGAGCCAGCAGGTCCTTGGGCTGCTCGACGACGAGCACGAGGCCGTGGTCGCGCTTGGAGGAGCCGCAGATCGGGCAGATCAGCCCGTCGCACAGGTTGAAGCAGATCGAGCAGTTGCGCACCTTGTGCTTGACGTCGAGCACCGCGCGGGCCAGCCCCTCGGCGACCGCCGCGTCGCTCTTGAGCAGGTAGAACGCGAGACGCTCAGCGGAGCGGCGCCCGATGCCCGGCAGGCGGGCCAGCTCCCCGATGAGGCGGTCGACCGGCTCGGGGTAGACCGACGCAGCGCCTCCTGAGCTGGCGCCGACAGGCGGACGGCCAGAAGTGGGAGGAGTCGCGGGACCAGTCGCGGGGCCGGCCGTGAGACTGGCCGCGGGCCCGGCCGTGGGGCTGGCCGGAGGGCCATCCCCCCCGCCCGTGCCGCCGACGCCGATCTTTGAAGGGGTTTGAGCCATGCTGGGAACTGTACGGCCGCCTGGCGGTCGGCCTGGCCCGCGCGCGTTCCAGCGCTCCCGATCGCCCGGCGATACCATCGTCCCCGTGACCCCCACCGCCCCCAACCCCCCCAACCCCCGCTTCCGGATTCTGGGCGTGTATCTCGCCATCGCCCTGACCGTCTGGGCGGGCGTGCAGTATTACCGCACGTTCATCCGCTACAACCTCGGGCCGCGGAACTTCGGCGTGGTGAGCGAAGGCAAGGTCTACCGCTCCGGCAGGCAGACCGCCGGGCAGCTTCAGGACATCGTGTCGCGCTATGGGATCAAGACCATCGTCGACCTTGGGGCGTTCGCCCCGGGCTCACCGGAGGATGAGCGGGCGGCGCGCACGGCCAGGGCCCTGGGTGTCGACCGGGAGGTCTTCATCCTGTGGGGCGACGGCACCGGCGACCCCAACCGCTACGTGCACGCCCTGAAGCTGATCACCGACCCCGCCCGCCAGCCGGTGCTGGTGCACTGCGCCACCGGCGCCCAGCGGACCAGCGTGTGCGCGATCTTCTACCGCACCATCGTCGAGGGCAAGTCCGTTGACGCGACCTATGGCGAGGCCCGCGACTTCAAGCACTCGCCGCGGGGCAACCCGAAGCTGAAGCCCTATGTCGACACCTGGGCCGAGGCGGTGAAGAAGTCGTTCCAGACCGGCCAGGTCATCCCATATCGCGAGGCCGAGGGCGAAGACCACAGCTTTCCCGAGTAGCGCTGGCGCGGACCCTACCGCACAAACCTGAGCCGGCCGAAGTCGGGCATCGGCACGGGGCTGCTGCCGGCGAGGGCGGGGAAGTAGACGAAGAACGCCTTGCCCAGCAGCAGGCGGCGCGGCACCACGCCGGGCTTACCGTCCACAAGCTGGCGGACCCACTCCTCGGGTTCAGTCCAGAGCCGGCCGTCCTGGCTCGCGGGGCTGTTGTCGCCGCAGACGAAGAACTCGCTCTCGCCCAGCCTCATGGTGGTGCGGGGCGTGGTGGCCCAGCCGGCCCGCTGCTGCGTCAGCATGTCGGCCCGGTAGTGCAGGTCGCGATCGACGCCGACGCGGTGCAGCGTGAATGGTCCGCCCGAGAACCGCCACTCCAGCGACGGGCCCCTGTAGAACGACGGATCAGAGAGCCCGCTGGCGAACCGCTGGGCGTACTTGGGGTCGTTGGGGTCGGTGATCTTCTCGATCGGGGCGCCGGTGGTGAACTCGATGCGCTCGGCGGGGGTCCAGTTGTATGCCGCCGAGACCACCTTGCGCCCTTCGACGAAGAGGCTGAGGGACTGGTCAACGTGCCAGAACTCAAGATCGACGACCCGGCCGGTCGGCAGCGTCAGGTCCGCCGAGCCGAGGGTCTCCCAGCCGGCCATGGGGTTGTCGGCGCCGGCGCTCACGGGGCGGCGCTCCAGCACGGCTTTGCCGCCGCCGATGCGGGCCTGGAAGACGTGCCCGCGGGCCGTCAATTGGGCCGTCACCTCCGGAGCCTTCCCCGCGCTGGCTGCTGGGGCTTCCAAACCCAGGCGCATCCGCAGGTCCGACACCGGGAACTGGGTGCGGGGCATCTGCGTGTACACCTCGTCGTACGGGTAGCGGTCGACGATCTCCCACGTGTAGCCCGGGGGGTGCCCGGGCCGGCCCAGGTTGGCGATGAAGGTCGCCTCGTTGCTCCACCGGAGGCGGGCCGGTCCGTCGCCGGTGAAGCGGTACGAACGCCGCCCCTCGATCTCCCACTGGCGCGACGCCGCGGGCGAATCGCCCGTCAGCCCCACCCACGGCCCGCGAAAGGGCCGAGTCGCGGCGTCGGGCCTGGGCTCGGGCGCGAAGGTGCTGTCGAAGACCGGCTGCCAGAGCGAGCGGGTCGCGTCATCGGGCTTGCGGGCGATCCGCCAGTCGGGCTTGCGCCACAGGGCCGCAGCCTGCAGAGGGTCGGAGGGGACCTCCTCGCCCGGGGCCGGCGCGCGCGTGAAGACATCGCCGTCGACCAGGGCCAGTTGCTCGCCCGGCAGGCCGATCAGCCGCTTGATGTAGTTCTCGCCGGTGTTGGCGGGGTTCTTGAAGACCACCACGTCGTACCGCTCAGGATCGCGCATCGCGTAGAGGTACTTCAGCACCAGGATGCGATCGCCAGCGCGGATCGGAACACGCTCCTGCTGCACCCGGGCCCCGGTCATCGGGTCGTGGACGACAATGGGGTTCGCCGCGTCGCCCTGAAGGGGCGTGGGCTCCTGCGAGTTGTTGTTGACCAGGTACCACGGGCCGACCGGCCAGGTGTTGCCCGTCTGGTCGGAGCGGAACCGCATGTGCGCGCCCATCAGCGTCGGCGCCATCGAACCCGTCGGAATCACGAACGCCTCGATCACAAAGCCGCGGAACACGAACGCCAGCACGAACGCGATGATGATCGAGATCAGCGTCTCCTTCACCGACTCCCGCGGGGGCGCGGCGGCTGACGCCGAGTGGGGATGGGCCTGCTCCGGCGTGGTCGGGGTGGACATGGTGATCGCTGCTGCACTGGGTGAGAGGCGTGGCGTCAAGATCCGCGATCGAGGATAGCGACCCGCCAAGGCCAACGGGCCAACGGGCTCGTTAGCGCGGGGCGCCGGCGTCAGTCACGATCGCCAGAGGTTGGCGATGGACCCGAGCCCTCGGGCCGTCCCGTCGGCGGCGGAGACTGCGGGGGGGGCGACTGGGGGGGTCGATCCTGGCCACCCTCACCCGTCGGACCGCCGCCGTTTGGACCGGCCGGCGGACCTGCGCCATCCGGACCGCCTGGCCCGCGGGGCGGGCCGTCCGGCCTGCGGCCTGTCCACGGACCTTGGCCCGGGCCGGGGCCACGCCCCTGGCCTCGTCCCTGATCCCGGCCTCGCCCCTGATCCCGGCCTTGGCCTTGGTCACGACCCTGGTCCCGCCCTTGGGGCCCGCGCCCGCCCTGGGGTGGTGGTCCGCCGCGGCCACCACCACCGCCGCCTCCGCCATCTCGCCCGCCACCATCGCGCCCGTCGCGACGGTCTCGCCCGCCCCGATCGCGTCCGCCGCCACCACCCCCACCCCCCCCACCACCCCCTCCACCACCACCCTGACCACCACTCTGGCCGCCACCCGGGCCCTGGCCCTGACCCGAGCCACCCCCGGGGCCACGTCCCTGGGGCGGGGGCCCTCCTCCTCCCCCCCCGGGGCCGCCTTGCGGCCGGGGTCCGCGGTTGTCGCGCCCGCGGCCGCCACCGCCACCGCGGTCGCCCGGAGGCCGGGGACCCTGCGGCGGCCGTCCACCGCTGAAGCCAGAACTCTGGCTTGGAGGACGCCCCTCGGCGGGCGGCGCCATCGCCGGGCCTGCTGGCCCGCCGGCGCCGGGCTGCTGGTCATCTCCGTCGTCGGCATCAGGCTCGACCGCCGCCGGCAGGGTGGCGCCGCCGACATCGAGCGATTCCAGCGGGTAGGCCGAGCGCTCCTGGTTGCTGTCGAGCTCGACGAGCACGAGCTGGGTGAGGATCTGGGAGTCGATAACCAGCCCCGGCCCGTCAGGCGTCACGACGCGGGTCTTCTTTTTGGGGAGCCGCTTGCGCAGGTCGTCGTAGGTGGTCTCCTCGTAGCGCAGGCAACACATGAGGCGCCCGCAGCGGCCGGAGATCTTCAGCGGGTCGAGCGTCGCCTTCTGGATCTTGGCCTGCTTCATCGAGACGGGCTTGAGCACCTTAAGGAACTGCTTGCAGCAGCAGTGCTGCCCGCACTTCTCATAATCGGCCGTCAGGCGGGCCTCGTCGCGGGCCCCCACCTGCCGCATCTCGATCCGCGTGTGGTGCACCACCGCCAGCTCCATCACCAGCGGCCGGAAATCCACCCGCGCGTGCTCGTCCTGCGTCGCGGTGAAGTAAAACGTGATCCGCTCGCCCCCCAGCAGCTCCTCGGCGTCGACAACCTTCATCGGCAGCCCGAGCCGCTCGGCGGTCTCGCGGGCCTGCCGCACATGGTCGCGGGCCTTGGCCTCCAGGGCCGATTGCCGGTTGAGATCCTCAACCGTCGCCACGCGCAGGATCCGGCCCTCCTGGAAGAACGGGTAGTCGCGCCCGCCGGAGTTCTCGATGTACTCGAGCATCTCCCGCCGGCTCACGCTCTTGGAGCACCCGGCGTTGGGGCACGTCGAGGTCAGCATCTCGACCAGTTCGGTCCCGCGGTGGGTCCGGGCGACCAGCTTCGAGCCGCAGCCCGGCTTGGCGTCGCCGTCGTAGAAGAACTCGCCCACCATCCGCGTAACGCCGAACCGCACCACCATGCTCTTGGGTGGCTGGAGCTTGGCATAGGCGTCCTGGTCGGCCTTGAGATCGGCCTCGAACTGAGGCAGGGGGAGAATCGGCATGGGTGCTCGCGCGTGGTTGGGTGAAAACTCTGGCCGCGCCGATCGCCCGGATCACCGCCGCGCGCCGCTGGGGGCGTGCTGCGTGACAAGTGCCCAGCAACCGACGACCGGGTGTGGTTCTGTGTTCCGCACCCCGCCCGGCACGGGGTGCGGATTCCAAACGCGAGCAGGCCAATGCGGGCCCAAAGCGGCCCAGAGCGAGATAAGCACGAGGAGCGAACGGGATCAGAGCTCGCAAAGTGTAGCGGCGCCGTCCCAAGGCCAAAGCGGCCCCGGGCTCCGGAGGCCGACTGGCCCTACTTCCCGGCCTGGCGGGCCTGGAAGAACATCTCCCGCAGGTCACGCTTACCCAGGAACTGCAGGCCCGTCTGCGTCGCCCGGTAGATCACCAGGGCTTCGCCCCGCTGGTCGAGCACCACGCAGATGTCGTCGCTCCCGGCGTCCACGCTGAGCATCTGAAACTCACCGGAGACGGCCGTGACGTCAGCGAGGGCCGGGGCCCCGGACATCAACCTGCCGACCTGCGAGAGGATGAGCACCGTGAGCACACTGGCGCTGGCCCACAGGGCGAACTCACCAGACCGCCGGGCCGGTGGACGAGCGGGTGGACGAGCGGGCTCGTGAGAATGACCGTTCACCGGCCACCTCCGCCGGCGCGAATGTCTTCAGCCAGCGGCCGGTACCCGAGCGAGATCAGGGCGTTCTGGCTCCGCTCCCAGCGGAGGGCGATCATCTCCTGGTTCGCCGAGTCAAGAACGTAAATCGCGTTCACTGACTGGCCGTTCAACCGGCCTGACACCATGAGGTACTGCCCGCGGCTCCGCCCACCCCCCCCAACACCACTGGCAGGCCCCTGGGCCGCCGCTGCGCTGACGAAGGTTGCGTCGGCCCGGGCATGCCCGAACATGAGCCCCGCCAGCACGCCCGCCAGGGCCAGGTTCAGCCCGACCAGCGCCCAGCGCCGCCCACGAGGCGACCGCCACGTTGACCACCACGATAAACGGTTCAGGTCCGGGGCCGGTGAATCCATGGGTTTGCTCGCTCGACCCCCCCACACCCGATACCCCCACAAGCCGGCTTAGTCCTGGTGGCCGCGACGGGTCGGAACCAGGTTGGCCCCCACCGCGATCCCGATGAGCAGGATCGCCCAGATCATCGGCATGGTCTCGGACGCTGACTGGTTCTTGAACTGAGCCATCGGAGGATCGATCTTGCCCTGGTCCTTGTCGGCGACGCCGCCGCCGATCTGACCCGAAGCAGGCAGCGCGGCCACCCCCAGGGCGCCCACCGCCGCCAGCACGCCCGCGATCAGACCAGTCCGCAGTTGACGATGACGCATGCGATGATTCCTTGAAGGCCCGAGATCCCGATCCGCAGGAGTGTAGCCGAAGGTTGCGGCGGGGGGGACGAACGGGGCGAGGCAGGGCTTCCAGCCTCATCAGGGGGGTAGCGCGGCGAAATGCAAATCAACCAGCCGATGGCTGAAAATCAACCACTCAGTGGTTGAAAATCAACCAGCAACTGGTCGATAATCACACGATGTTCCGCCGGCACGTTGAAGGCGAGGTTCGCGCCGCTCTGGCTGACACGCCGGTGGTGCTCATCCACGGGGCCCGTCAGACTGGGAAGACCACGCTGGCCCGAAGCCTGGCCGAAGAGGTCGAAGACGGGAAGTCGCCCGCGCGATCGTACTTCACGCTTGACGATGCGACGGTGCTCGCGGCGGCGAGCTCGAACCCCGAAGGGTTCATCGCCGGGCTTGGGGGTCCGGTGGTCATCGATGAGGTGCAGCGCGCTCCGGGGCTCTTTCTGGCGATCAAGGCGGCGGTGGACCGGCAGCGCCAGCCCGGGCGATTCCTGCTCACGGGCTCGGCCAATGTGCTGACCATCCCGCGCCTGGCCGAGGCCCTGGCCGGGAGGATGCAGATCGCGACCCTTTGGCCGCTGTCGCAGTCGGAGATCGAGGGTCGGCGCAGCGGGCCGCTCGGGTTTGTCGACTGGCTGTTCGAGCCCGGGGAGGCCGCGGCGCCGGGCCCGGGTGAGGCGGGCCGCCCGCTGATGGATCGCCTGCTCGCCGGGGGCTATCCCGAGCCGCTGGCGCGCCCGACGGCGGACCGGCGCGACGCGTGGCATGCCTCTCACCTGACGACGATCCTGCAGCGCGACGTGCGGGAGCTGTCGCACATCGAGGGCTTGACCGACTTGCCTCGGCTGCTGGCGCTGATGGCCGCGCGGACGAGCGGGCTGTTGAACTTTGCCGATCTGTCGCGGGGCATGGCGGCGCCGGTGAGCACGATCAAGCGGTACTTCGCGCTGCTGGAGTCAACGTTTCTGGTGACGCTCCTTCCGGCGTGGGCCAGCAACCAGAACCTCCGCCTGACCAAGTCGCCCAAGGTCGTGCTGACCGATTCCGGGCTCGCGTGCCATCTGCTGGGCATGGACGGCGCCCGCCTGAAGGCTGACGGCCAGGCACGCGGGATGCTGCTGGAGAGCTTCGTGACGATGGAGATCATGAAGCAGGCTGCGTGGAGCCGCGAGAAGCCCCGTCTGCACCACTTCCGCACCAGCGCCGGCAAGGAGGTGGATCTTGTGCTGGAGGACCGCGCCGGCCGCCTGGCGGGCGTGGAGGTGAGGTCAGGGGGCTCTGTCAGCGGGAGCGACTTCGGGGGTCTGCGCGCACTGCGCGAGGCGTCCGGCGGCCACCTCGCGCGGGGCGTGGTGCTGTACGACGGCGACCAGATCGTGCCCTTTGAGGACCGTCTGCTGGCGATGCCGATCCGGTCGATCTGGGCGGACGGGAAGCTCGCCAGCTAGCACCCGGCGAAGAACAGCGCGATGTAGTCGCTGAGGTCGTCAGGGTCGATGAAGCCGTCGCCGTTGAGGTCGGTCCGCGGGCCGGGCGGCGTGCTGAAGTACGCGCCGATGAAGTCCGACAGGTCGTCAGGATTCAGGCGGCCGTCCTCGTTGTAGTCGGCCATGCACATGCCGCAGTCGCCGCCGCCCGTGCCGACATAGCGGATCCGCAGGATGTTGGCCCCGCGCTCGATGGGCGACTGGGCGTTGAGGTCCTTGTACAGGTCGGTGAAGTAGAGCCCGTCGGGACCGGCCGCGAGGCCCACGGCTGTGGCCCTGCCGGCCCCGGTGTACTCAGCGAGCGTGATGGGCCCCGAGACCACATCGCCCGCAGGCGAGATCACAAACTCAACGACGCGCTTGCCCTGGTTCTGCGGGCCCTCGGCGTAGGTGGGGCCTGATTCGGTCACGAAGGCGCGGTCGAGCTTTTCAGCGGGGAAGCCGCTGCCGGCGAAGACGCTCTGCTGGATGAAGGCGATGTTGACAGGCGCGTGGGCGGGGTCCCAGATGTACGCCGCGAAGATCCGCATGCTGTTGTCGGAGCCGTCGTAGCCGTAGTTGCGGCCCGGGACGGCCCGCGAGAGCCGGTCGATGCTGGGGCCGTTCTCGACGGTGTAGTGGGCGCCGTCAGACTGGCGCCACGCGCCGCCGAAGGGGTTGCGGAGGCCGTAGACCCAGACGTAGTCGCGCGACGAAAGGCCGTCGGCGAGGTTGTAGAACGGGTTGTCGGAGGGCGGGAGGCCGTTGCGGTTGAGGCGCAGGATCTTGCCGCGGTAGGAGCCGAGGTTCTGGGCCGTGGCGGGGTCGAAGCCATCGCCGACGTGAACGTACAAGCGGTCGTCAGGCCCGAAGGAGATGCTGCTGATCTGGTGGGAGGCCCCCATGGGCTCACCCGGGAACTCGATGACCGTCGAGCGGGTCGCGGCGGTGCGGCCGCCGTCGGTGCTCGTGAACCGGAGCACGCGCGGGCGCAGGCCGCCGGAAGGCAGGTTGTAGAGGATGGTCGCGTACACATCGCCGTTGCCGTCGACGGCGATCCCGGCCAGGCCGAGCTCGCCCGAGCCGGGGAAGTCGCCGGTGGGGCTGAAGTTGAGCAGGTTGCCCGCGTAGACCGACACCTGGCCCGAGCGGGTGATCGTCATGATCTGGCCGTAGAGCTCGCTGACGTAGCAGAAGACATCGTCAGGGCCCGGACCGGGGTTGCGGACAAACGCGATGTTGACCGGCAGTTGCAAGCCCGAGGCGAAGGGCTCGACGATGTAGCCCGCCTGGCGGGGCTCCCACGGAGTGAGCGTGCCGCGGGCCGGCTGGGCGAAGCTCGGGGCTGTCTGGCCCGCGTCACCGATATAGGTGCCGCCGCTCGATGAGACCCAGAAATAGGCCTCGCCGGCTGGGGCGAGGTTCAGCGGGGGCAGGAAGATGCGGTACTCGATGCACTCGTGGTCGGTGACGCGCAGCGTCGAGGCGCCGAGCGTGAGCCCGCTGGGGCCGGCCGCGACCCGCACCCGGGCGGGCACGTGGTCGATGAGCGGCTCGGGGTTGCTCACGGTCTCGCCCTGGGGGCCGCCGACGAAGGAGAGAAGCCCCTCGCCCGGGAGGGCGCCCTCGAGGTTGAGCGACGCCCCAGCGGGCAGCGGCGGGCGGACGCCGGTATCGAGGGTCCAGGACGGCGCGGGGAAGCGCAGGGCGTCGTCGATCAGCAGGGGGAAGATCGCCGCGGGGCCGCCGGTGAGGAACCCGCGCGAAGACCAGGGGCTGTATTCGGAGGCCGCGGCGCCGGAGTCGTCGCGGTAGCGCACGCGAACGAAGTACGACGAGTCGCCCAGCAGCTCACGCCGGCCGGCCAGCGCGTTCTCAAACGTGCCGTCGCCCAGGTGGATGTGCACCTTGAGCACGCCCGGGGCGCAGGTCGCGTGCCACACGCGCTGGAACGGCGCGACTGAGTAGATCTCCCAATCGCTGCACAGGTGCCCGGCGTTGACCGGCGAGACCATCGGCTCGGCCGACATGTGCACATCGGCGGGGTTAAGGACCTGACCCGTCGCGCCGGGCTCGATCAGCACTGGCGGGCGCGGCCGCTCCGCGTCGCCGGGGTTGACAACCGACCCGGGCTGGAACGACCAGGAGAGGATCTCGTGAGCCTCCCACGCCCCGCCGGTCGCGGCCGTGAAGCCCACGAAGGCCCCACCGTTGTCGAGCGTGAGCGCCCCGGCGAGGTCAAACGGGGTGGTGAGGACCGGCGTGTCGAGGTTGTCGTAGAACACCTCGAGCACGCCCGGCGTGTACCGGACGCGCACGGTGTGGATCTGCCCGGTGCGGAAATCGGCGAGGCCGGGGGCCACGCCGATCGAGGCCGACTCGGCCACGCTGTTGGGCAGCGTGCCGCGGGTGTGCACGCTGATGTGGTTGTCGTCGGGATCGCCGATGAAGCCCGCCTCGCAGGATGTGCTGAAGTAGGTATCGAACTCCACCGCGACGCTGTTGGGGAGGCCGTCATAGCCGATGCGGCAGCCGTTGGCGCCCGGGCCGATCGCCGTGGGGGCGACGTTCTGAATCACGAAAGCAAACCCGTCAGCCCCGGAATTGGCGACCCCCGTCAGGCGGAAGGTGAAAGTTGTAGTGAACCCGGCGCCGACACCCTGGCGCGAGGGGAACCACGCGGCGCCCAGGCTGCTCCCCTGCGCGGGCGTCACGCTCAGCACGCCGCCAGCGATCTGGGCGTCGGCCACCGTTGACAGCGCGCCCGGATTCGCGAACGAATCGAACTGGAACTGCGCCAACGCCGCGCTGGGCACGAGGGTCAGGAGCCCGGCGGCGATGCGGGACAGCAACGGAGAGCGATGGGTGTTCATGAGCTGGCGCCAGAGGCGGGGGGAGGGCTTACCCCGGACTCTCAGTGTGCAGCCGGTGACGGCTGTTCGCAAGGGGTTATCGGGAGATTGATCAATGAACGAATTGGAACGGGGACGGGGATGTGTCAACGAAGGGAGGGAAGGGAGCGAAGGGCGGAGGCGGCGCGCGGCTTAGCAGGCTGTGAAAAACGCGCCGATGAAATCGCTCAGGTCGTCGGGGTCCGCCGCGCCGTCGCCGTTGAAATCAGCCCCGGAGCATGGGAGCGTGAAGAAGCAGGCGACGAAATCGCTCAGGTCATCGGGGTCAACCACCCCATCTTGGTTGAAATCGGCGGCACAGAGGGTGACCACCAGCACCTCGCCCGACAACGCGACGACCTGCACGGGTTGATCAGGATCGTTCGAGGCGATGGTCAGCGTGCCGGACTTGACGCCTGGCGTCGTGGTGTCCATCACCACCAGATGGCTGCCGGAACCGCCGCCGGGCGGCTCAGTAAAGGGGCCGGGCGGGGCGGTGAAGGGGCCGCTGACGGTGAAGGTGTAGCGGAGCGTGTCGATGCCGCTGACGGTCCACCTGGCGACATCGCCGGCGTTGGTGACGGTGAGCGGTGCCGAGGCGGCGGCGCCCTGCTGGACCTGCCCGAAGGCGAGGGCGGGGCTGGCGGCGACTTTGGCGGGCACGCGGAAATCGGCGAAGACCGGCAGGTGGCCGTTGCCGGCGACGGAGGTGATCAGGGCCTGGGCGATTACCGGGCCCACCATGACGTTGCCAGTGGTCCGCAGCACGCCGTTGTAGGACCCACCGTCGTTGCCCCAGCAGCGGTAGGTGTGGTTGGGGTCGTTCCAGGTGCCGGTGCTGAAGGTCTGGGGGGCGCCCGAAGGGCCGGGGGTGAAGATGTAGTCGAGGCCGGTGCGGTCTATCAGGCTCGCGGAGACGAGGATCTGGTCGTGCCGGTCGTCGAGCTGCGATGCCGGCTCCTGCGTGTGGATGAACCGGAACGCGCTGTTGTTGTTCCACGAGCCCGGCGAGGCGATTGGATCGAAGAGCCGGCCGCGGTTGTCGGCCCGCGACGCGATGAGCTCCTGATACTCGCTGGCGCCGGAGGTCTGGATGTTGGTGTCGCCTGCGAGCAGGAAGTTGAAGCCCGTGGGCAGGGTCTGGGCGTTCAGGCGGATCCGCTGGGCCTCCAGCAGCCGTCGGCCCTGGGCGTTCTCGCCAGCCGGGCAGTCGGCGTTGCTCCCTTGGGCCTTGAAGTGGACGCTGTACGCCGCGATGCTCGCGGCGGGCGCGGCGTACCCCACCGGGCGGAAGTCGAAGCGGACGGTGTTGCGGGGCTGATTGCAGGTGTCGCCGCCGCCCGAGGCCACCACGGTGGATGCGAGCAACTGCACCCGGGAGGTGCGATAGAAGAAGGCCGAGTCGGTGTCGGGGCCGTTGATGAACGGCGCGGCGGCCCAGTCGCCCGGGCTCCCGGGGGCGGTGTTCAGGAGCGTGCGGAAGGTGTTCACCGCCGTGGCGGAGATGAACTCCGAGCAGATGAGCACATCGGGCGCCATCGAGCGCCCCGACAAGGCGAGCCCGGTGGGAACCACGCCGTAGACCGCGGTCTGGAACGCAACATCGCGGCTGTTGCTGGGCGGGGTAGCGTCGCTGGCGTAGTTGGTCACGTTCCAGGTGGCGACGCGAAGCTGGGCCAGCGCGCCCGGGCCAGAGAACACCGCCGCGGCAATGGCGGCGCCCCAACGTGCGTGCAGCGCGAATCGGCGAACCATGTCAGAAAGCTCCAATCGGGGCCCAATCTGGGCCTGGCTGGTCGATGGGGAACCGTCGAGTCCGGAGGCGGGCGTGGGAACCTGGCTCATTACTGACACTCGGCGCTGAAGTACATCGTGATGAAGTCGGACAGATCGTCGGGATCGACGGTGAGGTCGCCGTTGAAGTCGGTGCGCGGGTCGGGCGGAAGCGAGAAGAAGCCCGTGATGTAGTCGGAGAGATCGTCAGGATCGACCCGCGTGTCGTTATTGAAATCAGCCGTGCAGGCGCTCCGGGGCGGCAGCACGACCAGCCAGGCTTGCTGGGCGCCGGTGGGGTCGGTCCCGTTGCCGACAATGCGGCGACCATCCGCCGACACGGCGTTGGCCACCTCCAGATCCCACCCCGTCAGATCGACCCCCGCGGCGGCGAGTGAGTCCTTGATCGAGTGGATCCCCGCGGCGTCCCAGTACACCGCTTCGCCCAGGAAGCCGCTGGTGGCCGAGGTGCCGTAGCCGACGATGATCGAGCCGTCGCCGCTGGCCGCGAGGGCCGAGGAGGAAAACGCGCCGCCCGGCAGGTCGCCCAGGCCGGTGACGACGCCGCCGATCCACTTGGCGGCCTCGGGGCCGTTCCCCGATTCGGAATCGCCGACGACCACGAGGCCGCTGCCGGAGATCCCCCAGGCCTCGGAGAAGTTCGACCCGCCGGGGAGCGCCGGGAGGCCGACCGTCGCGATCAGCGTCCCTGCGGCATCGAACGTCCAGATGACGGCGCTGGTGCGGGTCGGACTTGAGGATTGCCCGGCGACGACCAGCCCATCGCTGGAGATGCCGTAGGCGGAGGCGTTGCGATCACCCGGCAGGAAGGTGAGGGCGCGGAAGCCGCCGCCGGGCTGCTGGGCGTCGTAGCGGTACGCCTGCCGGCGGCTGCCGCCGGAGACGGGGTCGACGGTGGTGCCATAGCCGACAACGAAGCGGCCGTCAGCGGACACGCCCAAGGCGTTGCTGATGGTCGAGCTGCCGGGGAGATCGCCCAGGTTGTCGGCCGGGGCGATGAGCCCATTGGCATCGCGAAACGCGGTGAACAGCACGCCGCTGGGGTTGGAGCGGCTGAAGCCGACGATCACCTGCCCGGTGGCGCTCACGGCGTTGGCGACGCTGGCCACATTGGCGCCGTTGAGCGAGCCCAAGCCGACCATCGGCCCGGCCCCGACGAAGCGGAAGGCCTCGGTCTGCGAGCCGGCGCTGGCTGAGCTGCTCTCACCGACGATCGTCGAGCCGTCGGCGGAGATGCCCCAGGCATAGCTCTCGCTGGTGGTCCCATCGAGGAACCCCAGCGGGATGAACTGCGGCTGGGCGAGCGCTGCAGGGCCGGCGAGGCCGGTGGCCAGGGTCGCGAGGACCCCTGCTGCCTCTGTCGACCATTTCGCCCGAGCTGGCCGGGCCGGCCGGGCCGGCGCGATGGACGAAACTGGCCTGTGGAGCGATATGGGCATGTGGATCTCTCTCGGCAATTCGGCAACTCGGGCGCTGGCGCGACGCGGTGTGCGACCTCGCTCTACGGGCGATACAGGCGACATCCGCGAGTCGCGCTGGGCTGGACGGGCGTCACCCGTGCCGATCGCGCGCGACCAGTAGGGGATTATTCCTCCAACTTCGCCCGAACGCACCCCGACAACTGTGGATTTGTGCAGCGATCCCCGCCATGGCCGCCAGCGCAGGTGATCGGACCTTACGGCCCCCGTTCCTGGGGCGGTTCTGGGGGTCTGGGGGTCTGGGCGTTCAGCAGGGCGGAGCCGAGAAGTAGGCCCCGATGAAATCACTGAGGTCATCGGGATCGATCACGCCATCGCCGTTGAAGTTGGTCCGCGGGTCGGGCGGGCTCGAGAAGTAGCCGGCGATGAAGTCGCTGAGGTCGTCGGGGTCAACCACGCCATCGCTGTTGAAATCCTGCGGACAGGGCGGGCGCGGGTTTGCGTAGGCCATGCCGAACGGGGGCGAAGGCGTGCCGCCCACGCTCGTGAACAGGGCCCCGGTGAAGCTCAGGCTGGTTCCCGCGCCGGTGGCGGGGTTGATGCGATAGAGCACGGCGCTGGCGCCGTCGAGCGTGTAGAGATTGCCGTCCACGGCGTTGAACGCCAGATCACGGCACGAGACCGTGGCGGGCCCGATGTTGCCGACCACCGTCACGCCCGCCGTGACGGGATCGATCCGCACCAGCCGGCTGCGCGGGGGCGCGTTATCGATCCCCCACAGCACGCGCCGGGTGGTGTCCCACTCCAGGCCGTTGATGGTCCCGCCTTGCGGGGCTCCGACCGGGGTCGCGAGGCCGGAGAGGCGATCGATCGTGTAGAGCTGGCCCGACGAAGCAGCCATGCCGTAGAGCACGCGCCCGCGCGGGTCGTAGGCGAGGCCGCCGACGACTTCATTGCTCACCGTGCCGGTGATGGCCGCGGCGAAGGTCATCACGCCGCCGGTGGTGATCTCATACAGGCCGAGTGCGCTGTCGCAGGCGTAGAAGTGCGAGCGGTTCCAGTCCCAGGCCATGCCCGTCCAGCGGGCGCCGAGCTGCGCGATGCGGGCGAAGCGCGTGGGGACGGGGTTGACGGTGCCGAAGTTGTTGGCCTGGTCGCCGATGGCGTAAAGGTTGCCCGCCACGGTCCCGCGGCCGGTGCGGCAAACACCTGCGGGGGCGTTGAGGGCCGTCTGCAGATTGGCCGCCTCGATCGGCGTGCCGGCGTTGCCGCCGAAATCGCACCCCGCCAGCGTGTGGATGCCGATGACGCGGTCGGTCGAGAGGTCGAGCACCGGCGAGCCGCTGTTGCCGCCGGTGGTGTCGACGGTGTAGTTGATGGTGACCCCGCGGGAGAGATACGCGCCGGTGTCGGTCTTGCTGACGAAGCTCTGCTCGAAGGGCAGGTTGAAGCCGTCGGTCTGGCCGAAGCCGGTGATGCGGAGCATCTGGCCGCTGACGGCGGGCGCCGCCGCGGCGAGGGTGAAGTTCCCCGCGCTGTACGCCTGGGCGGGCTGCAGGCCGGTGGTGCTGTTGCTGAAGACGCCGAAGTAGCACCAGTCGGTGCCCGTGCCGGTCTGTCGCTGCACGCTGGCGGGGTCGATAGCGTACTGATCGGCCGGCGGCGGCACGACCACCGAACCGTCGGGCAAGGAAGGGGGGTTGTTAAAGGTGATGACGCTGCCGGTGGCGGGCTGCACATGCCCGGCGGTGAGGAAGAAGCGGTTGGTGTCGTTGATGGCGAAGCCGGTGCCGATGCCGCCGCCGAAGCCGAAGATCCGGCCCAGGCGGTTGTCGGTGATCAGGGCCCGGTTATCGACGCCGCAGAGATCCTGCACTTCCAGCAGCGGCTCATCGCTCGCCAGCACCTGGCTGATGGTGACGCGGATGGGCGCCCCGGTCCACGAGGCAGGCGTGGATGCGGGCGCTGGCGGCGTCGGGGATGCAAGCACTTCCAGCAGAACCTCAGGGCCGTTGAAGTACGCCGAGGTCCTGGCCCACTGGGCCGCCGACTGGGCGTCGAGGACCTGCACAGCGCCGTCAAGGGTCGAGGTGATTCGCAGCGTGGCCGCGGAGTCGAGGCCGACATCGCCCGGAAGCTCAAGGGCATCGAAGATCAGCCGGACCCAGCGGGCGCCTTCAACGCGGACGAGCGTGGAGTACACCACAGCCGGCCCACCCCCACCACCACCCCCACCCCCACCCGCTCCACCAGCACCTGGCACGAGCGGCGGGCGGGCCAGCGGACCCGAATCGACATGCACCACGGCCAGACGCGACGGCAGGACCGGGGCGCTGGGCTGCCGCTGCGCCACAGCGGAGGGCGCCAGGACGGCCAACGGCAGCAGCACGGCGAAGATCAGACTGTGGTTGCTGTGGTGCAGTTTCAAGGTGTTGTCCGGTGGGTCGCTGACGGAATCCGGGTCGATCCCCTGTCTGAACTTTGAACGTTGAACGTCGGACTTTGCCCCCTGCCCGAGTTGATCGGCTCAAGTCGCGCCTCGGGCGAAGGGTCCCGTCATGAGAAGATACCTCGCTCCGTCCGATACGCCGCAGGGAAACCTCGGTTCTGCCAGACCGGCCCATCGCCCCCCTCATCCCCCCGCACGCCTAGACCGGTTTGGCTGGCGTTCGCAACAGCAACAGCGGGGAGGCGTCTCGCGCCGAAGCAGCGCCCACCCGTCCCTAGTCCCGCTTCGGGGGCCCTGCGCGGGGTCGTCTGCTACACTCGCGGCCCTGCTCTTTTCCGGACCCACCTCGCGATCCGCCTGTGGCTGATTTTCTCCAAACGCTCATCACCGCCATCGTCATCGGGAGCCTGTACGCGCTCATCGCGCTGGGCTACACGATGGTGTACGGCATCCTGAAGTTCATCAATTTCGCCCACTCCGACGTGTTCGTGCTCGGGGCGTGGTCATCATTCGCGATCTCGACGCTGCTGATCAGCCGCCTTGGCCTCGACACGCAGAGCCCACCCTGGTGGCTGGGGGGGCTGGTGCTCATCCTGGCGATGGTGGTGTGCAGCACGGTGGGCTTCATCGTCGAGCGCCTGGCGTATCGGCCGCTGCGCAAGGCGCCGCGCCTCAATGTGCTCATCACCGCCATCGGCGTTTCGCTGTTCCTGCAGAACGTCGGCCAGCTTCAGTACCAGATCCTGCCTGACCTGAAGCTCCCCTTCGGCACGCGGCCCGAGCGCATGCCCGCCATGCTGCCCGAGCGGGCCCTGAACGATGTGACCGTGGCCCGTGGCGCGGCCGCGCCGGGGGCGCTGCCGGGCGGGGTCCGCATTGATGGCCCCGTGATCCTCGACAGCCAGCGGAACTACCGGCTGGACCTCACGCCCGCCAAGGGCCCGCCGCTCTCAGTCCGCGTCATCGTTCCCGAGCCGCAGTCCGCCGCGGCGGTCCCCGGGCCCACGCAAGGCTCGGTGGGGCTGATCGAGCTCGACGTGGCGCCGCCCGTCGACGCCGCGACGGCGAGCGGAGCCGGTTTCCGGCTCGTGCGGATCGCGCAGGCGCCGATTCAACTGGTCGATGTCACGATCGTCGGCTCGGCCCTGGTGCTGATGCTGGGTCTTGAGATCCTGGTCTTCCGCACCAAGATGGGCGCCGCGATGCGGGCGGTGTCGTTCAACATCGAGACCGCCTCGCTCATGGGAATCAACGTGGATCGGGTGATCTCGTTCACCTTTGTGCTGGGGGCGGCGCTGGCCGCCGCGGCGGGGTTCCTCAACGGGCTCAAGTACCCCGGCCTCAATCTGCCCGCCCATGAAATCTGGGTCCTGCTGGGCCTCAAGGCGTTCGTCGCCGCGGTGGTGGGCGGCATCGGCAATGTCCGCGGGGCGGTGCTCGGGGGCTTTCTGATCGCGGGCATCGAGTACTTCGGGATGTTCACCTTCAACCACGTGATGCTCGCTACGGGCGGGCCGCAGAACCTGGGGACCAACCTCAAGGATGTCTACGTCTTCGCGGTGCTCATCCTGGTCCTGCTCTTCCGGCCCAGCGGGCTCCTGGGGTCCACCGTGAGGGAGAAAGTCTGATGGCCCCCGGCGGCGCAGACGACCAGCCCGTCCGGCTCAGCCCCGCCTCGGCGGGGTTACGCTCGGCCCTGCCGGTGGCCGTGGCGGTGGGCTTCGCGCTGCTCATGCACTTCGGCCTGCCGCCCCTGATCGGGGCCTTTCCCGCCCAGGTCGCGCTCCAGGCCGGGATCGCCATCACCCTGGCGGTGTCGCTCAACATCGTCAACGGGTTCACCGGGCAGTTCTCGATCGGGCACGCCGGGTTCTTCGCGGTGGGCGCCTACGCCGCGGCGTCAGTCAGCGTCTACGGCTCGATGCTCCTGTGGGGCAGCCCCGCGCGCTACGGAGGCTTCCTGGGGCCCGGCGAGTGGCTGATGATCGCCGGCTGCATCGCCGGGGCCTGTCTCGCGGCGGGCCTGGGCTATGTCGTCGGGCTCCCGTCGCTCCGCCTGCGGGGCGATTACCTCGCCATCGTCACCCTCGGCTTCGGCGAGATCGTGCGCGTGCTGCTGCAGCAGAGCCGCTCGCTCCCGCGCAATGACTTTGAGGAGATCCGCCTGCCCACCGCCGGGGAGCTCTTCCCGCCGCCGCTGGGGGGCGCCCAGGGGTTCGACGGTGTTGTGGCCTACGCCTCGCTGTTCTGGGTCTTCCTGCTCGCGGGGATCACCTGCCTGTGCGCGTTCCGCCTGAAGCAGAGCTCGATGGGACGCGCCTTCCTGTCGATCCGTGAGGACGAGATCGCCGCGCGGGCCATGGGCGTGAACATCACGCAGTACAAGGTTCGGGCGTTCGTGATCGCGGCGTTCTTCGCGGGGATCGCTGGCGGCCTGTACGCCCACTCGGGCGTGATCATCCAGCCCAAGGAGGCGGGCTTCCAGCGTTCCTTCGACATCATCATCATGGTGGTGCTGGGGGGCATGGGCTCGATCTCGGGGGCGGTGCTCGCCGCGATCATCCTGGCCATCCTACCCGAGGCGCTGCGCGACTTTGAGAAGTTCCGCCTGATCGCCTATGCGCTGCTGCTGATCATGATGATGCTGGTGCGGCCGCAGGGGCTCTTCGGCGTGCGCGAAGTGTGGGACTTCTTCGGCCCGCGCCGCGCCCCCGGCGGGCCCCGCTCGGCCGGCCCCGCGGGGAGCAAGGCATGACCGCCCCCCCCGCCCCCCCCGCCCCCCCCGCCACGGCCGGCCCCGCCAGCCCGGCCGCGCTCCTCGACGTCGCCGGCATCGGGATCACCTTCGGCGGGCTCAAGGCCGTGCAGAACTTTTCGCTGCGCATCCCCAGCGGCGCGCTCCACGGCCTCATCGGCCCCAACGGCGCCGGGAAGACCACGGCCTTCAACCTGCTCACCGGCGTCTACCGCACGCAGACCGGCTCGATCCGCCTGGGGGGGGCGCGCGTCGACGGCCTGAGGCCCCACGAGATTGCCGCGGCGGGGCTCTCCCGCACGTTCCAGAACATCCGCCTGTTCGGCGAGCTCTCGGTGCTCGACAACGTGCGCGTCGCCTGCCACCTGCGCGGCAGCCACTCGCTGCTGGGAACGATGCTCCGCTCGCCATGGCACGTCGCGCAGGAGGCCCAGATGCTCCGGCGTGCCCGCGAACTGCTGCGGGTTTTCAACCTCGATGACCGGCGCGACGAACAGGCCAAGAACCTGCCCTATGGCGACCAGCGGCGACTGGAGATCATCCGCGCCCTCGCCACGCAGCCCAAGGTCCTGCTGCTCGACGAGCCCGCCGCGGGCATGAACCCGCAGGAGAAGAAAGAGCTCGCGGCGTCGATCCAGGGGATCCGGCGCGACTTCGGTGTGGCGATCCTGCTCATCGAGCACGACATGGGCCTGGTGATGGACATCTGCGAGCGCATCACGGTGCTCGACTACGGCGTCACCATCGCATCGGGCGCCCCGGGGCAGATCCAGAACGACCCCAAAGTCATCGAGGCGTACCTGGGGGAGCCGGCTGGGGCGGGCGAAAGTTCAGAGTTCAAAGTTCTAAGTTCAAATTCGGAGGGGGATCGTGGAGCGTAAGGACTCCTTGCATGGGGCGACTGTCCGGCGAGATCCTGGCGCGGGTGGAGGGCTACGCCGATCGGGTCGTGGAGGTTGTGCGTCGCCTGAACAAGGTCGACACGCGGGGCATGGACCGGGTCGTCAACCAACTCCTCGGCTCCGGAACCTCGGTTGGCGCCAATGTCTTCGAGGCAGACGAAGCTCTCTCGCGCAAGGACTTCACCAAGTGCCTGTCTATCGCCGTCAAAGAGCTCAACGAAACACGCTTCTGGCTTCGTCTCATTTCCCGTCAAGGCTGGATCAAGCCCGCTCTCCTCGAACCCCTCCTCGACGAAACCACGCAGCTCAAGAAGATCCTCGGCGCCATGGCCCTCAGAACCCGACAGCGTCCCGACTAACCCACCGCCTCTTCCTCCCCTTCCGAATCTGAACTTTGAATTCTGAACTTTGAACTCTGACCGTTGCCCCCCATGCCCCTCCTCACCGTCGATAACCTCCACGTCTCCTATGGGGCCGTCAAAGCCCTCCACGGCGTCGCGCTGTCGGTCGACGCAGGGGAGATCCTCACGCTCATCGGCAGCAACGGCGCCGGCAAGACCACCACGCTGAGAGCCATCTCCAGCATGCTCAAGCCCCGCTCCGGCTCGATCACCTTCAGCGGCGCCTCCACCATCGGCGTCCCCCCGCACGAACTCGTCCGCCAGGGCCTCGTCCACGTCCCCGAGGGCCGCGGCATCTTCGCCAACCTCACCGTCGACGAGAACCTCTCGCTGGGCGCCTTCACCCGCACCGACCACGCCGCGATCGCCGCCGACCGGGCCCGGGCTCTCGAACTCCTTCCGCGGGTCAAGGAACGCCTCAAGCAGGTCGCCGGCACCCTCTCCGGCGGCGAGCAGCAGATGCTCGCCATCGCCCGCGCCCTGCTGGCCCGCCCCAAGCTGCTGCTGCTTGATGAGCCCTCCCTCGGCCTGGCCCCGCAGCTCGTGCAGACCATCTTTTCGATCATCCGCGAGATCAACAAGCAGGGCGTCACCATCCTGCTGGTTGAACAAAACGCCAACATGGCCCTGCGCGTCGCCCATCGCGCCGTGGTCCTCGAAACCGGCGCCGTGCGCATGTCCGGCCCCGCAGCGGAGCTGGCCAAGAGCGACGAAGTCCGCAAGGCCTACCTGGGCCACGGCTGACTGTGGCCAAGGCTCAAAGTTCAAAGTTCAACGCGTCAAAGTTCAAATGGGATCGGGAACGGGAACCGGAAGGGGTGGACCGCCCTGCCCCCCTGTCCGGCCACCCGCCCCCTTGCCCGTCCGCATTTGAACTTTGACGCTTTGAACTTCGAACTTTGCCCCCCCCTACCCTCCTTCTGAACCACCTATGCCCAATCCCCCCGCCGCAACCCGCCTCCTCCGCTCCGCCCTCCTCGTCGCCCTTGCCGCCGCCGCGCTCGGCCTCGCCGGCTGCTACGAGCGCGTCGTCAGCGCCCACGGCCTTGGGGCCGACCGCATCGAGACCCAGGAGCCCTACCAGGAGTCGGGCGAGATCGACCGCTGGGTCTTCGGCGATAAGCCCTCACCGCAGCGGCGCTGAGGCCCCCGTTGGCGCCGACCGCCCCGACCAACCCCCCCGCCCCCCCCGACCCCTCCGACGACCGTGTGCGCGATCCCTGGGGGCTGCGCCGGCCACCCGCCATCGCCCGCGTCGCCCGCTGGCTCATCGCTGGCGAGATCGCCTACGCCGCGGCGTTCTTCACCGTTGCAGGCTGGAGCCTCGCCACCGGCTTTGATCTCCACTGGTCGATCGACCTGGTTCTGGTCATCGGGCCGCAGGCGGCGTTCGGGCTCGCGTCGTGGTTGATCATCCGCCGCCGCCTCCGCCAGGCCGCCGCGGCCGATTTCCAGGCCTGCATCCACTGCGTCTACGACCTCCGCGGCGGCCCCGAAACGGGCATCTGCCCCGAATGCGGCCAGCCCTATGAACGATCTCGGGCCCGCCTCCGCTGGCTACAGGCGCGCTAGCCGGGGCGTACTATCTCTGGTCTTTCCGCCCGCCCGCGTCGGGCCGCATCGGCCGGTTCCCCTCGTGATCGTCTGGAGTGCTCCATGGGTCTTGAAGCCGCGCTTCCTGAAGATTCGATCCTGACCACCCAGCTGCGGCGCGTGATGAACTGGTCGCGCCGCTGGGCGATGATGCCCATGCCCTTCGCCACCGCCTGCTGCGGGATCGAGCTGATGGCCACGGCGTGCTCGCGCTACGACATCGCCCGCTTCGGCTGCGAGGCCGTCCGCTTCTCTCCCCGCCAGGCCGATCTCATGATCGTCGCCGGGCGCGTCGCGGTGAAGATGATGCCCGTCCTGCAGCGCATCTACCTGCAGATGACCGAGCCCAAGTGGGTCATCTCCATGGGCGCCTGCGCCAGCACCGGCGGCGTCTTCGATACCTACGCCGTGGTGCAGGGCGTCGATCAGTTCGTCCCCGTCGATGTCTACATCCCCGGGTGCCCGCCTCGCCCCGAACAGCTCATCGAAGGCATCATGGCGATTCAGCGGCACATCGACAGCGAGGGCATGCCTCCCCCCGGCGGCAAGCGCGTCCCGCTCGGCCTGGTCGTCGAGCCCAGCCACGTCGTCCGCCCGCAGCCCGTCGGCGTCACCGTCGGCATGTCGTGATGTATTGCTCGCCCGTGACCCGCTGAAGCCGCCTATTGCCGGTACAGCCCGTCATCCCAGTTCGCCAGCGTGCGGAGGTACCGCCGCTCAGTGTGCTCGGCGTGCCCGTCCAGAAACAACGCCTCCGACCCGTTGCCGTGCCGGCGGGTGTTGATCCGCTCATCGGGGTCGTTTTCCGCGACGTGGTCGGCCCGCCAGATGTCGTAGAACTGGGCCAGCCCCAGGTCGCGGGTCCGATAAGGCTGAATGATCGCCCAGACGGTCTGGCGGGCGTCATCGGTCAGCTCCGTCAGGTACAGCGTCTTGGCTGGGCGGATGAGCCGATCCAGCCGCACCGGCCCGCGCCGCAGCAGGTGGTTGGCGTCGCCCCCCGGGTTGACCACGCCCGGCGCCGTGAAGTTGAAGCCGTTGTTGACGTAGTGAATCGGGTGCGGCGAGCCCGCCGGGCGCGAGGGGCAGCGGTAGTAGGGCGCGTTGGCGAAGGCATCGTTGGGCTCGCTGTTGGGGCTCACCCGGTCATCCAGCCACGGCCGCAGCGCGCACGGCCAGGGCACCCGCGCCCGCAGCGTCTGCGGCGTGGCGCCTTCAGTCCCTTCGCGCGGGAGCCACCCCTTGTACGTGTCGGCGTAGCCCATCAGCGCGACGCCGATCTGCCGCTGGTTGCTCAGGCACACGGTCTGCCGCCCCGCCGCGCGGGCGCCGGAGAGCGACGGCAGCAGGATCCCCACCAGCAGCGCGATGATGGCGATGACCACGAGCAGCTCAACGAGCGTGAACCCGCAGGTCCGGGTTGGATGCTTCGCGCAAGTCACCAAAAGAGTCTAACCGCGCGGAAGCCGGCGCGGAAAAGTCCAAAGTTCAAAATTCAAAGTTCAAAAGTTCAAATGCGAGCGGGAACGGGGAACGAGGACGAGGAGGGTCAACGCACGCCCGGCAGCGGGCCCCCTGCCCGTCCGAATTTGAACTTTGCCCATTTGAACTCTGAACTTTGCCCTCACCTCACCGGCGGCATGGTGTCCGTCGGCGTGCCTTCAGGCGGGAGATCGGGCGCCGGGGGCTCGGCTTCAGGGACCGGGCGATACTTCACATCCACCCGCCGGCAGAGCACCTTGGGCACCCAGGCCGACTTGCTGGGCGAGCCGAAGTCCTTGGTGGCCGGCCAAAGGTCCCACTCCAGCTTGTCGCTGTAGAGCGGGTCGGGCGACTTGTTGGACAGATCCTCACCGCTGGTGAACCGCATCACCAGCTTCTTCCCCACCGGCACTTCCTGCGACCACACCGCCTGCCCCGTCCGCGTGTCCACCAGCGTCACCGTCTGCGGCAGCCACTCGGTGCTCACATAGGTGTACGCGTCCTGGCTGTACGCCAGCCCGCCCTCGGTCCAGCAGCCCGTCAACCCCACACCCGCGGCGGCCAACCCGACGCACGCAACCAGCACCCGAGCAGATGACGAGCAAAAGACGGCCATGACATGGTTCTCCACAGATCAGGGACACCGACCACCACCGCGCCCGGAGTCTATCGACCGTCAAAGCACACAGCACGACACAGGACAGCACACAGCCGGAGCCAGGCTGAACCCCCCGTCCGCCCCCCTACGATAACCGAACACCTGCAGACTGCCCCCGGTCCCCGTGTGTGCGTGTGTGCTGTGTGGTATGTGCTCTCGCGGCTCCCGCCAGAACGCCCTCCCTGACGGTCGGGCCGCATGTCCCTTCCCCGCACCCTTCCCCTTCCGAATTTGAACTTTGTCGCTTTGAACTTTGAACTTTCGCCCGCGCGTTCCCCCGGGCCGCTACCTGCTTTCCCCGGCGTGCCGTATGCTCTCCGGGCCTCCCGCGGAACGCCCTCCCTGACGGTCGGGCTGCATGCCCCTTCCGCTTCCCCTTCCGAATTTGAACTTTCCCCCTTTGAATTTTGAACTCTGATTTCCACCATGCCCCCTTCTCCCCGCATCGGACACGGCTACGACCTGCACCGGCTTGAGCCGCACCCGCCTCTCGGCCACGGCCGGCCGATGATCGTCGGCGGCGTGCTCCTTCCCGACCCGCCCAAGGGCGCCTGGCGCGAGGGGATCACCGGGCCCGTCGGGCCCGTCGGACACTCTGATGGCGATGTGCTCTACCACGCCGTGACCGACGCCCTGCTCGGCGCCATCGCCCAGGAGGACATCGGCCAGCTCTTTCCCGACTCGGCGCCCGAAAACGAGGGCCGCGACTCCGCTCACTTTCTCGCCGAGGCGGTCAAGCGGGTGCACGCCGCGGGCTTCGCGGTGGGGAACCTCGATTGCACCGTGGTGCTGGAGCGCCCCAAGCTGGCCCCGCACAAGGGCGCCATCCGGGCCAACCTGGCCCGCCTGCTGGGCGTGGACCTGAGCCAGGTGAACCTCAAGGGCAAGACGCACGAGAAGGTCGACAGCGTCGGCGAAGGCCGCGCTATCGAGGCCCACGTGGTGGTGCTGCTGCTGCCCCAGGCCCCGCCCCACCATGCCGCCCAAACGTGAGCATGCAGCCCGACCGTAAGGGAGGGCGTTGCGGGGCCTGGCGGGCCCAAAGTTCAGAATTCAAAGTTCAAAGTTCAAATCCAAACGGGGAGGAGGAACGCCCCCCTCTCACCGCCAACATGCAGCCCGACCGTAAGGGAGGGCGTTCCGTGGTGACACGGGGTCCCCGTCCGCATTTGAACTTTGAATTTTGAATTTTGAACTTCGGCCCCGCCTCCCTCACGGTCGGGCTGCATGCCAAAAAAACAAGGGCCCGCCGACACTCGTCGACGGGCCCTGATGCTGCGCTGCGATGCAATCAGCGATCTTCAGTGCTGAGCGAACTCAGTCCTTGAAGATGTTGACCGTCACGTTGGTGTCGTTGCCGGTCACCGACGCGATGAGGCGGAGGTAGGCGTTGGAGCCGTTGAGCTCGCGGTTGGTGCCGCCGGTGGGGTTGGTGGAGTCGTCGTTCTCGTTGACGAAGAAGTTGTCGGGGATGGTGAGGTTGTTGCCCGTGCCGGTCTTGCGGTAGGTGATCTCGGTGGGGTCAGGACGGGTCTCGAAGTTCACGTGACCGTCGTTGTAGCCCTCGTTGCCCTCCCAGGTGTTGCGGCCGCCGTGGATGAGCAGGGTGTTCGACTGCGTGCCCGTGGCGCCGGTGGCCAGGGTCCAGCCGGTGGTGCCGGTGGGGGGAGCGATGAAGTCGTTGGTCGTGGCGGTGCCGTAGGTGGGACCGCGGTTGCCCCAGACGGGCTCAGTCGCCGAGAAGGTGTTGGTCCACTTCGAGGCGCGGGGGGTGCCGAAGGGGATGGCGTGCGCGTAGCTGACGTTGCCGACGCCGGCGGTGCGGCGGGCGGGAGTCTGGCCCGAAGCCTCGCGGGGATCGGGGGTGCCGGAGAAGCCGGGGTCCCACAGGGCCGACGCGCCGTTCTGGGGCGAGCCGGTGGGGTTGGCCGTCTGGTAGCCCGTGTCGACCACGATGCTGCTGTTGGACTCAGCGGGGCTCACGCACACTTCGGGGGAGATCGCGCCGTTCCAGATCAGGAGCGACACGATGTTGCCGGTGTTGTTCTTGAGCGAGGCGATCGTCGGGCTGGTCAGCGTGGTGTTGCTGCGATCGACGACGCTGGGGAGCGGGAACTGCTCCTTGTTCTGCTGCGACCAGATCAAGCAGGCCTGGACCAGGTTGCGGACCTGGGTGGCGCACTTGAGCTGGCGGGCCGACTGACGGGCCTTGCCCAGAGCGGGGAGGAGGATGCCCACGAGCAGGGCGATGATCGCGATCACAACCAGCAGCTCGATCAGCGTAAATGCACGATTCTTCTTCATAAACAGGCTCCTTGAAACACACTCGCCTCGCAACGCCCGCCTATGGACGCCCTCGGCTTCATCTTTTTCAAAGACCCCCGGAACGCCCGGCGGTCTTTCAGATTCGCAGTGGCCGAGCAGGTGAAAGGCCGAAACCCGTCGCCTGCCCGGCCGTGCCTTCGGGGCCACGAGACCCGGTTCCGCTCATCAGCCAGCCCACGCCGCGCGGCAAGCCACGCGTCGTACTCCGACTGCTTGAGAGCCCACATTCCATTGCACTTGGCCAGCTGGTCCCGCATCGACTCCCAGCGTCAAAACCAGATCCGCGAGAATCCGTTTCCCGGCCACGTGCCCCAGACGGAAGACTCCTTGTCCTCAACGCCCTCAGCACGCACCGGTGCAAACCTGGTGCGAGACCTCAAATTGTCGGCTGGCTGCGAACCTGCACTCGGCAGAATCAAGTGGTGACCGAACGGCCACCTCATGAGTACAGGACAAACAGGAAGGATTCGAGCATCGGCCCGCGATCCAGCCCTCAGAATGTCAAACACGATCACAAACCAAACCCTACCACAAACCGATCGGAACCCCAATTCAAACTTCGCACGATTTCCTCAAGATGTCGAGATGTCGAACAGTCGGATGGATTTATATCATCCGAACAGTCCATTCGCCACCCCAGAGCCCCCGGTTCCAAAGATTTTGGCCTGCGGAGCCTCCTACCGAGGCCCCCGCGGCAGCGGGGGGAAAGGATAGTGCCGCGGCTTGCCACGGTGTCCTTGAGGGTGTCGAGAACCTTGAACTCGGTCCCCGGGGTATCACGCTGAAAACCGCGATCGCGTGAAAACCTCCACGAAACCCGGGGACGATTGGACGCGGCGCGACGTTCCGTCCACGGAGCGGGACATTCCGTCCACGCCGCGCGGCATTCCGTCCCCGGAAAATGGCGTTCCTATCCGGGAGCGCGGCATTTGTCGCCTGTGGCGCGGAGCCGCGGCCGTCCGGATACAGGGTGTGATAACACCGCCCCGCGGCCGGCGCCTAGGGAACCGCGCAGGGCCTGCGCGGTGCGGAGAGGGGTCGGTGCGGCGCGTGCCTAGCGCGGGTCGCGACGCCGGCGCATCGACACGAGCACACCCGCCGCGGCCAGCGCCAGGGCCGGGGTGGGCGCGGGGATGAACGTGAGGGACATGTCGGCCGAGAAGGCCAGATCGCGAAGGGCACCGCGCGATGGGTCGCTGATCCCCGCGGCCGCGACCGCTTCGACCATGTAGCGGCCCGGCTGGAGCGTCCCCTCGTAGTGGGCGGTCAGTCGCTGGTTGGGCCACCATCGTGGATCAGCGGCGATGGCAATGTTCTCGGTTACGCCCGGCGCTGACCTCTGGAGAATCGCGACGATCCCCCACTCATTGATGAAGTCTCCGCGGCTGACCGAAGCGTCAAAGACCACGGGCGTCGGGGTCGTGACGTCGAAGGTGAACCGCAGCGCGCTGCGGGCACGGGAGACGGTGGCGCCCAGGCCGTTGCTCCCGTCCTGCTGGCGGATCAGGCGGATGCGGGTGCTTGCTGTAATCTGTTGCGGCGTGATCGAGCTGCTCTGCTCGGCCTCCGCGCCGGCCTGGAGGAAGGTGAAGACCGCGGGGTTGAGCCTCCCCGAGATGGTGCGCGACCACGCCCCCGTCTCCGGGCCGGTCACGGTCTGAGTGTCCGACTGGCCGGGCTGGCCGAGCTCTGACACACTGATCTCGTACGAGAGCGTCCGCTCGGTCGAGACCGGGATGATCTCCCCCCGCGCCCCCGCCGCGAGCACGGAGATCGACGCCGACCAGCACAGGACGAACCGAGCGCCCGCACGCGTGGACATGATGACCTCCCGCCCGGATGCACAGGCCGACCGGGCCGACTCGACGCATGATGATAGGGCGCGGGCCCGCGATCGCTACCGCACGCTCCCTACGCCGGCTGCGCGGGGGAGACGAGAAGAGAACAAAGAAGAATGGGGCGGCAACCAGGGGCCCGGCGCGCGCCGCGGTCGGCAAGAGAACAAAAGTCGCCAGGCGCGCGTGATTTGAGCCTGGGTAGGCTTGCTGGGTGAAACTTGGGCCCCTCCCGCCCCCTGCCGCGGGGGGCTCCGTCAGGCGGGGGTACCGTCGGGCATCGCTACTCCACCTCAAACAGGAACTCGATCTCCACCGGGGCCCCGAGCGGCAGGGCCGGGGCGCCCAACGCGGCTCGGGCGTGCCGCCCAGCGTCGCCAAAGATCTCCACCAGCAGCTCACTGGCCCCATTGGCCACCTTCGGATGGTCGGTGAAACCCGCGTCACAGGCCACAAAGCACCCCACCCGCACCACCGAGCGGATCCGCCCGAGGTCGCCGTCGAGCGCCGCCTTCGCCGCGGCCAGGCCGTTCAGCAAACATTGCCGGGCACACGCCTGCGCCATCTCGACGCCCACCGCCGACGGCACGGCGCCGGTGGCGATCAGCTTCCCGCCCACGCTGGGAATCTGCCCGCTGACATACAGCAACGAGCCGACGCGCCGAGTCGGCACATAGGCCGCGACCGGCTTGCTCGGCTCGGGCAGCGTCAGTCCGAGTGCGGCGAGGCGGGCGTCGGGTCCAGTGGGGTGCGAGGTGGCCATGCCGATTTATAGCGCCCGCGCCGGCCGTGCTCCCCGTGCCACCGACCGTGCGGCACGGTCGGTGCTTCCGGTGCAGCATGACCAGCGAGCACCGACCGCCGGACGGCGGTGGGTGGCGCGGCTGGCGCGGCCGTATGTGCGTCCGGCCGGAAACCGGGAGGGCGCTGGAGACATCAAATGAGGGCGTCGGCCCGTGCCGGCCTGGAGATTGACCATGAGCAACAGCATCAGTCGTTTCAACCGCCTCAACCGTTCATCGACCGCCGCGCTCCTGGCGGTGCTGGCGTTGACTGCCCCGGCGGCGTTCGCGCAGTCCGACAAGCCCGCAGACAAGCCGGCCGAGAAGCCCAGCGACTCGGCCAAGCCCGCCGACGACGGGACCGACCCGACCCTGAAGCGGGACACCGCACACTACAACCTTCCCAAGGATGGCAAGCCGGCCATCGAGGGCTACGACCCTGTGGCCTACTTCCCCGAAGGCGGCGGCGCGCCCAAGAAAGGCGACAAGCAGTTCAGCTTCGTCTACCGCGGCGTGACCTACTGGTTCGCCTCGGCCGAGAACCTCTCAGTCTTCAAGAAGTCTCCCAAGAAGTACGAGCCCGCCTACGGCGGCTGGTGTGCCTACGCCATGGGCGCCTCGGGCGAGAAGGTTGAGATCGACCCCAAGTCGTTCAAGATCACCGACGGCCGGTTGTACCTGTTCTACAAGGACTTCTTCAACGACACCCGCGCAACCTGGACCAAAGAAGAAGCCAAACTCCAGCCCAAGGCCGACAAGTCCTGGAAGAAGACCTCCGGCGAAGACCCCCCGGCCGCGGCGCCCGCCAAGCCAGGCAAGTAAGCAGGCCGGAACGCCAACACGCGGCCCGACCGTAAGGGAGGGCGTTCCGGGGTAAACCCAAAGTTCAAAGTTCACAAGTCAAAGTTCAGATGCGAACGGAGAGGAGCGGCCGTGCCCAGAAACTCAAGCTCTCCTTCCCCGTCCCCGTCCGAATTTGAACTTTGTCACTTTGAACTTTGAACCTCTGCCCCCCCGCCCACCCACGGCGGCGTGAAGGGCTCGCTGAGCTGCTCGAACTCGCGGGCCGGCAGGTCGACGGTGCGCCAGCGGGCCGAGCGCGGCTTCATGGCCGCGGCGTACCGCGAGAGCGTGATGGCCCGCAGCGCGTACCAGCGGTCCTCGTGCGCGAAGACCTCCTGAAACAGCCCGTCGGGCGGCTGCTCGTCGCACCAGTACACGAACACAAACCCGGCGTCGAAGCCCGCGCCAAAGAGCGTCCGCCAGGTGCGCAGCGATTCCACATCGTCAAGCGTCACCCATGATTCAAGCCGGGCGGCGCGCCGAACTCGGCCACCCCCCGCACCCCTAGCCCCCGCCGCACCAGCCTGCGGCGGCCGCGGCGCCTTGCGCCCCTTGACATCCATGAGCAGGTTCCGCTGATCGGCGTAGAGCACAAAGTCAAACGACTTCAGCGACGGTCCGGGACCCGGGGCGGGGGCCGCCGCGCCCGGCTCGTGGGGGGAGACAAAGCGCTGATCGCGAGGGAGCAGCGCCTTGCGGGCCTCGTCGACGGCGACATACGGAATCCGCTGGGCCCGCAGATACGCCTCAAAGGCCCGCTCGTAATGATGCCAGCGCTGCGTCATGGCCGGGGGATGATACCGGGGGGGACGGGGGGCGAAGTTCAAAGCGGAAAAGCGGAACAGCGGGAAAGCGGAAAAGGGGGAAAGCGGGCGCAGCGGAGAAGCGGCTTCCCCGGTCCCGATCCCATTTGAACTTTGCCGCTTTGAACTTTGAACTTTGGCCCCCCCATACCATCCGCCATGCAATCGACCGCAGTCCCGGCGACCACCTCGAGCGCTCCCCTCGCCTCTCCCGGCGGGGCTGGGCAAGGGGGTGGGGCGTCCATTCAGGATCTGTTCCTTCAGTCCACCGACCTCTTCACGATTCTGCTCATTCTCGGCTCGATCGCGGCGGTGGCGGTGATCGTCCGCTGCGTGTTCGAGATCCGCCAGAGCCGGATTCTGCCCCCAGCCACGCAGGCGTCGCTCCGCCGCCTGCTGAAGGAGGGCAAGCTAGGCGAGGTCCGCGGGTTTGTCGAGCGTGACGACACCTTTCTCTCGCGCGTGCTGCGGGCGGCGCTCAACACCCCGTCAAACAGCAGCGCCGCGCGCCGCGAGGCCGCGGAGATGGCCGCGAGCGAGGAGTGCGCCAACTGGTTCCGCAAGGTCGAGCCGCTCAACGTGATCGGCAACCTCGGCCCGCTGCTGGGCCTGGCCGGCACGGTCTATGGCATGATCCTGGCCTTCGCCTCGCTCGGACAGGCCGGCGGCCAGGCCAACCCCGCAACGCTCTCGCTGGGCATCAGCAAGGCCCTCTTCCACACGCTGCTGGGCCTGATGCTGGCGGTGCCGGCGCTCACCTGCTTCGGCTTTTACCGCTCCATCGTGGACCGGCTGTGCACGCGGGCGATGGTCGTGGCCTCCGAACTCGTCGACATGCTCCCCGACGGCGCCATGAACCTCGGCGCCCCGGGCGACGGGTTCACCCCGGCAGCCGGGGCCGGGGGGCCCGGGGGGGTGGGGGCCGGGGCAATCAGCAAGGGGACCGCCGCGGGCCAGGCCGCGGGCGTGGGCGCAGGCGCCGGGGGGACGGTCTGAGTGCGCCGGCGTGTGATCGGCCAGGCTGACGCGAGCTTTGAAGCGGTGAACGTCACGCCGCTGATCGATGTCGTCATGTGCCTGATCGTGTTCTTCCTGATTGTCGGCAAGCTCGCGTCCGATGCGTCCGCCGTGCGCCTGCCCGAGACGGTCATCGGCCGCCTCGAACGGGCGGGCAAGGCGGTGGTCATCAGCATCGCCAAGGGCGATGCGCCGGGGTCGACGCCCGCGTCGGACTGGGGCGGAGTGAAGGCCCGCGTCTTCGTCGATGGGCAGGCCGTCGGCGGCGAGAACGAGCTCGGCGCCCTGCTGCGCGACCGGGCCATCGCGCTCCTCTCAACCGTCGGCAAGACCGAAGCCGACCTCGCCTCGGCGCCCGTCCACGTGCGGGCCGACCGCGACCTGCCCTACGGCGCCGTCGAGCCCATTCTGCGGGCCGTCGCCAAGGCCGGCATCCCGGGCGTCCGGCTCGCCACCCAGCGCGGCGGAGGCGGCTCATGAGCCTCGCCGGCCGCAGACCCGGCGCCCGGCGCGGCTTCCGCCGCCGCTGGGCGAATCAGCACGCCTCGCTCCACTTCGGACCCAACATGACCCCCATGGTCGATGTGGTCATGGTCATCCTGGTCTTCTTCATGGCCAGCGCCGCGTTCCTCGGCCCCGAGTGGTTCCTCAAGAGCCTCGTCCCCAGACCCGCCAAGCCCGGCGCTGGCGAGGCGCAACCCCTCAAGACCGACCCCTTCGCCCTGCCGCCGGTCCAGAAGGTCATCGAACTCGAGTTCGACCCCTCAGGCCGCACCCTCGCCACCGGCCTGGGCAAGGAGCGCCTCGACATCGCCGCGATGATCGCCGCGGTGGCCGCGTTCGCCGAGGGGACGGCCAAGGACCAGCTCGAGATCATCATCAAACCCGCCGCGCAGGTCCCCTATCGCGACGTGATCCGCCTGCACGAAGGCTGCGAGAAGATCGGGATCGGGCGGGTGGGCCTGGCGACGCCGTGACGGGTTCAAGAGTTCAACGTTCAAAGCGTCAAAGTTCAAATGGGAACGGGAACGGGAACGGGAACGCGAACGATCGTGGGTCCGCTCCTCCAGTTCCCCATTTGAACTTTGACGCTTTGAACTTTGAACTTTGAACTTTGAACGCTGACTCCTCACGGCCGGGCTGCAAACTGCCGGGCCGCGTGCGGGTCGCCGCTCGTGAGCCCCGCCACCTGCTCGATCGCGTCCGCCGCGGCGGGCGCGGCGTGCTTTCCGTCAAACTTCCGGCACATTTGCTGCAACGCGTGCCGCTGGTCGTCGGCGAAGCCCGGCTGGCGCAGGATCCGGTAGATCCCGCTGGCCAGGTCCGCCCCGTCACCGAAGTGCGGGATCAACTCCGGCACGATCCGCTTGCCGGCGATCAGGTTGGGCAGCGTGTAGAAGGGCGTGCTGACGATCCACCGGCCCAGCAACTGGTACATCAGCCACGAAGGCCTGTAGAACGTGATCATCGGCTTGCACTGGCGGGCCACGTGCAGCGTGACGGTGCCGCTCTTGACGATCGCCATGTCGCACCAGCGGACCACCGCGCCGATGTCGGCCGCGACCACCGACAGCCCCTCGGGCCAGCCCCCCAGGGCCTCGGCACGGGCCCGCAGCAGGGGCTCGATGTCGGGGCGGGTCACGGCCATGACGCCGACAGTCGCCGGGAAGTCGGTCTTCACGCGCCGGAAGGCGTCGAGCAGGGGCGACAGCGTGTTCTTGAGTTCACCCGGGCGCGAGCCGGGCATCAGGGCGATCTTGGGCGTCCCGGCGGGCATGCGGTCGCCCAGGGCCGCGAGCCGGGCGTCAAGCTCGGCGGTTTCGAGCGGCTCATCAAAGAGCGGGTGGCCGATGAACTTCGCCGGGACCCCACGCGTGAGGAACCACTCCTCCTCGAAGGGCAGCAGGCACAGCACCAGGTCCGACAGGCGGCGGAGCTTCTTGACGCGCCACGGCCCCCACGCCCACATCTGCGGGGCCACCAGGTGCACGACCTTCACCCCGCGGGCCTTGGTGCGGGCGCAGATGGGGAAGTTCGCCGCGGGCGAATCGACGGGGATGTGCACCGTCACGCGATGGTCATCGAGCCACTCGTCGACGCGCCGGTTGATCCGCCCGTGCTCGAGGATCTTGGCCAGCCCGGGCATGCCCATCACTGCGTCGTCGCCGGTCCGCTCGACGATCGTCGCCCCCGCCTTCTCCATCCGGGCGCCGCCCCAGGCGTAGATCGGCAGCTCCGGGTGGCGGCGCCGCAGCTCGGCGATGACCGACGAGGCGTGATCGTCGCCGCTGGGCTCGAAGGCCGTGAACAGCAGCGTGGGGGCCGCCGATCGCGCCCGCGTGGCCAGCCCGGGATGCACCGCAGCGGCGGACATGGCTTTAAGCGTAGCGCACGCGGCCGCTCACTTGCCCGGCGGGGCCACCAGCGCCGCCCGCGGGGGCTGCTGCGTGCGCTTGAACTCCCCCGCGTCCTTGGCCCAGCTCGTGAGCACCGCGCCGAAGATCGCCAGCACCACCACCGCCGCGGCCGACGCCGCGCCCGCGATGATCCGCGTGACGATCCGCACCCGCGCGGGCTGGGCCCCGGGGAGCGAGTCGGACGTCTCAAGCCAGGGCGTGCCCGCGAGGCGCAGGTAATAGAACGCCGCGATGGCCGAGTTCAGGCCCAGGATGACCGTCAGCACGATCTCGCCGCTCGAGATGGCCGAGGTGAAGAGCGGCAGCTTGGCCAGGAAGCCCAGCGTGGGCGGGAAGCCCAGCAGGCCCAGGGCCGAGAGCACCATCGTGTAGCCCAGCAGCGGGTGCGTGCGGCACAGGCCGCGCAGGTCGTCGAACGAATCGATCTCATCGGGCAGGCCGTCGCGCCCCGGCTTCTCGAGGCTCGCCAGCACCGCGAAGGCGCCCAGGTTCATGACGCCGTAGGAGAGCAGGTAGAAGAGCACCGCCGCGAGGCCGTTCCCGGCGAAGGTGTCGCCCGGGCCGGCGATGATCCCCACCAGCATGTACCCCGAGTGGGCGATCGACGAGTACGCCAGCACCCGCTTCACCGAGGTCTGCACCACCGCCAGCACGTTGCCCACCGTCATCGTCAGCACCGCCATTACCCACAGCACCTCGTGCAGCGGGCTGGGCAGGCTCCCCCACGCGTCGCTGGGCTGCGAGAACGCGCACCACCCCACCGTCGAGCACAGCAGCATCAGGGCGATGAACCCCGCCGTCTTGGGCACAAACGCCAGAAACGCCGCGACCGTCGCCGACGAGCCCTGGTACACATCGGGCGTATAGAAGTGCATCGGCACCGCGGCGATCTTGAAGCCGATCCCGATCACCGAGAGCACCAGCCCCGCCATGGCGATGCCGTTGATGCCGCCCGGCCCGCCCCCCGCGGCCATCTGGTCGGCCAGGATGCGCTGGATGTCAGTCAGGCTGGTCGAGCCCGTGCCGCCGTAGAGCAGCGTGAAGCCGTACAGGAACGTCGCCGCGCCCAGCGCGCCCAGAAAGAAGTACTTGACCCCCGCCTCCATCGAGCGGTTGTGACGCGTCGAGATCGCCACCATGATGTACGTCGGAAGGCTGGTCAGCTCCAGGGCCAGGAAGAGCCAGATCAGATCCTCCGCCCCGGCGCACAGCATGAGACCCGTCAGCGAAAACAGGAAGAACGCGTAGAACTCCGCCCGGTTGGCCCGCAGCGGGTCGTACTTCTCCGTCCCGCGGGCGATCGCCTGCTCATACTCGCGGTCCGCCGTGCCCGACAGCAGCAGCAGCAGCAGCATGCCCATCACCGCCGTGAGGGCCTTGGCGTACATCGGCATGCCGGCCAGCGGCAGCAGCGACGCCGGCGTGGTCTTCACCGCCAGCACCCCGGCGATCGCCAGGGCCGCCAGGCAGATCGGCAGGCACAGATCACGGATCCGCAGGTCGCGCGAGATCCCCACCACCATGACCACGCACGCCGCCGCGAACAGCACGATCTCCGGCCACATCCCGTGCACCTTGTCGGCGATCGACGCCGCGAGCACCGGAGAGGGAACCATCGGCGGATGAATCGTCGAAAGCAGGTCGATCATGGCTGGTGCCCTCCTGCCGGTTTGGAGGGGCCGGGGGAGGTAGCGGGGGTGGATTGGGTTGCGGTCGTTGCGGGCGCTGAGACGGGCGTGTGGTCAGACCCGCTCGCGCCGCCAGTCGCCTTGACCGGCGCCGCGGCTGGCGTGCCGGCCGGAGTCGGGTGCCGGAGGCGCGTGTCATCGATGATCTTCGCGGTGCGGGCCACCGCCGGCTCGAGCGCCTGCGTGATCGGCTTGGGGTAGATGCCCAGCACCAGGCAGAGCGCCGCGAGCGGGATCAGCACGCCAATCTCACGCGCAGTCAGATCGGCCGGCAGCACGGGCGCCTCTTCCTCGCCCCCCGCCCCCCCGACAGGGCCGTGACCGACAGGCTGGCCAGTGGCGCCGTGGGCCGCAGGCGCGTGCCCGCCGCCATGGCTCCCATGCCCGTGCGGCTCGACCAGCGGACCCCACACGACCTTCCCCGCCATGTACAGCAGATAGATCGCCGCGATGATCATCCCCGTGCCGGCCAAGAAGGCGTACCACACGCCCAGCCGGCCCATGCCGCCCGCCACCGGGCCGGCCCCGGCGCCGCCCGTGGCCGAGGTCCAGTCGCCGGCCTGGAAGGTCCCGATCAGGCACAGGAACTCGCTGATGAAACCGTTCGTGCCCGGCAGGCCGACCGAGGCCATCGTGAAGAAGATCATGAACGTGGCCCACACCGGCATCTTCGCGGCCAGGCCACCCAGCGACCGCATCGAGCGCGTGTGGTAGCGCTCGTAGATCATGCCGATGCACAGGAAAAGCGCCCCCGTCGAGAGGCCGTGGTTGACCATGTACAGGATCGAGCCCTGCAGCCCCAGCGGGTTGAACGCGAACATCCCCAGCATGCAGAAGCCCAGGTGGGCCACCGACGAGTACGCCACCAGCTTCTTGACGTCGTTCTGCACCCAGCAGACCAGCCCGCCGTAGATGATCCCGATCACCGCCAGCGTCGCCACCGTCGTCTGCAGCTCGATCGCCGCCCGCGGGCAGAAGGGAATCGCAAACACCAGGATGCCGTAGGTGCCCAGCTTGAGGAGCACGCCCGCCAGCACCACCGACCCCGCCGTGGGCGCCTCGGTGTGGGCCAGCGGCAGCCAGGTGTGGAACGGGAAGAGCGGCACCTTCACCGCGAAGCCCATCATCAGGGCGCCGAAGACCCACATCTGCGTCGTCAGCGGCATCTTCGCCGAGGCCGCCTGCAGCGTCGCCAGGTCGAAGGTCCACCGGCCCACCTCGCCGCCGCCGCCGCCGGTCTGAGTCGCGTGGCTCCACGCGACATAGACCAGCCCGGCCAGAGCGATCACCGAACCCGTGAACGTGTACAGGAAGAACTTGATCGCCGCGGCCTTGCGGTTGCTCGATCCGTAGATGCTGATGAGCACGAACATCGGCACCAGCGTGAACTCGAAGAACACGTAGAACAGGATCACGTCGCGGGCCATGAAGACGCCCGAAACCGCCGCCTGCAGCACGAGCAGCCAGAAGTAGTACGTCCGCACCCGCTTGGTGACGGCCGTGAACGACCCCACCACGCAGATCGGCCCCAGCAGGGCCGTCAGGCCCAGCAGCAGCATCGACACCGAATCGACCCCCACCGAGATCGACAGGCCGAACTCCGGCAGCCATTCGTGCGAGCCCGTGAACTGGTAATCCCCGCCGCGCGTCCAGTCGAACTGGGCCGCCAGAACCGCGAAAGCCGCCACCGGCAGCAGCGTCGCCGCCGTGGCAATCTGGCGTGTCCACTGGCGACCGAAGGCGGAGACCAGGCCGGCGGCGAGCAGCGGGATGAACACAAGGCTCAGGAGCATGGCGAGGTTCGTTTCAGCGCCCGTCGGCGGGCTGGGATCGTCTCAATGGGGCAGGAGGCGTGCAGGAGGCGGATCGGGGGGGGCGGGGTGATCAGGACAGGTCAGGACAGCTCAGCTCAGAACAGGGGCGGAAACACGAAGAACCAGTCACGAAGCCGTCACCGCCACACGATCGCGGCGATCAGCACCAGCAGAGCGATGCCCGCCGCCATCCCGGCCGCATAGCCGTGAAGGACGCCGGACTGCGACGGCCGCAGGCCCCAGCCCGTCGCCCTCGGCGCCGCGCCGAAGGCGTTGACCAGGCCGTCAACCAGCAGCTTGTCAATCAGGTGGAACAGGTGCGCGAGCACCCACAAGGGCACCCGGATCACCGCGTCGTAGAGCTCATCCACGTACCACTTGTGCTGGGCCCACCCCGCGACCGGCCCCATCGCCGGCAGCAGCCCGTCGGCCCGGCTCGTCGCCGCGGTGGTCCGCCCGGCCAGATGCAGCCAGTACGCGATCAGGATCCCGATCGCCCCCACGATCGCCGAGACGTAGTACATCGCCTTGTGCGGGTCGAACCCGAGGATCGTCCCGTGCGGGTGCTCGCCATGGGCCGCGTGGTCGCCGTGGGCCGCGTGGTCGCCGTGAGCAGAGTGGCCCGCATCGCCGGCAGCGCCATGCCCGGATCCGCCTGTGTGGGCGTGGTCGTGGTCGGCGTGCCCCGCCCCACCCTCGGCATAGGTCAGCCCTGCGGATGAATGCTCGATCAGCCCCGGGACCCAGCCCGTCAGGTACGGCCCGATCGCCAGGAAGCACGCCAGCGACAGCACCGCCAGCACCGTGTTGATGGCCCAGCCGGGCGGGTGCGGATGGAAGTCATGGGCCCCGGCCTTCTTGGGGGAGTCGTGCCCGTGGGCGTCACCCTTCTTCGGAGCGTCGTGCCCGTGCCCGTGGTCGCCCTGCCCGTGACCCTGACCGTGGCCATGCCCGTCGCCGTGGTCATCACCATGATCGGCGTGCAGTTCATCGCCCGGCTCAAAGTGCTGCGGGCCCATGAACACCCGGAAGAAGACCCGGAACGTGTAGTACGCCGTCAGCCCCGCCGTGAGCAGCAGGATCCACCCGATCAGTTGGGTCTTCGGGTTCACGAACGCCTCGGCGAGGATCATGTCCTTGCTGAAGTAGCCCGCCGTGATCACCGGCACGCCCGCCAAGTTGATGCACCCCACCAGCATCCCGATGCCGACGATCCGCCACCCCGGCAGCGACATCACGCCCGAGAGCTTCCGCAGATCGAGCTGACCCGCGAAGCCGTGCATCACGGCGCCGCAGGAGAGAAACAGCAGCGCCTTGAAGAACGCGTGCGTAAAGACGTGGTACGGGCCCGCCGCGGCCGCCTCGAAGCCGTGCGGTGTGTGCACCGTCAGCACCCCCAGCCCGGCGAACATATAGCCAAGCTGCGACACCGTCGAATACGCCATGATCCGCTTGATGTCGAACTGGGCCATGCCGATGGTCGCCGCCAGGAGCGCCGTCAGCGAGCCCACCCACGCCACCGTCGGCAGGGCGTATTCGCTGATGGCGAACATCGGCAGCATGCGGGCCACCAGATACACCCCCGCCGTCACCATGGTGGCCGCGTGGATCAGCGCCGATACCGGCGTCGGACCCTCCATCGCATCGGGAAGCCACACGTACAGGGGAAGCTGGGCCGACTTGCCGAACGCACCCACCATCAGCAGCAGGGCGATCGACTGCACCTGCCAGGGGATCTGCTCCCACTGCCCGTGCCGCGCCGCGTCCAGATACGGCCCGAGCTTCTCAAACAGCGCCGCGTACTCAACGGTGCCGAACTGCACGAATGTCATCCAGATGCCCAGCGCCAGACCCAGATCGCCGATGCGGTTGACGATGAAGGCCTTCTTGGCCGCCGCGACCGCCGAGGGCTTCTTGTAGAAGTAGCCAATCAGCAGGTACGAGCACAGCCCGACGCCCTCCCACCCCAGATACAGCAGGACCAGGTTGTCGGCCATGACCAGGCACGACATCGAGAACACGAAGAGCGTAAACGCCGCGAAGAACCGGCAGTACCCCAGCCCGACATCGTGGCTCATGTACTCGCTGGCGTAGAGGGCGATCAGCGTCGCGAGCCCCGTGACGAACAGCATCCACAGCAGCGTGAGCGAATCAACGTAGAAGCTGAACGAAGCGACAAACCGCTGGGCCGCCTGCGGGCCCCACGCGATATCGAACCAGTCGAAGCCGTACGCCACCACGGCCTTGTGCTCATGCCCCAAATAGGTGAGCAGGATGCAGGCGAAGCACGCCGCGAGGCTGCCGACCGAAATCCAAGCCGGGAGCTTGCTCTTGTTCGAGAACGTCGCCAGCACGCCGCACGCCACGCAGGCCCCGGCCGTGAGCAGCGGAATCAGCAGCGTCAGCCCCGCCCCTGCAGCCGGCGCCGCGGCGAGTACGGATGTCAGCGGCGAGTTGAAAAGTGTGGGTGTCACGAATAATCCGGGCCTGTGTGCTGTGTGCTGTGTGCTGTGTGCTGTGTGCTGTGTGCTGTGTGCTGTGTGCTGTGT
>CAZSZO010000027.1:0-50582 GCA_964611125.1 uncultured Phycisphaeraceae bacterium | reverse complement strand
GCACGGGCTGCGGCTTCAATCTGGTGGGGCAGCCGATCACGCGCGAGCCGCACTACGGCCTGCTGCTGGCCCGCTGCCCCGAGTGCGGGTGCGCGGCGGCCCTGCAGGAGTATCCGCTGCTTGGCCGCTGGGCGGCCCGGTGGGGGGCGGTGCTGGCGACGCTGTGGTTCCTGATGATCATCGGGCTGGCGGCGCTCTCGGGCGAGGCCCTGCGGTCGACGGCGTCGAGCGTCAACGAGACCACGCTGCGCCCGCTGGCCCGGTTTGTGGCGGAGAAGCATCGCGATCATCAGCTCGGAAAGATCGTGAACAACGCCAACGGCCAGCGGAACTGGTACGCCGACCAGGCGGTGAACGAGCAGACGTACATCGAGCTGGCCTGGTGGGAGGACCAGATGCCCGAGACGCTGCTGGCCGAGGCGAACGCGGCGGGCAAACTGCGCGACTGGCGGGTCCTCAGCTACTTCTGGCGGTCGTACTCGCTGGGCCTGGCGCTGCTGGGGGTGGTGTGGAGCGGGGTGCTGGTCACGCTGCCGGTGCGGCGGATGTGGATCGCGGCCCTGGCCCTGGGCGCCTGGGGGGTGGTGCTGGTGGTGCTGGCGCGGGAGAGCGGGAACATCCCCGCAACGCCGGGGGCGTACTTCACCGCGACGCAGCTCTCGGCCCGGCTGCTGGACTCCTGGCTGGATACGACGGTGCTGGCGGTGGGCCTGGCGCCGGTGTGGGTGGGGATGGTGCTCGGGCGGCGGGTATTGCGCGGGGCGATCGGGCTGCTGCTGCCGCCGCGGATGCGGGCGAGCTTCTCGATCCTGTGGACCTGCGACGGACTGCCGCCGCCCCGGAGTGTGAATGTGCGGACGTGAATGTGCGGGCGGGGAGACCGATCAAAGCCCTGAAATCGGCCGATCGGGTGTGAAGGTCTGGCCCGGAGGTGGCGCGCGGCCTATGGTTGCGGCCCGTCGGAGCGCATCTGCCTCGGCGCGGATGGTCGGAGATCTCGACATGGCCAAGTCTTCCAAGTCCAACAAGCCCCACAAGGGCCTGCTCAAGCGCGTCCGGGTGACCAAGTCGGGCCTGGTGAAGCACAAGAGCGCCAACAGCAAGCACCTTAAGAGCGGCAAGTCGCCCAGCCGGCTGCGCCGTCTGCGGAAGTCGCGCTACGCCCTGAGCACCGAGGGTGAAAACCTCCAGCTCATGCTGCACCAGCGGATCCGCGGGATCGACCAGCCGCGCACCGCGATCCGGCGGAGCCCCTCCCCCGAGCAGCGCAAGGCCCTGCAGGCTGAGAAGGCCGCCAAGGCCGCCGCGGCGAACGCTGCGGTGACGAAGGCTCCGGCCGCCAAGGCTCCGGTCGCCAAGGCGACGGTCGCCAAGACCAAGTAACCGACTGATTCCGGGTGATTTTCGCGGCCTGCACAGGCAGGCCCGCGTGCCGCCCCGACGCCCTCCCGCGTGAGGGTCACACCGGTCCGACGGGCCAAAGCCGGGCGTTCACGCCCGCCCCGATGTTCGGACCCATGACGGAGTTCGCACCATGCCACGCGTTCGTAAGGGCGCCGCCCGAACCCAGGCCAAAGCCCGCCTTCGCAAGATGACGAAGGGGTACTCCAAGAGCCGCACCGCGCAGCGCGGCGAGATGAAGCAGGCCATCCGCAGCAGCGGGTGGTACGCCTACCGCGACCGCCGGACCAAGAAGCGCAACTTCCGGGCCCTGTGGATCACGCGCCTCACGGCGGCGTGCAAGATGCGCGGCACCCGGTACAGCATCTTCATCAACGGCCTGCAGCAGGCCGGCATCGCGCTCAACCGCAAGATGCTCAGCGAGATCGCGATCGTCGACCCCAAGACCTTCGACGAGCTCGTGAACAAGGCCCTCGCGGCCACGACGGTGAAGACGGCCAAGTCGACCAAGGCCGCCTGATCGGCCTGACCGCATCGGCCAGACCGCATCGCCCTGTTCGCATCGGCTGGGCCCCGACACGATCCAAGGCCCGGAGATACTCTCTCCGGGCCTTTTCTCTGCGCCTGGCGAGCGGCCCCTGCGGCCGCGGGGCGGTGGGGGAGCGAGCCGGCCATGGAGCCCTCCGCATGATGATGTCGCAGTGGTGGGTCGCCGGGGTGCTGAGCCAGCCGAACGGAGCGATCCTGCTGGGCTCGTGGGTGGTGTGGGTGATCGGCTCGATCGTGCTGCACGAGCTGGGGCACGGGTGGGCGGCGATGGCGTGCGGCGACGAGACGCCGCGCTGGACGGGGCACATGACGTGGAACCCCGTGGTGCACATGGGGTGGGGGAGCCTGGTGGTGTTTGCGCTGCTGGGGATCGCGTGGGGGGCGATGCCGGTGGATCCCTCGCGGTTCAGGGGGCGGTACGACGATGCCCTGGTCGCGTTCGCGGGGCCGATGGTCAACGTGCTGCTCTCGGCGGGTTCGCTGCTGGCTTATTGCGTGTGGACGCCGCTGGCCGGGGGATACTGGCTCAGCGCGGGCGCTCCGCACGAGCTGTACGTGGCGGGGCAGATCTTCTTCTTCACGGGGGCGATGCTGAACCTGGCGTTGGCGCTCTTCAACATGGCGCCGGTTCCGCCGCTGGACGGCTCGCGGATTCTCGCGTCGCTGTTCCCGCCGTATCAGCAGCTGATGCAGACGGAGGTCGGGCGCGTGCTGACGATCGTGCTGATCATCGCGACCTTCTCGGTGGGGGGAAGCGTCATCTTCCCCGCCGCGAGGCGCGCGACGAGGAACGCGGCCGACCAGGTGCTGGGGCTGATCGCGCCGAGCGTGCTTTCGCCGCCCGCTTCGCTCCCGCCCCCCCCGCCCCCCCCGCGGACGATCCCCGGGACGCCTTAGCGCCCGATCGGGCCGGGCGCGGCGCGGGCACCCCGGCGGCGATGTCGGCGAAGTCGATCTTGACCGGGGCGCAGCGGGCCGCGAGGCCGCAGAGCTTGTACAGCACGCGGGCGCCGACGTTGGCGTCCAACTCAGCGTCTTCGAGGGCGCGGCTGGGAGCGACCTCGACGAGGTCGAAGCCGAGCACGGTGCGGCCCGAGTCGGCCAGGGCCCGCAGGATGTACGCGGCCTGATTGAAGGAGAGCCCGCCCGGCACCGGCGTGCCGGTGTGGGGGCAGAGTGAGGGGTCGAGGGCGTCGATGTCGAACGAGACGTAGACGTTGCGCGGGAGGGCGGAGAGGGCCTTTTTCACCAGGGCGGAGAAGCGGGCGCCATCGAGGAGCTTGCCGGCCCAGTCAGCGTCGAAGTGGACATCGACGCGCTTGCCAAAGGAGCGGGCGGCGTCGATCTCGCCCTCGCTGTAGTCGCGGATGCCGATCTGCACGAGCTTGCGGACTTCAGGAATACGCGAGAGGGCGTTGTGCATGATCGACGCGTGGGACCACTGGAAGCCCTCATAGGCGTCGCGCATGTCCATGTGGGCGTCGAGGTGAAGGATGCCCAGGCCGCCCTTGGGGTCGAGCCAGCCGGCCAGGTCGGCGCAGGCCTGGATGGCGCCGAAGGGGGTGGAATGGTCGCCGCCAAGCAGGCCGGGGGCTTTCCCGCTGTAGAGCGTCGCGGCGAAGGCGCCATAGGTGAGCTGGTTGATCTCGTCGCCCGCCTTGTTGATCTCGGCGACGGCCTGGGCGTCGGATTCGTCGGCCCCGCCCTTGGCGATGATGGGCTCGGCCAGGGCGCGGGTGCGGCCGAAGAGGGTGACCAACTCGCCCGGCTCGGGCTCGAGGAAGATCCCGTGCTCGTAGACGCGCCCGAAGTGGTGATCGAGCAGGTCGACCTGCATCGACGCGCGGAGCACCGACGCGGGCCCAAGGGCCGCGCCCGATTGGTATGAGGTGGTGGCGTCGAAGGGGACCGGCACGATGATGACCTTGGCGTCATCGCGCGTGCTGGGGAGGCCGAAGATGCCCGAGCCCGGGGTCGCGGCGGCGTTGGGGTCGAATGCCATGGGGATGGGGGAGGGGAGAGGGGGTGGAGTGGGGGAGTGCGGAATCGGACGCGAGCCACGGCCAACAAAAGGACGGCGCGCAACGGTTTGGTGAGGGGGCCCGGGGTGGGCGCGTCGCGAGCGGAGGGGAGTCTACTCTAATCTATGGGCGTGTCAGACCCGAATTCTCAGGATGGAACGAGCTCCGGCGGCGGGCCAGCCGGGCCAGCCGGGCCAGCCGGGTCGGCTGGGTCGGCCGGGTCGGCCGGGTCGGCCGGGTCGGGGGGGCCGGCGGGGGCGGGCGGCGGGGCCGACCCGCTGGAGCTGGCGCCGCCCGGCGCGATGGCGCCGCCGCCGGCGACGCCTCACTTGAAGGCCGTGGAGGGCCCGCTGGCGGGTTTGGGATCAGTCCTGGAGATCGCGGGTCCGGAGCCGTGCCCGAAGTGCCGCGAGCCGATGGCCCACGACGCGGTGCTGTGCATGAAGTGCGGGTACGACCTCGCGGCGGGGCGGGTGCGGGAGACCCAGGTGGGCCCGGCGGAGGTGAAGGAAGTCGCCCCGGAGATCCCGGAGTTTTCCGCCAAGGGTCGGCTGGACCCGGTGGCGCTGACAGTTGTCGGCGGGTTGCTGCTGGGGGCGGCGATGTTCGCGGCGGGGTGGTTTGCGCCCGCGACGGCAACGACGGGCAATCGCGCGGCCAGCGTCGGCCTGACGGCGCTGACGGCGCTCATGCAGACCGGCGCAGGGCTGCTGGCAGTGGCCATCGCCGCGGCGGCGGGGAAGCGGCGCTTCGGCAGCGTGGAGTTTGCGGCGGCGCGGATCTTCGTGGCGGTGAGCGCGTTTCTGCTGGTGCTCAATGTGCAGCTGCACCAGCCGGACCTGAACGTGGTGTTGGCGGGGGCCATCGAGGTGACCAAGTGGCTGGCGGCGATGGGCGTGTACTGGCTGCTGTCTGCCGTGCTCTTTTGGCGAAAGCCCGAGGATCTCAGCCTCATGTGCGGGGTGCACTTCCTGCTGTACGTAGGGCTCACCGGCCTGGTTGGGCTTGAGTCGATGCTGCGGGCGGCGGCGGTGGCGGCCCCGGCGGTGAAGCCGTGAGCCTGCAGCGGCCAGACCCGGGTCTGCGGCCTGGGCTCGCCGAGGTGATGGCCCGGGCCGAGGCGGCCCATCTGGCGGAGTACGGGCGGTCGCCGTCGTGCGCGGGCGCGGCGCCGGGGCGGGTGAACCTGATCGGTGAGCACACTGATTACTCGGGCGGGCTGGTGCTGCCGATCGCGATCGATCGCTGGTGCGTCGTGGCGGTCAGCGCCGGCCCGGGGGGCCGGGTGCGGGTGTGGGCGTCGGACGTGGGGGAGCGGGCGGAGTTTGACGGCGGGCGGGCGGTCGAGCCTGCGGCCCTGCGGGGCGGCGGTCAGCCCGGGTGGCTGCCGTACGTGGGCGGGGTCGTGGAGCATGTGCGCCGCGTGGCCGAGCACCGGGGGATGGGTAACGGGGCAGGCCTGGACCTGACGATCGCCAGCTCGGTGGCCCGCGGGGCGGGGGTGGCGAGCTCGGCGGCGCTCGAGGTGTCGGTGGCGATGGGGCTCTCGGCGGCCCAGCGTCTGGGGCTGACGGGGCCGGAGGCGGCGCGGATCGGGCGGCGGGCGGAGCACGAGTTTGCAGGCGTGCCGTGCGGGATCATGGATCAACTGGTGTCGGCGACGGGGCGGCGCGGGTGCGGGCTGCTGATCGACTGCCGGGCGGAGACGACGCGCGCCATCCCGCTGCCGCCGGAGGGTGAGAGCGGTGCGGCGATCATGCTGGTTGACTCGGGTCTGCGGCACGGGCTGCCCGACGGGGCGTACGCGGCAAAGGTGGCGGCGTGCGACTCGGCGGCGCGGGCGCTGGGCGTGCGGGAGCTGCGCGACGCGACGATGGCGCAGGTGGAAGGCGCGGCGGGGCTGAGCGATGAGGAGCGACGGGCGGCGACGCACGTGGTCGGGGAGAACGCCCGGGTCGAGGCGTTCGTCGAGACGCTGGAGGGGGCGCTGGCGGCGACGAGCCCGGACTGGCCAGCGGCGCTGGACAGGCTGGGGTGGTTGATGATGGAGTCGCACGCCTCGCTGCGGCACACCTACAGGGTGTCGTGCCGCGAGCTGGACGCGCTGGTTGACTTGGCGATGTTGACGCCCGGGGTGTTCGGGGCCCGGCTGACGGGAGCGGGCTTTGGCGGGAGCGTGGTGGCCTTGGTGCGGGCTGACGCCGCGGCGAGCTTCCAGGAGCGGATCGAGCGGGGCTACCGGGCGAAGGTCGGCATTGCCTGCGGCATCGCGCAGGTCACGGCGGTGGAGGGCGCGGTGGGTTTGGCGCGAGCTGATGGCTGACCGACTGGCTAAGCGGGGGCGGCGGCTGCCCGGTGCGCGGGAGTACTGTGCGCGGCGGGGCTGGCCAGCGGGACCCCCGTGGGTTGGGTGAGGGTTGTGGGTCGGGTGAGGGCGGCGACCCGGCTGGCGGCGGCCTGACAGATCGCATCGACGGCCGGGTGGATGTGGGTGCGCTCCACAGCGACGACATAGTACGTTTCTTCCGCGGGCCCTGCGATGCCGACGGGCTCAAAGCCCATATGACGACAGATCTCGAGGTGGACGACCTGCGAAACGACCACGGCGCATTGGCCTGCGTGGGCGAGCTGGTAGCCCAGGGCGGGGTCGTCGACCGAGGCGACGATGCGCGGGCGGATGCCGGATGACTCCATCCACTCATCGATGCGGCGGCGGACGCTGGCGTCGGAGGAGGGCAGGACCATCGGCGCCCCGGCGAGCGACTGGGGGAACCCCTTGCGGAGGCGTCCGGCGATCGCCGGCGGGGCGCAGACCATCAGCCCCGAAGAGCCCGCAACGAAGCTGCGCGTGCGGGCGGCGATCGACGCCGGCATCGGCGCATCGCTCAGCACCAGGTCCATGCGATGCACGGCGAGCTCTGCGAGGAGCACATCTTGGCGCCACTCTCGGCAGATGATCGTGACGGGCGGGTCGAGCTCCAGTGCGGTGGAGAGGATCGCTCGCACGACCATCTTGGGGAGAGAGTCGCCGACTCCGACGTTGATCACCACCGAGCTGTCGTCACGCTCCTGCTCGAGGGCCTTGAGCAGGTCGGAGCCGAGGCCGAAGATCTCCTCGGCGTGCCGGAGAGCGACCCGGCCGGCGGGGGTGAGCTCCAGGCGGCGGCCGCGACGGTCAAAGAGCGGTTGACCCAGTTCCTCCTCGAGGAGCTGAATCTGGCCGCTGATCGTGGGCTGGGCGACGCCAAGGCGCTTGCTGGCGGCAACCATGGTGCCTTCAGCGGCCACCACCCAAAAATAGTGGAGTCTCTGATAATTGAGCACAGCCATGGTCTAGCCTATACACCAGGCCGAACAATTGTCTAGGCCTATGGGCTGGAACTGGGGTTGATTTAAGTGTTTTCTTGTACGCACTCGTCCGGTTGGGAAGACCGGCTTGGGGCAGTTTGCACTCGGGGTACGATCGCGGCCTATGGCGCGTGTGGAATCGCTGATCTGGCACGGCGGAGCTGACGGGTGGCTGGACCTGGTCGACCAGCGCGATCTGCCGGGGCGACTTACGCGGCTGCGCATCACGAGCGTGGAGCAGGTTTGGGGCGCGATCAAGGAGCTCGCGGTGCGCGGGGCCCCGGCGATCGGGATCGCCGGGGCGTACGGGCTGGTCTTCGCGGCCCGCGCGGCGGAGGGCGATCGGGGCGAAGGGACCGGGGGCGTCGAGGTTGCCAGGGCGTGGGACCGGCTGGGGCAGGCGGGGGCGTACTTGAAGTCGAGCCGGCCGACGGCGGTGAACCTGGCCTGGGCGGTTGATCGGGTGCTGCGGGCGGCCAGGGTGGCGGCGGGGGCGGGGGGTGAGCTGGGCGCCGCGGTGCTGGCGGAGGCCCAGGCGATTCATCGTGAGGACGCGGCGATGTGCGCGGCGATCGGGGCGGGCGGCGCCGGGCTGATCCGCGATGGCATGGGCGTGCTCACGCACTGCAACACGGGCGTGCTGGCGACCGGGGGCGCGGGGACGGCGCTGGCGATGCTGTATCACGCCCATGAGCACGGGGTGCGGTTCAAGGTCTTTGCGGGGGAGACGCGCCCGCTCTTTCAGGGGGCCCGGCTGACGGCCTGGGAGCTGCAGGACGCCGGGATCGATGTCACGCTGATCTGCGACAGCATGGCGGGGATGGTGATGGCCCAGAAGAAGGTGGACCTGGTGGTGGTGGGGGCCGACCGCATCACGGCCCGGGGCGACACGGCCAACAAGATCGGGACCTATGGCCTGGCGGTGCTGGCCAAGGCCCACGGCATTGGGTTCGTGGTCGCGGCGCCGTCGAGCACGTTTGATCTGTCGATCGAGGACGGGGCGTCGATCCCGATCGAGGAGCGGGCGGGGAAGGAAGTGAGCCAGCCGCTGGGCGTCGTCGCTGCGCCGGAGGGGGTGAAGGTGTACAACCCGAGCTTTGACGTGACGCCTGCGGAGCTGATCCATGCGATTGTGACCGAGCGAGGGGTGATCTCGCCGGTGACGGGCCAGACCATTCGCAGCGTGCTGAGCGGGGGCAGGTCATGAACGTGGCCATGAGCGGTCGGCGAGCGGCGGCGGAGGCCATGTGCGAGACGGGGGCGGACTTTCACAGACGCGGCTGGTCGCTGGCGACGAGCAGCAACTACAGCGTGGTGCTGTCGCGTGATCCGCTGCGGCTGCTGATCACGGCCAGCGGCAAGGACAAGGGGCGGCTGGGTGAGGGGGATTTTCTGCTGATCGACGGCGACGCGAACCCGGCGGAGGAGACGCCGCACCGGCCGTCGGCGGAGGCGCTGCTGCACACGACCATCGTGCGCGGGGTCGGGCCGGGGGGGCCAGTGGGGGGGCCAGTGGGTTGCGTGCTGCACACGCACTCGATCGCGGCGACGGTGCTTTCGCAGCGGTTCGCCGGGGCGGGCGGGTTGACGCTGCAGGGGTATGAGATGCTCAAGGCCCTGGAGGGGGTGAGCACGCACGAGGCGAGCGTGCGGCTGGAGATCTTCCCCAATACGCAGCACATGCCGGACCTGGCGCGGGTGCTGGCGGAGCGGCTGCGCGACCCGGCGGCCCCGCTGCGCCGGGGCTTTCTGATGAGCGGGCACGGGCTCTACGCCTGGGGGCGGGATCTGGGGGAGGCGCGCCGGCACGTTGAGGGGATTGAGTTCCTGCTGGCCGTCGCGCTGGAGGCGACCCGGGCGGGGGCGGAGTGACCAGCTTGAGGTCGGCCTGTAGACGGCCTGAGGGGGCGGCGGGCTAACATTCTTGTGTCGCCAGCGTGGAGGCGCGCCGGCGATCTGGAGACGACCCTGATGGCGCTCATCACCATTCCCAAGGCGAAGCAGACGTTGACCGACGCCGGGGCGATCGCGGCGTTTCTGAAGCCGTACGGCATCCACTACGAGCGGTGGCCGGTGGAGGGGCGGATCGACCGCGACGCGACGGGTGAAGAGATTCTGGCGGCGTACGCCCCCGAGGTGGAGCAGGTGAAGCAGCGGGGGGGGTATGTCACGGCCGATGTGATCAACGTGAGTCCGGAGACGCCGAACCTCGACGCGATGCTCAACCGCTTCAACAAGGAGCACACGCACAGCGAGGATGAGGTGCGGTTCATCGTGCGCGGGCGGGGGCTGTTCCACATTCACCCCAAGAACGGCGACGACGTCTTCGCGATCGAGGTCGAGGCGGGGGACATGATCAATGTGCCGGCGGGGACGCAGCACTGGTTTGACCTGTGCGGCGACCGGACGATCCGGGCGATCAGGCTGTTCCGCGACATGTCGGGGTGGTCGCCGGCGTACATCGAGAGCGGGGCGCACGCCGAGTTCATCCCGGTGTGCATGGGTCCGGCGTTCGTGCAGGGGGGCGCGCGGGTGGCGCTGTCGGCGGAGATCGGGCCGGCGATGGCCCGGCGGGTCGAGGGCGGGGTGGGAACGGAGCACGCCGGGTGAGCGTGATCCGATTCGCCGGCTCGGCCATTGTGATCGATGTTGAAGGGACGGCGGCGCCGATCTGGTTCGTCACCGAGGTGCTGTTTCCCTTTGCGCGGCAGGGGATGCGGGCGTTTCTCGAGGCGCACTGGGACGACCCGGAGGTGGCGGCGGCGCGGGCCCAGGTGGCGCGGGATGCGGGGCTGACGGCGAGCCCGGGCTGGGCCGGGCCGGGGGGGGTGGCGGCTGCGAGGCCGGAGTCGCTGGCGGCGCTGGTGGGCCACCTGGAGGGCCTGATGGCGGCCGACGCCAAGCAGACGGGCCTGAAGACGCTGCAGGGGCTGGTGTGGCGGGCGGGGTACGAATCGGGCGAGCTCAAGGCGCGGGTCTTTGACGATGTGGCGGCGGCGCTCGGGCGCTGGGCGGCGCGGGGGCTGGATGTGCGGGTGTACTCATCGGGCTCGGTGCTGGCTCAGAAGCTCTTTTTCGGCGGGACCACGGCGGGCGACCTGCGCGGCTATTTGAAGGGGTACTACGACACGGCGGTGGGCGGCAAGCGCGAGGCGGCGAGCTACCGGGCGATCGCCGCGGACATCGGGGTCGAGCCCGACGCGGCGCTGTTCCTGAGCGATGTGCCGGCGGAGCTGGACGCGGCGGCGGCCGCGGGGATGGCGACGGGGCTGCTGATGCGCCCGGGGAACGCGCCGCTGAGCGGGGCGCCGGGCCACCGGATGATCGAGACCTTTGACGACATTGAACTGGAGAGCTGAGCATGCGCGTGGGATTGATCGGCGGCACGGGGCTCGAGGATCGCCTGGTGAGTTCGGGGCTCGTGAGCGTGAGCGAGCGGGTGACCCCCGACACTCCGTTCGGCCGGGCGAGCTCGCCCGTCAGCCTGGGGAGGGTGGGAGAGGTGCCGGTGGCGTTCGTGCAGCGGCACGGGCCGAAGCATCTGATCCCGCCCCATCATGTGCCGCATCGGGCCAACATCTTTTCGCTCAAGCTTGTGGGGGTGACGCACATCCTGGCGACCGGCGCGGTGGGGTCGCTGCGCGAGGAGATCCGGCCTGGGGAGCTGGTGATCTGCGATCAGCTGATTGACCGGACCGACGGGCGGGAGCGGACGTTTTTCGACCACGCGGCGGTGCACGCGGAGTTCGCCGATCCGTTCTGCCCGGTGATGCGGAAGTGGCTGATTGGCGCCGCGGGGCGGGTGGAAGTGAAGACGCACGCGCGCGGGACGTACGTGACGATGGAAGGGCCGTCGTTTTCGACGCGGGCGGAATCGAACATGCACCGGCTGCTGGGGGCGGATGTCGTCGGGATGACGGCGCTGCCCGAAGCGCGGCTGGCGCGGGAGGCGGAGATCGCCTACGCCCTGATCGCGCTGGCGACTGATTACGATTGCTGGCGGCCGCATCCGGCCGATGCGCCGGCGGAGTCGCTCCTGGCGGAGATCATCGGGAACCTGACGAAGGCGACCGACGCGGCGATCCGGCTGGTGGGGGCGGCGCTGGCCGACGCGGGGGCGCTGCGGGCCCCGTCGCCGGCCCACGAGGCCCTGAAGCTGGGCATCTTCACGCACAAAGAGCACATCGACCGGGCGGAGGTCGAGCGGCTGAGGCCGCTGTGGGGGAGGTACTTCAGTTGAGTTCAGCGTTGGGGGGGGGCGGGGATCGGACGGTCCTCGCGGCGGCGGCCTCCGGCAGCGGGCGGTGCGGCCGCGGGCAGTATGGCTGCGGGTGGCGCGGTGGTGGACCGGATTGCGGCGACGCCGTACGCTGAACGCGTTGGGGGGGCGGGTGTGGGGGGTTGGGTGTGGGGGCGTGAGGGGTTAGGGCGATCAACCGGGCGTGATGGGCGTGATGCATGGCCAGCGGTCCAGAGCATGACGTGACGCAGTTGCTGCAGCAGGCCGCCGAGGGCGAAGCTGCGGCGGCGGCGCGGTTGCTGCCGCTGGTGTACGAGCACCTGCGGGCGCTGGCGCGGTCGCGGATGCGGCACGTGCCGGCGGGGAACACGCTGCAGCCGACGGCGCTGGTGCACGAGGCGTATGCGCGGCTGGTCTCGCGCCCTTCTGGCGACCCGGGGTGGCCGAGCCGGGGGCGGTTCTTCGCGGCGGCGGCGACGGCGATGCGCGACATCCTGGTGGAGCAGGCGCGACAGAAGGCGGCTCAAAAGCACGGCGGGGGACGCCGGCGGGAAGAGCTGGGCGATGTCGCGGCGGGCAAGGGGGATGGCGGGGACGGGGGGGGCGGGGAGGTGGGGCCGGAGCACGATCGCACGCCGGTGATCGAGTCGCCTTCGGAGGACATGCTGGCCCTGGACGCCGCGCTGCGGGTGCTGGAAGGCGAGGACCCCCGCAAGGCGAGCGTGGTGATGCTCAAGTACTTTGCGGGGCTGGAGATCGAGCAGATCGCGTTGGCGCTGGGCGTATCGGTTCCGACGGTGAACCGCGACTGGGCGTTCGCCAAGGCCTGGCTGAAGCAGCGGCTGGCGCAGAGACGTGCGGAGCGCGGGCCGGGCGGTGCTGCGTGAGCGGCCTGGGTCGGGAAGTCGAGGAGCTGTTTCACGCGGCCAGCGCGCTGCCCCGGGGGGAGCGGCGCGAGTTCGTTGCGGCCCGGTGCGGCGGGCGGGTGGCGCTGGCGGCTGAGGTGCTGGCGCTGCTGGCGACGCTGGATGAGCCGACGACGGAGTTCCTCGCGTCGCCGGTGGTGGCGATGGTTCAGGCCCCGGGGAGCGGGCTGGCCTGCGGGGTCGGCGGGGGAGAGGGCGTTGGGGTCGGGACTGGCGCGGGCGAGGATGCGCCGCCGGAGACGATCGGGCCGTTTCGGATCATCGGCTTGCTGGGGGCCGGGGGAATGGGGCGGGTGTACGAAGCGGAGCAGGAGAGCCCGCGCCGGCGGGTGGCGCTGAAGGTGATCCAGCCGGGGTTGATGTCGCGGTCGGTGCTGCGGCGGTTTGAGCACGAGGCCCAGATCCTCGCGGGATTGCAGCACCCGGGGATTGCGCAGGTGCACCAGGCCGGGGCGCTGGCGGGGCCGGACGGGGTCTCGCGGCCGTTCTTCGCGATGGAGCTGGTGCGCGGGCCGAACCTCGGCGAGTATGCGCGCCAGCGGGGGCTGACGATGCGGGAAAAGCTGCTGCTGCTGGCGCGGATCTGCGACGCGGTGCAGCACGCGCACCTGCGCGGGGTGATCCACTGCGATCTCAAGCCGGGGAACATTCTTGTGTGCGATGGAGCGTCGGCGGGTGGGGGATCGGCGCAGGAGACGCCCCAGCCCAAGGTGCTTGATTTCGGGATCGCCCGCCTGGTGGATGAGCCCGAGGGCCAGGCCGGGGTGACGACGGTGCGGGCCGCGACCAGCCAGGTGGTGGGGACGCTTGGGTACATGGCGCCGGAGCAGCTTGATGGGACGGCGGCGCGGCTCGACACGCGCTGCGACATCTATGCCCTGGGCGTGATCGGCTATGAGCTGCTGTCCGGGCGTCATCCGTTAGAGCTTCAGGGCCGGCCGCTCGTGGAGGCGGCGCGGGTGATCCGCGAGAGCGAGCCGGCGCGGCTGGGGGCCGTCGCGCCGGCGCTGCGCGGGGATGTGGAGACGATCATCGGCAAGTCCATGGAGAAGGAGCGAGAGCGCCGCTATGCCTCGGCCGGCGAGCTGGCGGAGGACCTGCGGCGGTGGCTGCGCGACGAACCCATCAGCGCCCGGCCGGCGAGCGCGATCTACCAGCTCTCAAAGTTCGCCCGCCGCAACAAGGCCCTGGTGGCGGGCGCGCTGGCGACGTTGTTGACGCTCGCGGCGGGGACGGTGGTCTCGACGTGGCTGGCCCTGAGCGAGGCGGAGCAGCGGGTTCAGGCCCGGCGGAGCGAAGAGGAGGCGCGGGCGGAGGCGGCGCGGGCTGGGCTTGCCGCGGCGGCGGCGGAGCTGCGTTCGGGGGGCGGGATCTCGGGGCGGGCCCGGCTGGAGGCGATTGCACCCGAGGCGCGGGGATGGGAATGGCGGTACCTCAGATGGCTGGCCGATCGGTCGAGAGCGGGGGCGAAACTGGGCCGGATCGGCAAGCCGCTGGTGGAGGGCTCGCGGGAGGCGGGCTGGCGGGGGCTGATCACGGCGTCGGTTGGCGGCCGCTGCCTGTCGTGGGGGCTGGGCGGCGAGGCGCCGAGCGCCGACATCGAGCTTCCCGCGCACCGGTACGGGTGCTCGCTGAGCCCTGACGGCTCAACGGTGCTGGTCATGCCCTCGGCTGAGCGGATTGTCGCGGTCGACCGGGCGACGGGCCGGGAGTTATGGGCGATGTCGGCGGCGGATGCGGGCGAGCGGCCGTTTTCAGCCGACGGCTCGCGGGTGCTGGTGCGGATGCTCGACCGTGCGGAGCTGTCGCTGCTGGAGAGCCGGACGGGGCGACGGACGGCCGCGATGCCTTCGCGATATCTCGGGAACCTGCTGAGCGACGGGACGGTGGTGGTGGAGGAGGGGGGTGCATCGGTGCGGCGGTCGTTTCCGGATGGAGCGGAGGTGCAACGGCTGCCCATGCTGAGCGTGGTGTTTGCTGATGGGCTCGCCAGAGCGGCGGGGGTGACGCGGACGGATGTCGCGGTGGTGGAGTGCCCAAGCGGGAGATTGATCGCGATGATCCCGGACGCGGGGGCGCACCCCTGGGTGCTGACGCGGGACGGCTCGCTGGTGATCGCGGCGTCGTCGTCAGGGGTGATCCGGACGTATGAGGCGTCGACGGGCCAGCCGCTGGCGAGCCTCCTCGGGCATGACGGAGTCGTCGAGGCTTTGGCCGCGACGCCCGACGGCGGGATGCTGCTGTCGGTCGACAGCGCGGCCGAGGCGCGGTCGTGGGACCTGCGGGCGGGGCCGTCGCCGTTTGTGGTGGTGGACCGGGGCGACCGGGCGGGGGGGGCGGATTTTTCACCCGACGGCGCGATGGTGGTGCGGACGGGCTGGGGCTCTGCGAAGTTCGTCGACACGCTGGAGGGTGGGGAACGCGGGTTGCTCGTGACGCCTGCGCCGGATGAGCCCGCCTCGCCGGTGTTCTCTGGCGGCGGCGACCGGGTGTGCATTGTCGGTTGGGCGTCATCGGTGCTGGTCGCGGAGACGCCCAGGGCGCCGGCGGGCGGGCTGGAGGGGGCGGTGACAGGGACCGGGGCGCAGGAATGGGGCGCGGCCCGGGTGGTGTGGCGGAAGGCGCTGCCGGCTGTGACAGTGCGGGCGTGCTGGTCGTCTGATGATGAGCGGATTTTCGCCGCATGTGTCGATGGGGTTGTTCGGGTGCTGAACAGCCGGACCGGGGCGGAGGAGGGGCAGGTCAGGGTGGGCGGGGCGCCCCTGGCGCAGGTGGCCTGGGATGCGGCCAGGGGTCGGCTGATTGTGCTGGCGAGTGATGGGGCGATGCAAGTGCTGGCGGGGTGGCCGCTGGCGCGGCGCGGCGGGACCGGGAGCGGCAGCGAGGGCGCGGCCGAGAGCGCCGACGGGCGCGGGCCCAGGGACCCGGTAGCGCTGGCGATCGATCCCTCGAGCGGGCGCGTAGCGGTGTGCGGGAAGGATGGCGAGGTGGTGATCCTGGAGGCTCGACGCGATGCGGGCGTGGCGGGGGTGGGAGATCGGCTGTTTGCTGAGGTGGCGCGGGTGCGCCTGCCGTCGACGCCGGGCGCGGCGGCGTTCCACCCCGACGGCTCGCGCCTGGCGGTGGGATGCGACGACGGCGTGGTGCGGCTGCTGGATGGGCGGACGCTGCGTGAGATCCTGGCCTTCACGACGTCGGGGGGGCGGGTGCTGGCGGTGCGGCTGAGCGACCGGGCGCTCTCGGCCGCGGGGGTGGCCTTTGCGCTCACGGCCTATGAGATCGGTCCCGGCCCGGAGTGGGCGGCGCGGCGGCTGCTGGTGGAGAGAGCCCGGCGGGTGATCGATCCGTTGTTCATGACGTTGCGTTACAGCGACCATGTGGCCCAGGCGGTGGAGGGGGATCTCAGCCTCGACGCGGGAGTTCGGGCGGCAGCGCGGGCCCTGGCTCGGGGGCGGGGGGACCATTACAACCGGCTGAACAGCAATGCCTGGCAGGTGGGTCGTTCGGCGGGTCGCTCGGCGGCTGATTATGTGGGCGCCCTTGAGGACATTGAGCGGTGCTGCGCCGCGGCGCCGGAGCGGGGGGAGTTTGAGAACACGCGGGGGGTGGTGCTGCTGCGACTGGGTCGCCATGAGGAGGCGATCAAGGCGCTGATGCGCAGCGAGGAGTTGATGCGTGCCCGCTGGCCGGAGGGGCACCCGATCGACGCCGCGGCGCTCAGCCTGTGCCTGCGGGCGCTTGGGAACCCGGGCGCGGCTGATGAGTGGCTGGAGCGAGCCGACCGCCTGATGAGGGACCCCCAGCACCGGGAGGACGGCGACAGCCGGGCGTTCCTTGAGGAGGCGCGAGCGGCCGCGTTCATGAGCCGGTAAGGTGGCGGGAACGCTCTGGAGAGCGTGGCGGGGGGTGTTCTCGGTCAGTCGGCGCGGCGGCTGTTAATGATCCTCGGCCGACGGGAGAGGGCGTTAAAGGGGTGGGGGGGGCCCCACCGATGGGGTGCTGCATGGCGAACGAGTCTTCATCTCCGGCGTCAAGCGCCCGGCCTGAGCCTCGACATGAGGAGGCGATCGCCGCGGTCCGAGAAGCGGCGCTGCGGGGATCGAGCGGCATCGTGCGGACACTCTCGGTGCTGCTGCCGCTGGGGCAGCGGGTGGCGACGCTGACCGACGGCGCGCCGGCATCGGAGGCGCTGGAGGTGCTCGAGAGCCAGGGCATGTCTGCGGCGTTCGTGACGAGGCGGGAGGGCGGGACCCAGACGATCACGCTCAACGGGCTTCGACTGGCGTTGTCGCAGCCGTTCGGGAGGTCGCTGTATTTCGACCGTCCGCTGAGCGTGCTGATCGACGCGTGGCCGGCGCACGTGCCGGAGTTCGGTGAGGATGACCTGATCTCCGACGCAGTGGTGGCCGGACTGGCCCGCCAGGGGGGGAGCCGGCAGGAGCCGATCGTGATCCGCTCGCGGAGCGGGGAGCGGGTGGTGGCGGCGTTCCACCTGCTGCTGGTGGCCCAGAGCGAGGTGTTGCGGCTGGCCCTGGAGGACGCGCGCGAGCAGCGCGAAGCCGCGGAGACCTCGCAGCGGGCGAGTGAGGCGCTTCAGCAGGAGCTGATCGAGGCCTCGCGCAAGGCGGGCAAGGCCGAGATGGCCATCGGCGTGCTGCACAATGTCGGCAACGTGCTCAACAGCTTCGCGGTGTCGCTCTCGATGATGGACGACGTGCTGGAGAAGTCGCGGGCGGGCGGGCTGGCCAAGTGCGCCGGGCTGATCAAGGAGAACCGGGGCGATCTGGCGGGGTTCTTCTCGTCGGACCGCGGGGCGAAGCTGTGCGACTACCTGGGGCAGCTCAGCGAGGCGATCGGCCAGGAGCACGAGCGGATGGCCGGGGAGGTCAAGCGGCTCTCGACCAGCTCCGAGCACCTGCAATCGATCGTCGCGGCCCAGCAGCGGCACGCGTCGGGCGCCCTCGCCCACGAGTCGCTGAGCATCTCTGAACTGGTCGGCGAGGCCCTGCGGATTGAGGGGGCGGCGCTGCTCCGGCACCGCATCGAGGTATCGCAGGAGCACGAGGCGGCGCCGGCCTTCAGCAGCGACCGCCACCTGCTGCTGCAGGTGCTGGTGAACCTCCTGACCAACGCCAAGCGTGCGATCGACGACGCCGACCCGGCGGTGAGGCGGATCACGATCCGCTCCCGATCGGCGCTGGGGCCCGAGGGACCGCGGATCCGGCTGAGCGTCGAGGACACCGGCGTGGGGATCGAGCCCGGCGTGCTTCCCAAGCTGTTCACGCTCGGCTTCACCACCAAGAAGACGGGGCACGGCTTCGGCCTGCACAGCTCGGCGACCGTGGTGCAGCAGCTGGGCGGCGCGATCGAGGCGAGCAGCGAGGGGCCGTGGCGCGGGGCGTGCTTCACGATCACGCTGCCGCTGGCGCCTGCGGCGACGACGGGGAGCACGGGCGCGCCCGAGGCGGTCGCCGCATGACCGGAGATCACGCGCGGAACAACCGACGGGTGCTGGTGATCGACGATCTTGAGTCGATCCACGAAGACTTCCGGCGGGTGCTCTGCCCCAAGCGCGAGGACCCCGCCCTTGACGAGGCCGAGCGGGCCCTGTTCGGCGGGCCCGCGTCTGGCGCGGCGTCGGCGGGCGTCTTCGAGCCCTTTGAACTTGAGTGCGCCGCCCAGGGGCGCGCCGGAGTCGAGGCGGCCAGGCGAGCCCGGTCGGAGGAGAGGCCGTTCGCCATCGCCTTCGTGGACATGCGGATGCCCCCGGGGTGGGACGGGCTGGAGACGATCGAGAACCTCTGGCGGGCCGACCCCGAGGTGCAGACGGTGATCTGCACCGCGTATTCCGACCGCTCGTGGGAGGAGATCATCGGTCGCCTCGGGATGAGCGACCGCCTGCTGGTGGTGAAGAAGCCCTTTGACCGCGTTGAGATCGCCCAGCTCTCGATGGCGCTGGCCTCCAAGTGGGCCCAGGCCCGCGCAGCGGACATGAAACTCGGGGAGCTCGAGCGGATCGCGGAGGAGCGGGCCGCCTGCCTGCGGCACGCCGCGACGCACGATGCGCTGACGGGCCTGGCCAACCGCGAGCAGTCGCGGGCGTTCCTGCAGGCGGCTATTGCGGCCCGCGCGGGCGGGGGCGGACAGTTCGCGGTGCTGCTGCTCGACTTTGACCGGTTCAAGGTGATCAACGACAGCCTTGGGCACGAGGTGGGCAACGCCCTGCTGGTGCGGATCGCCCAGCGCCTTCGCACCGGGGTGGAGGCGTGGCGGGTGCGCCAGGGCCCGCAGGCCACGGCGATCGCGGGACGGCTGGGGGGCGACGAGTTCATCGTGTGCGCCGCAGGACTGGCCGACACGACTGGGGTGCTGTCGCTGTCGCAGGAGATGCTCGAGTCGCTGCGCGAGCCCTACGCGATCAACGGTCTGGAGCTGTACTCCACCGCGAGCATCGGCGTGACCACCAGCGCCCACTCCTACAACGAGCCCAGCGAAGCGATGCGCGATGCGGACCTGGCGATGTACCGGGCCAAGGCCGCGGGGCGCGATCGAAGCGTCACCTTCGATCTCGATATGCACGACGGCCTGGTCGAGCGCGTCCGCACCGAGACGGCCCTGAGGCAGGGCGTTCGTGACGGGGCCTTCGAGGTCCACTACCAGCCCATCGTGGGGCTCGATTCGGGCGAGTGCACGGGCGTCGAAGGGCTGGTGCGTTGGCGCCGGCCCGATGTGGGGCTCGTCTGCCCGGACGCGTTCATCACCCTGGCCGAGGAAACCGGCATGATCGCCCAGATCGGCCGCCTGGTGCTGGAGCGCGCGGCCCGCGACGCGGTGAGCATGGCGGGCGGGCCGGCGGCCAACTGGTGCTTCGGGGTGAATGTCTCGCGCCGACAGTTCCTGGAGCCGAACTTCGTCGACACCGTCGAAGACGTGCTGCGGGCGACAGGGCTTGAGCCGGGCCGGCTGAACCTCGAGATCACCGAGAGCATGGTGATCGAGCGGCCCGATGTGGCGGTGCTGATCCTCAAGCGGCTCAAGGCCCTGGGCGTCATGCTCTCGATGGATGACTTCGGAACGGGGCACTCGTCGCTGACATGCCTTCAGACCTTCCCGGTGGACATCCTGAAGATCGACCGCGCGTTCGTCAAGCTGATGACCAATCACCGCAAGCACTCCGCCGTGGTGCACGCCATCATCGTGCTGGCGGGCAACCTGGGCATCAAGGTCGTCGCGGAAGGGATCGAGACGATCGAGCAACTGGCCCAGATGCAGGCGATGGACTGCGCGGCGGGCCAGGGGTACTTCTTCAGCCGGCCCCGCCCGCTCGACGCAGTCGTTGCGGAGTGGAGCGAGTTCCGCCCGTTCCCATGGGCGATCAAGAAGCCGCTGGCCAAGGCGGCGTAGGCCCGGCCGCCCGCAGCATTACTTGCCGGCCGGATTGGCCGCTGGGGCCGCTGCGCCGGTCGCGCGTCCGGGCGCTGATCCCGGGGCGCGGCGCACCCGTCCGGGCCGGCGCCCGCACGCCCGCCGATGACGCCGCTAGCATCGGCCCTATGGAAGCCGCCAGCGATCGTCCACTGTTCACCCCCGGCCCGCTCACCACCAGCCGCACCGTCAAGCAGGCGATGCTGCGCGACCTCGGCTCGCGCGAGGGGGAGTTCCTCGCCGCGGTGCGCCGTGTGCGCGCGGCGGTCCTCGATATCGGCGGGGCCGCGCCCTCGGAGTGGACCTGCGTCCCCATGCAGGGGAGCGGCACCTTCGGCATCGAGAGCGTGATCTCCAGCGTGGTCCCGCGGGATGGGCGGCTGGTGGTGGCCGTCAACGGGGCCTATGGCCGACGCATGGCGACCATGGGCAAGCGGCACGGGATCGCCACCACCGTCATCGAGTTCCCCGAGACGCAGCGCGTCGACCCCGCGGCGATCGACCGCGCCCTGGGCGAGCTGGAGGCGGGCGCCGGCCGGGCCAGCCTGCTGGCGTGCGTCCATTGCGAGACGACGACGGGGGTGGTCAACCCCGTTGAGCCGATCGGCGAGATCGCGGCGCAACGGGGCGTGCCGTGCCTGATTGACTCGATGAGCGGGTTTGGCGCCCTGCCGATCGATTGCGGGGCCAACCCGGGCTTCACCTATGTGGCGAGCTCAGCCAACAAGTGCGTCGAGGGCGCCCCCGGCCTGGCTCTGGTGCTGGCCCGCAAGCCCGCCCTGCAGGCGTGCGAGGGGCGGGCCCGCACGCTCTCGCTCGACCTGTGGGACCAGTGGCGCGGCCTCGAGAACGACGGGCAGTTCCGCTTCACCCCCCCTACGCACGTCATCCTGGCCCTCGATCAGGCCCTGCGCGAGCTTAAAGACGAAGGCGGCCCCGCCGCGCGGCTGCGCCGCTACAGCGGCGTGCAGCGGATCGTCGTCGAGGGCCTGCGCGGGCTGGGCTACCGCACGCTGCTGCCCGACGAACTGCTGAGCCCGATCATCACGAGCTTCCTCTACCCCGATTCGCCGACGTTCAGCTTCGAGCGGTTCGCCGGCGACCTGGCCGAGCTTGGCTACGTCATCTATCCCGGCAAGGTGTCAAACGCCCCCTGCTTCCGCGTGGGCTCCATCGGCCGCCTGCGGGAGTCCGACGCCCACGGCCTGGTCCGCGCGGTACGCGCGCTGGGGGCGTGAGACGGCGGCAGGACAGGAGCGGCATCGGGGCGGCGACGCTAGCAGCCGGCGAAGAACACCGTGATGAAGTCGGACAGGTCATCGGGGTCGACAAACCCGTTGCCATCAACATCGGCCCGGTCGCACGGGGGCTGCGAGAAGAAGCACGTGATGTAATCGCTGAGGTCGTCGGGATCGACCACGCCGTTGCCGTCAAAGTCGACAGGGCAGGTGACCTGGCAGGCGATGCTCAGGGCGCCCGAGCCGGTCACGCCATTGAACCCGCTGATCCGCACCAGCAAGGTCTCTCCGGCCGCGACCGGCAGACTCACGACTGACTGGAGTCCGCAGTCTCCCGAGTCGTCGTTGCACGCCGCGATCTGGCCCGGCGTCGAGGGGCACGGGGCGCCGCGATACACCACGATCTGCGTGTCGAAGTTTGATCCGCAGAGCCGGAACGTCGCTGCGCCTGTGCACTCAGCGACATGCCGGAACCACACGTCGTTGAGGTGCCGGGTGTCGCCGGAACAGGGCTGGCTGGCCTCGGTCATGCCGTCGGTCGTCGCGTTCACGGTCGAGAAGGCGTAGCTTCCAGCAGCCAGATAGGGCGCGAAGCCGCAGGCATCAGCGATGGCGGGATTCCGTTCATAGGCGCCCATGTCGGGCGTCGGACCGCCGTTGCCGGCGCCGGTGTCCGTCACGGCGGGGTCATCGACAAACCGGTTGAGGCCGTCGAGGTCGAGGCTGCCTGTCGAGATGGGCGGCGTCGCGGCCGCGTCGATGCACGGCGAGCCGGGGAGCAGGCGATAGTCGGTGGCGCTGATGAAGCGCGGATCGGCGCTGATGCCGCCGAAGCCCGGGGCGACCCCCGCGTCCGGCTGGAGATTCGAGAAGAAAATGGACACGAGACCTTCAGCGGTGAATGGGGGTGTGGCGCCGCCGGCATTGTTCCAGATGATGCAGTTGCTGATGGTCGAGTTCCCGACGCCAGCAAAGCGCAGCGCGGATCCGCCCAACGGCGCGGCGTTATCCGCGACCGTGCAGTTCGCAAGTTCGATCGAGGCGTCGCTCGTGCTCACGCCACCGCCGACGAGCGCGGCGTTCCGCGCGATCAGGCTGTTGCTGATCAGCGAGCGGGTGGGCGTGCCCTGAGTCAGACTGATCGCCCCGCCGCCTCCGGACGGGGCCTGGTTGCCCACGAACTCGCACCGATCAGCGAGCAGCGCTGCGCTGACGCCCGCCACGCCGGCGCCGCTGCCGCCACCGATCAGCGACTCGTTCGCCAGCACTTGAACACGATTCATGCGGAGAGTTCCGTTGAACACGAACACGCCGGCGCCCACGTCGCCGTTGTTGCCCGTGATCACGCAGTTCTGCACCAGCGGAAGCGACGGGTTGGAGCCGGCGGAAAGATCCAGGTAGACCCCGCCGCCGAAGCGAAGCACGCTCCCGCTGGCCCGCCCGCGACCGCCGGTGATGGTGAAGCCGTCGACGACCAGGAAGCTGGCGTTGGCCCCGACAGCGGAGATGGTGCTGGCGATCGGCGCGATCTGGCTCCCGGCGTCGATGGTCGTGACCCCGGGTCCGCCGGTGGACTGCAGCCACACGCGCTTACCTGATGTCTGCAAGCGCTCGTTGTACGTCCCAGGGTTGACCAGGATCTTCCCGCAATCCGTGAGGCTGTTGATCGCGTCCTGAATCGCGTTCGGCCCCGGGTTCACCGTAAGGGTCTGTCCGCCGAGCACGACCGCCGCCGGGCTGGATGTGCCGCTGCCGCACGCGTTGGTGGCGACGCACCGGAACGGCCCGGCGACGTCGAAGCCCACGTTGGAGAAGACCAGCGTGCTCGTGGCTGCTCCCGAGATGACCGTCCCATTCGGCAGCGCGCCGTCCACCATCGGTTGATTCTGTGCATCGACCCACTGGAACGCGGCGCCCGGATCGTTCGCGCCGACGGAAATCGAGCCGGAACCGCCGTAGCAGATCGTCGTCAGCGCAGCGGGCTGCTGCGTGATCTGGGCGTTCTCGGCGTTGTTGAGCGTGATCGGCGTGTTGGTCTGCGCTACTCCGCAACTGTTGCTCACGCGGCAGAAGAACGAGCGAGACCCAAAACCGCCGAGCGGAATGGACAGTGTGGGCGAGTTGGTGTCCGGAATCGGGTTGTTGAAGTTGCCCTCGAACCACTGAAACGTGTTGCCCTGCCCGACCGCGTTGACGCCAATGGTCCGGAAGCCCTGGTTGCAGAAGCTCCCCGCGCCAAAAGTCGAGACGATGGCTGGTTGGCACGTGTTGATGTTGAGGACGATGTCGCCTGTGGCCCCGCTGAAGCCGTGGACGCGGATGAGGAGCACGTCCCCGCCCGCCGGCGTGGGGTTGATCTGCACGCGTGATTGGACCCCGCACTGCGCGAAGTCGTCATTGCACAGAATGTCGCTCTGGCCCGTGGGGCAGGAGGTGAGATAGACAGTCAGGATGGTGTCGAAACTGCTCCCGCACGTGTCGATCACCACCTGTCCGGAGTTGGGTGTGGTGACGTACCGGAACCAGACGTCCGGCCCGTTGTTGGGGATGCACGCGGGAGTCGGGCCATCTCGGGTGGCGCCGACGTTCGTGCCGGTCGCCGCGGGCAGGCCGCGGGTGACGGGGGTGGCGTTCGAGCAGGCGTCGTTGGCGGGCTGCGCCAGCACCGCCGCGGCCGTCATCAACACACTCAGGCTCGCTACGAAATCTCGGCGCATGGGCGGCTCCTGTTCCGCGGCCCACGCTCTGGGCGGCTGGCATCGGCGGAATCCCGTGAAACTACCACAGCAGGCGAGCTTTGCAAGCCCGGAGCGCCGCATTCGGTTGGATTGGCCCTGAAGCGCAGAGCCCCCATCTTTCCTCGTGAGACCGCGGCAAGCCGGTTTCGTCAGCGTGGAAATGCGGGATGTGCACAGCATCACGCGACTCAGAACTCGACGCACGTCGGGCGCAGCATGCGGCCCAGCGTCCGGCCGCGCCCGATCGCGCTGGCTCGCCTGAAAGCGCCGAAGTGGTTGTGGGGACGGGGTTTGCGCGAGCCGATGCGAACCGATGCGATGATCCGCACAATTCCCTAATGGTCGCAACAGGACTTGAACCTGTGACCCCAGTCGTGTGAGGACTGTGCTCTAGCCAACTGAGCTATGCGACCTGATTCGTGACTGACCACAGCAGTATATCCCCTGCGCCCCCGTCCAGGCGACTGGAGGGGGGCGACTGGGACGGGGGGCGACTGCGCGGATTGCCCTGCGGGTCGGTGTATCGGGCGGGTGGGCGTCAGGCCCGCTTGGCCGTCAGGGTCTTGGGGTCGAAGGTCCAGGTGCCGCCTTCCCATGCCGAGCGGGTGGCGAGGTCGACGACCACCATGACCTTCAGGCCCATGTCGGTGTTCGAGTTGGGCTGCTGGCGCGAGCGGATCGACGCGAGCCAGTTCATGCGATGCTGGTCCTGGTCGTCGCCGATGTTGGGCAGCTGGGGCTTCTGCTCCTCGCCCTCCTCGGCGTAGGGCTTCTGCGGGTCGAAGCGGATCGAGCCGTCGTTGACCTCGATGTTGCCCTTGGGGCCGCGGATCATCGGCGTCAGGCCGGTGTCGTTGTTGGTGGCGCCCATCACGATCATCTGGTGGCCGGTTTCGAACTCGGTCAGGATGTTGATCGTGTCGTGGTTCTCCATCTTCTTGTCGACCAGGTGCGAGGCGCTCGCGGTGACGCGCACCGGCCAGCCTTGGTCAAGGGCCATCATCAGCGGGGTCATCACGTGCACCAGGAGATCGCCGATGATGCCGGTGCTGGTCTTTCGGTAGCGGCGCCAGCGGTTGAGCAGGTACGGGTCCCAGGGCAGTTCGCCCAGCGGGCCGCACCACTTGGCCCAATCGACGTCCTTGCCCGGCTGCCACTTCTCATCAACGTGGTAGTAGTTCCACTCGCCCTTGGGTGAGTTTCGACAGTAGCTGGTCTGGCTGCAGGTGGGCGAGCCGATCAGGCCCGCCTTGACCCACTCCTGCGCCTTGCGGTAGGACGGCAGGGCCATTTTCTGCGTGCCGATCTGGCAGATCAGCTCGGGGTTGGCCTTCACCACGTTGTGCAGCCGCACCGCGTCAACGAGGTGCAGGGTCATCGGCTTCTCGCAATACACATCCTTGCCCGCGATGATCGCGTCGATGGACTGCTGCGCGTGCCAGTGCTCGGGGCTGGCCACAAGTACGCCGTGGATGTCCTTGCGGGCCAGCAGTTCCTTGTAGTCGGCGTACATCGCGACCTCGACGCCCTTCTGCCAGTCGGTCGTCAGCTTCTTGTGGGCGTTCTGGAGGTTGGCCTTCCAGGGGTCGGCCAGGGCCACCACCTGCACGTTGGCGCCGCGGCTTTTGTTCAGGTTCGAGAACGCCCCGCAGTGGCCGGTCCCCATGCCGCCCGGACCGATCACGGCCATGCGGATGGTCTCACCGTCCTTGAGCGGCGTGCGGGGCTGCGCCTTGGGTGCGGCGGAATCATCGCGGAACGAGATCGGCGCCGCGGACGAGCGACCCACCATCGCGGCGGCGGCGAGCCCACCAGCCGCGGCGGCGATGAAGTTGCGGCGCGAGGTGCCGGAGAACTCCGACGGTGCGCCGGTGCGGGCGGACGAGGTGTGGTCAGACGGTGTGTGGTGAGACAAGGCGAATCCCCTTGTGAACGCGCGGCGGCGATGTCGGCGACATCCTCAGCCAGCGCCATTCTTGCTACAACCTACTCGATCGACCGTTGCGGCACAAGGGGGAGGCGACGAAGGCGTTGGAGGGGGATGTTGGAGGGAGATCTCAGGGGGGGCCGAAATCCCGCCCGGCGAGCAGGCGATTCGTCCAACGGAGTCGGCCGTCCATCAGCGTGCTCGCGAGGCCGTCTGGCACGGGGGGGCGGCCGGTTACTGACGAGTAGCCCATCGAGACCGGGATCGGGTTGCTGGCCGGGGGCGGTGAGGAGTAGGCGCCGACCGCCGCGTCAGCCGACGAGCGGAGGGCCACGGCGCCATCGCCGGTGGCGATGGGCACGCGGGCCTCTCGGAACATGTAGAAGGGCGTTCTGGCGCCGAAATACCACTGGAACTGCTCGATGATCAGGGCCTTGCGGGCTGGCGCAGTCATGGCGCTGATGGGCCGCTGCCGGAGCACCGTCTGGTTGAGCGTGCCGGGGGTGTACTGATAGATTGCCTGGTTCTGGGCGTTCTCCAGGACGCCGGCGTCGAGCGAACGCCCCGCGTAATAGAACGACGGTGGAAACTCGTAGGAGCAGACGTACGGGTGGCGCACGCCGCTGGGGAGCTGGTCGGGCCGGTCCTGGAGGCCAATGGTGAACGGGTCGCCGGGCGACGCGAGGACGCGATCGTTCAGCGCCAGATTGGCGTAGTCGGCCAGCACGAGGTGGATGTTGCCCAATTGGGGGAACCAGCCGGTCTGCGTGGGGAAGTCGGGGTTGGCTCGCCTGCGGATGATGTCCCTGGCCTGCGCGGCCTGGGCGATGATGTCGGTGTTGAAGGCCCCCCCGGCGAGGCGGGAGTACCCAGGCAGCAGGCCCTGGGCGTCCTGAGTGTACTGAAACGTCCAGGCGCTGAGCTGCTTGAGGTTGCCCAATGAGCCGGTGAGCTGGGCGTTGCTGCGGCTGCGGGTCGCCGCGACGGTCAGGACGGCCAAAGCGACCGCCACGACCAGCATGACAACGAGGAGCTCCGCGAGCACGAGGCCCGCGCGGGTTGGGCCCGCGCGACGGGGGTGATGGGGGGCCGCGGGGCTGCCGGTGCGCATGTCAGATCTCCGGATGTTGGGGGTGAGCAATCGCCGAGGCCCTCAGGGGGCCCCGAAATCCCGACCGGCGAGCAGGAGGTAGGTCCAACGCAGGCGGCCGTCCATCTGCGTGTCGGCGAGGTCGGCCGGTAGGCCAGGACGGCCCGGTGTCCCCAAGTGGAACATCGAGGCCGATATTGGGTTGTTGGCCGGTGGCGGCGAGGCGTAGGCGCCGACCGCCGCGTCGGCCGAAGCTCGGAGAGCCACGGCGCCGTCGCCAGTAGCGATGGGTACGCGGGCCTCGCGGAACATGTAGAATGGCCTTCTGAGGCCGAAGTACCACTGGTACTGCTCGATGATGAGGGCCTTGTTTGCAGGCGAGCTCATCGCGCTGATCGGCTGCTGGCGGAGCGCCGCGAGAGACGACGTGCCCGGATTGTACTCCCAGTACTGGGAGTTTCCCGAGTTCGACAACTGCCCCCCATCGCGCGTGCGACCGGCGTAATAGAAGCACGGTGGGAACTCGTAGGAGCTGAGGTAGGGATGGCGCAGGTCAGGCCTCACCGCCTCCCGATCCAGCAGGTCCGTGACGAACGAGTCGCCGGGGGATGCAAGCACCCGATCGGTCAACGACAGGTTCGCGTAATCGGCCAGTACAAGGTGGATGTTCGCCAGATGCGGAACCCAGTTGGCGGTCTGGGGCACGAAGATGGGATTCCCACGCCGCCGGATGATGTCGTTGGCTTGCCTCGCCTGGGCGATGAGGTCGGTGGTGAAGCGCGACCCAGCCGCCGAGAAGCCCGGCAGCAGGTCCTGGGCGTCCTGGGTGTACTGAAACGTCCAGGCGCTGAGCTGCTTGAGATTGCCCAGCGAGCCGGTGAGCTGGGCGTTGCTGCGGCTGCGGGTCGCCGCGACGGTCAGGACGGCCAAAGCGACCGCCACGACCAGCAAGACGACAAGGAGCTCGGCGAGCACGAGGCCCGCGCGAGCGGGCTGTCGTGTGAGGTGGCGGTTAGGCGAGGGCATGGCGGGGGCTCCAGAGCTGGCGCTGAGGTGTTTCATGGCCACTGCCAACTGGTCGCTCGCCGGGACGTCGGCGTGAGGCGGAACCCGGGGTTTTTTCAGTATGATCCTGCTTCTGACCCGAGCTGGCCGGCAGCAAGTCCTTCCGGCTGGCGCAGTACTTGCACAAGGACCCCCCCGCATGGCCTCATCCGCCCCCGCCTCCAATCCGATGCCCACCCCCGCACCTCCCGGCGGGTCGCGGCCGGTCACGCTGTTCACCGGCCAATGGGCCGATCTGCCGCTGGAGACCTTGGCGGCGATGGCCCGCTCCTGGGGCTATGACGGGCTGGAACTGGCCTGCTGGGGGGATCACTTTGACGTTCAGCGGGCGCTGAGCGAGCCGGGGTACTGCCAGGGCCAGCGCGATTTGCTCGCCAAGCACGGCTTGAACGTCTGGGCGATCAGCAACCACCTGGTGGGCCAGTGCGTGTGCGACGTCATCGACGCGCGGCATCGGACCATCCTTCACCCCCGCATTTGGGGTGACGGCGATCCGGAGGGGGTGCGTCGGCGGGCCGCCCAGGAGATGATCGACACCGCCCGTGCCGCGGCGAAGCTGGGGGTGAAGGTGGTGAACGGGTTCACGGGTTCGTCGGTGTGGGGGATGCTGTACCACTTCCCGCCGACTCCGCAGTCGGATATCGACGCGGGGTACGAGGATTTCGCGCGGCGCTGGAACCCGATTTTCGATGAGTTCGATCGCGTGGGGGTGCGGTTTGCCCTCGAGGTGCACCCCACGGAGATCGCCTACGACATCCACACCGCCCTGCGGGCCCTCGCGGCGGTCGAGGAGCGGGAGACCTTCGGCTTCAACTTTGACCCCTCGCACCTGATCTGGCAGGGGATCAACCCGGCGAAGTTCATCGATCTGTTCGGTGAGCGGATCTATCACTGCCACGTGAAGGACGCCATCCGGCTGCTTGATGGCGAGAGCAGCATTCTGGCCTCGCACCTGTCGTTCGGCGACCCGCGGCGCGGCTGGGACTTCCGCACGCCCGGGCGGGGCGAAGTGAACTTCGAAGAGTGCCTGCGGGCTCTGAACCGGGCTCACTACCGCGGGCCGCTCAGTGTTGAGTGGGAGGACTCGGGCATGGACCGCCTGCACGGGGCCCGCGAGGCGTGCGCGTTCGTGCGCAGGCTCGATTTCGCCCCTTCGGGCCGCGCGTTCGACGCGGCGTTTGAAAAAGCCTGAACGGAGCGTGCCGAGCAGCATGATGGACCAGATTGACGAGATCGTGCAGGCCATCAGGGATTCCCGCTGGGTGGTCGCGCTCACGGGCGCCGGGGTCTCTGCCGAGTCGGGGATCCCGACGTTTCGCGCCGCGGCGGAGGCGGCCCGGCAGGAGAGTGGCGGGCCGGGTGGTCCGGCGACCATGGCGGGGCTGTGGCAGGAGTTCGACCCGGCGACGCTGGCGACGCCCCAGGCGTTCGCGGCGGACCCTGAACGGGTGTCGCGCTGGTATGACTGGCGGCGCCTGGGGTGCCTGGCGGCGGAGCCCAACCCGGGGCACCTGGCCTTGGCGGAGCTCGAGCGGCTGCTGCAGGCCCGCGGCGACGGCGCGCGGCTGACCGTGCTGACGCAGAATGTCGACCGGCTGCACCAGAAGGCGGGCTCGCGCGAGGTGGTCGAGCTGCACGGGAACATCATCACCTGGCGCTGCACCGTGACGGGGCGGCAGGTGGCGCCGGGGCCGGAGCCGATGGGCGAGTTTCCGCCGCGTTCACCGCATGACGGGCGTGGGGTGCTGCGGCCCAATGTGGTGTGGTTCGGCGAGATGCTGCCCGAGGAGGCGGTGGAGGCGGCCCAGCGCGCCGCGGCGGGGTGCGATGTGTTCATGTCAATCGGCACCAGCAGCGTGGTGCACCCGGCGGCGCGTTTCATCCGGGCGGCGGCGGCCCGCGGCGCGCGCACGGTGGAGATCAATCCCGAGCCCACGCCGATCACCGGGCTGGTGGATTGGTCGGTGCGGGGGAAGTCGGGCGAGGTGCTGCCGCGGATCGTGGAGGGGCTGCATCGGTAGCGAGATGGCTACCCCCGGGGGCTGACGGTGGTCAGCCTGTTCCAGATGTAGTACACCGGGATGCCCGCGAGGATCACGCACAGCCAGGGGAGAGTCTGGGCGGGGTTGCTCTGGATCGAGAGGGCCGTCATCGCGACGGCGGCGCACACGAAGAGCGCGGGCACGACCGGGTAGCCCCAGCAGCGGTAGGGGCGGTCGGCCCCGGGGAGGCGGGCCCGCAGGATGAAGATCGCGGCGCCGGCGAGGCCGTAGAAGATCCACATGGTGAAGACGAAGCCGTCAGCGAGCTGGCTGAAGCCGCCCAGGAAGAGCACCGCGATGCAGGAGAGGGCGCACTGCGTCCAGAGGGCGATGTCGGGGGTGTGGCGGCGGGGGTGGACGCGGGCGAGAAACCGGAAGAGCAGGCCATCCCGGGCCTGGGCGAAGGTGACGCGGGCCCCGGTGAGGATGGAGGAGTGGGTGCTGCCGAAGGTGGAGACGACGACGACCAGGGTGACGGCGACGCTCGCCCCGGCGCCGAGCAGGCGCTCCATGAGCATGGGCGCCAGGGTGGCGGTGGTGCGCATGTCGGTGAGGGGGGCCACGAAGAAGAACGAGGCGTTGACGGCCAGGTAGAGGAGCGTGACGGCGAGTGTTCCCGCAAAGTAGATGCGCGGGAGCATCCGCTGCGGGTTTCGGACCTCGCCGGCCACGGCGCCGACGTCGCTCCAGCCGTCGTAGGTCCAGAGCACGCCCGACATGACCGGGGCGATGGCCAGCAGCAGGCTCTGGGGGTGGTCGACGGTGGCGAGGGCGCCGAAACTGGGTTGACCGAGGAGGGTCGCCGCGACGATGATGGCGGCGAGGGCCGCGAGCTTGAGTCCGGTGAGCGCCATGGCGACGCCGGCTCCGAGGCTGGTCCCGAGGACGTTGACCGCGGTGAGCATGATCAGGAGCGCGCAGGTCTCGAGGGGCGCGGCCCAGACTTTGAGCCAACCCTCGGGCCGCCACCCGATGACGGTGTTGACGTGCTCGGAGAAGATCGTGGCGATCGCCCCCGCGGCGAAGGGCTTGGTGATGAGCATGTACGTCCACCCGAAGGTGAACGCCACGGCCCGGCCGTAGCCCTCGCGCAGGAAGACGTAGACGCCGCCGGTCTGGGGGAACATCGTCGCGAGCTCGGCATAGGTGAGCGCGCCGAAGAGCGAGATGACGCCGCCGACGGCCCAGAACGCCAGGATCAGCCAGGGGCTGCCCAGGTGCCTGGCGATCTCGGTGGGCTGGCGGAAGATGCCGCTGCCGATGATGACGCCGACCATGACCGCGCTGGCGCCCCAGAAGCCGATGGTGCGCGGGAGGTCAGCCCTGCTGCTGGACATGTCGATGGTTCACCGTCCTGAGAACGCTTCGTCGAAGAGTCCCCGCATGTGGGCCCAGGAGCGCCGGTCGGCCAGCGCGTTGTACTTGACGCCCGGGATGTTGAACTTGTCGGCCCCGGCGTTGGTGAAGGAGTGCACCGCGCCGCCGTAGAAGATCACCTGGCTGTCGACGTTGGCGTCCTTCATCTGCTTGACGAAGGCGTCGATCTCCCCGGGCTTGACGAAGGTGTCGTCGGCGCCGTGGCAGATGAGGACCTTGGCCTTGATCCTGGCGTTGTCAGCAGGGTCCTTGGCGGTGATGTTCGACGCGTGGAAGGCGGTGACGGCCTTGAGGTTGGCGCCAGTGCGAGCCAGTTCGAGGGCGACAGTTCCCCCCATGCAGTAGCCGATGGCGGCCAGCCGCTCGGGGTCGACGCGATTGCTGCCAGAGAGCACCTTCAGCCCCGCGACGGCCCGGTCGCGGAGGGCCGCGGGGTCGGCGTAGAGCTTGCCGGCGAGCTCGCCCGCCTGCTTGGGGTCGCTGGTGGTGGCGCCCTTGCCGTACATGTCGAGGGCGAAGGCGACGTAGCCCGAGTCGGCCAGCCGCTTGGCCCGCTGCTGGGCGTACTCATTGCAGCCCCACCACTCGTGACAGACCAGGACTCCGGGGCGCCGGTCGGTCACGGCGTCGTCGTAACACAGGTAGCCCTTGAACTCGGCGTCGCCGACCTTGTACACGATCTCCTCCGTCTTGACGACCGCGCGGGCGGGCGTGGCGAAGGCGAGCACGTACGCCAGGCACGCCAGCGGGGCGAGGACGGCGGCGGAGCGGGTGAGCAGGGTCGTCAGAGTGGTCATCGGGGGTCTCCGGCGAGGGTGGACGCGATGTCTTGATGAACGGTTTTGGGCCGCGGCGGCGCTCGCCCGGCGGCCAAGAGTGTACCGCCGAGCGACTAGGATGGCCTGCTCGGCCGGCGGATACGCGTCGCGGGCCTTGAGCCGGGCGGCGCGAGCGTCGATACGCTCTCAAGCCGCGCTCGTGGCGACGGCTGCCGATCGGTTTCTGCAAGTGGGTCCCGGCATGCATATCCGCGACATCTTCGCCCAGCAGTCGACGACGTTCTCGTTTGAGTTCTTCCCGCCCAAGACGGTTGAGGCGGCCGAGTCGCTTTACGGCACGATCGCGGAGTTTGAAGCCCTCAAGCCGTCGTTCGTGTCGGTGACCTATGGCGCCGGGGGTTCGACGCGCGAGGTGACGCGCGACCTGGTGGTGCGCCTGCGGAGCCAGACGCGTCTGCAGCCGGTGCCGCACCTGACGTGCGTCTGCCACACCGAGGATGAGATCCGCGCGATTCTGGACCGGTACGCCGAGGCGGGGATCGGCAACGTGCTGGCCCTGGGGGGCGACGTGCCCCGCCAGCTCAGCGGCCAGTGGGACCGCTCGAAGGACGCGTTCCGCTACGCGACCGATCTGGTGCGGTTCATCAGGAAGTTCAATAGCGAGCGCCGCCACTCCGACCCGCGCGGGTTCGGGATCTGCATCGCCGCGTACCCCGAGGGGCACCCCGGCACGCCCAACCGCGTGAAGGAGATGGACTACCTCAAGGCGAAGGTGGACGCGGGCGCCGACTGGATCTGCACGCAGCTCTTCTTTGACAACCACGATTTCCTGGACTTCCGCAGCCGCTGCGAGATCGCGGGCATCAAGATCCCGATCGTGGCGGGCATCATGCCGGTGACGAGCGTGAAGGGGATGCTGGCGATGGCCGACATGGCCCTGGGCTGCCGGTTCCCGGCGGCCCTGCTGCGGGCGATCAACCGCACCGGCGGCGAGCCCGAAGCGGTGCGGCGGGTGGGGGTGCACTGGGCCACGGAGCAGTGCCGCGAGCTGCTGGACGAAAAGGTCCGCGGGATCCACTTCTACACGCTCAACAAGAGCACCGCCACGCGCGAGATCTACCAGAATCTGGGCGTGAAGGACTCTACCGACCTGCTGCACCACCGGCCGGTGGTGTGAGGGGGTGGTGTGAGGGGCGGCGCGGCGGCGCAGGGTCACTCCCCGGCAAGCTCCCCTGCGGCCTGCTCGGCCCGCTCGATCACGCTGCCCATCCGGCGGAACCGGTCGTAGCGCTGCTGCACGAGCGCCGCGGGCTCGATGGTCTTGAGCTGCCTGATCGACTCAATCACCCACGCCTCCAGCGACGCCGCGGCCGCCCGGGCGTCGCGATGGGCGCCCCCGACCGGCTCGCTGATGATCGTGTCGATGATGCCCAGCTCGAGGTTGTCCTGTGCCGTGAGACGCAGAGCCTTGGCCGCGGCGGTGTTGGTGGTTTCGTTGGCCTGCTTCCAGAGGATCGCGGCGCACCCCTCGGGGCTGATGACCGAGTACCAGGCGTGCTGCAGCATGGCCACGCGGTCGGCCACGGCGATGCCCAGGGCGCCGCCGGAACCGCCCTCGCCGATCACCACGCTCACGATTGGCGTCGCCAGGCGGCTCATCTCCCGCAGGTTCACCGCGATGGCCTCGGCCTGCCCGCGCTGCTCGGCGCCGATGCCCGGGTAGGCCCCCGGCGTATCGACAAACGTGACAATGGGCAGCTTGAACTTCTCGGCGAGCTTCATCTTGGCCAGGGCCTTGCGGTAGCCCTCGGGGTGGGCGCATCCGAAGTGGCAGGCGATCTTCTCGTTGGTGGTCCGGCCCTTCTGGTGGCCGACGATCAGGCACTTCATCGCGCCGATGCGGGCGAAGCCGGTGACCATGGCGGGGTCGTCGCCGAAGCGGCGGTCGCCGTGCAGCTCGCAGAAGTCCTTGCAGAGCAGCTCAATGAAATCGCGGGTCTGCGGGCGCTTGGGGTGGCGGGCGACGCGCACGGTGTCCCAGGCCGAGAGGTTGGCATACGCCTCCTGCAGGCGGGCCAGCCGGAGCTTGCGGAGCTCCTCGATGCGCTCAGAGAGGTCGAGCGTTTCCGCGGCGGAGAGCTGGGGGCGGTTCTCGCCGTCCTGCGCCCCATGCTGGGCCCCGGGGGCCGACCCGCCGGACGCCGGGCCAAGCGCCGGGGGTGTGAGCTGGGACGACGAGCGGAGCTGGCTCTCGAGCTGCTCGATCTGCTGCTCGACTTCAAGGACCGGGGCTTCGAAATCGAGCTTGTAGAACGTGGCCATCGGGTGGGGGGGGAGGGATCCGTGCCGTCGGCCCGGGGCGTGACGCGCGCCGTCCGGGCAGACGGGCCGCTGACGAATCGACATGATAAGCACGCCTTGTCTGGTTCGTCGCCGGCGCTGATGATTGCCCATGCCCGAGGATCGCCAGCCCGCTGCCCACGACCGCCCCGCGCTGCTGGTGATCGGCGGCGGACACATGGGCCAGGCGATTCTGCGCGGGGCCCTCGCGGCGGGCTCGCTGTGGTCCAGGCCGGAGGCCCGCGAGCGGGTCATCGTCGCCGAGCCGGGAGCCGAAAAGCACGCTTTGCTGGCGGGCCTCGGGGTGGACGTGCGGGCGAGCGCCGGCGACGGCGTGCGGGCACTGCTGGATCGGGGGCGTCATCCGGGTGCGAATGGGGGCGACGGTGTCGCGGCGGTGATCCTGCTGGCCGTCAAGCCCCAGTCCCTGGGCAAGGTCGCCGCCGAGATCGGGCCGCTGCTTGCGACCCGGCTGGACGGGCGGCCGGCCGGCCCCGGAAGCGGGTTCCTGGTGATCAGCATCCTCGCCGGCACGCGGGCCCAGCGGGTGCGCGAGGTCCTGGGGCCAGCCGCGCGGGTCGTGCGGGCGATGCCGAACCTTCCTGCGGGGATCCAGCAGGGCATGACCGCCCTGGCGGCGCACGCGAGCGCCACCGCGAGGGATGCGGCTTTCGCCGCCCGTCTCTTTGAGTGCGTGGGGCGGGTGGTGAACATCGACGAATCGCTGATGGATGCGTTCACGGCTCTGGCGGGCTCCGGGCCGGCGTACCTGTTCTATCTGGCCGAGGCGATGCGTAAGGCCGGGATCGACCTGGGCTTCGCTCCTCAAGTCGCGGATGCGGTCACGCGCCAGACGCTGGCCGGCGCCGCGGCGCTGCTGCAGCAGTCGGGTGAGCTGCCCGCGGCCCTGCGCGCGGCGGTGACAAGCAAGGGCGGCACCACCGCGGCGGCGACGCGGGTGCTGGACGATCGCGGGGTGATGGCGGCGATCGAGCAGGCCATCGTCGCGGCGCGGGACCGGGGGCGCGAGCTGGGCGGGTGACGAGGCGTTCGGGTCGTGGGGGCGGGGCCTCCAGCTGGCTTGGGCCGGGTTTGGCTGGGGTGGGCGCAGCGGGCCGCTCAGCCACCGGGGGCTTCTGACTGCGGGCATCTGGGGGATTGTGCCGGAAGGATGATCCTCTCCGAGACTGGCTCCCGCTCAGAGAGGGCGCAGGGTGCGTTCGCACGCTCGGCGGCCTTTCGCCGCGGTCGAACCACCACAGCCAGCCCAGACGGAGCCTGATTCATGCGATCCAGCGGCCTCTCGTTCATCCTGCCGGTTGCGGCCATTGTGGCGGGGACAGCGGACGTCGCCAGCGCCCAGACCGCGGCGGACGCCCAGTACAACCGCTTTCTGCGGGGCCTGACGGCGACTGAGGTCGTTCGCTCGAGCATGGCGACGACTCCCAACGCCCGCATCATCGCTGTGCTCGCGGCCCTGAGCGAAGTGGGGGCTCGCAACCCCAACGCGACCGAGGGCCAGCTTTCGGCGTTCGTGAGCGCGTACAACACGCAGCTGCGGAGTGCGTATCCAGGCGACCCCAACCTGGTCGGCAGCTTCGCGGTGCAGCCTGCGGCGCGGTATCTGACGCGCGTCACCGGCGTTCCGGGCCTCGATACCGATGTCGGCGCCAGGGTCGCCCAGGTGCTGGGTCTGGACGCCGAGCAGCCCAACCGCCAACTGAGCGCCATCGCCTTTCAGTTCGGCACGATCCCGACGCTGGCCACCGGCGACAGCGTGGCGAAGCTGCTCGCGGGGATCTTCGGCGGGCGCTCGCTGCACCAGGCGCCCGATCCGCTGGTCGAGGCGCGGGCCGCGGCGTTCCTGCGGTCGGAGGGGATCGAGCCGTATCCCAGTTCGGCCGCCTTGAGCGCCCAGCACCCCGAGATCGTCAGCGCGCTGGCGCTGGTTCCGGCCACCGCCGCGGAGTTCGACGCCGAGCGGGCGGCGAACTTTTCGGGCCTGCGATCGAGCATCAATGCTGAGTTCGACGCCGTCAACGCGTTTGTGAACGGCAAGCTCGCCACCCTGGCCGCGACCGCGGCCCAGTACCCAACCCTGGCCTCCACCGAGGCCGCGGCGTCGAACCCCGCCCTGATCACGTCGGCCCAGAACACCCGCATCGCCGATCTGGTGGCCCTCAACCGCTCGCGGGCCCGCCTGAGCTTCGCCACGGCGGCTCTGGAGCAGGGGACGTTCGGCAACCGCACCGAGGGCAACACGCTCCGCACCTACGCCAACATTCAGATCCGCGTGGCTGACCACAGCAGCTCGGCGATGACCAACGGCCTCATCGCCGGCGGCTCGCTGCTCTCGGGTCTGGGCCAGGCGGCGGCGTCGCCCAATAAGATCGGCGGATTCCTCCAGGTCGCCGGCGCCTTGGGCTTCGGCACGGGCCTGCTCATGGGCAACGCGCGGAACAACGATGTCCGCCCCAGCCCCTTCCAGCAGCTCTCCAACCAGATCACGGTGCTGCAGAACCAGGTCTCCGAGCTGCGTTTCACCATGATCAACCGCTTCGACCGCATCGATGCCGGTCTGCAGGCGCTGTACACCTCCATGGACGCGGGCTTCAGCGCGATGACCCAGTACTTCGTCGACACCTCAGTCAGCCTCCAAAACGTCCAGACCCAACTGGCCATCACCCAAAGCAACCTCAACCGCTTCGAGCAAAACCTCTACGGAATCCTGGCTGACGGCTTCAACTTTCCATTCATCGCCGACATGGAGACGGCCCTGGGCTACCGCGACCGCACCGGCGCCGACCTGAACTATGTGCAGTTCAACGACTACGAGGGCGGCTTCTATTCGGCCGCCCTGAACGACGCCGCCAGCGTCGTCTATGCCGGGTCCGACGCGCCGATCCCCTACGACACCACCGGCGCGGCCCAGATCAGCAACTACCCGCTCGGCTACAACATCAACCAGCTCCGCACGTTCCCGACGACCATCGGCCAGGCGGCCCTCGGGACGCTCCGCAGCCCCAACCCCACGAGCTGGGCCCTCAACGCCGATGTCTACGCCCAGTTCTACCGCGAGAACCCCTGGCACGGCGCCAAGATCCTCTCCACCACACCCAGCCGCATCGGGGATGTGCTCAACGCCGGGCTGAACGCGCAGGCCGTCATGAACGCCGCCAAGCGGCAGGCCCTCTTCGATCGGCTGCTCTCCGACCACGCGGCCCGCACCACCACGCTCCAGACGAACATTGACGCCCTGAAGACGACCCAGTTGACGGCCGCGGGAACCCCGACGCTCAACCTCTGGGGCGGGGCCACGCAGACCCTCAGCACGCCGCCGGCGGTCCCCGGTCGCGTCGGCCGTTACAACAACACCAACGACTTCATCGACCTGCCGCTCGCGGGCTCGTCAAACGCATGGCAGTTGGCGGCGCTGGAGTTCCGCAACGCCGCGGTTATGAACATCCCCCAGCGCGGGCCCGGTTTCTACACCTGGTCCTGGCGCCCCACCTCGCCCACCAGCGGCGGGTGGACGCAGTCCGGCCAGGTTCGGGTCACCGGGAGCAACGGCGAGCCCCTGACCATCAACTGGTATGTGGCGACGTACGATATCAGTCTGTACTGGAATCCATCGCTCGTCGGCGGCGTCAGCGTCTCGGGCGTCGGCACGGTCTACGTACCCACCGACGCCAACGTCGCCCAGATGAGCCTCATCGCCAGCCGGCGGATCACACTCAACACCCTCGGCGAGCAGTCCTATCCCGAGTCCACGGCCGCCCTGCGGGATCGATGGATCGGGAGAACCCGCGATGCGCTCGGACGCTACTTCCCCGTCGACCCCATCCGCGACCAGTTCTTTAGCGCTCAAAGCACCCAATCGATCTCCGTCGTCAACTCCAGAGGCAACACGATCAGTCGTCCCTATTGGAGCGCAACATCGGTGGTCGACGGCGGCCAGGCGACCGTTGTCCGAAACGCCATCAACGACACCCTCTGCGCCCGCCAGCGGGCCTTCCTCCAGCCCGTCGTCGCCGCCCTCGGTTCCGGCGCCGACGTCAACAACATCCGCCTCTCCGGCGCCAACCTCGGAGTCACGGCCAAGCTCATCGACGCCTTCGTCTCCCTCGCCCTCCCTGAGACCTTCGCCTCCAGCGACCTCCTCCGCGGGCCCCTGCGCGGGATCGGCGAAGGCATCGACCAGGCCAACGCCTTCCGCCTCTACGCCGACGCCCTGGCCGCGATCCCCACCACCCCCGGCGCCCCCGCCCCAACCACCGAACCGCGGGGCGACGTTCAGATCGCCAACCAGCGCGGCCTCTTCCAGCGCGAGCTCAACCGGGCCCTCGCGACCACCCGCCCCGCTGAGTCCTACCCGTTCATGAAGTGGAGCCTCGCGGCGTTGACGAGCCTCCGCGATCACGGCCGCCGCCTCGCCGCTGACGACACCTTCATCACCCCCCCGGGGACGACCCTCGTCGTGCCCCCGGGGCGCGGCCTGCTGGCCAACGACGCCCAGCAACCGGCGGTCGACCTCGCTGTGGTGCTCGTCTCCGCCCCGGCCTCCGGCGCCCTCGTGCTCGATGGCGACCGACGCGGCGGCTTCCGCTACACGCCCCCGGCGGGCTTCACCGGCACAGTCAGCTTCACCTACAAGGCCCGCGCCACCATCGACCCCGACAGCGGCCCGGGCAACACGGTTGACAGCCTTCCCGCCGCCGTCGTCATCCGTGTCGAGCCCTGCCTGCCCGTCATCAGCGCCCAGCCGGTGAGCATCCCCTTCGCCGCCGGCGCCTCGGCCACCTTCGCCGTCACCGCCACATCCGCCAGCCGCGCGGCCTTCCAATGGAGCAGGGACGGGCTCCCGCTCGTCGACGACGACCGCATCCTGGGCGCGGCGTCTCCCACCCTGACGATTCTCCGCGCCTCGGACCCTGACCAGGGCCAATACACCGTCGCCATCACAACCGACTGCGGCGCGCTCATCAGCGACGGCGCCCGCCTCGGCGCCCCGCCCTGCTTGGCGGACTTCAACGCCGACGGCGCCGTCGACCCCGACGACCTGTCGGACTACATCACCTGCTTCTTCTCGATCCCGTCGTGCCCCCGGGCGGATGTGAGCGGCGACGGCGCGACCGACCCTGACGACCTCAGCGACTTCATCACGCGGTTCTTCGGCGGGTGCTGAGGCCGACTGGCTGGCCGGCCGCAATGGCGACTGGCCCCCTCGAACCACCCGGGCGGGTCGACACGCCCCCCGCTCCCTACAATGCGTCGTGCCCCTTGCTCATCCGTCCAACCACGTCTTCGAGTTCACGCCTGAGACCCTCAAGCCCTGGTGCGAGGCCCGCGGGATGGCCGGGTTCAGGTCCAAGCAGATCCTGGAATGGGTCTATGAGAAGGGCGTGGTCGACCCCACGCTGATGACCAGCCTCTCGAAGCGCGACCGCGACATGCTCAGTGAGGAGATGACCTTTCTCTCCGGCGACATCAAGGCCCACAAGGTCGCCACCGACGGCGTGCAGAAGCTGCTGATCGAGTGGGCCGGGGGGACCGATGCCGAGGGCGCGCCAACGTCGGGGGTCTCCCTCCCGCAGGCGGGGGCCGGCGACCCGGACGCGCCGGTCGGCCGCTACGCCACCGAGTGCGTGATGATCCCCGTGGAGGATCGTCGCACGGCGTGCATCTCTTCGCAGGTCGGGTGCCCGGTGGGGTGCAAGTTCTGCGCCTCGGGCCTGGGCGGGCTCGACGGCAACCTCTCGGCGGGGCGGATCGTCGAGCAGGTCTGGCGGCTGGGTCAGCTCACGAGCCCCAAGGGCGAGCCGCTGGGGCGCATCAGCAATGTCGTGTTCATGGGCATGGGCGAGCCGCTGGCCAACTTCGGCCCCGTCACCACCGCCATTCGCACCATGAACTCGCTCTGGGGCCCGGGCGGGGGGATCTCGGCCCGCAAGATCACGATCTCCACCGTCGGGCTGCCGCAGGCGATCGAGCGCCTGGCAGAGGAGTTCGACCTGCCCGTGACGCTCGCGCTCTCGCTGCACGCTCCGAGTGACGACATCCGGCGGCAGCTCATTCCCTGGGCTGAGTACACCACCATCCGCGATCTGCTGGCCGCTTGCCGCAAGTGGTTCGAGAAGACGGGGCGCGAGATCACCCTGGAGTACACCCTGCTGCGCGGCGTCAACGACCGGCGCGAGCACGCCGAGCAGCTCGCGGGCCTGGCCCGCACGCTTCGGGCCAACATCAACCTGATCCGGTACAACGAGGTCGCGGGCCTGCCGTTCGGCCGCCCGCTGGATGAAGACGTGCTGGCGTTCCAGGGCCTGCTGCGCGATGAGGGCATCAACGTGCACATCCGGGCGTCGCGCGGGCGGGACATCGCCGCGGCGTGCGGGCAGTTGCGCCATGAGCACGCGGGCCCGGCCGCCTCGGCTCGCGCCGGCGGCGATCCGGCGCCGGTGGCGCCCGGGGCGTAGGCCCGTATGGCGCTGCCCCAGCTCCAGGCCCAGGCCCCGCCCCAGCCCCAGCGCCAGCCCCAGCCGCAGCCCCACCACGTCGGCCAGTCCGCGCGTCCGCCCGCGCCGGGCGAACTGTTCCAGCCGTTCTCAACGACGCACGTCCTGGTCGATGGCGTCTTCGTGCTGGTCACGCTCGGGTTTGTGGTCATCGGTCGGCGTCTGCGCGGCGGGCCCGCCGGGCGCCGCTTCGAGATCGCCCTGGGCGTCTTCAACCTCGCCTCCTGGGTGGCCTTCGCGGCGTACTGGTTGGTTCCCGGGCGGTTCGACTGGACGCGCTCGCTCCCCCTGCACATGTGCGACATCGCGGCTCTGGCGGCCCCGGTGGCGCTGCTGTCGGCGTGGCGCTGGCCCCGCACGCTGGTCTACTTCTGGGGCCTCGCCTTGAGCTCGCAAGCCTTCATCACGCCGACGCTGCGCGAGGGGCCGGCCCATGAGTACTTCTGGATGTTCTGGTTCCAGCACGCCGTGATCGTCGGCGGGGCGGTCTATGAGGTCGCCGTGCGCGGCTACCGCCCCACCTGGCCCGACTGGCTGCTCGCTTCGGCGATCACCGTGGGCTACGGGGTGCTGGTGCTGCCGCTCAACATCGCCCTCGGGGCCAACTACGGCTATGTCGGCGCCAGCAATCCGCTTGCCCCGACGATTCTCGACCACCTCGGCCCGTGGCCCGGGCGCGTGCTCCTGATCATGCCGCTGGTCCTTCTCGCCTTCGGCCTGGCGGCGGCGCCGTGGGCGCTCGCCCGGCGGGAATCCGGTGAGTTTCCGGAAGGGCCCGCACAGCTGCAGAGAGACGTCAGCTGATTCCGCTACACTCGCCCGATGCGAGACCTGAGCTTCGCCCTGATCGGGCTGGCCTTCCTGATCGCGTGGCCCGCCACGCTGATCGCCCGGACCCTGGGCCGGCGTGTCAACGCTCTCGATGGCGCCGGCGTCCCCGGGCAGGTGAAGGCCCCGCCCCGAAAGGTCCCCAATACTGGCGGCGTCGCCATCTTTCTGGGTGTCGTGCTCCCGGTGGCGGCTGGTCTGGCGATCGTCGCGTCGCCCTGGGCTGACGGCGCCGCGGCGTTTGTGCCCGGCCTGGCCGACCACCTCCCCGGCATTCGCGACACCACGACGGGCGCGCTCACGTTGCTGGGCGGGCTGCTGGTGCTGCACGCTGTCGGCCTGGTTGACGATCGCAGGCCGCTGGGGCCGATGCTCAAGCTGGCCGTCATGCTTGGAGTCGCCCTGCTCGTGGTGCTGGCGACCAATTCGCGGCTGCTCACGGTGCTCGATAACCGCATCCCCGGCGGTTGGGGGATCACCCTGTCGGTGGCCATCACGGTCCTGTGGATCGTGCTGGTCACCAACGCCATGAACTTCCTGGACAACATGGATGGTCTGGCGGGCGGCGTCGGCTGCATCGCCGCGGCGTGCTTCTTAGCGGCGGCGACGATCCACGGGCAGTGGTTCGTCGCCGCGCTGCTGGCGCTGCTCATCGGGTCGCTGCTGGGGTTCCTCTGCTTCAACTTCCCGTGGCGTCGGGGCGGGGCTTCGATCTTCATGGGCGACGGCGGCTCGCTGGTCCTGGGCTTCCTGCTGGGTTTTCTGACGGTGCGCACGACGTACTACGAGCCGCGCCTCGCCGGCGGGTGGTACGGCGTCTTCATGCCGCTGGTGGTGCTGGCGGTGCCGCTGTATGACTGCGCGACGGTCTCGGTTATCCGGCTGTCCCAGGGGCGGTCACCTTTCGTAGGTGATCTACAGCATTTTTCGCACCGCCTGGTTCGGAGGGGTCTCTCGCGGCGCGACGCGGTGCTGGTCATCTACGGCCTCACCGGCATCACCGCCATCGGCGGCATCGCGCTGGGCTCGCTTGAGGCCTGGCAGGCCATTTTGGTCGGCGTTCAGACGATGCTCGTGCTGCTCGTGGTCGCCCTGTACGAACGCCGCGCCGCCCCCGGGGGCGATGAGTCAACCGGGGCCTCTGGGCGCTCGGCGTGAACTGGGCAGGCCGGGCAAGATCTCGTCGATCTGCAAAATCTGGCGCGCGATGGGCAATCGTCGCCCGCGTCGCGCGGGCGGCGCGGTAAACTGCCCGTCGTGAGGTCAACCCCGCCGCCATCCGGAGAGCCCGCGTCCCCCGCCGTGCCGCCCTTGCTGGCGCCGGCGCGGGGGATCGCCGCTGCTCTGAGCGGCCGCCCAGGAGCCGACGCCGCCGGTGAACTCCTCGATCAGATTGTCGATGGGCTCGAATCGTCCGGCGTGCCCGCGGCCTCGGCGGGCCGACCCACGCTGGCGGTGCTCTTCGCCTCCAGTCACCACGCAGGGCGCATCGGGGCCTTGCTCGACGCCTTGCGGAAGCGGCTCAACCCCGCTTGCCTGATCGGCGTGACCGGCGAGGCGGTCCTGGGCGGGTCGGTCGAGCAGGAGGCCGCGCCGGGCGTCTCCCTGCTGGCGGCCCACCTGCCGGGGGCCTCGGCTCATGCCTTCAGCACCGAGGATCTGCCCCTCGCCTACGCCGCGCCCGAGAATGGCGGGTTCACCATCTCATCCGACGGGCCCGACGAGCCGGCCGACCCCGACGATTTCGCGCGTCTGGCGACCGCCACCGGCATGGCCGTGGACCATCGGGCCACGATTCTCTTCGCCGACCCGTTCTCGACCCGCGTGCCTGAGTTGCTCCCGGCCCTGGGGGCCGCGCAGCGGCTCGCCGCGCCGGGGGCCGGCTTGGCGCCGATCCTCGGGGGGATCGCCTCGGCCGGCTCGCGCCCGCGCGGGAACGCGCTGATCATCAACGATCGCGTGCTGGACGCCGGCGTGGTGGGCTTCACCCTCCGCGGGAGCATCCGCGTCGACGCCGTGGTCAGCCAGGGCTGCCTGCCCTTCGGGCCCAACCTGGTCATTACCGCGGCGTCGGGCAACGTCATCCGCACCCTCGGCGGCAAGCCAGCCCTCGCCGCCCTTGACGAAGCGATCGAGTCGCTCCCCGAGGCCCGCCGCCAGCTGCTTTCACGGGGCGTCTTCCTCGGGCGCGTGGTCAACGAGTTCAAGACCCGCTTCGGGCGCGATGACTACCTCATCCGCGGGGTCACCGGCTTCAGCAAGGAGGGCGGCGAGCTCGCCATCAACGATCTCGCCCGGGTCGGCCAGACCGTCCGCTTCCACCTGCGCGACGCCCGCACCGCCGATGAAGACCTCGGCCTGCTGCTCGATGGCCAGCGCCTCCACGGGCCGCCGCTGGGCGCCCTGCTCTTTACCTGCAACGGGCGCGGCCGCCGCATGTTCGCCCAGCCCAACCACGACGCTGCCGCCATCGCGTCGCTCTTCCACCCGGGCGAGCCGGGCGAGGTCCGCGCCAAGGGCGGCGAGGCCATCGCCGCCGCGTCGCCCGCCGGACGCCCCTCGGCGCCGGTCGCCGGGTTCTTCGCCGCCGGCGAGATCGGCCCCGTCGGCGACCGCGCCTTTGTGCACGGCTTCACCGCCTCGGCGGCGATCTTCCGCGAGCCGTAGCTGAGTCCCCGGCCCGGCGCGCCCGCAGCACCGACCGCCCGACGGCGGTCGGTGGCGCAGCCCCTCAGGTCGTTTCTGTGCTCGTCGTCAGCCCCAGCATGTGGCGCAGCGCGCCTTGCACGTGCGGCTGGCGGAACGCGTAGCCCGCCGCGCTCAGCCGGGCCGGGGCGACGCGGCAGCCCTGCAACAACTCGGCGTCGGCCATCTCGCCGATGGCCAGCCGCAGGGCCCACGCCGGCGCGGCGAGAACCGTCGGCCGGCCCAGCAGCGAGCCCAGGGTGCTGATCAGCTCGCGGTTGCTCACCGCCTGGGGCGCCGTGATGTTCACCGGGCCGCTCAACCGATCGTCCATCAGCGCGTGGTGGATCCCGCCGATGGCGTCATCCAGACTCACCCAGCTCGTGATCTGGTCACCCCGCCCCAGCGGCCCGCCGAGCCCGAGGCTCACCAGCGGCAGCAGCTTGGCCAGCGCCCCGCCCAGCGGCGACAGCACGATCCCGATGCGAGCGTGCACGACGCGGATGCCCGCCTCCTCGGCGGGCCGCGTCGCCGCCTCCCACGCCCGGCAGACATCCGCCAGGAAGCCATCGCCTCCGAGCGAGGTCTCATCCTGGGCTCCGGTGTCGCGCTTGTCGTAGAAGCCGACGGCCGAGGCTGACACCAGCGTCGCCGGCGGGTGGGCCAGTTTGGCCAGTGAGCGGCAGAGGGCCCGCGTCGCATCCACCCGGCTGGCGATGATCTCGGCCTTGAAGCGCCGCGACCAGCGCCGGGCGGCGACATTCACCCCCGCCAGGTGCACCACGCTGTCGAGCCTTCCGGCCGCGCCGGCCAGCCCGGTCGAGGGCTCCCAGGGGATCATCGGCCACTCGGCATGGCTCGCAGGGGTGGGGGGGGCGGGGGGGGCGGGCCTGGCCAGCCGAATGACGCGATGCCCGCCGGTCGAGAGGAGCCCGCACAACGCCGTGCCGATGAGCCCGGTGGCGCCGGAGATCGCGACGGTCTGGCGGGGCCGGCCCCGCCAGCGGGCGTGCGTGGCCAGGTCGGCCCCCAATGTGCGATGCCGATAGGCGAAGACCCGCGCGAGCTTGGCCCGGATCGAGCCCTCCATCAGCCGCCCGACGAAGCCCCCGATTGGTGGGCTCAGCTCGATGCGGTCGTGCATGATGCTGGTGCGGGCGGTGTCGGGCTCAAAGCGGTGGCGGTGGTCCCATGACGCGAACGGCCCCTTTTCCTGCACATCGCGAAACTGGCGGCCAGCCTGATGGTCCAGGTGGCGGGCCACCCAGCGGATGCGCAGCGGTCCCAGCAGCGGGATGCTGAGCACCACCGTGGCCCCATCGCGGATTCCGCCCTGCTGGGAGAGCAGCCGAACCGGCTCCCAGGGCGGGTTCAGGCGGAGCAGGGCCCCAGGGCGCTCGTGCCAGGCGAAGGCCTCGTCCGCGGCGGCCGGAACAGTGGTTCGGAGGTCGTAAATCACCCGTGATGGTATGGGCGGAGAAACCGTCCAAATCGGCGTTTTGGATTCAAGGTAAAATACCTAGATTATTTCGACGTGGGCATTTCTTGATGCTTGGAACCACTCGATTTCTTGCGAACCCAGGGGTAAACTCGTCCATATCATGCACATGCACTCCCAGCAAAACCTGCTGTCCCCGAAGGACCTGGCCGTGGCGATCGGTGTGAGCGAATCGTCGCTCAAACGCTGGGCCGACGATGGCCGTCTGCAAGCCGCCCGCACCGCGGGCGGACATCGGCGGATCGCCCTGCCCGAGGCCCTGCGGTTCATCCGCGAAACCCGGGCGACGGTGGTCCGGCCCGATGTGCTTGGCCTGCCGGAGTTGGCGGCCGTCCAAGCCGGCCGCATCGCCCCGGGGGCCCGGGCCTCCGAGCTCAAGGCGGCGCTGGAAGCCTCCGACACCACCGCGGCGCGGGCCCTGATCCTCTCGATGTTCGTCGGCGGGATGTCGGTGGCGGCGCTGGCCGATGGACCCATCAAGAGCGCGCTGCACGATATCGGCGAGGAGTGGAAGCACGGATCCAAGGGCATCCTGGTCGAGCACCGCGCTGTCGATGTCTGTCTCGGCGCGGTGAGCGTCATCCGGTCGCTACTGCCCGAGCCGCCGGCCTCGGCGCCCGTGGCGCTGGGCGGGGCGCCGTCCGAGGACCCCTACATCCTCCCATCGCTGCTCGCCTCGATCGTGCTGTGGGAGGTCGGATACCGCAGCGTCAACCTGGGGCCAGACACCCCGACTTCCGCCATTCATGAGGGCGTCGTGGCCCACCGGCCCGTCCTGGTCTGGCTCTCCTGCAGCGCCCCGATCAGCCGGGCGAAGTTCGAGCAGGTCGTCAAGGGCGCGGCCCCCGTCGTGCAGGAGGCCGGCGCGAAGCTTGTCATCGGCGGCCGCTCAGTCATGACCATGGCCCCGCCGCTCCCTGTCGAGGCCCACTACGCGCTGTCGATGTCGGAGCTCGCGGCCTTCGCCAAGGGCGTCGCCGTCGCGGCTCAGAGCCGTATTCCGGCCTCCGGCGCCCCGGCGGCGTGAGGCCTCGCCGGCTCGCACCAACCGTCCGCGGGTTCTTCAGCGGGTCTGCCTTGGTGCGGGGCGCGGCGTGGGTGCACGGCCCTTGCCGCTGAGCTTGTTCGCGGCCCGGACCCATCCCAGCACCATCAGCACCCCTCCGCTCACGAGCGTGGCCAGGATCATGCCGACCGCCCCTCCGCCCACGGCGCCGACGAACCAGAGGAGGTTGTTGTACAGCGCCAGCGGCGTTCCGATGGCTACGCCCAGCACGATGCCGCTGACGATGCACACGGTCTGAATCAGCGTGTCCTTGACGCGCAGCGACGGGCCGCCGAGCGTCTCGGCCAGCGTTTGATAGGCCTCAAACTCTGCACTTCCGGGCCGCGGGGCTGGGTTGGGTGAAGTCTTGCTTGATGGCGAGTTTGATGGCGAGTTTCCTGGAACGCCCGTGGTCATGGCGGTGCTCCTGTGCCTGCGAATGTTGGGATGGCGGATGCGCAGCAGCCAATCGTGACCGATCTGCGACCGATCAGCGAACACTACGCAGGACGCCCGCGTTCTACCCTTTCCTGATCTGCTGGCTGCGAGTCGCGGCCGGGCCCTTCAACGTGGCGAGTCGGAGAACGATCGGCCATGAATCCACCCGAGCAACCCCCGGAGCGTCACTTCATTCTGCGCGCGCTCCGGGCGGTGTGGATCGTCTTCTGCACCGTCGCGGGGGCGGTGATCGTCGGGGTGTTTGTGGGCTTCGCCTGCTCGAATCTGTCGCTCGGGCTCGCTGCGGCCGTGCCTGGGGGCGTCCTGGGCTACCTGCTGGGCCGCGTCGGCTCACCGCTGGATCTGCTGGCGCCCCCGAGCTGGTGGTGACGGCGGCCCTACCGACTCGCGCGACTGGGCTGCGGTCGGCTGCGGTCGGCGGATCTCCGCAGGAAAGAAAAAATGGAGCGGAAGAGATTCGAACTCTCGACCTCGTCATTGCGAAGAATGAGAGGCGGGGAAACTGGCTGGTTTTTGGCGGCGGAAATGCGGGGTTTTTGGGGGTTGAGGGGTGTCATCGGGTTGGGCTCTGAAGGGGGTGGGAGGGTGCTGGAGCAGCAGGTGCGGCGCGGCGGGGGCTACCTCGATTCGACGTTCCACCAGATCACCCTGCTGTCGCGCATGGTCACGCTGCGGCGCGTCGGGAACTCCCATCGCCAGCGGGTCACCTTGCCGTAGGGCGAAGAGTCCTCAAACTCATAGACGTATGGCCCCCACGCCAGATAGACCTCGGTCGAGACCATGCCCTCGCAAACCTCGCCGCGGATGATCTTCTCCTGGTGCTCCGGGGGGATGATCTTGGACCATCGCCGCACCAGCTCCATCCGCACGGCGCGGATGTACTCATCCTGACTGGCGTAGCCGGCAGCCGAGCCGCCGAAGAACGCGGCCCCGTGAGCGGCGCCAAAGGTCTGCATGAGCTGCTTCTCCGGCGCGTCGCGGAGCTGCTGCGGCGGGATGGCTGAGGCGCCCACGCCGCAGCCGGCGAGGAACAAAGGCACGGCCATCGCGACCATCGGGAACACGCCAGGAGGACGCTGCGCATTCATGGCTAAGGCTCTCCATGTGGCTCCGGCGCACGAGCGGGCCGGGCCGGCAGCCCCAGCGGTGGGAGCTGCGAGCGGCTGGACACGTCATCGTTCATCTGCCGCGCGAGTCTGGCCGCAGCGGCTGTGATCATCGATGCAAAGAGAAAAAACAGCGCGACGTTGAGCGCCATCGCGAAGGTCCAGTGCAGAATGTTCCCCAGGAGCACGCCCATGGCGATCCGCAGCACGCCCGGTGGCTTGCACTGATCTCGGATGGCCACCAGGTCCATCTCCATCGCGGTCAGTTTGGCGAGCACCTGCTCATCGAAAGGCGGCGGATTGAACCTTGGATCAGCGTTCATGGCTGCAACTCCTTTCCTCAACCGAGCTTGCTGGCGCGGGGCTTCGAGGGGGGTTTTTGGGGTGTCTCGGTGATGGGCACGTACTCACGCACCCGGTGTGCGTCTTGGATCGTCTCGTACACGAGCGCCCTCGGCCGTGTGGGCGGCACGGGTGACTCGAGCTTCACAGCCCAGCCGGCGGCCAGTGATTGCACCGCGGTGATCACGCGCTCAGCGCCCGCGCCAGCGATCAGCTGGCGGACCAGGTCCATCGCGATCCGCTCCAGCGGATCGGTGGTGTGGTGGTTGTCCGGAATAGCGAGCGCGGCGGTGCGACGTGCAGTTTCCAGCAGTTCTTCGCTGACGCCCGCTGCCTTCAAATACGCCTTGGCCCGCGCATCGGGCACGGGAGCCCGCCGATCCAGAGCAACCAGCGCGTCGACGACCGTGGAGCGGCGCCATGAGCACGCGGCAGCGCTCTCGCCTCGGTAGATCGTCTGCTGCGAGACGCCAATGGCCGCCGCCAACTCCTCGCGCGTGAGCCCGCGTTCGAGTCGCAGCGCCTTGAGTTGCTCGCCGAAGTTGGTCACGCTCGAATCGAACCGGCCACCATCCCCGGGGTCGAGCCGTTGTCCACAGGTGTTATCCACATTTTGCACTCCGGCTTGATTCGTTAAGACAAAGTCCTACATTTGAACGACACAAACGCCGATGAGCCCGAACGCGTGGGGTTCATGTCTGCGAGCGTGGATCTCTGCGACTGCGTGCCTTACAAGGGCCCGCAGTCGATTCCTGGGCCCTGCCTTTCGGCGGGGCCGCTTCCACCCGGCCCCCTCTCTCGCAGGAGGTTCGATGGCTCAGCCTCAACCACAATCCACGCCCGCCCCCGCACCCATCCCCGCTTCCGAGCAGGCGGACCAGTCGCCGACTCAGCCGGCCCGGTCGCTGTTTGAGCCATCGCTCTGGCACGCGGCCGACGCCTTCATGCCGCGACCGCCGCGGACGCCCGAGGAGATCGAGCAGATCAATGCCGACGGCGACGTGTTCACGCTCTCGCCCATCGGTGAGCATCTGCTCTCGCGGTACCCCGTGGTCGTGACCAGCCGCCGCGGTTACCTCGCCGGCCTGCGGCACTGGCTGCAGGCTGAGGAAGTCGCCCAGGACCTGGCCGACGAAGTCGCGCGGGGGGAGGGCTGAGCCATGCAAGCCCAGACGATTCGGGTGCTGATCGACGGCGTCGACCCCTTGGGGCAGCCCTGCAAGGTGGAGCGGGATCTCACGTGGGCCGAGAGCATCGCCATCGCCCGCAACCTGGCCGAGCGGGTGGAACGCAGCGGCGGCGCCCACCTGGCCGAGCGCGTGAAGCTTGGGGCCATGCTGGTGCAGGTGGCCGCTAAGCGCGTTCGCGGCGAGTGGACGCGCTGGCTGGCGGCGAGCCAAATTCATGTCAAGACCGCCCGCATGGCGATGAACCTGGCCGCCAAGCTGGCTGACAGCTACGGCGAGCTTGACGCGGATCGTCTCTTTGCCGCGCTCCACGCGTGGGACGTGGATGCGTATCCGACCCGCGAGAGTTTCGACCTTGAGCGGGTGACGCTCCGCACAGCTCAGCTCGCCACCGGGGTTCGATCCGTTCAT
>CAZSZO010000026.1:0-57342 GCA_964611125.1 uncultured Phycisphaeraceae bacterium | reverse complement strand
GCGCTGCCGACGGGCGACACCGACTCCGATGGCGACTTCGACGCGACCGACGCCGACGACCGCAGCCTGGGGCCGCCGGGGCTACCTTTCGTCAATGCAGTTGACGGTGCTCAACAACCAAGGCGGATCGGGGGCGGGGCTGGTCGAGGCGGAGCGGCACGCCATTGCCGATGAGCTCGCGCGGACCTGCCGGGGCGAGGTGCGATTCGGGCGGCATGACCGGTTGCTCTACGCCACTGACGCATCGATCTATCAGGTCGAGCCCATCGGGGTGGTCATCCCGGCTGACACCGCCGATGCGGTGCGGGCGGTGGAGTTCTGCAGCGCTCACGGGCTGGCGATCCTGCCGCGGGGGGGCGGCACGGCTCTGGCCGGGCAGACGACCAACCAGGCGGTGGTGATCGACCTGTCGGCGCGTTGCCGGGCGATCGGGCCGGTGATGGCCGGGGGTCCGGCGGGTGGGGGCGGGGCGAGTGTCGAGGTCGAGCCCGGGACGCCGATCGACACGCTGAACAGCGATCTCTCGCGGCGGGGGACCGGCCTGTTCTTCGCGCCTGACCCGGCGACGACGGCGCAGTCATCGATCGGCGGGAATATCGGCACCAACGCGGCGGGTTCGCGGTCGATCCGCTACGGGCGGACGTCAGAGAACCTGCTGGGCCTCGATGTGGTGCTGACCAGCGGGGAGCGGCTGTGGCTGGAGCCCGGGGCCGGCGCGCGCAACCGAGCGGCCCTGCGGCTGGCCCAGGGCGTGATCGAGATCACCCGCCGGTACGAGCGGCTGATCCGCGAGCGGTTTCCCAAGACCCTGCGCCAGAACGCCGGGTACGGGCTTGATCGCGTGCTGAAGCAGCTTGACGCGGGGGCGACGGCGGAGACGGTTGATCTGGCGCAACTGGTGTGCGGCAGCGAGGGCACGCTGGCGCTGACGCTGGGGGCCCGGCTGCTGCTGCGGCCGGCGCCGCGGGGGAAGGGTTTGGCGCTCTTGGCCTTTGCGTCGCTGGAGGCGGCGATCGACGCGGTGATGCCGATTCTGGCGACGGGCCCGAGCGCGGTGGAGCTGGTCGACGAGGTGGTGATCGAGGCGGCCCGCGGCAACCGGGAGTGCACGCGGTACGTCGACGCGTTCCCCAAGGCCGACGCCAGCGGCCGCGACCCGGTGGCGGTGCTGTACGTGGAGTATCAGGAGTCGGCCCAGAGCGAGGTGGACGCGCGGTTTGCGGCCCTGCGGGCGGTGGTGGGGGGGATCCCCGCGCGGTTTCTGAGCGATGCCCCATCGATGGCTGACGCCTGGAAGCTCCGCAAGGCGGGTGAGCCGCTGCTGCACGGCCTGCCCGGGCCGCGGAAGCCGCTGACCTTTGTTGAGGACAACGCGGTGCCGGTGGAGAGCCTGGGGCGGTTTGTGCGGGAGTTCAAGGCCATTGTGGCGCGGGCGGGTACGCGCGCGGCGTTCTGGGCCCACGCCAGCGTCGGCGTGCTGCACGTGCGGCCGATGCTCAACCCCCACAGCCAGAGCGACCTGACCAAGCTGCGGGGCATCGCCGTGGAGGTGGCGGATTTGGCCCGCGACTGCGGCGGGGTGATGAGCGGCGAGCACGGCGACGGCCGGGTGCGCGGGCCGCTGCTCCGGCGGTTTTTCGGCGATGAGCTGCTGGCGGCCTTCGGCGAGGTAAAGGCCCTCTTTGACCCCAAGGGCCTGCTCAACCCGGGGATGATCGTCGGGGCGGGTCCGGTCGAGAGCATCACGGAGCGCACGCGGATCCAGCCCGGCGCAGGGGAGCTCGGCCGGCGCGAGAGCATCGCGATGCCCGCGGTGGAGACCTACTTCGACTACACCGACCAAGAGGACTTCGCCCACGCCCTGGAGATGTGCAACGGCTCGGGGGTCTGCCGCAAGACCAGCGGCGGGGCGATGTGCCCGAGCTATCGCGCGACGCTGGACGAGCGGCACAGCACGCGCGGGCGGGGGAACGCGCTGCGCCTGGCGGTGAGTGGGCAATTGGCGGGGGATGGCGGTCTCCGCGGACCGACCTGGGACGATGGCGAGACCATTCAGACCCTTGACCTTTGCCTGTCGTGCAAGGCGTGCAAGAGCGAGTGCCCGAGCAATGTCGACCTGGCCCGCCTGAAGGCCGAGTACACCGCGCAGCGGTACCGCCAGCTGGGGAGCATCCCGCTGGCGGCGTGGCTGGTGGGCCATGTGCGCTGGCTGAACCGGCTCGGCTCGCTCACGCCTGGGCTGGCCAACTGGGCGAGCCGGCTGCCGCCGGTGCGCTGGGCCATCGGGCGGGCGATGAAGCTGCACCCGCGCCGGGCGACGCCGAGTTTCTCGCGGTCGTTGTTCGGGCGGCAGGCCGAGTTTGGCCCGCAGGCGGCGGCCGGGGCGGCCCGGGTGGCGATCTTCGGCGACTGCTTCACGAGCTACAACGAATCGGACCTGGGCGTGGCCATCGGGCGGGTGATGACCCGCCTGGGGTACCGGGTGGAGGCGGTCGACGCGGGGTGCTGCGGGCGGTCGATGATCTCTGTGGGCATGCTGGCCCAGGCGATCGACACGGTTGATCGCACGGTGGAGCGGCTGCGCCCGCTGATCGAAGACGACCGGACGCTCGCCATCGTGGTGGGCGAGCCGTCGTGCCTGAGCGCGATGCGCGATGACTGGCTCCAGCTCCGCTGCCGGTCCTCGATCGACCTGCGCCGCAGGCTGGCGGCCAAGGCGATGCTCCCGGAGGAGTTCGTGGAGCGATTCTGGGATGCTCACCCGCAGCAGCGGGTGCTGGAGGCGGCGACGCACCGGGGTTGCCAGGCGGGGCCGCCGGTGCTCATGCATGTGCACTGTCACCAGAAGGCCCTCTGGGGCGGAGAGACCAGCGCCAAGGCCCTGCGCAGGTTCGTCGGCGAGCGGCTGAAGGTGCTCGACACCGGCTGCTGCGGCATGGCCGGCTCATTCGGCTACGGGGCCGACAAGTACGACCTGTCAATGCGGATCGCCAACCTGCCGGCGGAAATGGGTGGGCTGCTGCCGCAACTGGCGGCCCGGCCGGAGGCGATCGTCGTCGCGGCGGGGACCTCGTGCAGGCATCAGGTAAGCGACGGCGCCGGCGGACGCAAGGCCCGGCACCCCATCGAGGTGATCGACGATCTGTTCAGGGCCGCGGTGAACTAAAGGCCATCGGGCGGGGGCGCGGAGGAATAGGGCATGGCGAACAGCCCGCGGACCGCCTTGCGGCGGATCGGTCGATCGCCCTCAGCCGCCGTCGGAGGCACGATGAGCTCGCACCGGAGCCCCAGCAGCGGCGTCGCGATCGCCAGCGGCCCGGCGTCAGCGGCGAAACCGACGATCTCCGGCACGCAGCGGACGATGACCCCGTCATTCCCGGGGAAATTGGGGTCGTACACCCGCAGATCGCGCCCGCCGCCGGAGCGGACATCGGCCCGCCACGCGAGAACCTGGTGGTTCTCCCAGAGCATCTGCCGCTTGGCGGCGCTGGCGAAGACCAGGCCCAGCACGACGGGGCGACCGAGCTCCAGGTCGCTCACGATCCCCGGGAGGGCGTGCAGCGACAGCCGGCGGGTTCCGAGGGGGCCGGCGTCGGGGCGGTGCATCCACTCCGCGAAGACCCGCGGGGCGTTCAGGCCGTCGAAGGAAGCGATCTGCCGGGCGTAGATGAGGTCGAAGAGCTGGGCGCCCTGCACGGGGATGGCGCCGGTCTGGGGGATGGGGGCGCCGGCGAGGAAGTAGTCGGCCGCGGCGAACGACATGCCGCCGCAGAGGCCGAAGCGTGATGGCGCCCCAACGGCGGCCCCGAGGGCGGCGCCGAGTCCGCCGAGCTCGCGCGGGAGCGGCGTTCCGGAGAAGTCGTTTCGGAACCGGAAGCCGTGCTGCGAGGGGCGAAACTCGACGATCGAGCGGGGCGGGGCGACCGGTGTGGCGACGGTGTTTTCGGGCTGGAGGGGAGGGGGGGGCGTGGGGAGTGGGGGGCGATCCTGAGCCGCGCCCATGAGCGTGATCGCGCACGCGATGGGCAAGGCGACGAGCCACCAGGCGTTTCGCACCGCGCGGTTCACGCGGGCCCGCCCGCGGCATCGTCTGGGCGGGTTTCGATGATGGTCTTGCGGTCGGGCCCGTAGACGTAGAGCGTGCCAGGCTGCTCGCTGGTGCGCGGCCCCTTGTGCGACCCATCGCAGAAAGGGTACTTCTGGGAGAGCCCGCACTGGCAGATGAAGACCGCTTTGTCTGCGGGGAAGTCCTTGTGCTCGATCTTGAGCGGGTCGGTGGCGGTCAGGCGAACGAGGCGGGCCATGGGCGACTCCTCTGGCGGGCGCCGGCTCATCAGGCCGGGCTGGGGACCTTCTCAAGGATGCGATCGAGTATTCGCGCGGCGGACTCCGCCTGACTCCCGCCGCCGCCGGCGATCGACGAACGGGGAATCACCCGGTGGGCGCAGACGGGCGTGACGTTGTCGAGGATGTCCTCGGGGATCACAAAATCACGCCCGGCGAGCACGGCGGTGGCCCGGGCGGCCTGGGCCAGGGCCAGGGCCCCGCGCGGCGATACGCCCAGCTGCAGCTCCTCGTGCCGGCGCGTGGCGGTGGCGATGGCGATGATGTAATCGATCAGCGTCTTGTCGATCCGCACCGCGTCGGTCTGGTTCTGAAGGGCGACGACGTCGGCGGCCCGCATGACCGGCGCCAGCGTGTGCAGCGGGCTGTTGCTGGGGCGCAGCTCGAGCACGCGGGCCTCATCCAGGGCGGAGGGGTAGCCAAGGGTGACCCGCATGAGGAAGCGGTCGAGCTGATTTTCGGGGAGGAGGTAGGTGCCCTCGAAATCGGAGGGGTTCTGCGTGGCCACCAGCATGAAGGGCTGGCCGAGCTGGTAGGTGTGGCCATCGACGGTGATGGCCGCCTCGCTCATGGCCTCGAGCAGCGCGGTCTGGGTGCGGGGGGTGGCGCGGTTGATCTCATCGGCCAGAATGATGCTGGCGAAAATCGGGCCCTTCTTGAACTCGAACTCACCCGTGTCGCGCTTATAGACGCTCACGCCCAGGATGTCGGTCGGGAGCAGGTCGGGCGTCAGCTGAATGCGGCTGAAGGGCACATCGAGGCACCGGGCCAGGGCGCTGGCCAGCAGCGTCTTGCCCACGCCCGGGACGTCCTCGATCAGGCAATGGCCTCGGGCCAGCAGGCAGCACAGCAGCTTGTCGATGGCGCCGGTGTTGCCGAGGTAGACCGACGCAATCGCCGACCGGAGGCGCGGGAGCGCATCCAGGACGGTGTGCCGGTCGCCATTGGATGCTGCGGGGGTTGCGTGCATGCGGGCGGGGTTCAGGTCGGGAGGGACGCGCGATGCGTCGGCGGGTGGTGTTGCGCTCAAGCCCGTGATGGTAGGGGACATGCCCTTCGGTACGAAGGGGGCAAGTCGCCAGATGCGGGCCGGGAGGGGAAACAGACGGGCCCGCGAATGACGGTTGGCAGGCCTTCTGATAGGCTGAAGCTGATGGCCGAGGGTGGACCGCAGGCAAATCCGGATGACGGACGCGTGGCCCAGCCCGCCGCGGCGGCGGTGCGCCCACCGCCGCCACCCAGTGCGGGCGAGCCCGACGAGATCTCGCGCAGCCTGCTGGGCAAGCTCCCCTGCGTCACCTGCGGCTACGACCTGCAGGGGCTTTCGGTTCTGGCGGTCTGCCCGGAATGCGGCTCGGCGGTGCGCGCGACGATTCTGGCGGTGGTCGACCCGCTAGCGGATGAGCTCAGGCCGATCCTGCGGCCGCAGCTGGTGGCCATCGGGCTCGTGGCGTGGGCGGCGCTCGGGCTGGTGGCGGCGCTGATCGCGGGGCTGTCGACGGGAGCGGCCCAGCTCATCGGCTCGGGGACGCACCCGTGGATGATCGACCACGCGCCGCACGTGGTGGCGGTGCTGTGCTGGCTGGCGGGGGGGGCGTCGCTGTGCTTCGTGCACCCGCACAAAGGCGTCGGGGCGACCAACGTGCTGCTGTCAGTGCTCGGGGCGGTGTGCTACGCCCCGCTTGGGTGGGTGATGCTGCACCTGAACCTGCTCTCGGTGAACCTCGCCGCGCAGGGGGCCCGCGACCTGTGGCGGCCCAGCCCCGACCGCACTGAATACCGCTTCGCAGCCTGCTCGCTGGTGGTCATCATCATCCTGTGCCTGCGGCCCAACGCGCGGGTGCTGGTCGCGCGGTCGCTGGCGCTCCGCACCGGGCGGGTTGATCGCCAGACACTGCTGGCGGTCGCGGCGTCGGCCGGGATCGTCGTGCTGGGCGACATGCTGGGCTTCTTCGCCGGTGAGGGCCGCGGCGTGGTCCGCACCGCCGGGGCCGTGCTCATGTTCATGGGCGGCGGCCTGCTGCTTCTGGGTCTGGCGGGGGCGCTGGTGGACGCGGTGCGGATCGCCGCGGCGGTCCTGGCCCCCAGCCCGAGCCTGCGGCAGGTGATGCGCGGGCCGGACGAGGACGGTTCGTCGCTCGTGAGCGCGACTCCCCTGGGCGCCCCCAACGCCCCGCTCCCCCAGCCCCGCAGCCGCGACCTTCCCACCGCCGGGGGCGGGCAATGACCGAAGCCCTGCGGGAGCGATTCGACCAGTTGTTGGAGGACGCCCTGGCGAGCCTGCCGGACCGCTTCCGGGAGGTGATCGAGGAGATCCCGGTGATCGTGGTCGATCGACCGGACCCCAAGCTGGTGCGTGAGCTGAAGCGCGAAGGAGTGATCCCCGCCGATGCGCCGGACGATGAAGAGGAGCTCATGGGCCTGCACTCTGGCGTCGCCATCACCGAGCGGTCGGTCGAGGGCCCGGTGAGCTTGCCGGCCCAGATCCACATCTTCCGCGAAGGCATCGTCGCGCACGCCGGAGGCTGGGAGCAGGAGCACGCCGACGAGGAGATTTACGAGGAGGCCCGGGTGACGCTGCTCCACGAGCTGGGCCACCACTTCGGTCTCGACGAGGACGATCTTGACGACCTGGGCTACGGCTGAAATTCAGGGCGCCGGATGCCCACCGTCGGGCGCCGCAACCAGCAGCAGAATCACACACCCCCCACCCCGAGAACGAACCGTCACAGCTCCAGCCGGGCCCGCTTGGCGTCCCACTCGGCCTGCTCGCGCTTGTTCTCGCTGACAGTGATCGGCTGCAGCGTGGGGGACTCGCCAGCGGCCCCGCCGGCGCCGACCGGCTCGCGCCGCTCGCGCATCATCCGCCGGATCGCTTCAATCTCCAGGCGCGTCAGGTGCATCGCCTCCAGCTCGTAGTCGTGCCACGCCTCCATCGTGTGCGGCACGATCGGCGCGATCAGGTCGTGCATCGCCCCGGCGTACACCCGGATCTCCTCCTGGGCGTGCGCATCCATTCGCAGCGAAAGAAACCGCAGGATGTTGTGCAGGTCGCACTTCCAGTACCACTCGGTGTAGAGGCTCACCGGCAGGCCGATGCGGGCCATCTCGCGCGACACGCCCTGCTCGGTCAGCTTCACATAGTCCTGGTACAGCGCCTGCGTGCGATCGAGAAACGCCAGGAACTCCTCGGCCGTGCGGCCCTCCTGGGGCGCCTCGCCGCCGACCATGAACCGCTCGCCCCCGCCCTGCCGGTTGCTGGCCGACTGCTTGCGGACATTCTCGAGCGTCGGACGGTAGAAGCGATCGGGCATGATCGAGTACCGGCCGCTGTACTCGTTCACGTTGGCGGTGCGGTGGCGGATCCACTGGCGGGCGATGAAAATCGGCATCGAGACGTGGAACTTGAACTCGACCATCTCAAAGGGCGTGGTGTGGCGATGCCGGAGCAGATAGCGGATCAGGCCCCGATCCTCGCTGACCTTCTTGGTGCCGTGCCCGTAGCTGACCCGCGCGGCCTGAACGATCGCGCTGTCAGCTGTCTGCCCCGCGGGAACCAGCCTGGGCATGGCGTCGACCAGCGCGACAAACCCGTGGTCGTAGCAACAGATCTCGCGCCGCGCGTCTCCGCCCATCACGTCCATCCACGGGCCCTCCGCCGCGATCGATCGGACCATCGAGGCGTTCGGGCGGCCGCCGGAAGCGTGGGGCGTCGCGCCATCGCCGGTCATCCCGGGCGCCTCGACGCGGACGGGTTCGCCGGGACGCAGGTCGCTGGTTCGGGGCGTGGCTTCGGGCATCGGCCCAGTTTAGCCGGTCCGGGCCCGGGCAAGGACATTCCGCGGGCGATAGACTGCCAGCCGGAGGCCCCATGAACCGATTCCTGCTCGCCCTGTCGGTTGTGCTGGCCGGGACCACGCTCGGGGGGCTGGGCTCAAGGCGTGCCCACTCGGCCCAGCCCGCGGCGGTGGAGCAAGCCGCACCGGTCCAGGCGAGCGGGGCCAGGCCGTACTTCCCGGGCGCCCAGTGGGAGCGACGCCCGCCCGCCGACGCTGGCTTTGACGAGGCCCTGCTCAACCAGGCCATCGCCTGGGCCAAGGCGCAGGAAACGGACTTCCCCCCTGACTTCTCAGCCCAGGAGGCGACCTTCGGCAAGCCGCTGGGGCCGCTGCCCAAGACCCGCGCGGGGGTCAACGGCCTCATTGTGCGCCGCGGCTACATCGTGGCGGAGTTCGGCGACATCGCCGCGGTCGATCCCTCCTACAGCATCGCCAAGAGCTACCTGGCGACGCTCCTGGGCCTCACGATCGATCAAGGGCTGATCGGCGACGTGCGGGAGCGGGTGGGCGAGCGCATCCGCGACGGCGGCTACGACTCGCCCCGCAACGCCAAGGTCACCTGGGCCCACCACGTCGAGCAGACCAGCGAGTGGGAGGGGGAGCTGTTCGGAAAGTCGCACACGTTTCTGGGGGTAGAGGGTTTCGGCAAGGGAGCGATGCAGCCGCGCGAGCTGCGCGAGCCGGGGTCGTACTACGAATACAACGATGTGCGGGTGAACCGGCTGGCGCTCTCGCTGCTGCGGCTGTGGAAGCGGCCCCTGCCCGAGGTGCTTAAGACCGAGATCATGGACCCCATCGGCGCGAGCTCGACCTGGGTATACCACGCCTATGACAACGCAGCGGTGGAGATCGACGGCCGGCCGATGAAATCCGTCAGCGGGGGGACCCGATGGGGCGCCGGGCTCTGGATGAGCACGCTCGACCACGCCCGCTTCGGCCTGCTCATCGCCCGCGGCGGGGACTGGAACGGCCGCCGCATCATCTCCGAGAAGTGGGTCCGTGAAGCTGCTTCACCCAAAGGGCTCAACCCCGGCTACGGCTACCTGTGGTGGTTGAACAACGAGGGCCGCTGGCCAGCGGCGCCGCGGTCGAGCTTCGCCGCCGTCGGCGCGGGGAACAACACGATCTGGATCGATCCCGAGCACGATTTGGTGGTCGTGTGGCGGTGGCATCGCGGGGGCGACGCCCAGGGCGAGTTCTACCGGCGGATTCTCTTGGCGATCAAGCCCAACTCGTGAAGGGGCTCGTGATCGGTCAGGCCGGTCAGCCCAGCACCCGGGTGACCTCGGCCATCGTGGTCCAGCCGCGGGCGGCCTTGTCGCGTCCGTCGTCGTGCAGGGTCTTCATGCCCGAGGCCCGGGCGGCCTCGGCGATCGAGACCGCGTCGGCCTGTTGGGCCGCGAGGCGGCGGAGCGTGTCGTTCATGAGCATGATCTCAAAGAGCCCGACGCGCCCGTAGAACCCGCTGCCGCCGCAGCGCTCGCACTTGCCGCCATCGAGCACGCCGGCGCCGCTGCAGGCCCCGCAGCAGCGCCGCACGAGGCGCTGGGCCAGGGCCGCCAGCAGCGTGCTGGTGACCAGGTACGGCTCAACGCCGATATCGAGCAGACGCGCAATCGACGAGGGGGCGTCGTTGGTGTGCAGCGTGGCCAACACGAGGTGGCCGGTGAGCGACGCTTGCACCGCCAGCTGGGCGGTTTCCTTGTCGCGAACCTCGCCCACCAGGATCACGTCTGGGTCCTGGCGGAGCAGCGACCGCAGGCCCGCGGCGAAGGTGACCCCGCGCTTCACGTTCACCTGGGTCTGGGAGATCCCGTCAAGGTGATACTCAACCGGATCCTCGATCGTCATGACATTGCGGCTGCTGCGATCAACGCCGCCCAGGGCCCCGTACAGCGTCGTGGTCTTGCCGCTGCCCGTCGGCCCGGTCACGAGGATGATGCCGTTGGGCCGCTCGATGAGCGTATTGAGCACGCTCTTCTGCTCAGGCGTCATGCCGACCTGCTCGAGGGAGAGCTGCGTCTGGCCCTGGTCCAGCAGGCGGAGCACGATCCGCTCGCCGTAGACATTGGGGATCACCGAGAGGCGGATATCGATCTTGCGGTTGCCGATGCGGACCGATGTGTGGCCGTCCTGCGGGCCGTGCCGGTTGGCGATATCGAGCTCGGTCATCACCTTGAGGCGCGAGGAGATCGCCGGCGCCAGCGAGAGCGGGGGGGAGAAGGCGTCTGTCAGCATCCCGTCGATGCGGAAGCGGATGACCAGGCGCGTCTCCATGGGGTGGACGTGGATGTCGCTGGCCCGCCGGCGCAGGGCCTCGAACAGGATCATGTTCACCAGGCGGATGACCGGCGTCTGCTTGGCCAGCTGCAGAAGATCGGTCGCGGCCTTCACCGAGCCCGCGGCGGACTGGATCGCCCGCTCGTCAAGCGGCATCTCCTCGACGATCTGGGTGACCAGGTCCTGCTTCTGCTCGTAGCCGCGGTTGATGAGGTTGGTGACGGCCCCGCGCGGCGCCAGGACAATCCGCACCGGCAGCGCCAGGCGGTCCTCGATGAGGGTGAACAGCGCCGGCTGCATCGGCTGGCTGGTTGCGACGGTCATCACCCCCGCCTCGAAGGAGAGCCCCGCGACCTGGTGCTCGCGGGCCATCGACGGCGGAATCCGCTCGTAGAAGGGCGTCGCCGAGTCCTGCAGGCGAGGCTCGGACTGAAACGGCAGCCCCGTCCGCTTGGCGAGCAGGTCCAGCCCGGTGTGCTCGTCGACCGCGAGCATCGTGAGCATCACGTCCCACGGTTCGGTGTCGGAGCCGGGCAGATCGGGGAAGGCCCTCAGTTGATCGGGCTTGATCGCGAGCCCGCCGAAGAGCTGCGCGACCCGCCCGAGATCGCGCGGAGCCAGCGCCCCGCCCGGCTCCTTTCCGGATGGTTGGCCGGAGGGTTGGCCGGACGCTTTGCCGTCACGCCTGCCGAGGATGGGGAGCTTCGCCACGTTCAGCGGCCTCCGTCCGCGCCCCGGGGCAGGCCCTGTGGGGTGATCTCGATGCGCGCCGGCGCCGAGGTGGGCAGACCCCGGTCGCGCTCATTGAGCGTCTTGGCCGGGCCTTGGCTCAGCAGCCGCAGGTCGCCGAAGCCCGGGTCGCGCATGATCCGCGGAGTGATGAAGATGTACAGCGTCCGCTTGACGTTGGTCTTGTTGTCGTCCTTGAAGAGCTGGCCCAGGATGGGGATGTCGCCGAGGAAGGGCACCTTGACGACCGTGTTGTCGCGCTGCTCGAAGGTCAGCCCGCCGACGACGATGGTGCTGTCGGATGGCACGGTGACCGAGTCGGAGCTGATCTTGTTCTCGAGCTTGCCCGCGGGAATGACCGAGCCGGTGCTAGTCGTGGTCGGGGTGCCGGTGAAGTTCGAGAGCTCGATCTCGTAGCTGAGCTTGAGGTAGTTGCCCTCGCTGATCTGCGGGGTGACGGTGAGCTTGGGGCCGGCGTCCTCGAAACCGCCGAAGCCCGTCAGCGTCGAGCCCGCCGACGACGACGTGGTCTGGGTGGTGGTGGGCTGCTGCTCCAGGCTCGAGACCTCGGCCGTCTCGTTGTCGTCGACGAGCAGCTGCGGGGTCGCCAGGATCTGCGAGCTCGTGTCGCGAGCCAGGGCCGTGAGGATGATGGGCACCTGGTCGGATCGGATGATCGCCGCGGTGATGCCGCTCAGGCTGGGGTTGACGACCTTGGGGCTGGTGATGCCGCCGGTGGTGGTCGTGCCGCTGGTGGTGGTGAGGCTCCCGAGCCCGAAGCCGGTGTTCACCACGCCCGTGGCGTCGCCCATGGCGAGGATCTGCGTTTCGATCGCGAGGCGGAACTCGTCGCGGGCGGTCACCGCGACGATCTTGGCGTCGATATACACCTGCGGGCGGCGCAGGTCGAGGCGGTCGATGAGCTTCTGGAACTGCGGCTGCACCTGCTTGGGCGCCTTGACCACGATCTGGTTGTTGGCGGTGTCGGCCAGCACGAAGATCTCTTCTGACGACTGCAGCGCGCTGGCGTCGTTGGTGAGGCCCGCCAGGCTGGTGTTGCCCCCGCCGCCGCCGCCCAGCGAACTCCCGCCCGAGAGCGTGTTGTTGCGGTTGCGCCGGGCCCGGTCGCTCGTGGAGCCCGATCGAGAGCCGTCCTGCCCCGTCTGCGACCCTGAGCGCCGCTCGCTCCGGCCGCTCCCAATAAGGCCGCTCGACGGCACCTGGTTGCTGATCAGCCCGCGGATGACCTCCGCCGTGTCCTCAGCCCGGGCGTGCCGCAGCTTGTAGAACTCGAAGGTGACCTCGGTGGTCTTGGCGAACTCGGCGAACTGCCGGGCCAGCTCGCCCACGCGCTTCTGCTGGTCCTCGGTGCCGAAGTACATGAACCCGCGTCCCTCGGGATCGAGGACGAACATCGGCCCGCCGAGCGATTCCTGCTGGCGCTGGCCGAAGAGACCCCCGCCGTTCAACCCGCCCTGCTGAATGAACTCCGTCGCGCCCCCCCGTCCCTGCCGATTGCCCGAAAGCCCGGTGTTGCTCGACGGAAGCTGCACGATCTCTCCCAGCCCCTCGCCCTTGCCCAGAGTGGCGAGCTGCTCGGACAGCACGCCCACGGCGTAAAACTGCCCGCGCAACTGGTTGGGCGTGTCGATCACCTTCAGCAGGCTGGCGATGAACGCCGTTTCGTCGGGCCGACCTCGGAAGACCAACACGTTGCTGGTGGGGTCGGGAATGAGCCGGTCGGCGATGTTCGAGAGCGCCTGGTTCGAACCGGGGGCGCTCTGGCCCGTCGCCGCGGCGATCGCCGCGGCATTGGCCGCAGCGTTGGGGTCAAGGCCCGTCCGCCCGCCGCCGGACTGGCGGCCCAGCAGCTCGAGCAGTCGCGTCCGGGCCACCGAGGCCGTTACGAAGCGCAGCTCGAACTTCTCGATCGTCTGCTTGCTCTGCTCCTCCACCAGCAGTTGCACCATGCTGCGGACCTGCGTGATCCGCCGGGGTGTATCGGTCATGAGGATGACGCCCAGGTCATCGAGGAACGCGATGCTGCCTCCGATGGGCATCGTGCCGCCCTGGCCGCCGGCCGCGGGGCCCGGCCCGCCCGACCCGCCCTTGAGGGCGATCTGAATCGCCTGCTGCAGCGCTGAGGGACGCAGACCCTTGGTGGGGATCACCTGCGTCGTCGCGAGGGGGTTGGTGTCGATGATCCCGGTGGTCTCGCCTTTGCCCTGGATGAAATACAGGTCGCCGTCCTTCACCAGCGCGGCGCCGTTCTGATCGAGGATGGTCTCAAGGAACCGGCGGAGCCCCTGCACCGGCAGGATGATCTTCTGCGCGAGGTAGATCTCCTTTTCGATGATCGCGCGGTCGGTGACGATCACGTTCTTCAGATCCGATTTGTCCAGAATCGCCTCGATGAGCAACTTGATAGGAATTCCATCGACGGCGGGCCCGATATGGAACTGGCTGTCGATGACCACGCCTTCCAGCTTCTCGTAATCCGAGCCGCTCATCGGCTTGCCCGCCGGCGGCTTGCCGCCCGCACTCTTGCCGGGCGTCGCCGCAGGCTCGACGCCCGGGATGCCCGTGGGCTTCGCCGCCGGTGAATTCGGGGCCGGCGGGAGCGGGATGCCCGATGGCTGCTGGGGCTCCAGCGAGGTCGCCAGCAGATTCGCCGCCTGGGCGGAGCCGCCGCCAGCCAGCACTCCGAGCCCGAGCCCAAGGCCGGCGAGCAGGAACATCGCGGAAGGTCCGCCCCGGCGGGCGTGGAATGACAGTGTGCTCGGCATGCGCGCGATCCCTCGGGGCCGGGTGAGTCGATTGGTCGGCTGGATGTTGGCTGAAATGGCTCGGACTCCTTTCCGCTGGCCTAACGGTATTCCCGCCGATTTGATGCCTGCCAATCGGCGTTCGGCCCTCTGGACCCGCAGTCAGCCTACCAATTGCCGTCCGTGTCGGTGCATTCCACCTGCGGCGGCCCCAGTGGGCCCCAGCGGCCCCGCCGCCCGGGGGCCGAGAGCACCCCATGCCCATGCGCGTCGTCAGCCTGGTGCCTTCCGCGACGGAGCTGCTGTGCGCCCTCCCCGGCGGGCGGGCCCTCCTGGTCGGTCGATCACACGAATGCGACCACCCCCCCGGCTTGGACGCTGTCCCGGTGCTCACCGCCGCCCGGACGGCGTTTCAATCCTCGGCCCAGGTCGATCGCGATGTCCGCAGCACGCTGGAAGCTGGTGAATCCCTCTACACCCTCGACCAGGCCCTGCTGGCTTCGCTCCGCCCCGATCTCATCCTCACCCAGGACCTCTGCTCGGTCTGCTCGATTGATCTTGAGAGCGTGCGTGCCGTCGCTTCGTCGCTCACGCCCGCGCCCGCGATCCTCAGCCTCAACCCCCAGACGGTCGAAGACGTGCTCGACGACGCCCTCCGCATCGGTCAGGCGGTCGGCCTGGAGGCTCAGGCCGTGGACGTCGCCGTCGGCTGGCGGGAGCGGATGTACAGTGCTGCCGATGTGGTGAACGCCTTTGACGATGGGCCCTCGGTCGCCTTCCTGGAGTGGACCGACCCGCTGTTTCTGGGCGGCCACTGGACGCCCCAGCTCATCGAGCGGGCCGGCGGACGCCACCCCCTCAACCCCACCCAGCCCGTCCCGGGCGCCGGCGCGGCGGAGGGGCCCCTGGGCATCACGCAGCGACGGGCCGGAAAATCGGTCACCGTTCCCCCGAGCGTCCTCGTGGCGAGCCGACCCGAGCGGCTGGTGGTCTGCCCCTGCGGCCTGACCCTGGCCCAGGCCGAGCACGAGGCGGACTTGCTGGCCCGCCAAGACTGGTTCAACGAGCTCCCGGCGGTCCGTCGCGGCCTGGTGGCGATTGTCGACGGCAACCAGATGTTCAATCGTCCCGGGCCACGCCTGGTCGATGCCTTCTGCTGGCTGACCGGATGGCTCAACAACCGCCCGGAACTGATCCTCCCCGATTTCCCCTGGCGGCGTTGGAACGGGCCACCTGCCGCCTAGTGTGATCTTCCGCATGGCTGGCGGGGGGGAGATCCGGTCGGAGCATCATCACATGGCGACCAACGCTCGGCCGACTGTCGAACCCCGCAGGGGCGTCCTGACCCTTGGCGGTCTGTGGGGCGCCGCGCTGCTCGCGCTGGCGCCTGGCTGCGCCGGCCCCGGCGGCTCGCCCGCACCGGCCCCGGCGCCGCGTCCGTCGGGCCTTTCGCCGTTCCTGGGCGACATTTCGGGCCTGCGTCCGAGCCCGCGTCACGCCAACACGCTGGTGGAGTTCCGGCTCGATCTGCGGGAGTTCGATCGCTTCTACGTGGAGCCGGTGGTCATCTCCGCCGAGCGCACCGCCGGTGGGCGGGCGATCACCCCGCAGCTCGCTGAGCGGCTGGCGGCCGAGTTCCGCAAGACCCTCAGCGAGACGCTGGCGGCCCGCTACCACGTTGTGGAATCGCCCGGCCCGGGAATCGCCCGCGTGCGCTGTGCGGTGACCCAGGTCATGGAATCGCGACGGGATCCCGTAGCCGGGCGCGAAATCACCGGCGGCGGCGCCGTGGAGGCCGAGATCGTGGATGATGACGGCCGCCGGCTGCTGGCCGTGATTGAGAGCGATGTGGTCGAGCAGTTCGAGCCCCGCGAGGGCGACGACGCATTCCGCGACACGACGATCGTGTTCCGGCACTGGGCGGCCCGCCTCAACGTGTTCCTGGAGGCGGTCCGCACCGGCGACCTGCCCGTCCCCCCGATCTCGCCCTGACGGCCCCCCCTGGCCGCCCCCCAAGGCCGCCACGGCAGGCCTCAGGCGATCGTCGAGACATACCGCGCTGCCGACTGGGCGAACCCCTCGGGCGCGATGCCGAGGTGTGTTTTCACCTTCGAGAGGTCTGCGGTGGAGTCCTGCATCGCCATCAGGGGCATCCCCTCGTCGAAGGGCAGGAGCGAGCCCAGCCCCACCGACTTGGCGACGAAAGCCTGGAGCGACGCCGCGTCGCCGGGGACGCCGATGATCGGCAGGCTCGGATCGGCGCCGGGCAGGTTGTCGCGCCACCAGGTGAGCATCTGCTTGAAGTCGAGCTCCTGCGAGCCGACGACGTTGTACGCCTCGCCCACGCTGTGGGGCTTCTGCAGGCTCTCGCAGAAGCACGCCGCGACATCCTCGACGCTCACCGGGGCGACCCTGGCGGGCTCGAAGTGAATGACGGGCATCACCGCATCGGACCACTCCATGCGGGCCCGGGTGAAGTAGGGCATGAAGAAGAAGGGCTGGATGGCGCCCTTGGCCCACTGGCTGATGAGGCCCACCAGCTCGCCATCGGGCCCGTGGATCACGCCGGGACGGAAGACGGTCCAGTCGAGGCCGCTGCGGCGCAGGATCGTCTCGCCCTCGAACTTGGTCTTCTGGTACGCCGAGGGCCCCTCGGGGCTGACGCCGATCGCCGACATGTGCACGAACCGGCGGATCCCGCCGGCCTTGCAGGCGTCCACCAGGGTCCGGACGACATCAACGTGCATGGCCCGGAAGGTCTGGCCCGCCCCCGCTTCGCGCAGGATGCCGATGAGGTTGATGCACGCGTCGGCCCCGCGCAGCAGGTCGCCCACGGCCCGCTCGTCCCGGGCTGAGCCCAGGATCACCGCGATGTTCCGGTCGGCGGGCAGGGTGGTCCGGGCCTTGTCCCGGTCGCGGGCCAGCGCCCTCACGCTGTAGCCCCGCTTCAGGAGCGCCCGCACAACGTGCCGGCCGACAAACCCGGTGGCGCCGGTCACGGCGACTGTCTTGATGGAATCCATGGTTGGCCCTCGCAAGGCGGCAAGCGTAGCACGAAAACGGTCGGCCTACAGCACGCCCAGCCGGATCAGATCCTGGATCGGGTCGTCGAACGAGCAGGAGCCGAAGCAGATGCAGAAGTTCTCCCGGGCGTTGGCCAGCTGGCTGGTGGGCAGCTTCAGACCCCGCCACGAGATCCCCTGATCCTCGAACTGAAACGGCTCGATGAAATGCTCGCCCAGCACCTGCAGCGCCGTGGCCCGGTCGATGTCGCACTCGCGGAGCATCGCCGCCGCCAGGAAAACGTTCAGGAACCCGTGCATGGTGCAGCGGGGCGAGTTCGCTTCATAGGTCATCGGATGCTGATCGCGGATGGGGTGGTGCAGCCCGGCGGTCGCCTTGAACGCCACCTCGCAGGTGTTCATCGCGAACAGGAAATCGCACACCAGCTCCGGCGCCGGGAACGCCTCGGGCGTCACGCCGCCGGTGCGGATCTTGGCTCCCGCGCCCGTGCCGGCCAGGGCGGTGGCGAAGCCGCGGATGTCGCCGCTGAGGGGGATCTCGAAGAACGGGTAGAGCTCCTCGGGCAGCCGCTCAAGGGCGTACTCGATTCCTTCCGGCGTCGCGACCTTGATCTCCACCGTGTCAATCACGGCCGAGTAGTGGTGCGTCTTGAAGTGGGCCTTGTTGAACTCGTCGATCGTCTGCAGGTTCTGGTCCAGCGGGCCGTCGATGAGCACCGACAGGCTCCACGGCTCCGGCGGGGCCACGTCGCCGTTGGCCTGTGTCGAGCCCGCCGGCGGCGCCGACGACGACCCCGACGCCCCGATCGCCACCGGAACCCCCGCCCCCGCCGGGATCGCGTCGAGGTCCGGCAGGTGCTTGGCGGCGACGGTTGAGAACTCCGCCAGCCGCGAGACCGGGCAGATGAACCGCGCCAGCGCATACGCGTGCGGCGACGACCGGTGCGCGGCGTACTTCGCCACGGCCGCGGCCATGTCGAGCTTGGCGGGTGGGAACAGCCCGGCGTAATCCACCAGGCCCGTGAGCAACGCGCGGAGCGATGCGGAAGTCATGATCGATCCTAGAGCCCCTCACCCCCGCCCGGACAGCACGCGCCCGCTGCTTGCCTTGCGCGGCGGGTCGTCCTAGGGCCGACGGCGCCGGTCACTTGCCCGTCCACACTGGTTCGCCCGCGACCTCCGCGATCCACATCTGGCTGCTGGGCCGCTGCTCGTCAGCCCGCTTGGCCCCGCGCTGGCTCGTCCAGATCATCAGCTTGCCGTCGCCCGAGAATGCCGGCAGCCCGTCGAACCCCGGGGCGTGCGTCACCCGGGCCTTGCGGAGCTCGTCGCGAGCCTTGCCGGGGCTCACCTCAATCGCGAAGACCTCGTAGTTCTGGTGCCCCACCTCGCTGGTCGCATACACCAGGTAGCCGCCCGTCGGGTGGAAGTACGGGCACCAGCTCACCGCCTGCTCGCTGTCAGGCTTGCCGGGGGTCTCCTGGGTCAGTTGGATCTCCCGGCTCACGCCGATGGGCACGCCGGAGTCGCCGTCATCGCCGAAGGCGAGCTCCGCCAGGTAGAGCTGCAGCACGTTGTCACCCTTGCGGTCGGAGCGATAGCACAGCCACTTGCCGTCAGGGGAGAAGAACGGCCCGCCGTCATAGCCCCTGGCCGTCACGATCGGGTAGTGCCGCTCCCGCTTGGTGTCATAGATCCAGATGTTGGGGTCGTTGTTGGTGGGGTCCACGTGCGTGTAGACCACAAACCGCCCGTCCTTGCTGAAGCTGCACTCCGCGTCGTACCCGGGCCGCGAGAACAGCTCGTGCGGGCCGCAGACCGCTTCGACGGTCTTGAGCGTCTCGCGCAGCTTCGCGTCGGCCCCGGGGTGCTCCGCAGCGATCGGCCGGACCATCGCCGTCACGATCTCCATCTCCGTAGGAAACTGCCAGGAGTACCGCTGGCGGTCGCGCGAGTAGCCCGGTGAGTCCGCGGCCGCCGGCGGGCGCAGCGTCGAGCCGAAGATCACCGTCCCCGGCTCGGTCGGATGGAACCAGCCGCAGGTGTTCGACGAGCCCGGCCCGCTCAGTCGGATGGGCCCCTCGATGCCGGTGATCCCGCCATCGCCGCCGCGGGTGAGCCTGGCGACATACATCGCGTAGTTCGGGTCGGGCTCCTGCCCCGCCGCCGGCCGCTCGATGGCCTGAAAGACGATCCACCCCGGCGGCGACTGATGGTCGAAGTACTGCTCACCCGCCTTGATGAACTTGTCCGGAAACGTCAGTTGCACGTGCCGGGTCAGCAGCGGCGCCTCGGCAGCCCGCCAATCCGCCTGGGCTGCGGGCGGCTGGGCCGCTTCGGGCGCCACCGCGCGCAGCATCTGGGAGAGGACCGCACCGGCAAGCAGGCTCAGGATCATGCGGCTAGCGTAGCTCCGAGACCCATGCCCGCCGACCTCTCCGCCATCCGCATCGTCCAGCAGTGCGACCGCTGGGTCGTGATCGACAAGCCCGCCGGCGTGCTCTCGGTTCCCGGAAAGGGCGCGGCCCATCAGGCGTGTGCCGCGTCCTGGGTCCGCGCCCGCTTCCCGCAGGCCCGCGGCTCGCTGACCGTCCACCGGCTCGATATGGACACCTCCGGCCTGCTGCTGCTCGCCCTCGATCCTGAGGCACATCGCGAGCTCTCACGCCAGTTTGAGGCCCGCCGGGTCGGCAAACGCTACATCGCGATCGTGGGCGGGAGCGTCCCGGTGGAGCAGGGGGAGATCGTCGCGCCGCTGCGGGCCGACATCGACCGGCGACCCCGCCAGGTAGTCGACTATGAACTGGGCAGGCCCGCCCTCACCCGCTACCGGGTGCTCCAGCGGGCTCCGGAGCGGACCCGGCTGGAGCTCATCCCCGAGACCGGCCGCACGCACCAGCTTCGCGTCCATTGCGCCCTGCCCGGCCCGCTCGGCCTCGCCGGGCCCGCCGCGGCAGCAGCGGACCCCGGGCGACCGATCCTGGGGGATGTGCTCTACGGCGACGCCGCCAGCGCCCCGCGCCTCATGCTGCACGCCCAGGTGCTGACCTTCTCAGACCCCACCGACGGCCGCGAACTGACGGTCGAGAGCCCACCGCCGTTCTAGAACTCGTCTTCAGACCCGCGCCGCCTCAGGCCGCGCATCCGGGGTGGCGGCCTTCACCCACTCGAACATCCGGGCCGCCGCGGGGGCCAGCACGGTCTCCGCCGGGGCCAGGCCGGGGTTCCAGGCCTTGTCCCACTCAAAGATCACCGGCCCGTCAAAGCCGTCGCGGGCCAGCATGCCCAGGGCGGCCTTCACCGGAACCACCCCGTCGCCGAGCATGCACGGCGCCCCGTCGCGCAGGTCCTTCACCCGCACCGCCAGCAGCTTGTCGCCCAGCACATTCAATCCGGCATCGGGGCCTTCCCCAGCCGAGTGGGCCACGGCCACGTTGTAGCAGCAACCCAGGAGCGGGCTGTCGACCATATCGAGGATCGCGGCGATCTCCGAGGCTCGCCGGTACCGACCGCCGTTCTCGAGCATCACCCGCACCCCCGTGCGGTGGGCGTGGGCCACCACCAGCTTCAGCCGCTCGGCGATCCGCGTCGTCGACTCCACCACCGACTCGCGCGGCGGCGGTTCGAAGCCGAAGACCCGCACCAGCGGGCACTCAATCGTGATCGCCAGGTCGATGCACCACTTCGCCTCGCGCAGTGAGCGCTCGTTATCGAAAAACACGTGGCTTACCACCGGCGGCCAGATCGGGTCGTCGAACTTGCACGAGGTCCCCAGCGAGCGCACCGGCGTCCCGTACCGGTCCGACAGACCGCGGATCTTCTCCGGCGCGGTCAAGGCGGGGTCAGACGCGAAGCCCCGGCTCCCCGCACCAAAGGTCCGCAGCTCGACCCCCAGGTACCCGCAGCGCGCGGCAGTCTCGAAGACCGCCTCCGCAGACCAATCCGGGCAGGCGACAGTGCTGAAAATGGGCTTGATCATGGGTGCCAGAATCCGTGGCGAGGGCCGAAAGGAGTGGACTGACTCGTCGAGAAACGCGCCGTTATCCGGACCGATTATTGTCCGCTCAGCGGGGGTCTGCGCGCACGGGGCAAAACGTCCGGCGGGTCCGTGTGGCGCCCGCTCCAGGGGACCTCCCCGGCGTCAACCGACCCGGCGGGCGAGTCGATGATTCAGGTCAGGGCCGGCGTCGGCCCGGGGCACGGGGTGGTTGCCCAGTTCGAGGCTCACGGAGTCTCTCCATGCGGTTCCCTGCACGCCCGATGCTCGCTCGCACGATCCGACTGGCACTTTTCGGCGCCGCGCTGTCAGTCGGCGGGGGGTGCGCCGCCGGCGCCAGGGAGCAGTGGATGGCCGCCCACGCGCGGGTGATCCCGCTGCAGCCGGCGTGCGAGCCCACGGTGGCGTACTTCGCGGTCACCGACGATCTCGCCCCCCGCACCAGCCTGGGGCAGGCGACCGAGCCGATGGTCTTCGCCGCCGCCGCGGGCTGGCCCCTTGAGACTTCTCGCTAGCGATTACTCGGTCGCGGGCGGCGCCTCGGCCCGTATCGGCAGCACAACGCAGAAATCCGTTCCCCGACCCAGTTCGGTGTGCACATCCAGCCGCCCGCCATGCTCCTCGATCAGCCGGCGCGCGGTGGGCAGCCCGAGACCCGAGCCCCCGGCCTTGGTCGTGAAGTAGGGGATGAACATCTTCTCCCGCACCTCCGGAGGGATGCCGGGACCGGTATCGATCACGTGAACCTGGGCCGCGCGATGGCGGTCGTCATTCGCCCCCGGGCGGGTGCGCAGGATCAACTCACCCGCCGGCGCCGGGGCGGCGGCGCTCGGCTGCTGCTCCGCCCGAGGCGCCGCGGCCGCCGCCATCGCCTGGGTGGCGTTGAGCATCAGGTTGAGCAGCGCCTGCTTGATCAGCCGGGCATCGACCGAAGCCACCAGCGGCTGATTCGCCAGATCCGTCCTCAGCCGAACCCCCTGCCGCTCCGCCTCAGGCTGGTAGAAATCGACCAGTTCGCTCACGATCACGTTGAGGTCGGTCGGGTGGGCGTCGATCCGCACTTGCCCGGCGTACTCAAGGAAGTCGGAGAGGATCCCGCGCAGGCGGTCGGTTTCGCGCCGCAGGGCCTTCACCCGGTTCACCAGCCGGGCCTTCAGGTCGGGCTCCGCCGCGAGATCCTCGATCCCCTCCGCCAGAAGCTGGGCGTTGAGCCCGATGGTCGAGAGCGGGTTCTTGATCTCGTGGGCCAGACCGCTGGTCATGGCCCCAAGCTCCGCCATCCGCTCGGCTGTGCGGGCCCGGCGCTCCGCCACGCGCACCTTGCGCAGTCGGCGCCGCAGCAGCCACACCCCGGCCGCCAGGCCCAGCCCCACGCCCAGAACCAATCCTATCAGCAGCAGATGCACGCCGGGCTTGCTCCCTTGTTCTTCGCGTTTGCTCGCGACTGCGATTGAGCCGCCTACAGGCTGCCCAGCCGGCCGCCGTCGACGGGCAGATTGATCCCGTTGATATACCCCGCCGAGGGCGAGGCCAGAAACGCCACCGCGGCGCCCAGTTCCTCGGGCTTTCCAAAGCGGCCGGCCGGAATGGTCGCGAGCAGGTCCTTGGCGATGTGCTCCTCGCCCACGCCTTGCTTGGCCGCCCGCCCCTTGATGAGCGAGGCCAACCGCTCGGTCTGCGTGTAGCCGGGCAGCACGTTGTTCACGGTGATCCCGAACGGCCCAAGCTCCGCCGAGAGGGTCTTGGCCCAGCTCGCCACCGCCGCCCGGACCGTATTGGACACGCCCAGGTTGGGGATGGGCTGCTTCACGCTGGTCGAGATCACGTTGATGATCCGGCCGTAGCCCTGGGCCTTGAACTGCGGGACCAGGAGCTGAGTCAGATGGATCGCCGCGAGCAACTGGGCATTCAGGCACGCCAGCAGGTCGTCAGGGCGGATGTCGAGGGCCGTCCCCGGCGGGGGGCCGCCGGTGTTGTTCACCAAGATCGCGTACGGGGACTCGGGCTTGAGCGCCGCCTGAACCGCGGCCCGCACGTCATCCGGCCGGCTGAAGTCCGCCTGGATGAAGTCGTGCCCCTGGCCCGGCCGGGGTCGGGGAAGCTCAGCCGCCACCGCCGCGAGCTTGCCCGCATCCCGCGCCACCAGGGTGACCGACGCCCCCAGACCGGCGAGTTCGACCGCGGCGGCCCGGCCGATCCCCTGGGTCGATCCGCTTACGAGGGCCCGCTTGCCGGTCAGGTCGAGGTTCATGGGCCAGAGGCTACGCGAGTGGGCGCCCAGGCACAAGGCGGCCCGCGTCGGCCGTCAGCCGCCGCGTGCTACAGGCGGGGGGCGCTCCAGACGCTGTCGGAGACCTTGGACCCGATCTCGTCTTCGACCAGTTCAAAGATCGTCTCATGCATCGGGCGGCCCTCATCGCGGTTGAGCTCCAGCGCCGCCCGATCGAAGTCCTGCCAGGTCGCGGTGCGGTCTTCCTTCCACTCACCGTCTTCCAGCAGGTAAACGCATCGGTCGTCCACCCACTCGCCGTCCATCTTGAAGCGGATGGTCGCCTTTGAGCCTGACACCGCGATCCTGCCCCGGATGTAGCCCATGGAGGTGGTGCTTTCGGACCATCCCTGCTTGACCTGATGGGCGTACCAGGCCCGCCCGTCGAAGCTCTTCATCTGGGCCGGGGTTAGACGCGCCCGGATCACCAGCACCTCGTGCATATCGCTCGGCCGCAGCTTCCGGAGATCGTCGCGCCCCAGCGTTCGGGCCCGCTCCATGGCTTCATCAAGCCAAGCCACGTAGGCCTTGGAGAGGAACTTCGCCGCGGCCTCGCCATCGCGCGAGTCGATCGCCGCGTCGTTCTGCCGATCGGCCTCCCGCACAGCGGCCACTTCGGGCTTCTCGCACCCGGCTTGCAGCGAGGCGAGCACCAGGGTCACGACCACGATCAGGGTGGCGAGTGTTCTCATGGCCTTGAGCCTACCAAATCCGACCTCCATTTCAACCCCTGAGCTGTTCAACGGCCAACAGGCAATGGGCAAAAAGTAACAGGCCCGGGGAAGCACCCGGGCCTGTTGGGAATCGAACGAACTCAAGTCAGTGAACTCAGTTGTTCTGCGGCTTGGCCATGGGGCACTCGCCCTTGGTCTCGGAGACGGTCTTCTGGCCGTTGCAGCTGGCCGAAGCGCTCTTCTCGCAGGTCTTGGCCTCGCTGCAGGCGCTGGCCGACTTCTCACCGGTGCAGGCGCTGGCCGACTTCTCGCCAGTGCAGGCGGACTTCTCAGCCGAGCACGCGCCACCCTCGCAGGTCTTGGTGGTGGCCGCGGAGCTCTCGACGCGAGCGCTGCTCTTGCAGCCGGCAACGAACGCGACCGAGACGCAACAAGCGATGAAACCGATACGGGCGAGCTGACGCATGAGAGACTCCTCTGGGCTGTCCCGGGGTCCGCGTAGCGGCCCTCGGCGTGTGATCGAACTGGCGGGTCAACACGACCCGCCATGCAGATGCTAGCGAGAACACCTACGGTTCGCCATCGGACGATGTTTGGTGAGAACCGCCGATTTTCGCCGCGCCGGCCAGGTTATCGGCCGGCGAGGCGACGAAATCGTTCATATCGTCTTAACTTGCCTCAGCTCGGGTCGGCCGGGGGCGGTACCGACTCAGGGGCCGCAGGTGCTGCGGCCGCCGCGGCAGCCGAGGCCTTGCGGACCTTGGCGGCGAAGGCCGTGCGACGGTCAGCGATCCGGCGACGGGTGCTGGGCTTGCCCCCGATTTCAGGGCCTTCCTCGGCGCCGACGAACTGGATCACGCACATCTCGCCGGCGTCACCGATGCGGTGACGGCCGAGCTTGACGATCCGGGTATATCCGCCCGCACGATCCCTGAAACGAGGGACAACGTTATCAAAGACGTGCTTGACGATCTTGGGGGCCTTGCGGAGCTCGCCGTACCGGTTGCGCTCGACGCCGTCGCCCTTGGGGATGTCGAAGTACTTGCTGGCGCGGTCGGAGAGCTTCTGGACATGCTCCTTCTCCTTGTCCGTGGCGCCCTTGGGGATGTACAGCCACTCGAAGCCGGGGCGGTCCCAGCCGAGCTTGGCGATGACATTGCGGCGGCTGTGGAGGGTGCCCTTCTTCGCCGTCGTGATGATCTTCTCGACGAAGGGCTGAACGGCCTTGGCGCGGGGGATCGTGGTGACGATCTGGCCGTGCTCAAGCAGGGAGCAGGCGAGGTTGCGAAGCGTGGCGAGGCGATGGGTCGATGTGCGGCCGAGCTTGTAGCCGGCTTTGCCGTGACGCATGGGTCATTCCCCTGAGGGGCTCCGATAAGGCTCGGGAAGCCAGGTGATGGGTTTTCTGCAAGGACAGGGGGAGACAGTAGGGGGGCGCCGGGGCCGGGGCAAGGCTCCATGGCCGAGAGCCACACCTGCGGGTTGCTGGTTGGGCGGGGCCGCTACCATCGGCCCCATGTCCTCACCCAACGCCGCTCAAGCACCCCAGCTGTCCCTGAATCCCGCGCGCGGGGCTGTCGCCCGCTGGTCGCAGACCCTCATTCCCACGACTCGCGAGGCCCCGGCCGACGCTGAGGGGCCTTCGCACGTGCTCCTGAGCCGGGCGGGCTTCATCAGGAAGGTGGGGGCGGGGATCTACGACTACCTGCCCCTGGGCTGGCGGGTGATCCGCAAGATCAGCACCATCATCCGTCAGGAGCTTGACGCCATCGGCGCCTCGGAATTGGCCCTGCCGACCCTGGTGCCTCTCGAGCTTTATGCCGGGACCAAGCGGCACATCGACTATGGCGAGCTGCTGTTCAAGCTTCAGGACCGCAAGGGGTCCGAGACGGCCCTGGGGCCGACCCACGAAGAGACCATCACCGAAGCGGTCAAGGGCTCGGTGGTGTCGTACAAGCAGCTCCCGCTGAACCTCTACCAGATCTCGACCAAGTTCCGCGATGAGGCCCGACCACGGGCCGGTCTGCTGCGCTGCCGCGAGTTCCTGATGAAGGACGCCTATTCCTTCCACATGGCCGTCGAGGGCCCGGGCGGGCTGAACGAAACCTACGACCGGATGCACGCGGCGTACGTGAACACGTTCCGGCGCTGCGGGCTCGACTTCACCGTCGTTGAGGCCGAGAGCGGCCCCATCGGCGGCTCGGCGAGCCATGAGTTCATGGTGAACGCCCCCAGCGGCGAGGACACGATCCTCAAGTGCCCGCAGAGCGGGTACGCGGCGAACGTCGAAAAGTGCGAGATCGGCCCCCGCCCGGCCCCCAGCAAGGGGTACTTCGCCGGCGATCCCTCCGGCGCACTTGACGAGATCCACACTCCCAACTGCCCGGGCATCGAAGAGGTCGCCAAGCTGACCAAGGTGAAGCCGCAGAACATGCTCAAGAGCGTTCTCTTTGCGGTCAAGTCCACGCCGGAGGAGCTTGCCAAGTTCGGGGAGGAGTACATCCTGGCCGTCGTCCGGGGAGATCACGACGTCAATGAGGGAAAGGTCCGCGACGCCGCCGGCGTGAAGGCCATCGAGCTGGCCGACCCCGCCAAGGCCACGGCGCTCGGCTTCGCCATCGGCTTCATCTCGCCGCGGGCCGCCGTCGGCAAGAAGGGCGTCCTTCTGCTGGTCGACCGCGACGCCGCCCTCGGCTATGACGACGCGGCCGGCAAGCCGCGCTTCTGGATGACCGGCGCCGACAAGAAGGACCACCACGCCAAGCACTTCAACTGGCAGCGCGACCTGGGCAAGGACCCGCTCGCCGCGGCGCCGCACAAGCCCGAGACCCACGGCGCCGGCGGCCTCAGGGGCGGTGACGACTACCTGATGGTCGCCGATGTCCGCAACGCCCTGGCCGGCGACCCCTCGCCCCGCGCTGCGGGGGCTGCGCTCGTCACCGGCCGGGGCATCGAGGTCGGGCACATCTTCAAGCTCGGGACGAAGTACTCCGACGCGATGGGCCTGGCGATCCTCAGCGAGACGCAGGAGCGGCAGAGCGTGATCATGGGGTGCTACGGCATCGGCGTGAGCCGCACGATGGCGTCAAGTGTGGAGCAGAATCACGACGACGATGGCATCATCTGGCCGCTGGGGATCGCCCCCTATCACGTGCTCATCACCCTCATGAAGCATGACGACCCCGCCCACCAGGAGGCGGCGGCCAAGCTCGCCCAGGAGCTCAGCGGGCACGGCGTGGACGTGCTGATCGACGACCGCGACGAGCGGCCGGGCGTGAAGTTCAAGGACGCCGACCTGATCGGCATCCCCATCCGCGTGACCATCGGCGACAAGGCGTTGCACGCCGGGGCGCTTGAGTTCAAGCTGCGCACCGCCAAGGACAAGGGGCAGCTCGTGCCGATCGGCGAGATCGTGCAGTGGTGCGTGGATGCAGTGCGGCAGGCGCTCGGTTGAGGCGCCATGGCCGGCTTTACGATCATCCAGGCCCGCTCGCGAGTCGAGCTTCAGCACGCCCGCGCGATCTTCCGCGAGTACGGCGAGTCGATCGCCGATGTCGCGGCCAGCAGCCTGCAACACCAGGATTTCGACGGCGAGCTCGACACGCTGCCGGGCCGATACGCGGAGCCGCGCGGGGTGATCCTGCTGGCTTACGGCGAAGGGCCCGGCGGATCAGCGGCGGAAGCAGCACTGCTGGAGAGGGAGGCGCCAGTGGCCTGCGCGGCGCTGCGGCCTCTCCCCGACTTTGGTCCCGGGGTCTGCGAGCTCAAGCGGATGTACGTCAAGCCCGTCGCCAGAGGTCACGGCCTCGGCCGTTTGCTGGGGGAGCGGATCATCACCGCCGCGGCGGGCATCGGCTACACGCTGATGAAGCTCGACACCTCGGCGTCGATGGTCGCCGCCCAGCGGCTGTACCACTCCCTCGGGTTTGTGCCGTGCGCCGCCTACAACGATGACCCTGACCAGGAAACGCTCTGGTTCGAGCGGGTGCTCCGCCCCGAGGACGCCGGGACCTGAAGGAACCGGCCCGCCGACACCTGGCTGCTCTGGCGCGAGATTAGGCCCGCCGGCGACGTGCGGCCGCCAGGCCGGCCAGACCGAGCAGGGCCGCCGTGCCGGGGGTCGGCACGGCGCCGAAGCGCCAGTCAAACCGTGCATCGGCGATGTTCACGCCGAGGTCGCCCGGGGTGAGCCCGGCCAGGGTGCTGAAGACTGCGAGTTCGAACGAGTGATCGCCGGCCGAGATCGGGACCACGATCGACCCCGCCGCGAAGCCGCTGAAGCGGCGCTGCTCGACACCGTCGACGATGATGCCGCCGACATGGAAGTCGCGCCCGACCCCGGTCAGCGAGAAGTCGACCACCAGCGTGGAGGGTTCATCCAGGTTGAAGGTGTACAGCAGCGAGGTGGGGCTGAAGAAAACCCCGTTCGACGGGCTCAAGCCGCCGACCTGACCGCCCACCTGCAGCGCGGGGATCACCAGCGAGCCCTCGGCCGAACTGTTGAACGCGGCGGTCGCCCCGCCGATCGAGGCGTTCACCTGGCCGGTGATCGGCCCCGAGACCGACGCGGCGACAGCCCGCGTCGAGAGCACATCGGCCGCGCCGAAGCGGACGACCTGATCGGAGTCAGCCACCCGCAGCATGCCCTCCGACGCGCCCGTGCGGACGGCTGAGGAGCTGACCAGCATCGACGCGACGGGCGTCACGATGGCCGCTCCGGCCGAGCCGGCGACCACTGAGACCACCACGACGGAAAACAACACGGCGTGCACGGTGCGCATAGAGACACTCCCAGACCCCGCGGGAGCGCACGCACCGCGAGCGGCCTGGCGTCAGGCGCCGCGGGGCCGACACGTCCCCACGGCGAGAAGCTACCGCTTAATCTGGTTGTGACCATTGAAGCGAGGCCAATGGGCCGCAGATCCCAGTTACCGGCGCCGGGGCGCGCGGGTTATGGGGCGGCCGGCTGGGCGTCCGACGCGTGCGCGCGGCTTCGCCATGCTGGCGCGCCGGCTGAGCCCGGCGCGCCGTGCGTGCGAGGGGCCTACTTGTTGGGTGGAGTGGGGGGCGAGGAGGCGCGGACGGTCGCCAGACGGGCGGCGGTCTCGTCGTCAAGCGCGAGATCGGCGGGGATCTCGGCGAGGAACCTCTCGGCCGCGGGCCGGTCGCCCCGATCGATCGCGCACTCGGCGAGGCCGATCAGGGGGAGGGCTGACTTGGGATCGCGCTTGCGCGACTGTGTGCAGATGCGCTCCGCATCAGCGGGGCGGTGCTGCTTGCGATAACCCACCGCCAGCGTGTCGGCGATGGCCGTGAGCGCTTCAGCCGGCAGCTTGGCGGCCTCGGCCGCGGCAAGGGCCTTCTCGGCGTAGCCGACCGCCTGGGCCAGCTTGTCAGGCGACTTGAGGAGCAAGTAGGCGATGTTGTTCAGGGCCATGGGGTCGTTGGGTGACGACTCGACGGCGAGCCGGTAGAACCGCTCAGCGTCCGCCGGCCGCTTGCGGGCCTCGAAATCGATGGCGGCCTGCATGAGGGCGTTCAGACGCGCCTGGGGCGACACCGCGGCCCGCAGGGCGGCGTCAAACTCCGGCTGCTTGCCCTGCTCGTGGAGGGCCACCAGCAGGCCCGAGAGGGGAAGGGGGTCGGCCGGCGCGGCCTTGAGGGCCTCGGCATAGGTCGTCTGAGCCGTCTCGAACTGACCAGCGGCGATCAGCGCCCGGCCGAGAACCACCCGGGCGGCAGTGGCCTCGCGCGAGGAATCGCCCCCGGTCGCTGCGAGCGCCGCGCGGGCTGCGGTGAGGGCGTCGGCGCTGGGGCCGCCGGAGTCGAGGGTCGCCTGAGCAAGCGCCATCAGAACATCCGGGCGGCCGGGGAGTTCCTTGGAGGCCGCCGTGAGAAATCGCACGGCTTCGCCCTGGCGGCGCTGGGCCATGAGGGCGCTGGCGGCGGTGAAGCTGGCGGCCCCGCGGAGAGCCGGGTCCTCCGCCGCGGCTTCGGCAGCGGTCTTGGCGCGATCGAGATAGCGGCGGTTGGAGGACACGGCCCCGAGACGCAGCCAAGCCTCGGCGAGCTGGTAACGGGCGTTGCCGCCCGGGGGCAGAACGGGTTCGACCCGCTCCAGCCACTGGGCGAGCGCGGCGGTGTCGGCCTTGGCCCGTCCTGCGAGTCGCACCGCGACGATGGCGTCGTCAGGACTCTTGCCAGCCCGCGTCCAAAGCAACCCCTGCGCCCTTGGCAGCTGGCCCCTGTCCGCGAGGGCGACGCTGAGCACTTCGAGTGCGGCTGACCCGCCGTCGCCGCCCGCGATGCGGTCGAAGTAAGGTTCGATCGACTGAAGGGCGTCGTCGGAGCGGCCGGTGGCCAGCTGTGCATCGGCGAGCAGCACATCGGCTTCGAACGGATCGCCATTGGGCACCCGGGCCCGCCATTGACGGGCGAAGCCCGTGGCGTCAGCGGGGCGCCCGGCCTGCATCAGCATCATGGCGGCAAGGCGCGGGATCGCCACAGACGTTGGGAAGATCGCCATGGCTGAACGCGCCGACCCCATGGCGTCGTCCACCCGGCCGGCCTGCATCTGGGCCGACATGAGGGATTGCCACGCCGGGAGCAGCGTTGGTCGCTGGCGGGTGATCGCGACCAGCTTGTCGATGAAGGCCGGCAGCTTGGGTTCGGCGTTATAGGCCTGAATGGCGGAGAGCAGGTCGGTCATGCCCGGCGCCTCGCTCTGGCCAACCAGCGAAAGGGCGACTTCCTCGATGCCGGCCCGCCCGAGCTTCTCCCCGGCGAAGAGCTTGCCGGCGCTGGCGAGGCGCTTGAACTCGGCGTTCTGCGGATCGATCCGCAGGCCGGCGTCGATGGCCTGCTGGGCGGACTTGGCGTCGCGGCGGGAGAGGCTGAAGCGGGCGACGGCGAGCCAAGCTTCGGCGGTGTTCTCACGCTCGGCCCGGCTCTTGAGAAGCGTCAGGGCCTCTTCGGAGCGGCCCAGAGCGACCAGCGTGTCGAGCCGGATCTGGTCGCGGGTGGCAACGGGGACGTCCTGCGGCAACTCGTCCACCAGCTTGAGGGCACGGTCCGCCTCGCCGACCTGCGCGTAGAGCCGCGCGGCGCCGGCCTTGGCCTCGGCTGAGGATTGGGCGGCCAGTTCCTGAGCGAGCTTGAGCGCGTCGGCCTTGCGGCCTGAGCGGAGCAGGGCGGTTGCGAGCCCGTACTTGGCGGTCTCGACGCCCCGGTCAACGAGCTGGCGGTAGTCGCGGATGGCGTCGGGGAGGGCCCCGAGCGCCAGCTCAGCCTCGGCCCGGATCTGGAGGGAGTCAGTCGGCAGGTCCGTGAGGGCGGAGAACTGCGTCAGGCGACGGCCGAGTTCGGTGGAATCGCCCGAAGCCTGGAGCAACTGGAGGAGGCGGGGATAGTGGCGGGGGCTGGTGGGCGCGGCGTCGATGGCGCGGGACATGAGCTTAATGGGCTCACGCAGGTCGGTGCTGCTGCCGACGAGCATCGCCTCGGCCTGCAGCACGAACGCAAGCACGTTGGTCGGATCCGCTTCGGTGACCTGACCAAGCTGGCGGACGATGCCCGCGGCCTTGGAGGCGTCGCGATCGAAGGCGATGAAGCGGCGGGCGTCGAAGACCCGGCAGACCGGCGAGGTCTCACCCAGGATCTGCTGGAGAGCCCGCAGCGAGCTTTCGATGATGGCCTTGTCGCGCCACGACGCGCGCGAGTCGAGCACGATCTGGAGCGACACCGGGTCGCTGGCCTGGTCGCGGGCGAGGTCGCGGAGCTTGTCGGCTGCTTCGGGGGCGCCGACCTGATCGAGGAAAATGGCCTCGATGCGCTGCCAGGCGAGCTTCTGATCCGGCGCGGCGGCGGCGGCCTGGGCGATCAGCGCCCGGCCGCCGGCGACATCGCCAGATTCAGCAAGGATCGCGGCCCTGCCGGCCACCAGCACCGGGTCGGTCGCGGATTGCTCAAGCTGGGTCGACAGACTCGCGGCGGTCGGCGAATTGGCCGCCTTGGCCGCGCGAACGAGCGCCAGCATCTGGACCGAAGGCACGGAGATTTTGTCGGACTGGATTCGGCGGACGACTTCCTCAGCCTGGGTCTTCTCGCCCTGGGCGAAGTGAGCCCGGGCCAGCAGGGCGTTGACATCGCCCGATTCGCGGCTCTGGGCGAGCATCTCCTTGAGCATGTCGCGAACCTGCGGGAGATTGCGCTTGTCCCCGCCGGATTCGCCCAGGCGGATGGTGGCCTCAGCGAAGAGGATCGCCGCGTCGCCGGCGCGGGTGTTGGAGCGCAGCGCTGCGAGGGCTGCGTCACGGGCGGCCTCGGTCTCGCCGCGGTCAAGGAGCATGCTGGCGAGGCGGACGCGAGCCAGGGTCGCCCCGGGGTTCGAGCTGATGACGGTGCGCATGAGCCGCTCCGCCTCGCGGGCGTCTCCCATCGCCGACTTGGTCTGAGCGAGCAGGAACGCGGCAATGCCGTTGCCGGAATCATCGGCGACGGCCTGCCTGAACTGGTCGAGCGCCTCGGGCAGTTTCTGGGCCCGCAGCAGCCGCTGAGCTTCGATGGTGGCGACCCATGACTTGGCGACCGGAGTGGCGCGGGCCTTGAGGGCTTCGATGGCGGGCTTGACGGTGTCGGCGGCGCCATCGGCATCGGCCGCCGCGAGGGCCGCAAGGCCGAGGACCGAGTCTGGCGCCTTGGTGTCGGAGAGGGTGGCGGCGAGCTGGCTGGTCACTTCGCTGGCGCGGCCCGAGAGCCAAAGCCTCGGCGCGATGACCGCCAGACGGGGCGAGTCGCCTGCGGCGGCCAGGGCATCGCTCACGAGCGCGTCGAAGGCGGTGGTGAGCCGCCCGGCCTGCTCCTGTGAGATGGCGGGGCTGGTGCGGAGCGAGCCGATGAGGCTGATCAGGCCCTGGAAGACCTCGACGTTCTTGGGCTTGGTGTCCGCGAGGGCGGAGGCGGTCTCGACGGCGACGTTCAGGTCATCGGCGCCGGCGGCGACCTGGGCGACCAGGAGACGGAACCGCTGGTCATCGGGGCGGCGGGTGAGTTGCTCCTTGGCATAGTCCAGCAGGGCGGGGCCGGTCGCCCCGTTGTCCCTCATCGTGAGCAACAGCAGGACGTGGGAGCTTGTCTCGTCAGGGAATGCGGCGACCAGGGCCTTGGCCGCTTCGAGGGCTTCAGGACGCTTACCAAGCTGAGTAAGCGCGGCGAGCCTGGTTTCAAGGGCCGCGCGGTCCTTGGGCGTGATGGCCAGGAGCTTGTCGGCAGTGGCGAGAGCCTCGGTCCAGCGCCGCATGGCGCCGTAGGCCTCAAGCAGGATGGCCAGGGGCTCGGGGTCCTGGGGGCGCAGGGTGGAAGCGCGGACGGCGTACGCCACGGACTTGGCGATGTTGCCGCGCTCTTCGGTCGCCGTGGCGATGAAGCAGCGGGCGATGGCCAAAAGGCACTCGGGGTCATCGGGGCGCCGGCCGAGAGCCGTGCCGAGTTCAGGAATGGCTTCAGCGAATCGCGAGGCCTTGAAGGCGGCCAGGCCCTTCTCGCGGGCGGCGGAAGCCTGCTGATCGCGGAACCACTGTCGGGCGAAGTAGGCCCCGCCCAGCCCGCCGGCGATGAGGACGAGGCAGGCGGCGACAATGATCAGTCGGCGAAGACCACGCTTGGTCATGGCTTGGGGTCCTTCTTCCGGGGGAACAAAATCACCCGGAAGGTGTTAACGATAATCCACAGGTCCAGAGACCACCCCATGCTCTGCACGTACTCCAGATCATACCGGATCCACTCCTGAAAATCGGTGGCTGGGTTGCGGGTTCGCCGGACCTGCCAGAGGCCGGTGATGCCCGGGCGGACGCTCAGGCGGGCTTCGCGCCAAGCCGGGCAGAACTGATTTTCCTTGTCGGGGCTGGGGCGCGGCCCCACCAAGCTCATATCGCCGACAAGGACGTTCCAGAACTGCGGGATCTCGTCGAGGTTGGACTTGCGGAGGAACTTGCCCACGCGCAAAATCCGCGGGTCGTTGCGGATGTAGAACTGCGGGCCGTCGACCTCGTTGGCGGCCATGATCTTGGCCTTCATGGCCTCTGAGTTGCGGATCATCGTCCGGAACTTCCAGCACTGGAACTCGCGCCCGTGGATGGTCTGTCGGCGGTGGCCGTAGAAGAAGGGGGCCCCGTCTTCGAGCCAGATCGCGAGCATCACCAGCGGGTAGATCGGCGCCGAGGCAAGGAGCGCGAGCACGGCCATGCCGGTGTCGAAGAGGCGCTTGCTGATGCGGTACGCGGTTCGACCCTTGAGCGACGGGAAGATCCGCCAGTGGGGGAGGTCGATGCGCTCCCAGTCCAGCGGCGACGCGGCGGCGGGGACGCTGTCAGGAAGGGCGTCGGGACCGCATGCGGCCTCGTCGGCCGCGATCCGGACGCCCGCCCCGATCCACAATGGGCCCGAGACCGCGGCGCCCGGCTCGAGCTGCGATGTTTCGTGCGCCCAGACGCCGGGGCGGTGCTGGTAGATGCCCTCGATCGCGCGCCCGGGGTTCTTCCAGACCGCCAGCAACGCCTGCAGGAACGGCGTCGCCGAAGCTGGGTCGTCGACGTTCGCCACCGATCCATCCACGGCTGCGGAGACGAGCGCCGCTCGACCTGCGGCGTCAAGGACAGCGCGCCGGGCCCGCTGGTGGTCGGGGGCGCTCGCCCAGCGCCGGGCGATCTCGGGGCGGTCGCTGAGGAAGGCGCGAGCTGCACTGATGACCGGCGCGCGGTACGACCGGACAATGGCGCGAAGTCGGCCCTCAGGGGTCAGGCTGACGCGCTCTTCATACCCGCTCGGGGCGGGAACGCTGATGCGGATGCGTACGAGCGCCGTCGACAGCCAGGCCGTCTGGGCTGTCAGTTCGACCATGGGGAAGAGCACAAGCTGCTCGGGCTCGAGCAGCAGATAGACGCACCCGGCCCGCGATTCGGGCATCGCCAGCCCGCGCCGAACAACGAGCACATGCCGGGCGGCCCAGAACCGATCATGCAGATCGGTCAGGCTCAGGCCCCACACGAGGGCGGAGCCTCGGGGCTCGACCGGCGACTCGGCCTGCCGGATCGTTGCAGCAGCGGCGATCATGGCCTCTGGCTCATTGCCGCTTGAGGATGGCGTCGACAAACTGCGAGGTCTCGCGAGAACTGCTGGCGCCCGGCGGGGTGGATTGTGAATTGACAGATCGACTGACGATCGACGTCCGACTGGCGCTGCTGATGACATCGGCGAAGTCAGCGCGATTGAAAACCAGGCCCCAGGTCTTGGCGGACAGAGCCCGGAGCTTCGCGATGGTGCTCGCGGTGAGCTTTGGGGAGCCCCCACGGCTGCACACGACGACCACGCCATCTACATCCGGCGCCAGGAGCGTCGCCTCGAGGCTGCCCAGCACCGGCCCGCTGTCAATGAGCACGATGTCAGCGTTCTGCCGAAGGGAGGTCAGGAGGGACTCCAGCCGGTCATGCGAGAGCTCTTCGGGCCGCAGCTTCTCAGGATCGCCGATGGGCAGCACCGAGAGATTGGGCGAGCCAAGCTGCACCAGCTCGCCGTTGGCTTTGCCGGCCAGCACGGCGGAGCTGAAGCCATCCCGCCCGTCGAGACCGTTGCGGCGCGTGAGGCCGTGGCCGCACAGGTCCGCGTCAACGAGGATGGTCTTGAAGTTGCCCACGGCGAAGGACGCGCCGAGCGCCATGCACAGGCTGGTCTTGCCATCGCCCGGCCCGGGGCTGGTGACGAGCAGAACGCACCCCCCCGCGAGCTTGGCGCGCTTGGTTCGCAGAAGCAGCAGATTGCGGATGTGGTGCACGGCCAGAGAGGCGAGTTCGGTGGCCTCGGGCCCTCGCGCCTTGCCGAGGTCGGGCATGGTGCCCAGGAATGGCACCGAAGAGTCGGCGGCTTCGACCTCGTCAATATACCGGTGACGCGGGAAGAGCAGACCGAGGAGCGCGGGAATGGCCAGGCCGAGCGCCAGACCGCCAGCCCCACCGCCGGCGGCGAGGGGGATGCGCCGATCCGTGCTGGGCACCGCGGGCAGCGACGGGCGCCCATCGATCGAGATGCGGCCCGCCTCGATGTTGCTCTTCTCGACCACCAGTTGGCGCAGGCGATCGGTGACTTCGCCGAGGTTCTTGCTCGTCTCAGCCACCTCGTCTTGGAGCAGCCCGACGCGAAGGTGGCCCTGGCTCAACTCCTTGACCTCGGCCGCGAGCTTCGCACGCTTGATCTTGTACTGCTCAAGCAGATTCTTGGTCTCGTTGAGGGTCATCGCTCGATCGCCCCTCGCCGGGCTGGTCCGAAGCTCAGATGGAGTGTTTGCGACGAGCCATGACACCCTGGCGTTGACCGCCGCCTGCGCCTCGGTGATTTCGTCGGCCAGTCGTTCGCGAATCTTGTGCTTGGCGCCGAAGGCTTGGGCGGCGAGAACAGCATCGCGCTGCTGGAGATCCTTGAGGCGCGCCAGCAGCTCACGCAGCTGGGCGTCCCGCTCCGCCAGGGCCTCCGGATCCTGGTTCGGCGTAGCCGGGTCGCTCCCGACGACCGGCGACTTCTCCTGGGATTCTCCCAGGGCCACCTGCAGCTCGATCTCGTTGATGGCCTTCTCGAGCTTGATGAAGTCCTCTGTGCGTGAGGCAAGCAGCGCACCGATGTCGGCCAGACCCTGCTGGGCGGAGACTGCGACGATGTTCTCCCTGAGGCTGGCGAGCCTCGAAGCGAGGCTCCGCTGCTCCTCCTCCAGTTTGGTCACCTTGCCTTGGAGCGTCAGGCCCCCGGGCTCCTTGACGTACAGGGCCTGATAGCCATCGAGGATTGCGTTTACTGCGGCCTGGGCCCTCTTGGGCTCCGAGTCGCTCACGGTCACCAGCAGCAGCAGCGACCTGCGCGGATTGACGACTTCAAGAGCCTTCTGAAGTTGCTTGGTCCCCTCCGGCGGCGGGGGCCACCCGGCGTTCCGCAGCGCCTCGCTCTGGAGCGCAAACTCCATGACCCGGCTCTCGCTGAGGAGCGACAACTGGGTGGCCACGAAGGAGTCGATGTTCGGGAGATTCTGGTTCTCCTCGTTCCGGTAGAGCAGCGACGGCAAAACGGGCGCGATCCGAACGATCCCCGTACTCGTGTACTTCGGCTCGGTGGCCAGGTAGCCGACCACCGCGCCGATCACCGCCAGCATCAGCCCCAGCGGCGCCCCGAGCCAGTACCGGCCACGCAACAGCCGGTGGGCCATCAGCAGCGGATTCGGAGGGGCCGCGCCCTGCTGGGCCTGCTGGCCGGCGCCAGGCAGGTCTCCGCCGATAAACGGACCAAGGTCCGTGAGCTCAGCCATCGACGACTCCGTTCGAGACCACATCCATGGTTGGTCTAAGGGCCGAGAGAATCTCGGCGAGGAATGAACTGAGTTCGCCGTCGGGGAGGCCCTCGGGCACGATGATCTGAATTTGCGCTGAGCCCAGTTGCCGTTCGCGGGGCTTAGCCGCGAGCGCATTCAGGGCGTCCATATCGGGGGCGAAGCAGTCGGGCTGGCGGGGCAGCACAAAGAAATTCACCATCTCGATTCGCCGCTCCACCCCCTGCAGCGAACGGACGAACCGGTACCGCATGGCTGGTGCGACCCGGTCCTCAAACTGGAGCTCCACCCTGGATGAGCCGGTCATCCTCCAGCCCGCGGAGGGGTAGCACACGGGCGGGTAGTGCCCGACCATGTCGCGGACATCCTTGCAGTGCACGAGCACCACGCTGCACGAAAGCCCCGTTCCCAGGTTGTCGAAGGTCCGCTGGATGATCCGGTTGGGGTTGAGCAACTCCACCGCCGGACGCGAGAGTTCCGCATCTCTCCCAAGATAGCCGCCGATGCGGAAGGGGAATCGGTCGATCACCTCCGCGACGCTGGCGTGATAGCGCTCAACCCGCGGCTGCGGCTGCGCGGCGACGATGCGAACCACCGAGGCGGCCGCCAGCACGATCGCCACGATCGCCGGGGGGCTCAGCAGCAGGCCGAGCACGGTGGTGGGGGCGGCTCGCCTAATCATCTTGGTCCCTCGCGACGTAAGGGGCCACCGGCACCTCGAGCCACCTCAGCAGCCAGAGCATCCGCTCAAGGACCAATAGGGCCACCAGCAACGCAGCCCAGCCGCTGACATCGTGGACGAGCTCCGCCGTGGGCTTGCTCAGGTACCCATAGCAGAGCACGGTCGGCGCCAGCCTGATCACGTTCACAATCAGGGCGATCAGCGGCGACAGCGCGAGCAGCGCCACGCGAACTCCGGTCCGCATCGGCACCGAGAAGACAAACGCGAAGGTGACCAGCATCAGCGACGAAACCATCCGCATGCCGTTGCACGCCTCCGCGATCGCCACCTCGGCGCCGTTGATCTTCAGAACCGATCCCTCGCGCAGCACGCCGAAGCCGGCGACATCGAGCAGCCACTGCGTGATCTTGGCGCTGGTCTCCTGAAGCGGCATGGCGATCACGTGCCGCAGCCTTCCAGGCACGGGGAGCAGAAACGCCGACGCCGCGATCGCGGGCATGAAGCGGAGCATCACGGCGGGCCCCAGGACCGACACCACGCCGCCGAAGACCATCGCGATGGCGCCGACATGCCACGCGAGCTCGATACCGCTCCGGTCGCCAAAGACCGACAACCCCCACCCGGCGAGCACGACGGGCAACCCCACCCAAGACCAACTCGGCACGCACGTCCGCACCCGGACCCGGCGCACCCACACCAGGATGAACATGACCAAGGGGGCGATGAGCACGTGCGACTGCTCGGGGTTCTTCACCCCTGTTTCGAAGATGGACTTCCAGACATCAATCGCGGCGAAGACCGCCAGCGCGGAAAGCGCGGTGGCAAGGACGCCGTCTGAGAATCGCCATGTGCGGGTGGAGTTCATCGCTTCACCACTTCCCTGCCGCCGCACGGGCGACCGAGTCGACTACGTCGTCTCCAGCCTGCACCGCCGCGCCGGGACAGACAATCGAGCGGACGACGATGGCGTTCGCCTCGACCACCGCGTTTGGCATCACGACCGAGTCGATCACCGAGGCGGAGGGATGAACCCGTGCAGAGGGGTGAACCACGCTGAAGGAACACTGGGCTCCGCCGCCGGCCAGTCCTCTCCTCAGGGTCCGTTCGCCATGACGCCCCCGGTCGTCCCCCGCGTTAGCCATCCTCGCCGCGGCGATCGCCTCCGCGAGCGTTCGGACCGGCAGCGAGCCTGGAGCCTCGACCGGCGCGGCGCTGATCTTCAACCCTGCGGCCGCCGCCTTGCCAAGCCACTGCTCCTTGAGGTCGACGAATCCCGCCGCAGGCACGGTCTGAAGCGCTCTCCGGCAAGCCAGGAACACGCCTGCTGGCGTTCGATCGGGATTCATGCCCACCAGCACATCCGACTCGCCGGAAACGAACTTCTGCGCAAGATGCCAAAGGGAGCAAAGCAGCGCCCGACTCCCCTCAATGATCAGCACCGGACCGTCTCCGCTCAGATGATCCAGCGCGTCACGAATGGCACCCGCCGGACCCCTGTACGACGCCCGGTCGATAATGGTTCGAACGCCCTGGCTTGCTTCCGAAACCGCCCATCCGGCCGAGCGGGAGGGCTCCGCCGAGCACAGCACATGGAGGTGAGCGGCATCCACCCCCACCCCCCCGGCGGCCCGCTTCAAGAGATCCAGAACCGTCGCGTCTACGCGCACGAGGAGGTCCAGCGGCGAGAGGTCGGACGCCTTGGCCAGCGGCGGCGGCGCGAGGCCTCCCGAGAGCACGAGGCAGTGCGTGCCAGTAGGAAGCCCGCGCGACGCCTCGGCGTCGACAACAACCGGTCTGGCTGCGGGCTGGGTCGTTTCTCGGAGCATGGTGCGCTGCGTACCTTTTGGTGCCGCTGATGGACTCTACCGTTCGCCTCGCCTTAGGCAAGCACCAGACGCCCTTCCATCTGCGTCCGGAACGCCCGCATCGCGTCACGCGTGTCAACAACCAACTTGGCGTGCGCGGCAATCGCCCCATAATCCACGGCTGAGTGCGCCGTGCTGATCAGCACCGCCGAGAACCCCGAGAGGTTCGCCGCCGTCAGCTCCACGCTGCGCATCTTCAGGTCGTGCTTCCGCACGGGGTAGGCCTCGGGGACATGGGGGTCGTGGTACTCGACCTCGGCGCCGCGCGCCCGCAGCAGCTCGATCAGTTCGAACGATGGGCTCTCGCGCGTGTCGTCGACGTTCGCCTTGTACGCCAGTCCGATCACCAGCACCCGCGAGCCCTTGACCGGCTGGCCCCGCTCGTTGAGCGCCTCGGCCACCCGGTCGATCACATAGTGCGGCATCGATGTGTTGATCTCGCCGGCCAGCTCGATGAACCGCGTCGGCCGGCCAAACTCACGCGCCTTCCACGTCAGATAGAACGGATCGATCGGGATGCAGTGCCCGCCCAGCCCCGGCCCGGGGTAGAACGGCATGAATCCGAACGGCTTGGTCGAGGCCGCCCTCACGACCTCCCACACGTCGATCCCCATCGCGGTGAGCACGACCTTCATCTCATTGACCATCGCGATATTCACAGCGCGGAAGATGTTCTCGAGCAGCTTGGCCGCCTCCGCCACCTCCGCGCTGCTCACCCGCACGACCGTCTCGACGCCCCGCTCATACACGAGCGCGGCGAGCTCGGTCGAGCGCGGGTCCATCCCGCCCACGAGTTTCGGGGTGTTCCGGGTCGTGTGCGTCTTGCGCCCGGGGTCCTCGCGCTCGGGCGAGAACGCCACGAAGACGTTCTCGCCAAGCTTGAGGTCGTCACCCCTCCCCGCCTCTTTGGCCGCCACCATCATCGCTGGTGCGAAGTCGCCACGCGTGGTGCCCGGATAGGTCGTCGATTCCAGGACAACGAGCTGCCCGGCGCGAAGAGTCTTGCCGATGGCGATGCCCGAATTGATCACGTACGTCAGATCCGGCTCCTGATGCTTCCCCAGCGGCGTGGGCACGCAGACGATGATCACATCGCACTCGCCCAGGCGGGACATGTCGGTGGTCGCCGAGAACCGATCAGACTTCGACAGGTCGCTCACCATCTCGCCGCCCAGATGCTGCAGGTAGTTCCGACCCTCCTTCAGCGCGGCGATCTTCACGGGGTCGATGTCGAACCCCAGCACGGGAAGCCCTCCACGGTGCAGCGTGTGGGCGAGGGGGAGGCCGACGTAGCCCAGACCGATGATGCCGATGAGGGCGTTGCCGGCGTGGATCTTCTTCTCAAGCGCTTCGTGAGCGGGCATGAACTTGGTCTCCTGCGACGTGAACCGGGGGCCGGATCACCTGGCGGCGTGAATGAAATCGCGCACGGCCTCCAGCAGCCGCGGCGAGGCGTAGGGGCTGATCGGCTCGGTCGAGGCGATCGTGCTGAGATTGTCGAGATGGCCTGGCAACTCGGACTCGTCCATGGCGACCGCCACGCGACCGAGCGACTTGAACTGCTTTGCGGTGGCCACCTGGTGGTCGTTGCGGGTCTCCTTGAGGTCGCCCCGCCTGGGCATGACGAGGATCGGCTTGCCGCTTTCGAGCGCCGTCAGAATCGACCCCATGCCGGCGTGCGCCACGAGCACCGATGCCTCGCGAACCCGGCGACGGAAATCCTCCGGCTCGAGGAAGCCTGTCCAGGCCAGGTGGCGCGGCCGCCAGTCCGTGGGACCGATCTGGGCGAACACGTCGCGCCGCTGGCGGGCACCGGCCCATTCGTCCACCGCCCGCACGAGCCGGTCGAAGGGCATCTGCGCTCCGACTGTGACGAAGATCACAGCACAGCCCCTTTGAATTGCGGCCCCCCGGCCGCGGCCAGATGCTCCCACTGTGTCAGGCACAGATCCGCCCGCTTCTGAACCAGGGTGCAGGTCATCGAAACATGCTCGACATTGGCGATGCTGTCGAGCCAGAGGGCGCGAGCCCCGAGGAGCTTGCCTATGCGGATCGCAAAGAAGCCGGGCGCCGCGCCGGTTGAGATGACGACATCGGGCCTCTGCATCAGAACGATCCAGAGCAGTCGCAGCCCCATGAGCGCAAGTCCGAACTTGTTCCACCGCGTGGCGTCGTTGATCGTGCGGAACCGCTCGCCGGGGACATCCTGCCTGTAGGCTTGGTTGACGGTGACGAAGGTAACGTCGCACCCGGTGAACGCCGGTCGGAGCCGCAGCAGCTGCACCCAGTGCCCGCCGCCCGAAGCGACCGCAAGCACGCGGATAGGACGTGGCGCTGAGCTCACCCGGCAGCCCCCGACGGCGATCGCGAGGATTCGTCCCGCTCCCAGACATAGGAGGCCATTGCTCTGAACTGGCGGCGGGCCCTCCACCGAGAAAGCAGGTTCACGTACAGGTAGGCCGGGACGCACAGCCAGAGGTCAGGGCGGCCAAGCAGGCGCCGCCAGGCCGATGTGTGTTGACGCCGCTCTGTCTGTCCGGGAAGGCCGCCGCCGTACCGCTGATCAAGCTGATAGCCACCTAGCCGGCTGCGCGTCTTGATCTTGATGAGATCGCGGAGTGATCGCGGCGCCCGCACAAGCGATACCGCCGCGTCGACCTTCACACGCTCCCCGGGGGCGAAGCTTGCGCGGACGAATCCGTCGTCCGCGATCAGGTCCGGCAGCTCTCCGATGCGCTCCCTGCCGCCCGGATTGAGTGCGTACACACCCGCGCCGAGCATCCCCTCGTTGACGTACGGCAGCCACAGCCACAGCCGGTAGTACGCCCTGACCGCCCAGGAGGTGTCATGAGCAAAGTCCATTCTGACGGCCGGAGCCGCGGCGAGAACTCCTGGCCTGCCCAGAGCCGCCGACAGTTGAGCAAGACTGCCCGGAGTGAGACGAATATCCGCGTCCATGCAGATCACATCGGCCCCTCGCGCCGCCCGCAGTCCCATGTTGATGGCCTTGGTCTTTGACGGAACCGGCGTCTGCAACACCCTGATGCCAGGAAACGCGCCCGCAAGCTCCGCCGTGTTGTCACGACACCCATTGCAGACCACCAGAATCTCCGTGTCCGCCGGACGATCGCTGTGGTTGCCGCTTCCTGCTCCGACCAAAAGACACTGGATCGTCCCCCCGATCACGGCCGCCTCGTTGTGGGCTGGAATCAACACAGTCAGCGATCTGTGCGGCGCCGCGTTCAACCGAGGACGTCCTCACACGCCAAGGGCGAGAAGCAGTGGACCACCAAAAAGGTGAGTTCACGGAAGATCATGAGAGGGATGCTGCCAGTGCGGCCGGGATGGTTCCACGCGGGGCGGCCCGGGCCAGTCCGACGACCTCGGCTTCGAGCAGGGAGAAGGTAGACTCGCTGAGGTCGCTCCCCACTGGCAGCGGCAGGACGCCCTGCTTCAACCCTACCGCGTCAGGAAACGCGCTGAGGTCTATCCGACGGGGAGCGCCCCACCACCACGGCGGAATCTCGAAGCCCTTGCCGCGAAGACTGCTCAGCCAGGCTGGGCGGTCGTGCACGAGGTACGGGAAGAACAGGGGACAGCATCCCGCAGGCAATGCCGAGATCAGGGCCGCTCCCCCGCTGGCGCCAGACAGGGCCTGCGCCCAGCGGCTCCATCGGGACCGTCTGGCGTTTCGCTCCGCCGTAAATGAGACGTCGGAGCAACGAGAGACCAATGACGGATCCATACCCAGGACCTGATCCTTCGGGTCGACGTAGTAAGAGGCCGGCATGTCCGGCAGCACCCCGTCGCCGTCACTATCGCCGCCGCTGGCTCCCGATGGGATCAGTCGGAGCAGCCGCCGCTTGACGCCTCCGCTCGCCGCGGCGACCCGCGCGAGGACGCGGGACAGTGTTGACCGGGAGGGAGGCGTCTGAAGTCCTGCCGTGTTCCCAAGTAAGGCCCCTCCGCGGCACCAAGGCAGGGTCTTGCGGAAACTGAAGATCGAGGCATCCCCGAATGTGCCCGCCCCGGACCCGTGCTCGTCCTCGCTGAACAGCGCCAAGGCGCAATCCTCGATCAGCGCAAGCCCGTTCGATTGGGTGAAGGACTTGAGCGTTCGGACGTCCTGCAAGCATCCGAAGTAGTGGATGACATAGAGAGCCCGTGTCCGCGGCCCGAGGAGATGGAGAAGACGTGTAGGGTCGACGCGAAGGTCAATCCCAACCTGGAACATCCGAATCTGAACTCCCTCAGCCTGCATGGCCGATACCTCGGTCCCGCAGCAGTACGCTGGAACAAGCACCTCGTCCCCGGGACGGATGCTCAACGAGCGGATTGCGAGGCGGACAGCCCCGCGGCCGTTTTCGGTCAGCAGCCGCGGTCGATCGCGCAGCGGCCCCCAGGAGAGCAGCCCTCCCGGGCCTCCGGAACTGCTCGCGAGATGTCGGTGATCTGGCCTCAAAACCTCAGCCTCGTCCACCAGCGCGCCAGTGCTGCCGGCCGAAGGCCAAGCCTCTGCCGCAACTTGAGGAACCACACGCGGTAGTACAGATAGTCGGCCAAGCGAACACCCGAGGCGACAAAGCCCATCTTCAGCCGCATGAGCGCTGAATCCGCGAATGCCCACACCGAACTCAACTGGGTTTCCACCGCGCCGTGCTTGACCTTGTATTCGTAGCGGCCCGGACCCGCTTCAATCTCCCGCACACCCGACTGGATCATCGCCTCGATCATCTTGACCATCCCGATTCGACCCAGACCAAGTTTCTCCCATTGTTCGTCTGTGACCCGCGCTGGGAGACGCCAGTAGCCTTTCTCTCCCTGCAGCAGACACCATTCATATCCAAGTGTCTCTTGTCCGCTCGAGAGCTTCAGGAGCAGGACCTGACTCTGCTTCGCCAGTTCGGTGCTCAGTTGGGCGGAGAACCGCCCGCTGCTCGGCCAATCCCCGAAGTGTCCGCTCTTTCCCAGCGATCGCCACTGCCGAGTGTGCATCTCGACAAAGGCCTCAAATTCACTCTTGAGCTGGTCCGCCGGAACCGGCGACGCCGTGACGTCTCCTCGCTTAGCGAGCTGGTTGAGGTCGCGCCGCAGATTGCCGCGCTGGCGCTTCTCAAGGCTGTCCACATAGCCAGTGAAGGAATTCGGCACAACAAACGTCGTGTGCACGCCGAGTTCCCGCCGAACCACCGCAAGTCGGCCGTCGCCGGAGCCGCCGGCGAGGGCCTCGGTGAGCGACTCGACAACGCGAGAATGTCCGCTCAGCGGCGCCAGGCACAGTGCATCGGCAGGCGCGCGAGGGCCACTGATCATGGCGTCCGCGATCGCCCGCCAAGCGTCGACAGCTCGATCTGTCGCAACTGCTGGCGACAAGACCGCGATGGTTGAGTCGCCCGCCATCAGACGGCCGATTCTAACGAGTCCAAAGGGAGTCATCATGCGCACGATGAAGAGCGGCACAACGGCCAACAGTCTGCCCGGCACGGTGAGGGACTCGGACTCACGCACCTCAACGATGGCGGGCGAGCCCCGCCCGTAGTAAGACCACCACAACTTTGCATGCGTGGGGGATGTGTAGATATCGCCGCCGCTCTCAATCGCCAGCGCCGCCCATTCAGCCGTGAGATCTTGTGCGGACTCCCAGGTCCGGTGAACGGTGACCGAGAGCGGAAGAGAGCCGCGTGTCATCACCTGGGCTTCCGTCAGTTCGCTCATCGCACGCCCGCCGCCAGCCGCGTCCTGGGCGCGGCCTCGATGAGGTTCAGGCGAATGGCGGCTAGTGACTGGCGGAAGACCTTGGCGCCGCGCTCCCGCTGACCGACCGCGAATCGGCCTGCGCCAAGCAGGGCCCGGACGGACATCCGGACCAGGTATGAACCTCGGAGCATCATCTCGGCGGCACGCCCATAGTTCTTCCTGAAAAATGCGAGTTGGCTTCGCTGCAACTGGACATACATGGCCACGCTTCGCTGGGAGGTGCTCTTTCCGCCCCCGTCCAGATGCAGGATCTTCGCCCCGGGCCAGAAAATCCGCTTCAACCCGCCGCGGTGCATCTGGAAGCACCAGTCGGCCTCCTCGCCGTAGACGAAAAATGCTTCGTCCAGCAGACCGATGCGTTCCAGCACCTCACGGCGCACCAGCATGAACATCCCCGAGACCACATCCACCTCGCGTCCGCTCCGTCGGTCCCACCAGGGCATCCATGGACCGCCAAGCAGATGCGACGCAGGAAAAAGCCCGTCAATCCCCAGCGAACTCACCAGATCGTCAAGCAGATTGGGGAAGCGGAAGCATGTGCGCTGAATGGTCTCCGAATCCTCCCACACCTGGCAACCAAGACAAGCGACTTCGGGCCGCGAATCCATATGCCCGATGCAGCGATCAATCGCGTGGTCGAGAATCACCGTATCGGGATTCAGCAGGAGAACGAAACGGCCCTGGGCCAGACGAAGACCCTGGTTGTTGGCCGCGGCGAAGCCCCGATTCGCCGGATTGGCCAGCAGCGCCGCCCACGGGAAATCCCGGGCGACCATCGCCGCGCTGCCGTCCGAGCTCGCGTTGTCAATGACCACGACCTCGAATCGGGCCGTCGTCTGGGCCCGAATCGATTCAAGACAGCCGCGCAGAAGCTCCGAAGTGTTCCAATTCACGATGATCACCGAGACATCGATGTCTGAGGGCGATCCTCGCTCGCCGCTTGGCGATGTTGACTGGCCTTCCGCCGCGATCACGGACCGGTCCCCTTGGGTCGCTTCCCCCGCAAGGCCATAAGCCTGCGATAAGCGTGTTCACCCAGGGTCGTGATCACGCTCCTGATTCCTCCAGGCTCGAGCTCCATCGGCCCCAAAGCATGGATGTCGGCTCCGCCAAACCCTTCCTTGAAGTGGTGCACGCCTGGGTTGCCCTCTGGATCAATGCCCCCAAGGTCGTAGTGCCGGCATCCCTTCTCTTTCGCCATCCGCATGGCCTCCCACTGGAGCACATAAGCGGCTTTAAGCTGCATGCCGGCGGTCGCCGTCGCGCCGAGAAGGTACACCGGTGCGTCGCCCAGAAAACTGACCATGATCCCGGCCACGTCTTCGCCCTCCGCGTGCGCGAGCAGCACGGATGTGCGTTCCGCTTCATCTGCCTCCGCCTGTATCTCGTGGAATAGCTCGGGCCTGATCCGCGAATCGAAGCCCTTTCGTTGGAGCATGTCGTTGAAGAGCACGCCGAACCGCGCGAAGTGCTCGTCTCGATCGCCGACATCCAGCCGGAGGGCCTTGCGCAGGCCGGCATTGAGCTGATTCCGCCACTTCTGGTGGAGCCTGGCACGGATCTCCTCACTTGTGCCGCTCAGGTCCACCCCGATTGTGCGGTAGGGTCGGAGCGAGTTGCTCTTTTGCATGCCCATCCACGCCGACGCCGATTCCAGCGGTCCCGAGCCTGATGCGCTTAACGGGAACTGAATCCGGAGCGTTCGCCCCTCCCTTCGCACGTAGCGGTTGGTGAGGACCTCCAGGCATGACCGCACCTCCGATTCCCGAGCTTGCGCCTCACCCCAGCGCCGCACAAGGGGTCCGCCAGCCACATAGGCCACTCCACCGCCCAGAATCGGAACCTGCTTCACCCGTACGCTCGCGGCGCCCACGATCTCCCCGTCGCGTTCGATCACCAGAAAGTCGACTCGTGATCCGCTGTCACGAGCCATCCGCTGGGCGTAGGGCCACGACTGCCTGTACGAGTAGTCAGCGAACCGCCGCGCCGCGTCGCGCCACCCGTCGCGATCCACCCGGCGAGCGATCAGGCCTCCCGTCACAACCGCGCCCAGCCCCTGTTGGGTCATCTCCATCGCTTCACCAGTGTGATCAACTCCCGAAGCATTTTCCGCCTTGGCGCCCGGTGCAACAATCCCCGCACCGACACGGCGTCGTCCTCCGGTCCAATTGAGGTGCGAGGCTGGAACCACGCTCCGGGGTCCGCGCCTCCCCCGTCGCTTGAGTACACCCGCTTGAAACCGCAAGCCCGCAAATAGGCCAGGACTCTCCGGTCATAGGCGCCGAACGGACAAGCCGCCTCCACCACGGCGGCCCCCACCAGATCCTCCAGTTTGGCCTTCGCCTCGCTGAACTCCCGGTGCGCCGCCCTCTCCCGCAGCCCCCGCCAGGGGACATGGTCCATGCCGTGAGATCCGATGCGCATGCCCATCGAAGCCAACTCGCGGACCCCGCCACGATCAAGAAAGCCGGGTCGACCCACTCGCCCCGCACAAACGAAGAATGCCCCCGACATCCGCCGGCTGGCCATCTCGGGCGCGATGATCGACAGATCCGATGCATTCCCATCGTCGACCGTGATGCTCCACCGGTCCGTGGGGAACGTCACAAGCAGATCCAGAACTTCCTGAAGTCGTCCTCGGCTCAGCCAGACGCGCTCCTCGCCGGGATCGAGCGTCCTCGTGCTGTCCCCGACCCCGTGAAGGGTGATGTTTGCGATTCGCCGGTGATACGTCATCTAACGCGATGAACCCTCCAGCAGAGCGCCCACCGGCGTGATTGTCAGCCCTCGCGACCGGGCCCCATTTAGCAGTCGCTCCGTCACACCGAGCACGTATCGCTGCCGCTCCTCCCGCTCCTGAGTCCGATCGAAGTCGTGCAGCAGCACCACCCCGCCACCATCCTCAAGAACCCGGTCCGCCACGGCGTCCGGCGACTCGCAGAGCTCGCGCCGGGTGTCGCCCGAATCGTGCGACCACATCACCACTGGTGAACCCCTCCGCCAGAGTTGCCATGCCGACATCGGCGTGACCTTGCCGTACGGCGGTCGGAACACCCCGTCCGGAGGAACCCAGCGGCTCAGCGTGCGATAGCCCCGATCAATATCCGTCGCTATCCTCCAGGGCCAACTCGTCCAAGCGTTGAGGTGGTCGTGGGTGTGGCAAGCGGGCTCATGCCCTTCCGCGACAATCCGTTCAACCAAGTCTGTGTTGGGAGCCGCATTACGACCGAGCATGAAGAACGTCGCTTGCACCCCGGCCTCGCCAAGCAGGTCCAGCACTTGAGGCGTAAGCGCCCGACCCGGGCCATCGTCGAACGTCAGGCTGACACGCCCCGTCGATTGGCAACGCTGCGCAAGTCGTCTCGCGCTCCAGAACCACCCGTTCGGCCAGCTCACACTGATCGTGCTCCCATCGTCGTTCGCAACGCTCCAGTGCTCCCGTCCGCTCGCGCCGATCCCAACCGCACTCCCAGCGCCGCGGGCAATGACACCATCGCGCCCATGAGGACATTGGTCAACAGCAATGGGGGGCCGAACAGCCCCACCGACATGGTCGCCAGCGAGATCGATAGGAGCACGCAGACAAACAGAAAGCCGGTCTGCGACGCCGCGGGGTCGGCCCGCTGCGCCGCCACTCGAGCCGCCGAGCGCACGGCGCCGACGATCACCGCGATATAGGCCGCGAGAGCAAGGAGCCCTCCGTTCGTAGCCACGATGACGTACTGATTCACCAAGTCGACATGCAGCCGCCCATCGATTTCCATCGCCCAGTAGTGCGGTGTCCGGCCCCCGAAGCCCAGAGCCCAGTACTCCGGAAGGTGATTCACCGCCACTTCTAGCAGCCGTGTCCGGTACCACGCGGTCTCGCCGCTCAGAGCCAGATAGTCAATCAATTGATAGAAGTGACGGTTCGCCGCCGCCTCGACAACCACGCACAAGATCAGAAGGCAGATCAGCATGGGTCTAATGAGCCACCTTGCGAAGATGAACGCGCCCGTCATCAGCAGAATCGCCAGGGCCATCTGCGGACCGCTTGAAACGCTCGAAACCGCCCCGACCATTCCCACCGTGATCACAAACCACAGCACACCCCTCCATCGGGAAATGCTCCGAACTGAAAGGAGAAGACCGGTCACCACCACCATCGCCAATCCAAAGTAAATGGCGTGGCCGGTGCTCGCCTTGGCTCTGAGAAATCCATAGCGGTATTCATTCTCCTTGTCAAACCACCCCACCCCGCCCAGTTCGAACAGCCGCGTATAGGGCGACCAGCTCGCAGTCGACTCAATGGCTCCGAGGCCGCCCATGACCAGCGCGGTGATCGAGAGCCCGGGAATCATGTCGGTATAGTCCCCGCGCGTGACGAGAACCAGTCGGGCCGCAAAGTACATGCACACCGTGTCGAACACGCGCCCGATCATGTAGGTCAGATGCTGGCTTTCTGCGCCCATTGTCACGGTGGCGAGGAGTTCCCATCCCCATCCCCCCGCGACGGCGAAGTCGACCCAGCACCACTTTGGTGAGCCTCCGCCCCGCAGCAGCATCCTGGCGATCAGCACCAGCGTGATGATGCGGGGCACAGACATCTGCGCAAGCCCCACGGGAATCCGCAGATACTCCGGCCACAGCAGGGTCGAAGCGATCATCAGCCCCAGCGCTGCGCCGGGTCGGAAGATCATCGCGAGCAAGCCGCCCACCGCGGCCAGAGCGATCGTGATGCCGATGACCTGTGCTACCGCGCTTCTCCGGGTTCGGGCCGTCGGTTCGGCGACGGCGCCCACGCTTCAACCGGCCTTCGCCTGAAAAGTCCCTTCACGAACGCCCGCCTGAATGTCCCATAGAACGACTGCGCCTGCTCTTTCAGCGACAACTCAGTTCGCCACCAGCGAGCCAGCGGCATGCGCCGGTACCTCGGCGCCGGCAGCCCCAGCATGCGAAGCATCGCCGAGCGTCCCCACACCGCCCCGCGTCCAGCCAGCAGGTTCGGCTGCGAGAGGGGGAGAATCTGCGGCTCCGCCGGCTGAACCGAGAGGAACCCGGCCTTGATCGCTTCCTCCACAAAGGTCAGGCCTCGCTTGGTGCGAGCCATGATGAGCGAAGTCCCCGCTTCGCCAGGTTCGATCTTCCGATACCACGGGTCGCCCACCGAAATGTCTGCAAACTCCCCAGTGTGATCTGCGCACAGATAGCAGCGCCATTGCCGATGCTTCTGGAGGATCCCGCCCCAGGATTCCTGGTAAGACATCTCCCTGGTTTGGTCACGTCCTTCGGAACTGAATACGACAGTGGCCCTTCCGGGCCATCCGTTGCCCCGGTATCTCACCGACTTCACGCTTGCCGGATCGCCGACGCCCATCGCCTTCAGCATCTCCAACGTGCCTTGGGTTGATGGCGTTCCCGCGCAGAAGAACGCGATCGTGACCGCCAAGTTCCTCTCAAGCCCTGGCCGTAAGGAGCATGCGAGCCGCGCGGCGGCGACATCGCAGGGCTTGCCGATCATCAGGCACGCTCCCGGCGCTGCTTCCACCATGCCCAGTCCGTCACACGGACTGGCGGGTGCATACCTGGATCCTGCTCCCGCGAGCAACTCCTCACGTGTTCGACTGAGAGCCGTCCTATTCAGATAAGGTGCGTCCTCCCGAGCCTTCACATGGAGCACGCCGTGCAGACCACCCCGCAGAAGTCCGTGCAGGGCGAGGGCCGTTGCTGCACCTCCGCTTGACCCGGCCCACCGCACTTCGCTATCGGTCGCGTGGCCCTCCCAGATCTTGAGCACCGGCCCCCAGCCTGCGAAAAGCTCGCTTATCCCGACCGTATGGGCGTCAATCGAGTGCGAGAGGCCGACACCCGGACAAACTCGCATCGAATCGGTAGAAGGGGCCCCGGCGCCCTTGACGCGGGGACGCCGACCCTCGCGCAGAGTGTCCACCATCTCTATGCGTTCCGAATCTGCGTACGCACAGGCGCCGCACCCACAGCACTGTTGGCGCTCGGCCACGTCAATCACCGTGCGGATTGGTAGAGAGATCATTGTTCTGACCCCGGCGTCGTTGTCAACTCTTCGCCTCGCTGCGGCGCCGCGGTAGGGATCGCCTGACTGGCCCGGTCGGCCTGCCGCTGAGCGAGAAGCGGATGCATCGAGGTAAGCGGTCCCGTCATCGCCTCAATGAAGGCCCCGCACTCATACACCGATCTCCGCCACCACTGACTCGCGATGACGCGATCCCGTACTTCCGTTGTGAATCGAAGTCGAATGACCCTGGCCGGATTGCCGGCCGCGATGGCAAAATCCGGGATATCCTTCGTGACCACGGCCCCCGCACCAACCACGGCGCCGATGCCGATGCGCGAACACCCGGGGGTAATGATCGCACGCTCGCCAATCCAGGCGTCGTGCCCCACCTCCAGTTTTCCACTCGGGATGTTGTCCCGGCCTACAAAGCCCAGGTCGCCGTTGTAGAAAAATGGGTGAAGAGAGAGCCGGTCCATCGGGTGATTTCGCACGAAAACCCGTACGCCCCAGGCCATGGAGACGTACCGACCGATCTCCACGCCAGCCGGAATGCTCCCCGCATCAAAGCACGAGCCGTAACTGTACGCGCCGATTCGCACACCCCAGTGGCGAGCCATGATGCGTCGCGCTGTGGCCGACCAGAACATGCCTCCCTCGAGCCGAAGCGCCATTCGCAAGGCCAGGGATCGCAGCCTCGAAACGCCTGACATTGTCTCCAGGGCGCCGCCGAACGCGGAGCGGCGCAGCCCGTCACGGCTGTCCGCATCGTTCGGCCCGCGCCCTTGATCGGGCGGCGAAATCGTCAAGCAGCTCCTCCCCGGAATCCCGCCAGCAGCAGCATCGGCTCGCTCCGCAGCCGCCCGTAAAACACCAGCAGAAGGCCCAGTCCCGCGACGCTCCCGCAGCCTGCAACGGCGATCGCGCCCAAACGGGACCCGCTCGCGCCAAAGGTCTCTGCCGCACAACCCGCCGCCCCAAGCACCGCGCACATCGGCATCATCGGCGTGAGCGACTGCGACAACCGCAGTAGTCCCTGCTGGTGCAGCCGCCCGATCCCCACCAGGAATGAGACCGCTTCGCCAGCCAACGCGGCTGCGGCGACCAAAACCAGCGGTGCGTGGAAAGCCGCGACCAGGGCCGCACCGGCCACTCCCAGCAACCGCGCTGTGTTGCCTAGCGCGGCGTTGGTAGTCTCGCCGTGGGAAAGCGCGGCGACGGTTGGCCCTATTCGGCACACACGCATCGCTTGAGCTGCCGCGACCAGCCCCGCGTATGCCCCCGCGGCGCCATAGGCGTCGCCGAAAACGACCGCCATGATCGTTCCGCCTGAGAGTATGAGCGGGATCGCCACCATCGCGCCCGACACCCCAAGACACTGCATGCACAACTCGTACCTTCTGGCGAACTGTTCCCGATCGCGCCGACATCCGGCGAGGACCGGAAGCGCCAGCGCTGACGCGACCCTGCTGAAGACCGCCAGCGGCGCCGAGGCCAGCAACATCGCATTCGCCCAGACTGCCAACTCTTCCTTGGTGTATGCCGCGCCAACCGCGACTCGGTCCCCCTGATTGATCGCGAAAAGGAGGATTCCGTTCACCACCAGCGGCCAACCGAAGACCGCGATTCTCTGGAACTGAGTTCGGTCCCAAGCCCAGCGATACGGACGCTCCGCTCCGATGTGCGTGCTCAGAGCCAGCAGGGCCGCCTGCAGCAGCGTGGCTGCCAGCACCGCCCGAAAGTCAGGCAGCCAAGTGGTGAGCGGCCATATTGCCGCGAAGCTGGCGAACTGTGGGACCACTTCGCGCACGACGGCCGGCCCAAACACAAGCTTCCGCTGCAGTCGAACGACGTCTAGATGACACAGGCCCTTCAGCGCCGGGCCCACGGCGACGCACTGAAACGCCCAGACAGCCTCACGGAGATCGAACAACGCCGCGAGAGGCCAGGACAAAGCGTAAACCGCCAAGGCCTGGATCAGTCCCCGCGCCGCCATGGCGGCCTGAGCGGCGTTCTGGAGCCGCGGATCGTCTCCATCGTCGGCTTGGATGAGCAGTTTGTCAATCGAGACATCCGCGACCAGTTCGACGAGAGACAAGGTCACCGCCAGCGCCGCCGCAACGCCGACATCATGCGGGGAAATCATCCTCGCGATGATGACGTTTCGGGCAAACCCGAGAGCCTGCGCAATGGCCTGGCCGAACGTGAGCACCGCTGCGCCGCGGAAGACCCGCGCCCGCAGCGACATCAGCCCACGCTCGCAGCAGGCTTGCCCATCCCTCGCTCCACGATCCTGATAACGTCGTTCATCTGTTGATCCGCTCGCGCCACCACCGCCGGCAGGACGCTCTGAAGAGCCGCCTTGGCGGCCGAGCGCTGCCCGAACGACGCCCACAGTCGGTCAATCATTTCTTCAGTTGAGAGCCAGCGCGGGTCGTGCACATGCGGTCCCTGCCCGCATGATTCAAACACCCCGAGCGTCTTGCCGCTGTAGGAGATCGCCGCCGTCGGGATCCCCGATGAGAGCGAGGCGATCGTCGCGTGCATCCGGGTCCCGCAGAACCAGTCGGTCTGGGCGATAACCCACTTCGTCTCGGATTGGTCAAGCCGACCCGTCAGCAGAAGCAGACGGTCGCGGTGCGCCCCATTGAACTCCTCGCGGATTCGAGTACACGCCCGCAGGTCGGACTCGACGCTTTCTTCCCCCGCATGGACGTGCGGGGTCAGCAGGATCTGAGCGTCCGAGTGATCGAGGATGCGTTTGACCATCCCGACCACAACCCCTTGGTAGTCGGCCTTCAACGAGTATTGCGCTGCCGCGTCCTTTCCTCCATTGAGGATCAACCCGCTGACATTCAGCCCGACGAGTTCCCGAGAGCGGGGCCGCGCCAGCGCCGCAGAGACCTCGGCCGCCAGCCCAGCGGGCGTCCTCGGCTCGAGCCTGAACGCCACATCCACCCCGCTCAGATGAATGGAAGGGTCGTATTTGTCGCCCAGCAATCTCTTGAGTTCATCGAAGCTGTGTGCGTCCCGAGCCCAGGCTGCAGCGCAGCGCCTCACGATCGCTTCCGCGGTCCTCCGCCGAGTTGGGTCAACAAACGGCCCATAGGTCTGCGGTAACAGCACCAGCGGCGTACCACACGCCAGCGCCGTCTTCTTGAGCATTGTGACGCCCCGGAACCGCTTGGGACCGTACAGGTCGGAGAAGCTGTCTCCGCCGCTGATGTCGAGGGCGGCGTCCGCCTCGATAATCGCGCGAGCTCCGGGGTTATGCAAGCCGCCCATGGCGGCGCAGGCGCGAATGCTCCACATCGATTCGCTGCGGTGCATCCGCCACGAGTTCCACCCGCCGACTCTGGCGAACTCAAACGAGCGGCCGTCCACCTCGGTTCGGTCGCGCCGTACTCCCGCGCCGCTGTCGAAAACAGTCAATCGGGTCCCGGGTCGCAGCCGCGCTAGGGCGTGCACCACAGAGAAGCATAGAGCGGAGACACCAAGGTTCCCGGTATCGGGCCCGGCGCCGAGCAAGCAAATCTTCATGTGTTCGAGACCCTAGCTCTACGGCTCACGGCGAAACAGGAGGAGGCGGTGGGGGGATGAACGCGCCACGGCCTGTGGTCACCGAAAACCCCGGCACCGGCAGCCCGCTGCCGGCAAGCGACGACGCGCCCGGACCTGTGTGCGAAAAGGTCCCCGACGGCGCCGGCGCCGTGAAGTCAAGCGTGACAGCGCCAGCCTCGCTCTCGAGCACGGTGCCCGAGCCGATCCGGATCCCGCGGTACAGGGTCTTGATGTAGCAGTTGACGACGGAGATTCCCGAGGGAAGCCCGCCAGCGGCGCGGCCGTCCTGAATCGTGTCGAGCACGCAGTTGACGAACTTGAAGTTGCTGCACGACCAGGATGGCAACTCGTCGTGGAAGAGGATTCGCCGGCCCGGAGCGCTCACGTTGAGAAAGAGCACATGATTGTACGGACCCGTCAATTGGCTGGCGACGTTCAGTTCAGAGCTGATATGCTGGTAAGGCTGGGGGACCGGGAGGTTCTGTATGGCGATATTCACATAGGCCATGTCGCGGAAACTGTTGGCGGTGTCAATCAGCCAGTTCTGGACCCCGTACATGCGTGTGCACTGCACCTCGTATGCGATGATATTCTCGACATTCGCCCCGGGACGAAACTGCTGAAAGACGTCGGTGTGCTGATCGGTCGGCACGTCCTGAGACAGGTAGTCCGCGGTGCATTTCACGACCATTCGACTGTTCTGGAATACGTCTCCGCTGATCTGGCGGTTGTGACAGCCGCGCGTCAGCACATGGTCGGTGAATCCGTTTACGCAGTCTTCAGCCAGCGAATTCGTTGCGTAGTAGCTGCAGCCCCCTCCGCTGAGTGAGTTCGAGAAGTAGGTGACGTTGCTCGGCTCTCCCCAGCCATTGACATTGAAGATCCTGCACTGGTCGAGCCAAACGAATGTATCGTTCTGATTGGAGGTGATCTGCTTGATGTACGAAAAGTCGAAACCGACATTCTCGTACTTGATCCGCCGAATCTGCGGCCACAGGAACCCGCGAGCCGCCCATGGCGACTGCTGTGCGCCCCTCGGGCGAAGCACCGTGACGTTCCGATCAACGCCCTTGATTGTGATCAGCCGGGTGTTGTCCACCCGGGAGCCGATCGAATCGATCTCCCACACATCGCCGTCAAGGATGTGCACCACCGCGCCGGTTTGACTGGCGGCGGCCACGCTCAGCGCCCCGCTGGAGCCAAACAGCGTCCGCTTGGGCAACTGTTGAAAAAGCCCGGAGTTCGCGTTGTCACCCAGAACTGAAACATAGACGTCCCTGGGCGACACCGTTCCCCGCCCATTGGCGATCAAGTTCAATGAGCACTCGCCGTTCCCTCGATCGTTCGACTGGGGTCCCGAGAGCACCCGCGGCAAGCCCGCGGTGCGAGGCCAAGCAATCGCCCGGATCTCCACCGGACCGTCCCGCAGATCAGCTATCCGCACCCTCGCGACATACTCCCAGACACCGGACTGAGGATTGAACTGCATCTGCGTCGCGCTCATCCACGGGCCGCCCTCAACGCTGAAATCCACCTTCTCGATCCCGTTGATGTGGAAGGCGACGACGCCAACGAAAAGGTCTTCAGCGAAAGTCTGATAAGGCACCATGTCCCATCGGGCAATCACCTTCGCGTCGCCTCCAGGCGCGTTCCGAGCGCCGACCCGCTTCGCGACCGTGGGCCCAGAGAACCCCGACCCCGGCTCGACGGTGATGATGTCCTCTTGCGATGGTGGCCGCGGTGTCGGAGGGGGAGTGTTGGACGGCACCGGCCCAATCAGCACCGAACCGCCCCCGCCGCCCTGCCCCGGACGTCGAATCATCTGACCCAGCGACGGCGACGCTGCCAGACAGGTCACGGCCAGCCACGCGGCGAGCATCAGGTACGGCTTCAACCCGGACTTCATCAATGGAAAACTAGCTTGACTCATGGGTGGCACTCCCTCCGGACCACCCAAACTATCGCCATTCGCGTTTGCTGGCCGCAACCCGACAGAACGGTTTATTGCTGGGGTGGTCTTCACCCATCAATGTACACCACAAAGTCCCCCATGCTCCGATAATAAACAGACTTCGTCCCCGTCGCGCGCATTACGCGGGCGAGTTGCACGCCGATCCCGTTAGCCCAAAGCACCGTGCGATGGCCTCCATCGGCCCGTTCTACCCGTTTCCCTATCTCCATGAA
>CAZSZO010000025.1:0-63275 GCA_964611125.1 uncultured Phycisphaeraceae bacterium | reverse complement strand
CTGCTGAGCACGCTCCCGGCCGCAGTGACGACGTTGCTGGGATACTGGGCCGGCCTGTCGCTCCGCCGGCGGCAAGCCGGCCCGGCTCCGGCCGCCCACTGGCCCGGCCCGCTGACATGTTGCATCGCCTGCGGCTACAACCTGCACTCGCTCACGCCGGCGGCCAAGCCAGCCGGCGGCGGCGCGATCGTCTGCCCGGAGTGCGGGCGATCCAATACCCGCGCCGACGACCCTGGCGCTCTGGCGGCCCTCACGCCGCTCTTTGCGGTCGCCGCGGCGTTGCTCGCGGCCGGCTGGATCGCCTCAGGCTTCATCCCGTTGAGCAAGCCGCTGTGGACGCCCTCGTTTACGCTTTGGACCGGCGGCTGGGCGGCGGGGGCCCTGGCGCTGTGCGTGCTGGTGATCGATCGTCGGGGCTTCGGGGCCTGGGGCTGGCCGTTCGAAGTCGCCGGGCGGAACGCGCTGCTGCTGTTCGTCGGTTCGGGGGTGGTCGCGCGGGTGCTCAGCCTGATCCATGTCGGCGGCGGCGCCGCTGGAGACCCGGGCCTGAGCGTGAAGGAGGCGCTCTACCGGTTTGTGTTTGTCCGCATCGCCGCGGGCGATGTGCATCTGGGCTCGCTGCTGTACGCCTGCGCGAATGTCGGGCTGTGGTGGCTGGTGCTGCTGGTGCTGTGGCGCCGCCGGTGGTTCTGGGTGGTGTGACCAAAGCCGGTGTGACAACGCCGGGGCGCCGCCTGCGCAGCAAAAAGGCCCGGCGTGAGCCAGGCCTTGAGAGCAACGATCGGGCCAGCGAAATCAGGCCGAGAAGCTGGAGCCGCAGCCGCAGGTGGCGGTGGCGTTGGGGTTCTGAAACACGAACCCGCGGCCCATGATCTCGTCCTTGAAGTCGATGACCGTGCCGCTGAGATACAGGGCGCTCTTGGGGTCGCAGATCAGCTTGATGCCGGCGCACTCCCACTCCTCGTCAGAGTCCTTCTGCGACTCAGTGAGATCGAGCAGGTAGGAGAAGCCCGAGCAGCCGCCGCCCTTGACGCCGACGCGGAGGCGGATCTTCGCGGCGTCGAGCTCCTGCTCCTGAACGATGCGGAGGATCTCCTTCGCCGCGCCTTCGGTGACGCGCACGGGGATATCGGTGTTGGCGGGGGCGTGCGGGGCGACCGGGGTGGAAGTGTCGGACATGGGTGCTCCTCCTTGAGAGGCTCTCGGGACGGATGACTGCCGCTGATACTACGTCGCAACGCCGGCCCGGGTGCGGCCAGCCTGTAGACGATAATCGGATTCTGTGAGGTCCGCAAACAGGGTCTGTGGCGTTGGGGGGTCACAGGCCCTGGCCAGTCCTGTGGCCCTGGGGGGTCTCAGGCCTTGGCGGCCGCATCGTGGTGGTGGTCGTCCTCCACGGGCAGGCCGTTCTTCCGCTTGTAGTCGGCCAGGGCCGCCTTGATCGCGTCCTCGGCGAGGACCGAGCAATGGATCTTCACCGGCGGAAGCGACAGCTCCTCAACGATCTGGGTGTTGCGGAGGTCCTCGGCCTGATCCAGCGTGCGGCCCTTGAGCCACTCGGTGGCCAGCGAGGACGAAGCGATGGCGCTCCCGCAGCCGAAGGTCTTGAACTTGGCGTCCTCGATCTTGCCGGTGTCGGGATTGACCTTGATGCACAACTGCATGACATCGCCGCACTCCGGGGCGCCGACGAGGCCGACGCCGACGCGCCGGTCCTTCTTCATGTCGTCCTGAGAGCCGAAGTTGCCGACGTTGCGGGGGTTCTCGTAGTGATCGATGATCTTGGGGCCGTACGCCATGAAACACTCCTCATGATTCTGCGACCGGGCCATTCAGCCCGGCGCCAAATTGCGATGGATCGAGCATGACGCTCACTGGTTGATCGAACTTTGATTCCAACTCGCGGCGCATTCTGCGCAGCAAATCGGAGAGGTCGGAGGCGGATCCGCTCGCCGCGCCGAACGCCAGCGGGACCAGCCAGGTCCCCTGATGCTCGGAAACCTCATTCTCGACGAGCGAAAGGCCAAAGGCGCTGGCGGTCGAGTCGTATTGGCGCAGGAGCCGATTGGCTTCCACGACGATCTGCTGGCGAGAGGCGATCATGAGAGCATCCTCCGTGCGAGCAGCACAAGATTCGCCGCTGCGTTCTCAGCGTCGCCCGCCTCATCGGAGTTTAGGTCGACTTGCGGCATGTAGTCCGCCTTCACCCTATAGGCGTACGCATCCTCTAATTGCTGCTGGTAGACATCGGCGGTGAACTTGTTGAAACCCAGGGCGGGATCGTGGAGCAGCGTCCATCGCAACTCGGCGGGAACCTCACCATGCTTGAAGTGAGCCCGGCGCCTATGCCACGCGCGAAGGTGGGTCATGACCGCGTGGGCCGCGGCGAAGGCGGCGTAGTAGGATCGGCTGGCGGAGGAACGGGGGTGCTGGCGTCGGAGCGCGCGAGCTGCATCCAAGCCGGAAACCGCTGCGGCTAACCAGGCTTGAGGCAAACTCGGCGTGCCGGGGGCGGTCGTCATCAGTGGTGCGCCCATTCGACTTTGGAGAGGTCGATCCCCTCCCGGTGCATGTCGTACAGCGGGCTCATCGCCCGCAGCTTGGTCACCGCCTTGATGATCTCCTCCGCGGCGTAGTCGACCTGCTCCTGGGTCGTCCACTTGCCCAGCGAGAGCCGCAGCGAGCTGTGGGCCAGCTCGTCGCCCACGCCGATCCCCTTGAGGACATAGCTCGGCTCGAGACTCGCGCTCGTGCACGCGGAGCCGCTCGAGCAGGCGATGTTCTTCACCGCCATCATCAGCCCCTCGCCCTCAACGAAGCCGAAGGAGATGTTGGCGATGTGCGGCAGCCGCTTCTCACGGTGACCGTTGATCTCGCAGGAGTCGAGCCGCGCGGTGATCCCGTCCTCCAGACGCCGGCGGAGAGTCGACAGCCGCAAGGCGTCGGCCTCCATCTCCTGGCGGGCGATCTCGCACGCCTTGCCGAACCCGACGATCCCCGAGATGTTGTGCGTGCCCGAGCGGAAGCCGCGCTCCTGCCCGCCGCCGTCCTGCAGGGCAGTGAGGCGGACCCGCGGCCGGTGCCGGCGAACGTAGAGGGCCCCGACGCCCTTGGGGCCGTAGATCTTGTGCCCCGACCAGCTCAGCAGGTCCACGTTGTCGCGATCGACGCTCACCGGCATCTTGCCGGCCCACTGCGTCGCGTCGGTGTGGAAGATGATCCCCTTCTCGCGGCACAGCTTGCCGATCTCGGGAATCTCGTTGATGGTCCCGATCTCGTTGTTGGCCCACATGATCGTGACGAGGATCGTGTCGGGTCGCAGCGCGGCCCGGACCATCTCGGCCGTGACCACGCCGTCCCTGGGCGGCTCGATGAACGTCGCCTCGAAGCCTTCCTTCACCAGCCGCTTCACCGGGTCGAGCACCGCCTTGTGCTCAATGGTGCAGGTCACGATATGCCCGCGGCTCTTGGCCCCCGCCGGCGCCTTCTCGTACATGTACGCCCCGCCCTTGATGGCCAGGTTGTTCGACTCGGTCGAGCCGGAGGTGAAGACGATCTCTTTGACGTTGGCGCCGATCAGGGCCGCGGACTGCTCGCGGGCCAGGTCGGCCCCTTCCTCGGCCTGCCAGCCGAACTGGTGGTTGCGCGACCCGGCGTTGCCGAACCGCTCGGTGAAATAGGGCAGCATCGCCTCGACGACCCGGGGGTCGCACGGGGTTGTCGCCGCGTGATCCATGTAAATCGGGAGCTTGAGCGCCATGGGATGGTCCTTGAACGGAGGGGGCGACCCGATAACCGGGTCGCGCCGCTCGTGGTTCTTTAGAATCATTCCAGTGTAGAGAGTTTCGGCAAGGGCGTCAAGCTGGGACGGGGCCATTACGAACGATTTGAACGTTCCCTCGCGTTTTCAGGCCGTCGGCCGCTTGTACACCATGGTGACCCGCCGACCGCCCAGGTCGTGGGTGACGCTGTTCATGTACGCCCGCATGAGCATCAGGCCCCGGCCGGAGGGCAGTTCGATGTTGGCGTCGTCGGTCGGGTCGGGCACCGTGCCAGGATCAAAGCCGGGGCCCTGGTCGGTCACCGCGATGACCACCTCGTCATTGGAGACGTGGTAGGCCACGGTCAGCGTCGTCTCGGCGGGCAGGCCCCGGTGGCCGTGGTGAAAGGCGTTCACCAGCGCTTCCTCAAGCGCCAGCCGCACTGCAAACCGCGACGCTTCGGGATAGCCGCACTGCCCGAGCGCGGCGAGCACGGCCGCCTCGACCGAATCGATATCCGCCCGCCGGTTGGCGGGGTGCATTTCCGCGTGGTTCACATTGCCGGGGGCGTGTCCCTGCATCGCTGGGGTGCTCATCGGAGATGAACGATCACGCCGGGGCGGAAGCGCCCGGCGATCGATCGGCCAACGCGGGGATCAGGCGAAGGACGCCGCGGCCTTCTCGGCCGTGTCGTGGATCTCGAAGAGCTTGTTGAGCTTCGTGATGACGAAGACCTGGTAGATCTGGGGGTCGATGTTGCACAGGCGGAGTTGGCCGCCCAGCGTGCGGATGCGGTTGTTCACCGTGATCAGCGTGCCCAGGGCCGCCGAGGAGAGGTGATCGACATCCTTGAAGTCGATCAGGAGGCGCGGCTTGGGCTCCTTCTCGATGATGGCCTTGATCTCCTCGCCGATCTGCTGGATGTTGGCCTCGTCGAGGATGTTGCGATCGCGGAACTGGATCGCGATCACCCCGCCCTCCTGCTTGACCTTCAAACGAGACTCGCTGGTTGGCATGCTCAAGGCTCCTGAACTGACGAGACGGCGAAGGGTAGACGAGTCGGCCTTCGAAAGGGAGTCTACGCAAGATCGCCCTCAGCAGGCGAGGCCCGCGGGGCTGTTGGAAAAAAAAGGGGCCGGCTTCCGCCGACCCCTGGGGTTGCTGCTACGCCGATACGCTCGGCCCGCCGCCGGGGTGGCGGGGGCGGCGTGGGGGCAGGGCCGGGCCCGCTGCCGGGTCAGCCGCTCAGGCCGGTGCGCATCGTATCGGAGAGGCCGGGGAAGTTCCGCTCTTCTTCCTCGGTCTGGATGAGCACCGTGGGCTTCACGAGGATCATCAGCGTCTGCTCCTGCTTGGACTGGATGCGGTTAGAGAAGAAGCGGTTGATGATGGGGATCTTGCTGAGGACGGGCACGCCCGACTCGACCTCGAGCTCCGTCACCAGACGCTGGCCGCCCAGCAGCACCGTGCCCTCGTCGGGAACCGTCACGGTCGTCTGGACACGGGTGGTGTTGATGCTCGGCAGTTCGATGAACGACTGCGTGTCGCGCGAGTTCACCAGGTTGCCGCCGGTGACGGCGGTGACGCCGACCTGACGGAACGGGCGATCGGCCTGGGAGACCGAGGTGTCGATGTTCAGCGTGACGTAGCGGCGATCCGAGGAGATCGCGCCTTCGACCTGCATCACGACGCCTTCGGTGAGCACGCCGGGCTGGGGATCGAAGCCGACGGCCGACTCGCCGGTGACGGGGGTGAGGTCGGAGATGAAGGACCGCTGCGTAGCGACGTAGACGTTGGAGACCTGGCCGTTGGTCAGCGTCAGGCGCGGGGCGGTGAGCGTCGAGCTGCGCCGGTCGGCCTGCGTGGCCTTGATCAGGAAGTCGACCTGCACGTCATCGAGGAACTGTCCGGCCACGCCCAGAGCGGGAGCGCGGCTGAGAATGTCGGCCGCGAACGGGCTGAAGCCCGAGGCCAGACCCTCGCCGATGCCCAGCGAGCCCTGCCCGATGCCGATGGGCGAAAAGCTGTTCGGCGCCACGGTGCCCTGGCGGACGCGGGTGGTGTCGGCGTTGGCCGGGGGCGACGTGCCGTTGGTGGTGGGCTGACCGGTGATATCGCGGCGGATCGGGCCGACCGGGTTGCCCGAGCTGTCGGTGCCGAAGGGCTGGCGGAAGTCGAAGAAGTCGCCCGGCAGGATGCTGGGGTCGTTGAGCTGGGCGTTGCGGACCACCGAGGAGCCGGTGTTGAAATACACGTCGATATCGAAGCCGATCTGCTCGAAGAAGTCCTGGTTGACGGTGAGGAACCGGGTCTCGACGTTGATCTGCATCGACCGCTGCTCACGCAGCTTGCCGAGCAGCCCGGCGATCTCGCGATGGTTGGCCGGCGTGGTGGTGATGATCAGCGAGCCGTTGAGCTCGGTGATGGCCGAGGTCTCGCCGCCTCGGTCGCGCCAGCCGTCGGGGTCGACGGTGTTCTCGATCACGTTGACGATCTGGCGGATGCGGCCGTCGCGGTCCATGCGGGGCTCGGACTTGTTCTTGCTCATGAACGGCGAGGCGGGGCCCTGGCGACCCTCGGCGCTCGCGATGACGGTGCGCAGATCCATGCTGGGGACGTCGGTGAAGTTCGGCGTGTCCAGCAGCATGTCGGTGATGTTGTAGGGCTGGGCGACGACGTTCTTACGGAGCGAGAGCTCCGAGCCGACGGTCACGATGCCATCGAGCACCGAGAACGACGCCTTCTCGCCGGCTTCGGCCCGGGTGGCCTTGGCCAGGACGCGCTGCAGCACGACCGAAGCGGGCGCGTCGGTCAGCGAGAGCGAAATCGGGCTGTCGTGATCGACGCCGATGGTCCGCAGCGAATCCCAATCGACATCGAACTGGGCGCTGGTGGTCTGACGGATGAACTCAACCACGGCCGCGAGCGGGGCGGCCTCGAAGTTGGCGGGGATGCGCCGCTCCAGCGAGGCCATGGCGCGCCGGTTGTCGGCGGAGTCGTTGTACGCCGCGAGCTCGCCGCGATTGAACGACTTGCTGGGCCAGTCGGTGGGATAGGCCATGATCCGGACGGGCGGGATCGAGGCGGCCTCGTTCTCGAGCTGGATCTTCTGCTGGTTGGACCGCTTGGTGCGGTAGATGTCGTCCTGCTTGCGATAGGCGATGATGTCGCCGATGATGTCGCGGAGCAGGAGCCCGGCGGGATTGGTCGGGTCGAGGAAGAGGACCTGCTCAACGATCTGGAGGGCCTCTTCGTACTTCTGCTCCTGCTGGAGTGCGCGGGCCCGGGTGATGGCCTCGCGGACCCGCCGGTCCTTGTCGTCGCGCAGGCTGCGCTCAGCCTCCGACGCCTTCTTCTTGATCTCCGCCTCCTGCGTCTTGGCGGTGTTGACGCGGATCTCCTCCTCAGCGGCCGCGATGCGGCGGTTGAGATCGTCGATCGCCTTGATGGCGTCCTCGTTCTCGCGCTGCGAGAAGTACTGCTTGGCGGAGTTGACCGTGACGCGGGCCTGGGCCGTCAGCTGGCGGGCCTCGCCGGTGTTGGCCGACTTCAGGGCCGCCTCGGCCTGGGCGAGCTGGTTCTTGAACTCCGCATCGGTCTTCTCGCGGATGACCTGCTGACGCTTGATCTCTTCCTGCGAGAGGCTGGCGCCCTGGGCGTTGCGGCCCGTGCGGGCCCGGCAGTCCGACAGCCGCGACTCAGCGTGCCGAACCTGATCAGACGACAGGTACTGACGGGCCGAAGCCAGGGCCCGCTGGTACTTCTCGGCGGCCTCGTTGTAACGGCCCTCGCTGAAGGCCATGTCGGCCTCGGCGATGAACCGCTCACCCTCGGCCCGCAGGGCCATGGCGATCACGTCGTTGCCGCCAGACGGCTGAACGGGCTGAACGGGTTGGGCGGGGGGCTGGGCCGCCGGCTCCGCAGGGGCCGGGGCGGGCGCGGCCGGGGGCTGCGCCGCAGCGGGCTCGCTGGCGGGCTGGGCGGGCGGCTGGTCCTGAGCAGCGGGGGCGGGCTCGCCTTCGCGGCGCACGGCGCCGGGCTGCAGCAGGCCGAAGGCCACGGGGGCGTCTTCGAACTTGCGGTTCTGGGAGGTTTCGAGGTCAACCAGGCGCATCTGATACTGGGTCACCAGGGCCCGCTGCTCCGGCGACAGGTCGACCCCGGTCCGCGTCAGGGCCGCAAAGCCCGACTTGGCCTGGCCGTAGCGGCCAGCCTTGAAGTCCTCCGAAGCCCGGCTGAGGGCGTCGGCGACCATGGGCTTGAACTCTTCACGGGCTGAGCCGATCTGCTTGAGGAAGGCCGAGGCCCGCTCGCGCTGCGCCGCAGGGAGCTGTCCCCGGCCCAGCACCGCCAGCACCTGCCGCTCAGCGACCACCAGCTCGCCCTCGCTCATGGCCAGCTCGGCCTTCTGCAGGCTCATCTCGACGACATCGGCGGAGCGGATCCGCTGATCGGTCCGCTGGAGCAGGTCTGCGGCGCTCCCGCGCTGCTCGGCCGAGAGCGTCTCGCCCTTCACCAGGCGGCGGAGCAGGCCCTGAGCCTGGATCAGCTTGCCATCGACAAAGGCTTGACGGGCGGCGTCGAGGCTCGCGCTCGCCGAGAGCTCACCGGCGATCGGCTGCGGACTGCCCGCGGATTGGGCCAGCAGCACCGTGGCGCTGAGGTGAACGACCGTGAGCGCCATCGCCCCGGCGAGAATCCGACGTGCCGACGAGTGAGAATGAACCGGCATGCAAAGCCTCCGGAGCTCGGGCGGGTGTCTGGTGTGCAGCCGCCTCGATACGTGCAATGAACCGCTAAACCAGTCCGACAATCCCCACGACGCGACGATCAGCACGCCTCTGCACACCGACGTGAGCAGCGCCGCCGCCACGAGACCTGACGGACCGTCTGCCGCCGTCCGGGCAGCAGAGGGCGGGAAAGATATCCGAACGCGTTGGCAAACGCAAACCGGAATTCAGAGGAAAGATCCGCTCACAACCCATGCCGCGAGAAGCACTTGAATGCGATAGGAATGTGTTTGGTCGGGCGGCCAAGGCGTGCCTTTCCACCCCCCCGGGACCCCACTCTCCGAGCCCATCGCCCGCGTGGTTCCAACTGTTCTTCAACTCCCCAAACATGAGCCGATTTTGGCGCGGCCGATCCGCTCGGCCCCGCCCCTCACTCCGTCAGTCCACCGGCCGGGCCGACCAGATCGTCGAGGTGTTGAAATCCGCCGTCTTCTCCGCCACCTTGCGGACCGCCGCCACAAACTCCTCCTGGCGCATCCGGTCGGCTGAGACCAGGTCCAGGTCGCTCGGCGCCTCCTGCTCCTCGATCGGCCCCAGCGCTTCCCGCCCCTGGCGATCTTCCAGCACCCCTTCGGCGCCCTCGGCGGCGAGGTCAATGGCGTCGTTGAGGCACTCGGCCGTCAGCAGCACCTCAACATAGTTGAACTGGCCCTGTTCGGTCATCGCCCGCACGAGGCAGCGCCAGCCGGTCACGCCCAGTTCCTCGCCCTTTTCGTCGACGTTGCGATCGCCATCGACGTTGAGCGATAGGCCCCACTGCTCTTTGAGCTCCTCGACGATCTCATCGGCGCTGAGCAGGTCGGGCCGGTCGCCGGGGGCATCGAGCACGGTCCGGTGTTCGTGCAGGGCCGCGTCGGCGCCGGCGATCTGCTCGACCTCTTCGAGGTCGAACGCCGCGAGGATCTTCTCGACCCGCTCTTTCAGGGCGGTCTCAGCCCGGATGGTCATGATCTTGTGCTCGTCGACGAACACATAAAGGAAGGGCTCATCCGACATCGCCCCGAAGCCGACCAGCCCATCCTCAAGCAGAAACCCGCGGTACAGCCGCATTCCTTCGATCACCCGCTCCTGCCCGATCAGGTCATACGCCACGTACGGATCGATCTCGCGATACGCATCGCACCCGAGATAGTCGAGAATCGGGAAGACCCGCCCCGGGAGCATGGCGAACATCGCCCGGCACAGCGCATCCAGCCGTGAGGCCCGGATCACCACATCCCACACATAGCGGTCGGGCCAGGCCTCCAACTCGCCGGTCCGGTCGGTCGGGTCGTCGCCACCGGAGAAGGACCCCTCGTCGCCGTCGCTTCCTGGCCGCCCGCCGCCCAAGCCGCCACCGCCTCCCCCCAACCCCCCCCCCTCCCACTCCGCCTCCGCCGCCGCCACCACCATCGCCGCCATCGGCAGCCTCGAAGGCGACGGTGAACCCCTCGCGCGGGGCCATCTCCTCAACGGGGTAAACCCCGAGCGGGAACTCGAAGCCGTTGATCACCAGGCGCTGAATCGACTTGTCCACGCGGCAGCGGGGCATCAGGCGCCAGCGTAGGGCCGCCGGGCTCGCACTGGATTCACGCGACCCGGCGCTTGACGGCCGCTTGCACGCCGTCTCGCCCGGCTTGCTGGCCGCCTGCCCTTCATACACTCGACGATGACCTTCTCAGACATGCTGCTTCTCTCGGTCGGCAACACCCGCACCCGCGCCGCCCTCTGGAGCGCCGGCAAGCTCCAGCCGTCGCGCGTCCTCATGAACGCCGACAGCAACAAGCTGCACGACGATGTGCTCGCCGCGGCGGCCACCGCCGACACCGTGCTGCTGGCCTCGGTGAACGAGCCCGTCGCGGAACCCCTCACGGCGCTGTTCCAGGGGCAGGGGGCCCGCCTGCAACGCCGACTGATCCGCGTGACGTCGCTGGGGCTTTCCGACGGCCTGGGCGTGCCCATTCAGCACAACCTGATCCCGCCGATCACCGTCGGGGTCGACCGGCTGCTCAACGCCCTCGCGGCCCACAACCGCTCCGGCGAAGCGTGCGTGGTGATCGATGCGGGCACGGCTGTCACCGTTGACTTTGTCGATGGGTGGGGCGTGTTCCAGGGCGGGTGCATCGCCCCGGGCCTGAACATGGCGCTGTGGGCCTTGCACCGCCGGGCCCCGGCTCTGCCGGCGGTGGAACCCGGCACCGTGGCGAGCGCCTCGGGTCCGCTGGGGCGGACGACGGTCGATGCGATGGCCCTGGGCTGCGCCGCGTCGATTCGCGGCATGGTCCGCCTGCTGCTGGAGCAGTACGCCGAGCTCAACGGCTCGTACCCACGGGTCATCGCCACCGGCGGCGACGCCCCGCTGCTCTTTGAAAACGACGAGCTGATCGAGCACATCGTGCCCGACCTGACACTTGTCGGGATGCGCACGGCCTGGGAAATCGTCAATGGTGTCATTGAGGCGACCCCGCCGCGCTCGCCGGCGACCCGCCCGCCGCTCGGGTCCGAATCCTGAATTCCAGCATCCCGTCATCCCCCATGCCGCCCATTCGGTTCATGCTCGCCTCGCCGCCGCCCGACGGCCGGGCCGCCATCGCGGTCATCCAGTTGCATGGCGAGATAGACCGCGTGCTGGCGCTGCTGGGGGCCCGTCCGACGGCCATCGGCACGGTCGCCCTCCGCGAGCTCGGGGGCGTCGATACCGGGCTGGTCGCCCGCTGGTCGGCCCATTCCGCAACCCTGATGCCTCATGCCGGGGCGGAGGTCGTCAGGCGGTTGCTGGCGCGCCTGCGCGAGTGCGGCGCTGAGGAGGCCGGCCGGCTCAACCCGCAGGAGGTTTACCCCGAGGCGGCCAACTTGCTCGAAGCCCGCATGCTGGCGGCCCTGGCTGAGGCGGCGAGCCCACTCGCAGTGGACCTGTTGCTCGATCAGCCGCGCCGCTGGGCGGCCCTCGGCGAGGAGCCCGCGCCGAGCATTGGGGCCCGCTCGCGGCGGCTGAACCGCTTGATCTGGCCGCCGCTGGTGGCGGCGCTGGGGCCCCCGAACATCGGGAAATCGACCCTGCTCAACGCCCTGGCCGGCCGGCAGGCATCGCTTGTGGCCGATCAGGCGGGGACGACCCGCGACTATGTCGGCGCCACGCTCGACCTGGGCGGGCTGGTCGTGCGGTATCTGGACCTGCCGGGGATCGACGCCGCCGGTCGTCAGAAACACTCTGGGGACAGCCGAGAGCAGCATGACGGTGTCCAACTTGATCGCGCGGCTCAGGCGGCGGCGATCGAGGCCGCCCGGCACGCTGATCTCGTGCTGCTGTGCGGCGACCACGCGTCGCCCAGTCTGGAGAAGCTCCCGGCGGGCTGGACGGGTGAGGCCCTGCGCGTCGGCCTGCGGGGCGACCTGGGCGGAGCGCCCAAGGCCCAGGTCACACTGAGCGTGCAGCGTGGTGAGGGGCTGGGCGAGCTGGTGGCGGCGATGCGCGAGGCCCTTGTCCCCGAGGCCGACCGCACGCACCCGGGACCCTGGAGGTTCTGGGACGAAGCCAATGAGGCCGCCCGGCTCGCCTAAAGTTGTCACTGGCTCGCGGCGAAGCGTTCACAACCTCACCCTCCCCCCCACTGGCGACCTCATGGCCCTCGACAAACGGCAGACGGATATCAAGGAAGGCGCAGGCCTCGAGGAATCGAAACTCAATCAGGAGTTCATCGATTTCCTGAAGAAGTACCTCACGCCTGCGCTGGCGGTGATCGCGGCGATCTCGCTGGCGTATGTCGGCTGGGACCGGTTCAAGAAGTACCGCGAGGGCCAGGTCGACAAGGCTTGGGAGGGCTTCGAGGCGGCATCGGCTTCACGCAACCCCGACGGCCTGCTGGCGGTGGCGTCGGAGAACTCCAGCGAGCCGGGCGTCCCGCTTTTGGCGCGTGCGGAGGCGGCGGATCTGCTCCTGCAGTCGGCCATTTCCGGGCTGGCGCCGGGCGCCGAGGTTGACCCCGAAGGCAAGGTCAAGAACCCTGACGACCTGCTGACGCCGGAGCGGCGGACGGAGCAGTACAAGCGGGCGGGCGAGGAGTACCAGAAGGTGGTAGACGCCGCGGGGACCCGCAGCGAACTGGTGCTGCATCGCCTGCGCGGGCTGTTCGGGCTCGCCGCGGTGGATGAATCGCAGGGAAAGTTCGACGTGGCCAAGGAGCGGTACCAGCAGATCATGCAGGTGGCCAAGGAAGCGGATTTGCCCGGCCTGGAGGGCGCGGCCAAGAAGCTCCTGGAAACCCTGGACGAGGCGAAGACAGGTCCGCGGGTGGTGAGCGACGCCCAGGTGGTCACCAAGCCGCCGCCGCCCCCGCCACCTCCGCAGCCCCCGACCGGGTTTACCCCCGGCGTGGTTCCCGGCGCGCCGCAGATCATCACCCCCGGCAGCGGCCCGGTCAACATCGTGCCCGTGGCCCCGCCCTCGGCGCCCGCAACCCCGGCGCCGACGCCGGCCAGTCCTGAATCCCCCAAGCCCGCCCAGGACCAGACGCCCGGGGGCTGAAGCGCCCCGTGAAACGCAAGCAAACCAAGGCGAAGGAGGAGAAGGCCCGCCAGCGCAAGGCGCACGGCGAGCCGCTGCTCCGGCGCGATGGGCGCGTCGACCCCGCCGCGGTCTATCGGGCTGCGCACAAGGATGCCCCTCCCCAGCTCGAACCCCCAGCCCCCCAGCCCGAGCTTGAGCTCGCGCCGGCCGCTGAGCCGCCCCCGGATGCCGAGGGCTTGGAGCTGGAGCCCGAGGCCCTCGAGGACGACGAAGCGCTCTCGGCCCCGCCCGGCCTGGGTCCGCCTGGCGCGCCCGCGCCCAAGGTGGTCTTCACGCTGCAGCGCGACCTGGCCAAGCGGCTGGACAAGTACCTCGTCGATCGCATCACCTTCATGAGCCGCAACAAGCTGCAGGAGCTCATCACCGCCGGCGGCGTCACCGTCAACGGGCGCACCGCCAAGAGCTCCACGGTGCTCCGCGAGGGCGATCTGGTCGAGGTCGCGGTGCCGCCCCCGCCGGCGGAGGACTTCCCCGCTCAAGACATCCCGCTCGACGTGCTCTACGAAGACGAGCACCTCATCGTGCTCAACAAGCAAGTGGACATCATCGTTCACCCCGCCCGCACCCACACCCGCGGCACGATGATCAACGCCCTGGCCTTTCATTTCCGCAATCGCTCAGCGCTGGGCGGCGATCTCTCCGCCGTGGGCAAGCAGTTCGCCCGCCCGGGGGTGGTTCACCGCCTCGACCGGCACACGTCAGGGGCGATCGTCTTCGCCAAGTCGGAACAGGCCCACTGGCAACTGGCCAACCAGTTCATGGCCCGGACGGTCGACAAGCGCTATGTCGCCGTCACCCACGGCCTCGTCGAGCCGCGGATCGACGTGATCGAGGCGCCCATCGGGCCGCACCCCTCGCGGGAGCGCGGCTATCGCGAGAAGCATGTCATCCGGCACGACCACCTGGGCAAGCCCGCCGTGACGATCTACCGGGTGCTGGGGCATTACGGTCAGGGCGCCGGTGACCCCGGCCCGGGAGAGGTTGCGCGCCCAGTCGCTGCGCCTCCGCTCGGCGCCACGGCCCCGGGGTGGGCGCCCCCGCCGGCCAGCCCGCGCCCGCCCGTGCTGGGGGCCTTCCCCCAGCCGTCCAAGCCCGCCGACCAACTGGGCGTCTCGCTGGTCGAGGTCGAGCTCAAGACCGGCCGCACGCACCAGATCCGCGTGCACTTCACGCACCTGGGATATCCGCTGGTCGGCGACGACATGTATGGCGGCAAGCCCTACCCGCTCGTCGGCGGCGGCGAGATCGCCCGGCAAGCCCTGCACGCGGCGGTGCTGCAGTTCCGCCACCCGATCTCAGGCCAGCCGATGCGGTTCGTCGCCCCGCTCCCAGAAGACCTCAAGGCCCTGATCCGCTCGCTGCAGGCCCAGGGCCAGGCCGCGGAGTATCCATCGCCGCCTGGGTCGGTGCTTTCGATTGCGGAGTTGCTCGGTTAGCGCGCTAGGGCCCCATGGCCGGCAGAGCGGCCCAGTTCGCCAGTTGAAGCCACGCGTGGTACGCTCCTCGTCCCTGTCACCGATCCGCGATGTCCGAGGAGCCCAGCATGCCCGCCAGCGCCCGCCCGACCCGTCGTCTCTCCAATCCCGCGCTCAGCCGGGCCGGCGCCGCCATCAGCGGTGCGGCGCTCCTCTGCCTGCTCAGCGGCTGCGCATCATCCGGCCCCACGGCCGACGCCACGCCGCCCCGCCCCGATGAGATCTCCGGCCGCTACATCGCGGTGATGTGCGACGCCGACATGACCTGGTCGGCCTTCGCCGACGGCACGCTCGGGGCCCGCGAGCCGGGCGCCGCCGACAGCGTCACGGTGGTGTCGCTTCCCATCGCCCCGCCGCCGGGCGAGGACGCCAGCCGCTGGAAGACCAGCGTGGCCCAGGTGGCGGTGAGCAACTCGGCCATGGGGCCGCCGGTTTCGCTGGCCGTCTCCAGGGACGGTCGCCGGGCGTTCGCCTGCGAAACCCGCGGGCCCGCACCGGAGGGTGCGACGCGCCTGGACGAACTGCCGCCGGGGGCGTTTGTCACGGCCCTGGACCTCACCGACCCCGCCGCGCCGGTGGTGCTGGGCAAGCTGAAGGTGGACTTTCAGCCCACGGGCTGCGATGTGCACCCCGCCGGCGACCTCGTGCTGGTGGCGACGCAGCGACCGGGCGAGCAGATCGTGCTCATCCCCGTCGACCCCACGGGGCAGATGAGCAAGCCGCTGACGTTCGAGCTGGTCGGCGCCGGCGAGAAGGCCCGACCCACCTGCGTGCAGTGGAGCCCAGGCGGCACGCACTTCGCCGTGAGCCTTCCTGACACCAATCAGGTGGCCTTCTATGAGTTCCGGCGCGAGATCGAGTCCGGCGTGCCGGGCGTCGCCCCGTGGGGCGAGCCGGTGACGGTGGGCAAGTACCCCGCCTCGGGCCGGTTCACGCCGGACGGGCGGTTCTATGTGACCACGGAGCTCCAGTGGGGCCCGGATGTCGAGCGGTTCATGGCCGGCGCGCCCGAGGGGCGGCTGTCGGTCATCCGCCTTTCCGACAAGCCCTCGGCGGTGAATGACGCCGGTGAGCTTGACAACTCAAGCGTCGTCCACACGGTGGTCTCGACAGCCAGCGTCGGCGTCAGCCCCGAGAGCATGGCGATGAGCCCCGACGGACGCTGGATCGTCACGGCCAACCTGCGCGGCTCGTACCTGGCCGAGGGCGACGCCCGCGCCACCCGCGGCGGGTCGCTCTCGCTGGTGAGCCTGGCCCGCGACGGGCAGGCGACCACGCGGGCCGAGACCCCGTTGAAGGCCATGCCCCAGGGCGTGGCGTTCGACGCCTCCGGCCGGCACCTGGTCGTGAGCGAGTTCCGCACCTTTGAGCCCGGGGCCCTGAGCGGCGAACTGGCGTTCTTCAAGCTTGTCGCAGGTGACCAGCCAACCCTGGTGCCGGCGAAGTTCTACGTCGGCGTCGGGCCGGGGCCGCACGGGGTGCTGATCGTCCGCTGAGCCCGCCGCAGGCAAGCCGGTGACTGGTGGCCTCAAGCAGCTGTGGCGCCTCAGGCCGCCATGCCGCCCTCATCATCACCCTGCGCGGGCGGGTCGCCCAGCGCCCCCCACTTGTCGCGGGGCAGGTGCCGGTGGTGCGTGCGGATCACCCGGGCGAGCTGGGCGGCGAAGACCTCCGAGATGCGCTGCAGCAGCCCGCTGACGCCAGTGGCGAAGGGACTCTGCCCATCGCGGAAGAGCGTGAACACCGCGAGGCACTCGCCTTCGTGCCGGCAGGTGAAGGCCATCATGTGGCTGCCGTCGAGCCACGGCATGCCCTCGCCGATGTGCTCGCGCAGCTCGTCGGGGCGGCGCAGGTGCAGGACCCCGGCGGTCTGCTCGAGGCTCGGCGCTGCGACGTTGGCCAGGTGGTCGAGCAGGACCTCCGCGGCGTCCTTCGGGCAGGTGTAGTTGACATAGGCGCCCAGCGAGAAATCGCCGCTGGTGCCGGGCAGGAAGATCGCGGCGTTGGTGGGCCCGACGTGGATCAGGATGAACTCGAGCACCTCGCGCAGCAGGGTCTCGACGTCGAGCTCAGCGCGGATCTGCCGGCCGAACTGCTCAGCGAGCCGAGCCGAGTCGGTCTCGCGCGGGTCGCCGGCGCAGTCGCGGGTGCGCCGAGCCTTCAGCGCGCTGGGGTCGGCCGTGCGCGGGCGGTGCGTTGGCTGGGACGGGGGAGGCGGCGGGAACGCATCGTCCATGATCTCTCCACCATCTGCGAAGGCGCCGCCCGGGACAGGGGCGGAAGGGGCGTCGTTGAGCTTCGCGGCCCGCTGCTGGGCGACGGCGGAGCGAACACGCCGGCCCAGTTCGGCCGGGACCAGGCCGGTGGTCACGATGTCCGAAGCCCCGGCCCGCATCGCCTCGACGGCCTCGTCAAAGGAGACAGCGGGGCAGACGAGCACCGAGGCGATCTGCCGCTCGCCCAATTCGCGCACGAATCGCAAGGCCGCGGCGGTGCAGACGGGGATGTCGACCAGCACCGCCTCGAAGGGGATGACCTCGCGCCGCGCAAGTCGTGCGCGAAGCAGGTTGAGGGCCGCGTCGGGGGTCTCGGCGAAGGCGCAGGCCAGGTTGTCCTGGCGCATGGCCGAGGCCAGCGATGCGCGGCGCTCGGAGCTGGCGGAGACCACGAGCACCAGAGCCGAGCCGCCATCGGCCGCGCTGCCGGGGCCCGGGCGCCCGGAAGGATCGGGCTGGTTCGACGCATCGGGCTTGGGTTGGGTGCGCGACATGGTGTGCTGGGTCACCGATCGGCCAATAGCCACCCCGGCTGAAGCCCCAGAAGCTGACGGCGCTCAGAACCCGGCAGCGCTCACGCGGGAGTGGTCCGAAGAACCGGGGCCCCTACGCAGCGTCCGACCGCCCGGCTTGCGGGACGCGCGAGCGCGCCACGGCGCCCCTCAGGCGGCCCAGGCCGCGCTCCTCAGGCGGCAAGTGCCGCGGCGTTCATGCTGCGTGAGCGGCCGCGCGGGCTGCCGCCGGAAGGCGATCAAACCTCCACTCGGGGAGGATGATGACCGCGACGGCCCCGCGCCCCGGGCCGCCGCTGCGCAGCTCGATATCACCCCCGTGCAGCGTGACGAACCGTCGGGCGATAGACAGGCCCAGCCCCACCCGCCTCCCGGCGGGCTTCTCGCTGAAGAACGGGTCAAAGGCGTGGGTCAGGGCGTGCCCGGTCATCCCCGCCCCGTCGTCCTTGACGACGATCTTGAGGGCGTTGTCGGGAAGGCTCGACGAGACGGTGACTTCCACGCCGGTGCGCGGCTCGGCCTGCAGGGCGTTGAGCACCAACTCCTCGATCGCCCGCCCGATCTGGCCCGGGTCGATCCCCGCGAGGGCGATGGGCGCCTGGATGGTCACCCGCACCGGCGGAGCATCGGCGTTGGCCCTGCCGCGCTCGCCGGAGAACTTGTCCTTGGCGCGGCGGGCGGTCTGCTCGATGAGGTCGGTTAGGTTGGTGGCGCGAGGCTCGGGCGCCGGCGGCTTGGCCAGCAGGTGAAGGCTCGTGATGAGATCAGTCAGCCGCCCGGCCGCGGCGGCGATCTCCGCGGCGTCGTCGCGATCCTCGCCCTCCCTCAGACGGGCGGCGAGCAACTGGCTCCGCCCGCTGATGATCGTGAGGGGGTTGTTCATCTCGTGGGCGGCCCCGGCGGTCAGTTCGCCAAGGCGGGCGAGCGACTCGTTCTGGGTGAGGCGGTGCTGGGCCTCGACCACCGCCCGGTTGGCCTCGACAAGCGTCTCGCTGAGGCGGCGCACGCCCTGCTGACGGGCTGCCCCGCTGAGGGCGAAGCCCCAGGCCGCCACCAGCGACTCCACCGCCGAGCGCTCCGCAGGAGGCTCGCGACCGACCCCGGCGCCGGCCACTTGGCCGCGGGCGGCGAGGGCGGGGAGCTCGCAGTCGTGCAGGATCAGCGCGGTGGGGCCGCGCGGGGGTGAGATCATCAGCCGGCGGAGCTTGCGGGGATTGAGCTTGACGGGCGAGCCTGCGAGGTGGCGCATCAGCCAGCCGAGCAGATCGGCCATGGCGCCCATCGACGAATCCTCGGCGAGCGATGCCAGATCAAGCGTCCGACCCTCACCGTTGTCCGGGGCCGGCGCCGAGCGCAGGTGGGCGCAGCCAGGCGCCTCAACCCCATGCAGTGAGAGCAGCCACGGATCGCCCGCGCGGCTCTGGAAGACGATCGCGACGGGTGGGGCGGGTGTGGCCCCGCCGCGCCCGCCGCCGGTGAGCATGCCGATGAGCCGGCCGAACGAGGCGCCGACGCCGATGAGCGCGGACTCGACCGAGTCGAACTGCTGGGCCTCGCTCAGAAAGGCTCGCATCAGCTCGAGCGTGCCCGCCTGCCGGCGCGCGGCGGCGGCCCGGCGCGCCAGCGTCTGCGTGAGCTGGTGCAGCCGCTCGTTGGCCGCTGAGATCGACTGCATGAGCAGCTCTGGGCTCCCATCGTCGGCGATGCCCAGGTCGGCGCACCGCTTCGCGACGGCCTCGAGCAGCAGTGGCTGCATGGTCTCAACGCGGTCGGACTCAAGGTCGGCTGACTGCAGCATGGCGTCGCGCGAGGGGGGCTCGCCGCCATTGCCGGACCAGCCCAGGTGCAGCCGGCGGCAGAGCCCGTCGGCGGCGGTCACCAGAGCGATGAGGCGGCGGTGGGGCACATCGGGCAACGCCGAGAGCGGCTGCCCGTGCAGCCACATGGCGTCGCCCAGCACATACGGCAGCCCCCAGTGCTCGGCCAGGCGCTTGCCGGCGAGGTGGTGGTCAACGCCCAGGATGGCCCGCTCGACCTGCGCCAGGTCGGCCCCGCGTGTGGCGCTCAACTCGATGACCTTGGTGTAGCTGGCGGGCATGACCCAGTCGAGGACGATCTTGCCCAGGTCGTGCACCAGCCCGGCGGTGAAGGCCTCATCGGGCCGCACTTTCAGTTCAGGGTGCTGGCGGGCGAGCAGTTCGGCGCAGCAGGCGACGCCGACCGAGTGCTTCCAGAACCCCACGCGGTCGAAGCGGTCGCGCTCGCCCTCTTCTGAGACGCCCTTGGACCGGGCCCGGCTGAGCACGTCGAAGACGCTGACCGAGAGCACCGCCGATTGCACCGCCTCCAGCCCCAGCAGCACCACCGCCCGCTTCACGGTGGTCACCGACTCGGCCACGCCCAGCGAGGCCCGCCGGCACAAGGCCAGGATGCGGCTGGTCAGGGAGATGTCGGCCTCGATCAGGCTGACGATCTCGTCAAAGTCGCTGTCATCGGCGCCGGTAAGGGCCAGCAGGCGCGTCGCGATGGGCGACAGCGTCGGCAGGCTCTCGACCTGCGAGAGGATCAGCTCAACCTGGCGGGTCCGCTCCGATTGGGGCGGGCCCGGCGCGGCCGCGTTCGGGGTGGGCTTAGCGCTCGCCATGCTGACCAGCCGAAGGGGCCCGCGCCCGGGTCGATCAGACGCCCAGCAGGGCGGTGACGCGGTTCATCAGGTGCTGAACGTTGAACGGCTTCTTGATGTACTCATCGGCCCCGGCCTTGAGCAGCGAGTCGATCTCGGGCTGATCAACGGCCCCGCTGACGATGATGATCTTCGTGTCGCGGATCGCCTCGCGCTCGCGGATCCGCTGGCAGACGACGTTGCCGTTGATGTCCGGCAGCTTGTAATCCAGGATCAGCAGGTGCGGGCGGAAACTCTCAGTCAGCATGCCCGCGTCGTAGCCGGTCGCGGCGGTCTTGACATCGAAGCGCTGATCGCGCCCCAGCAGGTCCTGAAACAGCTCGACGATCGCCGACTCGTCGTCGACCACCAGGATCCGCTTCACACCCGTCTCGAGCACCTCGACGGGGATCTCGTTGTCCATCATGAACTTGATGAGATCAGCGCGGGGGATCCGCCGGAACTTGCTCCCCGGGACGCGGAAGCCGCCCAGACGGCCGCTGTCGAAGCAGCGGATGATCGTCTGCTGGCTCACCTTGCAGACCTCGGCGGCCTCGCCGGTGGTGAAGATCTTCTTGTCGGCCCACTTGCGGATCATGGTTTGCTGGTTCTGCATCAGGCGCTTCCCCCTCCGTAAGTTGACCGCGGGCGAAGGGTTCTCGGCCCTCACGGACTGAGCCAGGCGGGCCGGAGCCCCGCGGATCGCAGCCCCATTGGGCCCCTCGCGCCGCCAGGACCGGCGGCCCCTCACCATCGGTGCACGCGCGCCGGCGCTTTGACCAAGTCGCCCCTCTTGCCCCGCCTCCCCAGCCTCGCGCGCAGCGCGTAGCGATCGGTGGACTTGCGCCGCTGGGGGTGCGTCTGATATGGGATGGGCCCGTGCCGAACGGCCCGGTCACCGCTCCGAGAACTGCGCCGAGAGCCGTCGGCGGCGTGCGGCCGATCCGGCGACGCGATCGCTTCTGAGCGGGCCGCCGGGAAGCGGCGCCGGGATCACTCCGCCGCGATGCGCCGGATGGTGCGCGTGATCTCGCGGGGCTCGCCACCCTTGCTCAGCACGGCGCGGGCCCCCGCGGCAAGCACCATCGCCTCGGTCTCGGGATCGCTCCGGCCGGTCAGCACGATCACGCGGGCGCGGCCGCCAGCGCAGATGCTCCGCAGCGCTTCAAGCGGCGATTCGCCGGGCATCGAAAGGTCCAGCAGCACAACATGGGCGCCGCGACGCTCCACCTCGTCCACCAGACCGTCAGCGCTCAGAAGCCCGCCCAGATCCTCCAGCTCGGCGTCGGCCTGGATCAACCGCGAGAGCACGCCGAGGATGTCGGGCGAATCGTCGACGCACAGCACCCGGATGCGCGTCCGCTGGGAATTGCAAGGTGCGTGGGAGGTCTGAGAAGAGTCAAACGCTGTCATCCTGGACACGCCCTTCCCTCAAAAACCTGGAATAGTCCCACTCGTAGATCCGGTTGCCGCTTGCCACGGGGAGTGCATGGTACACTACGTTGGCTCGACCTCGATTGGATCAACGGCACAGCAAAAGCAGCACAAGGCACTGAGCCGCTCACCCGGAAAGCCTTGGCGGACGAACATCGCCACCTGGCGAACTGGCGACATCATCCGAACCGCATTGGACATCATGAACGCCGCGCGCGAGCCGCTGGTGCTGGTGGATTCGCGTGGCACGGTCCTGGCGACGAACAGGGTTTTCCTTGAAACGTTCGGCATCTCAGCCTCCGAGGCCGAGGGCAGACCGTTCAGCACGCTTTCGGGCGGGCTGTTCAGTGACCAGATTCCGCGCGACGCCATCGCCGGGCTCCTGGCCGGAGGGCTGGACACACCCGTCCGCACCGACGAGTTCCACTGGCCTGGCGACGCCCGCGCCCGCAGGCTGCGGCTGCGGCTGGACGGGGTTTCGGACGCCGCCGCGGGCGAGCGGCGCATCCTGGTTTCGATCGAACCGGTCGATACCGGGTCTCCGCCGGCGCCGCTCGGGGGGCACAAGGACCTCTACCGCACCTGGTTCGAGGTGACCCTCGAGAGCATCGGCGATGCGGTGATCGCCACCGACCCGCGTGCCTTGGTCACCTTCATGAACCCGACCGCCGAGCGGCTCACGGGGTGGAGCCTCGCCGAGGCCCGGGGCAAACCGCTGCGCGAAGTCTTCAACATCATCAATGAGGACACGCGCGAAACGGTGCTCAGCCCCGTGGACAAGGCGATCCGGGAGGGGTCCATCGTCGGGCTGGCCAACCACACGCTGCTGATCGCCCGCGATGGAAGCGAGCGCCCCATCGACGACAGCGCCGCGCCGATCCGCGACGCCGCAGGCGAGATCGCCGGCGTGGTCATGGTTTTCCACGATATCACCGAGCGACGGATGACCGAGCGGCTGATCGAAGCGTCGGAGGTGCGGTTCCGCAGGCTGTTCGAATCAGCCCGCGACGGCATCCTGATTATCGACCCGCTCACGCGCAAGATCACCGAAGCCAACCCGTTCATGGAGGAGCTGCTCCACACGCCCCGCCAGGATCTCATCGGCAAGGAGCTCTGGGAGATCGGTCTGCTGCGCGATCAGCAGGACGCCCGGGTTGCCTACGAGCGGCTCATCGAGACCGGGTACATCCGCTATGACGATCTGCCCCTCATGACCGCCGGTGGGGCGCTGCGCGATGTCGAGTTCGTCAGCAACGTCTACCGCGAGAACTCCCACCCCGTCATCCAGTGCAACATCCGCGACATCACCGAACGCAATCGCCTCACGGCCCAGCGTGAGGAAGCCCTCCGCACCGCCCGCGAGGCGCTGGCCGCGGCGGAGCGGGCCGACCGCGCCAAGGACGTCTTCCTGGCCACGCTCTCGCATGAGCTCCGGACCCCGCTCAACGCGATCCTGGGGTGGGCCGTCCTGCTGCGAACCAGCGGCAAGTGCGACACCGGCGACGTGGCCGAGGGCGTTAGCGTCATCGAGCGCAACGCCCGGGCCCAGGGCAAGCTCATCGAGGATGTTCTCGATGTCGCCCGCATCGTCTCGGGCAAGTTCACCCTCGACCTCCGCCCGTGCGATCTCGCCACGCTGGTGCGGGGGGCTTCCGAGGCGTTCCTGCCCGCCGCCGCGGCCCGAAGCATCACGCTCGATGTGCTCAGCGACGAGCCCGGCGCCGGCCGCCTCTGGGTCCGCGGCGACGCCCACCGGCTGCAGCAGGTGATCGCCAACCTGCTCAGCAACGCCTTGAAGTTCACCCCCTCCGGCGGCCGCGTCGCGCTCAGGCTCACCCGCGCCGGTGACGACGCCCGTTTCACCGTCACCGACACCGGGCGCGGCATCGCCGGCGAGTTCCTGCCGTTCGTCTTTGACCGCTTCCGCCAGGCCGATGAAGGCTCCACCCGCCTGCTCGGCGGGCTGGGCCTGGGGCTCTCCATCGTGCGCGAGATCGTCGAACTGCACGGCGGCTCGGCCCGGGCCTTCAGCGAGGGCGAGCAGCGCGGCGCAACCTTCACCATCGACCTCCCCCTCATCGCCCCGCCCGAGTCCGCCCAGTCCGCCGCCGCCCCAGCGCTCGAAGCGGCCTGGACCTCCCCACCGCTCACCGGCGTGCGTGTGCTGGTGGTCGATGATGAACCCGACGCCCGGGCCCTGGCCGCCAAGAGCATCCGCGATGCGGGGGCGGGTGTTGAGACGGCCGACTCCGCCGACGCGGCCTTTGCAGCGGCCGCCTCGGCGCAGCCGCCCTTTGACCTGCTTCTGTGCGATATCGGCATGGCGGGCGAAGACGGCTTCTCCCTGCTGCGCCGCCTGCGGGCCGCCGGGCTGAATGTGAAAGCCCTCCCGGCGGTGGCGCTCACCGCCTTCGCTTCGCCCCAGGACAAGCGCCGGGCCCTGCTCGCGGGTTTCCAGCTTCATCTCGCCAAACCCGTGGATCCGGTCGAACTGATCGCGGTGGTCGCGAGCCTCACCGGCCGCAACGGTCACAACTGAACGACCGGCCCGCCCCCGCCACCCGGGCCAGCCCGGCGGGCGTTCCAGAGCGTCACCGCCTCGGGCTCGCGCGCATAAAGCGGGACCAGCCGGTCGGGCTCAATATCGGGGGCCGAGGCGCCAGCCGCCAGGCACGCTCGCGCGCTGAGCCGGCTGGCCAGCACCGGAATGCCGAGCCGACCAGCCTCGGCCACAAAGCTCGGCGGCAGGTGGCCGTCACCTGCGACGGCCCGGACGCCCAGTCCCGCCAGTTCCGCCGCGTCGATGACCCGGCCCGGCCCCCGGACCCGCGCCCCGTCGGGCCCGGCCGACTCCACCACCGTGGTGAACGCCCGCTCGCCCTTGGCCGCCATCACCACCGCCAGCGGCCACGCGAGGCCGCTCGCCCCGGCCAGGGCAAGTTCCACCGCCGCGACCTCGGCGCTCGGCACGGCGGCGCAGCGCGCCCCGACGGCCAGGCAGATCATGCGGCCCGCGGCAACGGCCATGCGCATCGATGTGTATCCGCCCGGGCCCACCGACACCACAACGCGGCCGATCGCCGCGGGGGCCAGCCCGAGGCGGGCGAAGAGCCGGTCGATTGCAGGGGTCAGATCGTCGGCGGTGCGGGTGGAGGGCGCCACAGGCTCCTCACCCAGCGGCCCGCCAGAGCCCGCGAGCAGCCCCGCCGCCACCCCCGGCGCGGGCATCGAAGGGTTGCTGATCTCGATGGCGAGGGTGACGTGCTGATCGCCGGGCATCATGCGAACGCTAGGGCCACCGAAAGGCCGTTAGCGGGGCACGCAGCCCATCAACTCCGCCGCGACGTGATCGGCCATCAGGAACCCGGCATCGGTCAGCCGCCATCGGCCGGGCTCGTCTTCCAGCAGGCCCTCGCCGCTGAAGCGATGGGCCGTGGCGGAGAGGGCCTGAACCGCGCTCGGCCCGCCGACCAACTCGGCCTCGGCAAGGCACGCGGCAGCGTCGAGCCCCGCAGTGAGCCGGATGCCCATCATCAGCCGCTCCTTCAACGCGCGGGCGGGGTCGGGCGGCTCGACATCGATGATCGGGCTGAAGCCTGAACCACCCATCTGGCCCCCCGACGGCCCCCCACCGCCCCCCTCCCCGCCTCCGCCAGCACTCTCCAGATAGTCGCGCAGCCGAGGGACGTTCTTCCACCGCCAGCCGCCCACATGGGCCGAGGCGCTCGGGCCAGCCGCGAGCCACTGACGGCTCCGCCAATAGGCCAGGTTGTGCAAGCTCTCCTCACCCGGGCGGGCGTAGTTGCTGACCTCGTAGCGGCGCAGCCCCGCCGCGCCGAGGCGCTCGACGGTGAGAGCGTGCATCGCGGCCTCGGCTTCGTCATCAAGGGGCTCGAATTCGCCCTGAGCGAGGCGACGGGTCATCACGGTGCCGGGCTCATAGGTGAGGTTGTAGCAGGAGACGTGCGATGTGCCGAGGGCGACGGCCCGGTCGAGGTCCGCCCGCCATTCGTCGAGCGTCTGGCCCGGAATGGCGAAGATCAGGTCGAGCGAGCGGCGCCGGATGCCCGCAGACCGGGCGATCTCGAGCGCTCGTCCGACGCTGTCGGGGTCGTGCCAGCGCTCGAGGGTCTTGAGGTGGTGGGGCCAGAACGATTGCGCCCCGACGCTCACCCGGTTCACGCCGCCGCGGACCAGCACATCCATCAGTTCGGGCGTGACCGTCTCAGGATTGCACTCCACGGTGAACTCGCCGGATCCCTCCATGTGCGAGCAGTCAAACAGCTCGCGCAAGCAACTCAGCACGCGCGCCCACAGCGCCGGCCGCAGCAGGCTGGGGGTGCCGCCGCCGGCGAAGATCGTCTCAAGCGGCCCGGCGTGGGGCGCCAGCACGGCCAGCTCAAGCAGCAGCCGCTCCACGAACGCCTCCTGCTGGTCGTGGGAGTCGACAAAGCTGTAAAAGTCGCAGTAGTGGCACTTGTGGAAGCAGAACGGCACATGGATGTAGAGCGACCGCACGGGGTCGTGCACGCCGCCCAGCGGCCCCGCCGCCGTCTGGGCCGGCCCCGCTGAACCCGCCCCCGCTGAACCCACCGAGCCCGGCGGGCCCGCCTGAGAAACCCGCAGATTCACAGGAGGACGCGTCACGCGCTCACAGCCTAGGCTTTCCGTTCTGGGGACCGCCCTCCCCGGGGGCCTGGGCCAGCCGCCCGCGGCCCGGCCTCTTGAGTGCGTCAAAGGGGATCCGCAGTGGATGTCAGCCTTGTGATGGTCAAGTCCGACGGCAGCAGCCGCGAAGTGAAGATCGACCGCGAAGCGGCGATCCTGGGCCGGGACGAAATCTGCCGCCTCCGCATCCCCCTCAACAGCGTTTCGCGCCGCCATTGCGAGCTGCGGGTCGATGGTGACGGCGTCACCGTCGCCGACCTCGGCTCGAGCAACGGCACCTACGTCAACGGCAAGCGGGTTCGCCAGGCCGAACTCGCCCCTGGAGACCTGCTGTGCGTCGGGCCGGTGGTCTTCGTCGTCCGCATCGACGGACACCCCAAGCAGATCGACGCCCGCGACAGCTACGCCGCCGGCAGCGTCACCGATGACTCCGATGACACCGGCGAACTTCCCTCGCCCGTCGCCCCCACGCGCTCGGCGCCGCCCAAGACCCTCAACTCACCCGCCGCGCCGGCCTCGGGCAAAGCCGGTCCCGATAAGGGTGGCAAGGGCGCCAAGGCCGATGACGACGATGAGGACATCAGCGACATCCTCAAGGATTTCGACTTCGGCGAGGATGACGACAGCGACATGCCCAAGAAGAAGTGAGTCCCCCGCCGCGCCCGACCGCCCGACCGCCCGACCGACTCACGCTCCTGCCGGGCTTACTCCCCTCCGCACCCCTCAAAATAGGCCCGGATGTAGTCGGCAAGGTCGTCAGGATCGGTCTGCTCATCGCCGTTGACGTCGGTCCGCCAACTCTGCTCGCCGGCGAAGTAGGCCGTGATGTAATCCGCGAGGTCGTCAGGGTCGAGCCGGCCGTCGCCTGTGAAATCAGCCGAGCACCCGACCTGCGCCGGGGTCGCGATGATCAGGCCCGTGGTGCCGTCGCGCAGACGGGCCACGAACGTGATCTGTCCGCGGTCATTGATCGCAACCCGCGAGACGATCACCTGCCGCCGATCGCCGCTCCCCTGCCCCAGGCGGATCGTCCCAGTCGCCGTCGCCACCTGCGTGTCGTACCCGGCCACCAGTTGCGGGGCCCGCCCGCCCGGCCCGGCGTAGACCGCTGAACCACTGTCGTTCTCAGCCCAGAACGCCACCGAGCCCTGGGCGTTGATCGCCGGCGCCCGGGCCGCGAGCGTGCCCGGGCGCAGAGATCCGCCCGGGACCGGCTGCGCTGCCGAGGCGATCACGCTCACCCCGTGCTCGTCCACCCGCAGCACGCTCCAGCCGTCCGACCCGTGCAGGGCGTGCAGGGCGACCGCCGCGCCGGCGCCCGCCGTGCCCTCGCCCTCGTCGGCGATGCCGATCGGCTGGGCCACGGCCAGATACTCGGGCCAGGCGGTGGTGCTGAAGACCACGCTCGCCTCCGGGTCCGACCCCGAGCCCGGAATCCCGCCAGGCCAGACCACCACCGAGTCGCCCTCGTCCGTCAGGGCCGCGCTCGCCACCATGCCGCCGCCGCTGATCACGCACGGGCCCAGCGTGTAGAACGGCCCAATCGCGCTCGCCTCCGCCAGCAGGCTGCGCCGGTCGCCGTCGCCGAAGAGCGGCCGCCGCACCACATGGCCCGCCGCTTCCGCGGCGCCCTGCCGACGAGTCCCCGCGACCACCCCCGCCCGCGAAATCGTCAGCCATTCCGGCGCCACCAGCGGGCCGGCCGGGACCAGGACCGTGGTCGGCTGCCCGCTCCGGTCGTAAACCTCAACGCCTGAATCGAGCCGGCCCGCGACAATCCGCCCACCCGCCATGCCGATGGCGTGGCGCGAAAACCGCTCCCCGGCATTGGTCACAATCACCCGCCCGGCCCCGCCGGGGCCGTCGAACAGGAACAGTCCGTCGCCGCCGGTGGCGCTGTTCTGGAACCGCACCACCACCGACCCGGAGCGGTCGATGGCCGGATCAGAGTCGGTCATCGTGCACAGGGGCGGCACGCCGACGCAGCGATCCTCGCCCCCGGTTCGAGCGACCATGGTCAGGAAGTAGCTCCGGGCCAGCGGCCCGGGTGGTTGGGGCTGTGCCGCCGCGGTCGCCGCGGCCGCGAGGGCCAGCGCCAGCCCACCGACAATCACCCCCACTCCACCAACCACCCCCACACCCCCGGCGCCCCTCACTGCCGGGGCGTGGCGCGAATCGAAAAGGGCGGGACGAAATGCGGGAACGGGGCAAGTGCGCATGCGGACCTCCTTGTCCGTAAGGCGCCCGCGCCAGCGGCGGCTGGCGGCCAAGGCCCGACGGAGGTCCCGTGGCGTGCTGACCCCGGCGCCAGCCGCTGTCAAGCCCACCACCCCGCAACACGCTCGCCAAGATGCGCCCGCAGCGCCGCCCCGTCACCCTTCGGCCGAGGCGGATCGCGAAGAACACGCGAAGAATCACATCCCGCGCCGGTCAGGGCCGCCCCTGGCCCTCGCCTAAACTCTGTTCTCAATGCCTATTCCACGCATCGCCATCGTCGGACGCCCCAACGTGGGCAAGTCCTCGCTGCTCAACATGCTCGCGGCCCGCCGCGTTTCCATTGTCGATGACACGCCCGGCACCACCCGCGACCGCGTCTCCGCCATTGTGAATCTCGAGGGCGAGAACCCCAGCGACCCGCACGTCACCGTCGAGATGATCGACACCGGCGGCTTCGGCATCTACACCGTCGAAGGCCGGCAGATCGACAACGCCGGCATGGATCTCGCGGCGCTCACCGGCGAGATCGAGCGCCAGATCGCCCGCGCCGTAGAAACGGCCGACCTGGTGCTGTTCGTGATCGACGCCCAGGCCGGCGTCACGGCCCAGGACCGCGAGATCGCCCGCCTGCTGCGCGAGGGCGGCCTTGGGGCCCGCGGCCTGGCTCGCGGGCTGGCCCGTGAGAGGGCCCGCGCCGGTCACGACCGCAAGCCCGAGGACGCCGCCCCCCTGCGCGCCGCCCTCCCCGGACCGGGCGAGCCCGACGACGCGGTGAGCCAGCCCGTGAGCGACCACGGAGCCAAGGTGGTCATGCTCGCCAACAAGTGCGACGGCCCGCGCTGGGAGCCCCACGCCATGGAGGCCGCGGCCCTGGGTTTCGGCGAGCCGCTGTTTGTCTCGGCCCGCAACAACTATCACCGGCGCGACCTGGTCGAGCGGCTGCATGTGATGGTCAAGAAGCTCCTGGGCCGCAAGAAGCAGACCGATGAGGAGCGCCGCCAGCCCGACATGCAACTGGGCATCGTCGGCAAGCGCAACGCCGGCAAGAGCACGCTCGTCAACACCCTGGCCGGGGAGCAGCGCGTGATCGTCTCGGAGATCGCCGGCACCACCCGCGACGCCGTGGACGTCCGCTTCGAGCTCGACGGCCGGTCTTTCGTCGCCATCGACACCGCCGGGCTGCGCAAGAAGAAATCGTTCCAGGACCGCATCGAGTGGTGGGCCCTGGACCGCTGCGAGCTGGCCATCAAGCGGGCCGATGTCTGCCTGCTCATGATCGACGCCACCACGCCCATCTCGCAGGTCGACAAGACCCTGGGCATGATGATCGCCGACGAGTACAAGCCGGTGATCATCGTCGTCAACAAGTGGGACCTCGCCGAGGGCCAGCCCATCGCCGACGGCCGCACCCGGCGCGGGAAGCCCAGGCCCGTCACCACCGGCCACTACGAGGAATACATCAGGGCCGAGCTCAAGGGCCTCTGGTACGCGCCCATCGCGTTCATCTCCGCCGCCGACTCAACCAACGTCCGCGAGACCTTCGACCTCGCCTTCGAGCTCTTCCAGCAGTCCCAGAATCGCACCACCACCGGCAAGCTCAACCGCCTGGTCCGCGGGATCCTGGAGCGCCAGGGCCCCACCAGCGGGGTCGGCGCCTTCACCAAGCTCCTCTACGTCGCCCAGATCGCCGTCGCGCCCCCCACCATCGTCTGCGTCGTCAATCACCCCGAGCTCTTCACCCCCAACTACCAGCGCTTCCTCCTCAACCGCTTCCGCGAGGAACTGCCCTTCGCCGAGGTGCCCATCAAGCTCCTGATCCGCGGCCGCCGGCGCGACGAGGTCATGGAGACCGACGAGGGCCAGATCGCCCGAATCCGCCCGGGCGAGCCCGTCGCCCTGCCCGGCCACGAAGCCGAGGATGTTGACTGGTCGGTTGAGGACATCAGCGACGACGCCAGCAGCTACTTCGATCTCCCCGCGCCGAAGTTCGCCGCGGCCCGGACCGGCCCCCACGACGATCCCGCCAGCCCCGGCGAAGGCCGCCCCGCACCGGCCCGCACCGCGCGGGGCCGCTCCGTCGGCCCGCGCCGCAACGGCCCGGGCCCGAAGGCGGCCCAGCCCGGCAAGCCTGAAAAGGCCGGCAAGCCCGGCAAACCGTCCAAACGGCCCTCCGGCGCCGCCGCGGCCGAGCCGCGCGGTCGCGCACGGACCAACCGTGTCGCCCGTCCGTCCAACTCCAAGCGCAAGCCCGGCCCCAAGCGCTGAATCCGGCCCAGAGTGAATCTTCGCAGCTTCGCAGCCCTCTTCCGGGCCCCCGCCGCCGGGCCCGCCCGGCGGCCCGCCCCTAGCGTTGCATTGAAGCCAACTCGCGGCGCCTGCACGCGCCGCACGGGTCTTCGAGGAGCAGGCATGCCCCGGGTCAGCACCCCCCAGGAACTCGTCGCCCACATCCGCAGCGGGATGAACATCTTCCTGCACGGGAGCGCCGCGACGCCGATCCCCATCGCCGACGCCCTCGCCGCCCGCACGGATCTGCAGGACGTGACGCTCTATCACCTGCACACCGAAGGCGCGACGTCCTTCTTCGCCCCCGAGCTGCGCGGGCGGATCCGCTCCTGCTCGCTCTTCACTGGTCCAGCCGCCCGTCCGGCCGTGCAGGAGGGCCGGGCTGATTTCATCCCCGTCTTCCTCTCCGACATCCCCAGCCTCTTCTACACCGGTCGCCTCCGGCTCGACGCCGCGATCGTGCAGCTCTCCCCCGCCGACAGCCACGGCCTGCACACCCTGGGCACATCGTGCGACGCCGCCCGCGCGGCCGTCGACACCGCGCCCCTCGTGCTCGCCGAGGTCAACGCCCAGATGCCCCGCACCAGCGGCAACACCGTGGTGCCGCCCGCCCGGCTCGACGCCTGGATCGAGACCGATCGCGCCCTACCGGGCCATCCCCCCGCTCCGATCAGCGCCGTCGAAGCCCGCATCGGCGAGGTCGTCAGCGAGCTCGTCGAGGACGGCGCCACCCTCCAGATGGGGATCGGCGCCATCCCCGACGCCGTCCTCGCCCGCCTGGGCGGCAAGCACGAGCTGGGCGTCCACACCGAGATGTTCTCTGACGGCCTGATTGCGCTGATCGAAGGCGGCGTGGTCACCAACCGCCACAAGCGGGTCCACCCGGGCCGCACCGTCACGAGCTTCGTCAACGGGTCGCGCCGGCTCTACGACTTCATCCACCAGCACCCACTCGTCGAGTTCCACGGGTGCGATCGCACCAACGACACCGCCCTCATCCGCAAGAACCCCAAGGTCACCGCCATCAACAGCGCTCTCGAGGTCGACCTGACTGGCCAGGTCTGCGCTGACTCGATCGGCCACCGCATCTACTCCGGCATCGGCGGCCAGATGGACTTCATCCGCGGGGCCGCTCTCTCCGAAGGCGGCAAGCCCATCATCGCCCTGCCCTCCACCGCCGCCGGCGGACGCATCTCGCGGATCTCCGCCGAGCTCACCCCCGGGGCCGGTGTCGTCACCACCCGCGGTCACGTGCACTGGGTCGTGACCGAGTACGGCGCCGTGAACCTCTACGGCCTCTCCATCCGCCAGCGTGGCGAGGCCCTCATCTCGATCGCCCACCCCGATTTCCGGGCTGCGCTCGCCCGCCGGCTGGCGGAGACCAAGCACTACGCCGTCAGCCTTCAGGCCCCCCCGGCCTGATCGGGCCGGCCGGCGGCGCCGGGGGGATCTCGTCCCCCACCGGCGTCCCGAAGCGCCGGGCCACGCTCAGCGACCGCAGCATGGTCCGCTTCTTGGATTGATGCTCCTGCATCCGCCGCACCAGGTTGGCCAGGAATCGCACCGCCGCGACGATGTGCGGCCCCTTGTTCAGCATCACGCACTCGGCCCGCTCACCCATCGCGGCGTCGGTCACCTCCGCCCGCGAAGGGCGCCCCGTCTTGGCCATCGTCTCGAGCACCTGCGTCGCCCAGATCACCGGCACGTGGGCCGCTTCGCACAGCCACAGGATCTCCTCCTGCACCTCCGCCAGCCGCTCGTACCCCACTTCCACAGCCAGATCCCCGCGTGCGATCATCACCCCGGCGCTCGGGCCCTGCAGGGCCGCCAGCAGCAGCCCCGGCAGATTCTCAAAGGCCCGGCGCGTCTCGATCTTCAGCACCACCCCCACCCCGCCGCCGCCCAGCTCATCCAGCCGGCGCCGCAGCTCCAGCACCTCCGCCCCTTCGCGTACGAACGACATCCCCACCATGTCGGCGTTCGCCGCCGCCAGCGGCAGCACGCTCAGATCATCACTCGTCAATCCGTTCAGGGCGATCTCCGTCTCGGGCAGGTTGATCCCCTTGTCGGGCCGGATGCGGTCCCCGCCCTCCTGCGCCGTCGTGATCCGCAGGTCGATCGCGTCCCGGCCCACCGCCTCGATCTCCGCCCCCACCCGCCCATCGTCAAACCACACCGGGTCGCCCACGCGGGCCCGCGCAAACGCCTCCGGCAGCGTGCACGTGAGCACCGCTGGACGGGCCTCGCCTCTACCGCCCTCCTCCCCGGCGGGTCGGCCCATGCCCGCGGCGAGCGAGAGCACCACCCGGTCCCCCGGCCGCACCGTGATGGCCTGCGCCACCGGCGCGAGACGACCAATCGTCGCCTCCGCCAGGCGCCCGTCGGCCTTGATCAGCCGCAGCACCGTGCCCGTGCCCACGTAGACCGTCCGGTCGCTGCGCACCAGCACCCGCCGCCCCCCCCACCCCGCACCCCCCTTACCCTCTTTACCCCGTCCACCATCCTCCCCGTCACGCACGGCGCCAACCTTCAGCACTCGCCGCCGCCCGCGCGTATCAACCAGCTCGATCGCATCGCCGACGCGCAGGCCCGCGAGCCACTCGCCATCCACCGGCGCCCCGGCCAGGCCGGCTCGCCCCGGCCCGACGCCGCCCCCACCGCCAGCCCTAAGCTCAGCCCCGCCGACGCCTCCGGCAGGGTGCAACTCCAGTTCCCCCCGCCTCAGGACCCGCCCCAGCGGGTCGCGCACCGGCTTGATCCGCACCACCTCAGGTCCGGGCTCGATCGGCCCGGTCCGCAGCTTGAGCCCCGCCAGGTCCATCAGGATCCGGCACCCCGCACCGCCGCCGCCGCCACCTCCGGGCTGGCGCCGGGCCGACTCCTCGCGCACGTGCCGGCACATCTCCGACCACTCCGCAGGGCCATCGTGGGCCGTGTTGATGCGCGCGCAGGTCATCCCCGCGTCAAGGAGCGACCGCACCAGCGCCGGGTCGGTGGCCGCCTCGGTGGGGAGGGTCACCATGATCCGCACACCGCCGCCTTCACCACCCTCACCCCCCTCATCCCCCTGATCCCCCTGATCCCTCGCGACACCTGGTCCGCCTGGACCACCCGCGCCCCCAGCGCCCGCAGGTCCCAAGAGCAGGCGCGCCCTCCGTTCAAGCAACGCCCGCGCCGCCGAGAGAACAATGGGCGGCGCGGCGTCATCCTCCGCCGGTCGCCCGTGCTCGCCCTCGCCGCCCGGCGGATCGGGGCTCGCGAAACCCAGTTGCCGGAGCGTGCTGATCACCGCCGTCAGGTTCGCCAGCACATGCGACTCGATCCGCCCGAGGGACGACAGCCCGAGCTCGGCCAGCGGCGTCTGGAGCTCCCGCACGTCCTCACGTCGCAGGGCCAGATAGTGAATGAGGTTGCGGGCGCTGGCAACCGCTTCCCCGGGGCCCTCTCCGGCGCCGGCCCGCCGGGAAGCAGCTTCAACCTCGGCAAGCGCCGCCGCGTGCTCCCGCTCCAGCGCGATACACCCCGCCCGCAGCCGCAGGAGGCGGCCCAGCACCAAATGCCCACGCTGATCGCTGTGCATGCTCAGTTGCACTCTAGCGCCGAACATGCAGCCCGACCGTCAGGGAGGGCGTTCCGAGGAATCTCACGCCAAGCCGCCCGGTCGCCCAGCCGGAGGAAACCCAGTACCAGCCGGGACCGCCGAAAGCGCCCTCCCTCACGGTCGGGGTGCCTGACCTGTTTCCTGCGTGCTGTGCGCTGTGTGCGCTTCCGCCCCCACCCCCCCAGCTTACCGCCCCCGCTCCCACCCGCTGCTCTCGCGCACGATCAGCTTCGTCGCCAGGCGCGTCTTCGTGCTCGGGCGGCCCGGCTCTTCGACCCGCCGGATCAGCGTGTCGATCGCCGCGGCGCCCACCTCCGCCAGCGGCACGCGCACTGTCGAAAGGCTCGGCCGCACCAGCGACGCCAGACGCGTGTCGTCAAAGCCCACGATCTTGAGCCGCTTGGGCACCTCCACCCCGGCGTCCTGGGCCGCCTGCAGGATCCCCAGCGCGATCTCGTCGTTGCCCGCCAGCACCCCGGCGCCGGTGAGGATCCCCGAGTGCAGCCGCTCGGCCGCCCAGGCGTACCCCCACTCCACCGAGTAGCGCCCGAAGACCACCTGGTCGGGCCGCAGCTTGCCGCCGCTGGCCCGCACCGAGTCCAGAAACGTCTCGGCCCGCCGACGTGTGTCAAAGTTCTCCGCCGGGCCGCCGACGAAGTACAGGTGCTCCGCCGCGACGCTCGACAGCAGATGCTCCACCGCTTCGCGCGTGCCCACCGTGTTGTCGACCACCACGCTGTCGACGCGCGGGTGATCGATCTCGGCGTCGAGCACCACCACCGGCAGCTGCGAGTTCACCGCCTCGCGCCACAGCCGCTCGTTGGGTTCGGTGATCATGATCGCCAGGCCATCAACCAGCCCGAAGGCATGTGAGAAGCCCGAACCGTCACCCCCACCCCCCCCTCCACCAGCACCAGCTCCGGCCGCGACGCCAGCTCCCCCCACCCCCACCCCCACCCCCGCCGCCGCACCCGCGCCGCCAGGCCCCAGCGGCCCGCCACCCCCGCCGCCCATGCCCGCGACGCCGGCGCCGGTCGGACTCAGCCCGCCCGGCCCGACCGCCCCCTCCCCGTCACGAGCCTCCGAGCCCACCAGCAAGTGATAGCGCAGCTTGCGGGCCTCGGCGTCCGCCCCGCGCAGCAGCTCCGAATAGAACTCCCCATGGATATCCGGGAGCGCCACCCCCAGCACTCGGCTCTTGCGCGTCATCAGCCCCTGGGCAAACACGTTCGGCCTGTAGCCCAGCTGCTCAATCGCCTTCCGCACCCGCTCGGCGGTGTCCGGCGACACCACCTGTGGTGAATTGAGCACCCGACTCACCGTAGCGGTGGAAACACCGGCTGCGGCGGCGACGTCTTGGATGGATGCGGCCCGGTGCGTTGACACAGATCGATTTGTAACGGCTTGCCGACATCGGTTCCAGCAAGCGCGCTAGACTAAACGCCATGAAATCGCTTTCATCGCCCCGGACCGCGTTCCTCGCCCTCGCAACGCTGGCGCTCTCCGGCCTCGCCACCGCTTCCTGCGAGCAACCGCACGCCGCCAAGCCCGCTCCTGCGCAGGGGCCCGCGCTTCGCGATGTGGTCATCGCCGCGCCGGAAGGCGCCGCCCGCCCCCCATTCACGTTCTCAGAGGCTGACAGCGCCTTCCTCGAACAGGTGCAGCGCGGGGCGTTCAACTACTTCTGGGACTCGGCCAACCCCGTCTCGGGCATGACCCCCGACCGGACCAGCAACTCCGTCGTCAGCCTCGCTGGCGTGGGCTACCAGCTCGCGTCGCTCTGCATCGGCGTCGACCGCGGGTGGGTCACCAGGGATCAGGCCGAGGCCCGCACGCTCAAGATCCTCAGGACCCTGGCCGCCAACCCCGCCAACCGCAAATTCGGCCTCTTCTACCACTTCGTCGACGGCGAGACCGCCGGCCAGCCGAAGGACGCACCCGAGCAGGTCGTCAGCACCATCGACACCGCGATCTTCTTCGGCGGGCTCATCACGGCGTCGGAGTTCTTCAAAGGCGAGGTCGAGACCATCGCCACCGGCATGCTCGACGCCGCCGACTGGTCGAAGTTCGTCCTCGAATCAGGCGACGACCCGCAGGCCCGCGGCTTCATCAGCCTGGGCTGGAAGCCGGATGACAAGCTCAGCCCCACCGGCGAGGGAAAGCTCCTGCCTTATGCCTGGGTCGACTGCGGCGATGAGCACCGCCTGGTGACGTTCCTCGCGGTCGCCGCGACCAAGCCTGAGCATCGCGTGCCCCCCGAAACCTACTACAAGATGCGTCGCCAGATCGGGTCGTACAAGGACTCGGGGCCGATGGTTTGGTTCCCGTGGTCAGGCTCGCTGTTCGTGGCGTTCTTCGCCCACTGCTGGATCGACTACGCCTCGCTGGGCGTGGACGATCCCAGGGCGTTCAAGGTCGACAACCGCCCGCGGGTCGACTGGTGGGAAAACTCCCGGCGGACCGCCGCGATGCACCGCCAGAAGGCGATCGAGAACCCGAAGAAGATCGCCGGGCTGGGCCCCAACGTGTGGGGCCTGACGGCCTCGGATAACAAAAACGGTTACCAGGTTCCCCATCTTTACCCCAACCCGCTGCCGATGCCTGGCGCCATCCCCACGATCGACTACCCCGTATTCAGCCCCAAGGAGGATTGGGGCGATGGGACCGTCTCGGCGTACGGCGCGGGTTGCACGATCATGTTCGACCCCGGCCCGGCCGTCGCGGCGCTGCGCAACTACGCTGAAATCAAGGGCCCGGACGGGCAGCCCCTGCTGTGGCGGGATCCGGCCAAGGGTGGGCACGGCCTGCGGGACTCGTTCAACCTGGGCACCGGCTGGGTCTCCCCTGACGACCTGGCGATCGACCAGGGCCCGCTCATTGTCGCCATCGAGAACGCCCGGACGGGCAAGCTGTGGAACCTGTTTCACGCTCACCCGACGGCGATCCGCGGACTTGAGGCCCTCAGGCTGTCGCGCAAGCCCGCGCAGAGATAGGCCTGTGTGGCGGTTTCAAGTCTGACGAACTTTTTTGACTTTCTCTTGACGCTCCCCCGCTTTCGATGCATAATGCAAACGATTACACCGGCGCCGAGGCCCCGTCATGTGACGGAGTTGGCGGCACGTCCGGGGGGGATTCAGGAGGATTAGAGATGAAGATGTTTGCTTTCTCGGCGATCGCTGTTTTCGCCGCGGCCGGCTCCGCCATGGCCGACATCAACAGCATCAACGGCCTCAACCTGAACTCGTACGAGTCGTTCCGCAACCCCGCCGGGGCCATCCCCAGCACCCTGACGGTGGACGCCGGCCCGGCGATCGACCAAACCTTCAACGGCAGCACGGCCCTCTCCCTGGGCAACCACACCTTCCGCGAGATCTACCCAGCCCTGACCCCCGGCTTCTCCAACCGTCACATCGCCTGGCTGAGCGACAACGGCGGCAACTCGGCTTACCAGCTCCAGGCTGGCGAGTCGTTCCACGTTGAGGCCTGCTTCCGCCTCACCGCCGCGGCTCCCTACCCCGTCCGCACCGAGGTCGTCGGCGCCCCGCCCCCGGGCCCCGCCGCTGAGACGGGCATCTGGATCCACAACCCCCGCGTCAACGACGCGGGCGTCTCCTTCATCGACGAAGGCGGCATCTGGGGCATCACCAACGGCACGTCCTTCAGCGGCGGCGCCGCGATGGACTTCTTCCTCTTCGGCGAGGGTAACGGCAACCCCTCCGCTCCCCGCGGCCCGATCTTCTTCGCCGGCGACACCGTCTTCCAGTCCTACACCTACTACGCCCCCGGCTACTTCGGCGCGGGCTCGGCCCCCGGCTACGAGGCCACCGTCACCAACATCACCAAGGGCATCAGCGTCAGCTCCGGCCTCAGGGGCTTCGGTCCCGGCGGTCTGAACCCGGGCACCACCATCGGCTTCCGCTTCCAGAACGCGATCTTCCCGATCGCCGACACCGACATCACCACGGAGCTCAGCCATCTCCGCATCATCCCCACCCCGGGCGCTGCTGCGGTCCTGGGCCTCGGCCTCCTGGCCGCCGGCCGCCGCCGCCGCTAAACCCGGCCGGCTTCGCACAAGCGATTTCCCACGCCGGCTGGCTCAACGGGCCAGCCGGCGCTTTTTTTGCCCGGCGCCAGCCTCAGTGCGCGTGCGATACAGCATTCCACTGAGAATGAAGATGATTCATCCACAACCTGCGCGCCGGACTTGACTTGTCGCCCGGAATGCGCACAATGGAAGCGTTTACATGCCCTCACGCCCCCCGGGGATCAGGGCCACGCGACCTCCCCGAGCCGCTCATGCTTGCCAACACGTACGGACACTTCGATCCCTCAGGCCGGGCCTTCACCATCACCAACCCGGGCACGCCCATGCCCTGGTGCAACGTGGTGTGCAACGGCCGCTACGGCTTCATCGTCAGCCACAACGGCGGCGGTTTCTCCTGGTTTGATGACGCCCAGCACAACGTCCTCACCCGCTGGGAGATGGACCTCGTTCGCGACTGCTACGGCAAGTTCGTCTACGTCTCCGAGCTCGACGCCACCGGGAACGCGTCCGACACCTGGTCGCTCGCCCCCGCCCCCTGCCGGGCGACCTACGACCGCTACGCCTGCACCCATACGCTGGGCAGCACCACGTTCGAGACCGCCCGCAAGGGGATCGAGGCGACCTGGACCATGGCGGTGGCCCCGGGCGACCATGTCGAGCTCTGGTCAGTTGAGCTGCGCAACACCTCCGACCGGCCGCGCTCGCTGCGGATCTGCTCCTATTTCGAATGGACATGCGGCGTCGCGCCGGATTCGAAGCGTGAGTTCCACCGGCTGTTCTTCAACACCGGCTACGACGCGCAGCGCCGGGCCATCTTCGCGACCAAGAACATGTGGGACATCCGTCCCAAGACCGAGCGCGAGCACTGGAACCAGCCCTGGCCCTACCACGCCGCGCACACCATCGGCTGGAGCACGCCGCCGGCCCGCGAGATCGCCATCGGCGACAAGTCGACGTTTTTGGGCCGCTACGGCGCCACCCACGCCCCCGCGGCCATGGCGCGGGCGCTGCCCGCTTCGGGCGGGTTCGGCCGCTTTGGCGATTCAATCGCCGCCCTTGGAGGAGAGATCACGATCCCGCCGGGCGGGAGCGTGAAGGTGCACTACGCCATCGCCATCGCGGAGACGCGGACGGAGCTTGAGGTCCTGGTTGACCGCTACCGCGACGGCGGGGCCGCCAGCGCCGCCATCACCGCCTCGGGCGATTCCTGGTCGCGCCGGCTCTCGGCGGGCTCGGTGCAGTCGGCCCGCGAGGATTTCGACCTGCTCAACAATCACTGGCTGCCCTATCAGGCCATCAGCGGGCGTCTGTGGGGCCGCACCGGCTACTACCAGCAGTCGGGGGCCTTCGGCTTCCGCGATCAGCTTCAGGACAGCCAGGTCTGGCTCCCGCTCGAGCCGCAGCGCTGCCTGGACCAGATCATGCTGCACGCCGAGCGGCAGTTCGCCGATGGCAGCGTCTACCACTGGTGGCACGCCCTGGCCGACTTCGGCAACCACACCGCGTGCAGCGACGATTACCTGTGGCTGCCCTTCGTGGTTTCGGCCTATTTGCGCGAGACCGGCGATTACGCCATGCTCACGCGCTCGGCGAAGTTCGTCGACGACCCCAAGGGCGGCACGATCCTCGAACACTGTCGCCGGTCGATCGCCCGGGCCTTCAAGCGCACCAGCCCGCGCGGGCTGCCCTACATCGGCTCGTGCGACTGGAACGACGGCCTCTCGGCCATGGGCATCGACGAGCAGGGCGAGAGCGTCTGGCTGGGCATGTTCCTGTGCGACATCCTCGACGACTGGTCGATCATCCTCGACCGCATCGGCGAGGAATCGCTCGCCAAGGGCTACCGCGAGCGCCGCTCAGCCTATGCCGGGGCCATCAACCAGCACGCGTGGGAGAGTCCCGCCGGCCACTCGGGCCAGTCAGGCCAGGCAGGCCAGGGCCCCCAGGCTGGCGGTCAGGGCGGGCACGGCTGGTACCGCTACGGCACCAAGGACAGCGGCGAGTGGATCGGCGCGGCCGAGTGCGCCGAGGGCAAGATCCACCTCAACGCCCAGACGTGGTCGATCCTGGCCGATGTGGCCCCGCCTGAGCGGGCCCGCACCGCGTGGCAAAGCGTCAAGGACAAGCTGCTCTCCCCCTACGGCCCGCTGCTGCTGTGGCCGGCCTACACCGTGCCCGACCCGACCATCGGCTACGTCACCCGCTACAGCCCGGGCAGCCGCGAGAACGGCGGGGTGTACATGCACGCCGCGACGTGGGCCCTGGCCGCCGCGGCGAAGATGCGCGACAGCGAGGCGGTGGGCCGCATCTGGAAGTCGATCTCGCCGGCCAGCCGCGGACAGGACGCCGAGAGCTACTGGGCCGAGCCGTATGTGACGCCCGGCAATGTCGACGGGCCGCTGTCGGACAAACCCGGGCGCGCGGGGTGGACGTGGTACACCGGCTCGGCGGCGTGGCTGAACCGCGTCTGTCTGGAGTGGGTGCTGGGCATCCGGCCGGTCTTCGCGGGGGGCGGGGCCGGGGGGGCGGGCGAGTCGGCCCCGGGCGAAGAGGGCGGGCTCATGATCGACCCCTGCCCGCCCGAAGAACTGGGCCAGGTGAACGTGACGCGCACGTGGCGCGGCGTGCAGGTGCGGGTGCGGTTCGACGCGGCGGAGTTCGCCCGCCAAACCGCCATCGAAGGGACGGGATGGGTGCAACCGCACCTGACCGTGAACGGAAAGACACTTGACGGCTGCGTTCTGCCGCCGTCATTGGCGGCCGGCTTGTCTGCCGGGCGCAAGGTGATCGATGTCGAAGTCCGATGGGCCCGAGCGGCCGGCGCGAACGGAGCGGCGATTCACGCCGCCCCCACCGTGACGCCCGCCCGCGCCCCGGATATCGGGAGGGCCTAGTCATGCACGGCTTCATGAAGTCGGTCGGCGCAGGGTGTCGGCGGGGGTGTCGGCGGGGGTGTCGAGGAGGGCGCCGGGGGGCGTTCACGCTCATTGAGCTCCTGGTGGTGATCGCGATCATCGCCCTGCTGGTGGGCATCCTGCTGCCTTCGCTGGCGGGGGCGCGGAAGGCCGCGTGGGAGGTCGTCTGCCAGAGCAACCAGCGACAGCTCGGAATCGCCGTGCAGGGGTACATGTCCGACGACAAGAAGGAGCGTTTCCCGGCGATTGCCCGCGGCGCGGGCGCAACGGCGCCCAGGGGCGACCCCGACGTTCCAGAAGGGGCACCGCTGCTCTTCCAGGTCGGGGCGGTCGGCCTGCTCCAACCCTATCTGGGCGGCGAGGCTGATCCTGATTTCGGGTGGAATACGCCCGCGTTGCTCCAGCATCAAGCGACCAACCCCGTGAAGGCCCAGGAGCCGTTCAACTGTCCAGCGGCTCGGGGCCTGTCCAGCGTTAGGGAACAAAGCAACATTCTTTACCTGACCACGGGCACGCGAATCTACTGGACACCGTTTCCTGAAGTCGCGCTGGGGCAAACGCCCGTCCGATGGACTGAGTATTGGTTCAATGATTCCGTCAAGAGGATCGAAACCAGGAGTGACGCCAGTCGCACCACGAGGGTGCTCAGCGGTGTCTCAGGACTCCCGCTCCGCGTGATCAAGAACTTCAACTGGACAGTCGTCGCCACCGACGCCTTGGACGAGTTCCCCCGGCACCAGGGAAGGCGTTCCCAGTCTGCGGGCCAGACCGGACGGAACCTCAGCGGGGCCAACAACTTCCTATACGGAGACGGCAGCGTGAAGTCGATGACGTTTGTGGATTACTATCTCAGCAGGGATCGTTTCGGAGCTGGGCCAGCGTTTTGGAACTTCGGCCACGGCGCCCCCTAAGTTCCTGGAGGAGGCGGCATGAGCATTCGTGAAGAAATCAATCGTCGTCCTTGGCTGGGCTGGGCTGTCGCAGGCGTGCTGGTGGTCCTTGGCGTAGTGGCGTTCATCTTCCGAACCAGCGGAGGGACCGGTGACGCCTACGACGGTTCTCGCATGACGCAGATGGTGACAATCAAGTACACCGACACCGGCGACACGGAAGAAGTACACCGTGGCCGCCTGATCAAGCGGATGCTCGACGAGAACAAGGGCAAGATCGACCCCAACAAGGGGCTGATCAATCCCAAGACCCAGCAGCCGACGGGTTTTTTCTACGACAAGGCCGAATGGGAGGCGCTTGTCAAGCAGCTTAACGACGATCTCGAGGCGGGCGCCAAGTCCAACCCGCCCAAGCCCGGCAAGTAACGGGGTCGCCGCGGGGCGATGTTCAACATCGGCCCGACCGCCAGACATGTCCGACCAAGCCTCGATCTCCCGCCGCGCCGCCATCGGCCTGCTCGCCGCGGGCGGGCTTGGTTTTGTGGTCTTCGGCCCGCGGGCCGAGAGGGATCGCCTCGCCTCGCGCGGGCGTCTGGTGCTCGACTACTGGGAGAAGTGGACCGGTCACGAAGGCCGGGCCATGGAGAAGATCGTCGACCGCTTCAACCAGGCGCAGGACAAGCTCTACGTCCGCTACCTGGTGACCAACACCATTCACCAGAAGGCGATGATCGCCATCCTGGGCGGGGCGCCGCCCGACCTGCTCGGGCTCTACTCGTTCAACGTGCCCGGTTACAGCGAGGCCGATGCGCTGCTCCCGCTGGATGACCTCGCCCGGGCCCGCGGCCTGTCGCTGGAGGCCTATGCCCCGGGCATGCGCCGCGTGATGGTGCACGAGCAGCGGTGGACGGCGGTGGTGAACACCGGCGGCACGCTGGCGCTGTTCTGGAATCGCGAGATCTTCCGGGCGTGCGCCGAGGGGCTCAGGCGGCGCGGGCTGGACCCGGAGCGGGCGCCGCGGACCATCGAGGAGCTGGACCGAGCCCACGAGGCGATCACGCAGGCCCGGGGCGGCGCTGGCGGGGCGGGGCCGGGCGACCCGCTGGAGCGGGTGGGCTTCCTGCACATGGAGCCGGGGTGGTGGTCGTGGATCTGGGGGCAGCCGTTCGGGGCGAAGCTCTACGACCCCGGGACCGATGCCTTCCTGATCGACTCGCCCGAGTCGGTGCGGGGCTATGAGTGGTTCCAGAGCTATCCGCGCACGCTCGGGGTGGATCGCGTCAAGAAGTTCCAGGCGGGCTTCGGGCCTTACGGCACGCCGCAGACGGCGTTCCTCACCGGCGAGGCGGCGATGGTGGTGCAGGGGCCGTGGATGGCCAACCTGATCAAGGAGTTCAAGCCCACGCTCGACTACGGCGTGGCGCCCATCCCCATGACCGAGAGCCTCTACGACCCGGCCCAGCCGCTGACGTGCATCGATACCGATGTGATCGCGATCCCGCGCGGCGCCCGTCACCCCGAGGCGAGCATGGAGTTCATCGCGTATCTGCAGCGGCGCGAGCATGTTGAGGAACTCGCCACGGCCCATTGCAAAGGTTCGCCGCTGCTGTCGGTGAGCGAAGAGTTTATCGCCGGGCATCCCAACCGGGGCGTCCGCCTGCATACCGAGATGGCCAGCAGCCCGCGGGCGTTCATCGCTCCGCCCACGCCGGTCTGGGCGGAGTGCAAGGACGTCTTCGACAGCGCGGCCCAGGACCTCTGGGCCTTGCGCGAGGCCCCTGCGGGCCGCCTGAAGAAGGTGCAGGCCAAGGGCGCTGAGCTGCTCGCCGCGGCCCAGGCGGGGAAGAAGCGGCGGCTTGCCCGCGCTGAGCCGGGCAACCGGGCCGGCCGAACCACTGGCCTGACCTCTGGCCTCACCTTTGGCCTCACCTTTGGGGGCCGCGCGTGACCAGCCGGCGCGACTTCTGGGCGGGGCTGCTCTGGACCAGTCCGTGGCTGGTGGGCTTCGGCGCGTTCATGCTGCTGCCGATGGTGCTGAGCCTGTACTACTCGTTCACCGACTATCCGCTGCTCAAGCCGCCGGTGTTCGTGGGGCTCGACAACTACCGCGGGCTCATGGCTGATGACCGCTTCTGGCTGGTGGTGAGGAACACGCTGATTTACAGCGCCGTGGCTATCCCGCTCAGCACCGTGCTGGCCCTGGTGCTGGCCGCGGCGCTGGCGACGCCCGGCCTGCGGTTCGGCCGGCTCTTCACCGCGGCGATCTTCCTGCCCACGCTGGTGCCGATGATGGCGACGGCGATGGTGTGGCTGTGGCTGTACAACGCGCGCTACGGGCTGATCAACACGCTCATCGGCGCCCTTCTGGGCTGGGCCGGGGTGAGCGGGCCCAACTGGCTCGAGACGCCCGGCTGGGCGATCCCCGCGCTGGTGCTCGTGAGCCTGTGGGGCGTGGGGCAGATGGTCGTCGTCTACATCGCGGCGATCCAGGAAGTCCCGGCGCCGCTGTACGAGGCGGCGACGCTCGACGGCATGGGCCCGGCCCGCCGCTTCCTCAACGTGACGCTGCCGATGATCTCGCCGGCGATCCTCTTCAACACCATCACGCTCACGATCGGCTCGATGCAGGCGTTCGTGATGCCGTATGTGCTCTTCCGCAACGAGCGGGGGCAGCGCCCGGCGGGGGACCTCTACAACCTGTACCTGTACGACAACGCGTTCGTCTACCAGAAGTTCGGTTACGCCAGCGCCATGGCATGGCTGCAACTGGTGGTGGTGCTGGGGCTGACGGGGTTGATGCTGCTGGCCAGCAAGCGGTTGGTGCATTACCGCGCGTAGTGGCGGGCGTGATGGCGGGCGCGGCGGCTGACCTCAGGAGGCGAATGGAGGCATGAACCAGACGGGGCGGACAGGTCGATGGGTGCTGACGGCCGCGCTGGCAGCCACGGCGGTCCTGTTCCTGGCGCCGCTGGTGTGGATGGCGGCCACGGCGCTCAAGCCCGCCGACCAAGCCGCCTCGGCGAGCCTGTCGCTGCTGCCCGACCCGCCGTCGAGCGTCCTGACGCACGCCCGCGACAACTTCACCTCGGTCTGGAACGACCCCAGCATCACCTTTCCGCTCTACCTGCGCAACACGCTGATCGTCGCGCTGCTCAGCGTGGTGGGCATGACGCTCTCGAGCGCCATCGCGGCGTACGGCCTCGCCCGCATCCAGTGGCGCGGGCGCGGCGTGGTCTTCTTCACCATCCTGGTGACCATGATGATCCCCTTCCCGGTGATCATGGTGCCCCTGTACATCGTCTTCCGCGAGCTGGGGTGGATCGGCACGCTGACGCCGCTGTGGGCCCCGGCGTGGTTCGGCGGGGCGTTCAACATCTTTCTGCTGCGCCAGTTCTTCATGGGGATCCCCCGGGAGCTTGACGAAGCGGCCCGGCTCGACGGGTGCGGGCACTGGACGATCTTCTGGAGTGTGATCGTCCCGCTGAGCAGGCCGGCCCTGGCGGTGGTGGCGCTGTTCCATTTCATCTACGTGTGGAACGATTTCCTGGGGCCGATGATCTTCCTGACCCATCGCGACCAGTTCACCCTTGCGCTGGGCTTACAGATGTACCAGAGCAAGGCGGGCCTGAGCCCGTGGAACCTGCTGATGGCCGCCAGCACGCTGGTGGTGCTGCCGGTGCTGGTGCTGTTCCTGCTGACCCAGCGGGCGTTCGTGAAGGGGATCGCGGCTGAAGGGCTGAAGGGGTAGCTCGCTGCCTCGAACTGTCGGCGGAGTGCCTAAGGATTTTTACCGGTTTGTTTTGGGTTTCTGTTTGGACCGCTGGGGGATCGAGTGAATCTGGCGGAAGGCGCTTGCGGAGGACGCCAAACTGTGGCAAAATGTAAAGGCTTACTTGAATCGACGCGGGGGCGGTGCGAGCGCGATTCAGATTGGCGCTGGGGCTGACACGGCGGTCCGGCGGCGAGACGAGAGTCGAGGAGGTCCGACTGTGAGATGTACAACTCTCGTTGGGAGCCTGGTGGCGTCATCGATCATGATCGGAGTGTCGGCGGTCGCGGCGCACGCGCAATCTCCGCTGCCGCTCCCGGCGCCCGGGTTCGAGACGGCCAATCCCTTCTCGCCCAACGCCCCGGCGGGGTTCACTAACAACAACGATGTGTCGGCCCGTCGGCGGCGCGCGGGCGACGGCTTGGTCCCCGATGTGACGGCCCGCACCGGCGACTGGTGCATCGAGATCGGCGGGCGGCAGGACGGCGGCTTTGACGGGATCACGACCGACACGCGGAACTTCTTTGCGCCGGGCTTTCCGTTCTTCGACCCGGTCTTCGACTGGGAAGGCGGCGATGTGCTGGTGACGGCGTGGTACATGATCCCCGCCGACCGCCCGGTCACGGGCTCGCTGGCGTGCATCAAGCTCGACGCCAAGGGCGCCGGGAACGGCAACCAGAACTGCGCGTCGTTCGATCCGTGGGAGGCGGGCTCAACCTATGCCGATCGCCTGATCTCCGGCCACACCGACGGACAGTGGCGCGAGTTCCGCATCCTGTGGACGCACGCTGAGATCGAGGCGCTGCTGAACGCGCGGGTCGCGGCGGGCGAGTTCGTGGTTCCGCCGTATCCGAACCGCATCAAGCTCACGTTTGGGCGGTTCAACAACGATGTCGGCTCCACGCCTGACAATCCCATCGGCGGGACGATCTTCTGGGACGACCTGTCGTATGGACAGGTCCAGGCGCCGACCTGCCGCGCGGACTTCAACGGCGACACGTTCGTCGATCCCGACGACCTGTCGGACTACATCGCGTGCTACTTCGCGATCCCGCCTTGCAACCGGGCGGATTTCAATGGCGACGGCAACGCCGACCCGGACGACCTATCGGACTTCATCGCCCTGTTCTTCGGGGGGTGTTGAGAACTTACTTGAGTCCAAACGCGGGAATGACAGGCGCGTGCGGCGTGCGCCTTGCTTCCCGATCACCAGGCCGCAGAATTGACGCCGAGCAACCACTAATAACGGAGGAACCCATGAATCTGAAGATGATCGCCGGCATGACGGGCGCGGCCTTGCTGGCTGGGCAGGCCTTGGCTCAGTCGCCGCTTCCGCTGCCCGCACCGAGCTTTGAGACCGGCAACCCGTTCTCGGTGGGCGCGCCCGCGGGCTTCGCCACGCTGGGGGCTGAGGCCCGGCGGGTGCAGGGAATCGCCCGCACCGGCGAGTGGTCGGTTCAGATCGATCCGCCGGGGTCGGGCTCCTTCGTGGGCATCACGACCGACACGCGGAACTTCTTCGCGCCCGGGTTCCCGTTCTTCGACCCGATCATTGATTACAACGGCGGCGACATCCGCGTGACCGCCTATTACCTGATCCCCGCCGATGCGCCGATCAACTTCGATCGCGACGCGATGGGCAACGTGGTCGCAGGCGCCCCCGCGGCGATCAAGCTCAATGTCAAGGGCGCCGGCGACCCCAACCAGGACAACGCCACGCTCGACCCCTGGCGCGTCGAGGGGCCCTATGTCAGCAGCCTGATCACCGGCACGACCAACGGCGAGTGGCGCCAGTACCAGGTGACCTTCACCCAGGCTGACATCCAGAACCAGGTCGAGGTCGTGAACGGCTTTGTCCTGCCCCCCAACCCCAACCGCCTGAAGATCACCATCGGCCGGTTCAACTATGGCCTCCCGGGCGATGTCGGCACGATCTACTTTGACGACATCTCGATCGAGCAGATCCAGGCCCCGACCTGCCGGGCCGACTTCAACGGCGACACGTTCGTCGACCCTGACGACCTGTCGGACTACATCGCCTGCTACTTCGCGATTCCGCCGTGCGTCCGGGCGGACTTCAACGGCGACGGCAACGCCGACCCCGACGACCTGTCGGACTTCATCGCCCTGTTCTTCGGCGGCTGCTGAACCGCTGGGCTCGACGGGCCAGATCTCTTTCGCCCGTCTGACCCTCGCCAATCTCGTTTGATCGCCGCCGCCCGGAGCCGTCCGGGCGGCGGCCTTTTTGCCCTTGGGCGAGAAGTCCCAAAACGCCACACGGGCCGTCGCGGCAGCCCATTGCGCTTCGGCCCGTGCGGAGGACCGGCCGCGGATCCGTTTCCGCGCCGGGATCCAACTCGATGATGCGGCCAGTCGATCGATAACCCGCCGGGCCCAGATGGGCCCAGACTGGCCCAGACTGGCCCGGTTCTGGCCCGGTTCTGGCCCGGATGGGCCGTGGCGGGCAACTGAGCCGCCGCCGTCCGAGAAGATGTCGCCGGATCGACCGGGCATTGCGGAAAGCCGGAGAATTCAGCCGGTTGCTTTCGGCTATTCTGCCCCGCGCAACCTCCCCAGCCCCCCACTCTCACAGGGGCGATCGCCGCCCGAGCTGGAAACACCCAAACCAGTCCGGCGGGCGGCGCGAGGACGCAAGGAAAGGCTGGTCTGCGAACATCACCCAGGTGAGGGACCATTCCGAGTCGCCATCCGAACGCCGGCCTGCGGAGGCGGACGGAGGCGCCAGGGCCGCTGGGGGAGGAGGCCGGGTGGGCGAAGGTCTGGTCGGAGGTGGCGGGGCGGCTGAGTTGACCCCGGATCGCTTCGCGGCGTTGTACCGCGAATCGACCCGGGCGCTATGGTGCATCGCCATGTCGGTGCTGAAGGACCGCGCGAGCGCGGAGGATGTTGTCCAGGACGCCGCGATGATCGCTCTGGCCAAAAGGCGGGAGTTCGAGCCGGGAACAAGCTTCACCGCATGGGTGGGGCAGATCGTCAGGTTCACTGCCTTGAATGAACACCGCCGACGCCGACGCGAGGAGGCGGGCCGATTGAACCACGCCGGGGCTGCCTTCGCGACGAGCGAGCCGCCTCCGCCGCCCACCGGGGCGGACGATTCAACCTGGCGGGGGATGGAGCCGGCCCTTGCTCGCGCCCTCGACACGCTCGACGAGACCCCTCGGACGTGCCTGCTGATGCGGACGGTCATGAACATGGGCTATCGCGAGATCGCCGCGGGGCTGGGCATTCCTGAGGGCACGGCGATGAGCCACGTCCATCGCGCGCGTCAGGCGCTGCGGGCGAAGCTGGCCGCTGAAGGCGCGAAGGGAGCTGCGTCATGATCCGTCCACCCGACGGCTCGCTCCCGGCCCGCTCCGGCAACCCGGCTGACTGGCTGGACCTGTACATCGACGGCCTGCTCGACGACGCCGGGCGGCAGGCTTTTGAGGCGGAGCTGGCCCGCAACGCCGATCTGCGGGCCCAACTGGCGTTGCAGGGCCGGATCGACAGCGGCCTGAAGGCCGGCTGCGCGATCAGGCCCGACCTGGACATCTCGTTTGGTTCGCCGGCGCGGGCGGAGGCGCCGGAGACCCGTTCTGGCCCAGCCTCGGCTTCGGCAATTCCGGCCCCGGCTCAGGCAGGTTCCGTCCCCGCCCGGGCCCGGTCGGAAAGCCTGGCGCGTCTGAAGTGGTATGTCGGCGTCGCGGCGGTCCTGATGCTGGGGGCACTGGTCTTCCGGCAGTACGTCGGCGTCCCCAGCGAGGTGAAGTACATCGATCCCGAATCGCTCTACACCCGCCTGGAGTTGGGCGGGTTCGAGCCTGAGTTCGTCTGCAAGGACGACGCGGAGTTCGTGGCTGCGGTCGTCAAGCGGCTGGGGTCCGGGCTCCTGGTGACGCCCGCGAGCGGGCTGACGGTGCTGGGCTGGGCCTATGGCAAGGACTATGAGGGCCGGATCATCGGGCCCGACACGCTGGTGTTGATGGTAAAGGTCTCCGACCCAGCCGAGGGCCCCGGCACGCCCGGTCGCCCGCCCGGCAGCGGTCCACACCACGTGCTGGTGCTGATGGACCGCACCTCCAGCGACCGCGCGCTGCCGACTCGCTGCGAGAAGACCGGCCTGCGTCTCTTCCGGCGCGAGGTCGGCCCGCTGGTGCTGTACGAGGTCACCCCGCTCAACGCGCCGTCGGTGCTCGACAAGGTGCGTGCGGCGGGCGGGTGATCGCCTGCCGCGGCTCGCCGGGCCCGGGCCCCTACAGCCCCCACTCCCCGGCGTAGTGCGAGCTGAAGCCCGGCGCATCTTGGCTCGCGAGCTCGAATAGCCGCTTGGCGATCTGGCGCAGATGCAGCGCATCGTGGGCCGCCCAGGCGGCCATCAGGTCGCCAGCGCGGATCGGGCCCGCCGTGGGGTGGATGTGGGTCGCCGTCCAATCCGGGTCTTTCACGCCGCGCAGCCAGGCGATTGACGCCCGCCGCTCCACTTCGAAGGCCGTCAGCATGGCCTCCAGGTCGCGCTCCAGGTAGCGTCGCTCCTTGGCCCAGCCTTCAGGGTCGATGGGCGCCCACGGCTCCTGCGGCGCGCGCAGGGTCGACTCGAGCCGCACCCGGAAGTCGTCCCGCTCCTCGTCCACCAGGTGGCAGACGATCTCCAGGATGGACCACGCCCCGCTGGCGGGCTTGTAGCGGGCTTCGTCCCCGGATAGCTCCGCGACCGACGCCCGCACCGCCGCTGGGAACGACTCCATCCGCCGGATCACCGCTTCGAGGTTCATGACAAGGCTCCAGTCGCGTTCCATCATCGGCCGATCAGCCGCCGCGGCCCAAACCCACTCCCACTCCGCCCGACCCCTCAAATCGGAGGGGGGGGGAAGGGGGAGGTCCAAAGTTCAGAATTCAGAGATTCAAAGTTCACATTCGGAGGGGGAACGGACTCACCTCGAAGGACTCGAAGGTGACGAAGGGGGGAGGCAGGATGGGGAATCCGATCTGCACGATTCACGTCCTCCTTGCTTTACTTCTTCCTTCTTGGTGCTCTTTGAGTCCTTCGAGGTGACATATCTTCGGTGGGATTGCCGGCCACGGCGAGGGGCAAGAGGACCTCCACGCGTCCAACTCACCCCGGCCAGCTCACCCCAGCCCGCCCCGGTCCAGCCGGCCCCGGTCCAGGTCACCCCCGGCCAGGTCACCCCCGTCCAGCTCACCCCGGATACGTGCACGACGTCTTCTCGGTCTCCCAGACCGTGATGCTCCGCAGCGCCGCGCCCGTCTCAGCAACCCGCGGCGCCAGCCATTCGAAACACACCCTGGCGATGTTTTCAACCGAGGGGTTCACACCGCCGCGTGCACAGTCAAAGCTGGCGACATCGGCGTTGAGGTTCTTGTGGTCGAGCTTCTCGATGACCGACTCGCTCACCAGCCGTTCCAGCTCGTGCAGCGACAAGGCGCCCCGCCCGAGCGCATCGAGCCCCATGGCCACGCACGGCTCCACGATGTAGTTGTGGCCGTGCCCGCTGGGGTTGTTGCACTTGCCGAAGATCCGGCGGTTTTCCTCAGCGCTGAGCCCCTGGGCGTGCAGCCGGTGCGAGGCCGCAAACTCAAACCGCTGCCGCAGCAGCACCGTGTTCAGGTCGGAGACGCTCATCGAGACTCCATAGTACGGGGACAGTCGCCAAGTCACCGTCGCGACGGTTCCGCGCAGCGCCTGGTTCAGCAGCGGCGCGATTCTCCGCAGCACGCTGGCGGGGCTCGCGCCGGGGGTCTCGGCACAGGCCCGGGCGATCACCGGAACGGCCGCGCGGCGCACGGCGAAGTCGATGTCCTTGATGTTGATGAAATAGCCCGTCGCCGGGTCCGCTTCGCCCCGGCACTCCACGTCAAGCTCATAGTGGCGACCCAGGCCCTCCACCGACGGCACGCCCGCGTAGCCGTTGGGGCCCCGTCCGCCACCACCCCCCCCCCCACCACCACCCCCACCCGCCGCCGCCAGATCGCTCTCGGACAGTTCGGCGCGTGCTCCCGCCGTCACAGGGTTCACCGCGAATCGCACGGTTCGGCACAGCCGGAGCATGGCGTCAGCGTATGCCCAGCCCGCGCCCATGCACGCGCACGCGCATGCCGACCCCCCAACCCGTCGTGCACGGGCCCGCACCGTCAATCCGACTGGCGTTGAAGCGGCGCCGCCGCGCGCCGTGGGCCGCGCCGCAGCGAGGTTTCCCGGTCGGCTTCCTCGTCGACGGCGAGCCCTTCCCAGGGGGCGCTGGCCGCCTGACCAGGCGGCCGCCAGTCGAACTCCGCCAGCCGCGCGACCCAGCCTTCGGCGATCGGCGCTTCGCGGGTCAGCATCGGCTTCTTGCCGGTTCGTTCGCCGATGATCGTCAGGCGAGGCGGATCGGCGGACTGAAGCGCGGCACGCAGGGCCCACGCTGAGACCTCAGCGGTTGAAATCGTCCGCTTCGAGGTCAGCACCACCACGCGCCCGAGGAACGGCTTCGCGACCGGGTTCACCACGATCTTCGCGGCGCCATGCCTGACGAGAAACTCATCGACCTGGGCGTAGCTCGCCTCGTCATCAAGCGTGATGGTGGGAACCGCCGCGTCATCGGCCCGGTCGCGCCACGCGGGGCCGAAGAACCAGCCGCAATCGATCGGGCGGGTCGCGAACCACGCCGCGAGGCGGAGCCCCGCGAGCTCGAGCCCCGGGCAGTTCTGCATGTCGAGCACGATGCCAACGGGGTTGTGCCCGGCCGCCTCGCGCAGCGAGGAGTCGATCTGCGCGCGCTCCAGCAGCACGTTGACGGTGATCTTCGCGACCCGCGTCTTCTCGTCGAAGGTCACTTCGAGCGGGCGCTCATTGCGGCCCTCCTCCGACAGCAGGCCCGACATGGCGCCGGGGTCGGGCGGGCGGTAGATCAGCGGCAAAGGCAGCTCGCGCTGCTTCCGCCAAGCCATGACCAGCCCGAACAGGAACTCCAGATCGTCCTCGGCTTCACCCGCCGCGACGCGGGCTTCGTCCAGGAATGACTTCATCGCCTGCCCCTGGGCGACAGCCGGGTCGTAGAGCCGCGCCCGCGCGGCGGCATCCATCGAGTCGATCAGCGCGGGGTAATCCGGCCGAGCCTTCGGGCCCTCGAGCTTGCGCAGCGTGAACACGCCGAAGGGCTTGCCTTCCTGCGTGCGGATCTCGACAGGCCCCTCGGGCCCGCGCATCAGCGTGCGCGCCCGCAGCGGGCCGACCGTCGTGATCCCGATCCACCCCTCTGCGGGCTTCGCGCCGGCTCCCTCGGCCGGACTGTCGCTCGTCCAGTGGAGGATCATGCCGCGGGGGAAGATGAACGCGGCGAGGAGCGACCCCACCGCCTGCTCAAACCCCGTGAACCGCTTCCAGGCAACCCCCGGGCGGGTGTTGGCCTTGAACCTCGCGCCCTCGCCCAGCGCCTCGGCCGTGAACCGCGTCACCACCGGGCCGACGAACCAGGATTGAAAGACCCCTTCGTACTCCCCGTTCAGGGGTCGAAGGCCGGAAGACGGCTGAGTCTCAGCCGATGGCCCCAGGCCAGCGGGGCTGGTCGCAGACGGCCCAAGCCCGCCCGCGACGGGGTTCGCGGGCGTCACGCACCCCGGCGTCAGAGCGAGGGCCGCGAGCGCGACGCCGATCAGGCCGGGGCCGCGGGTCGAGCAGCGCCGCCGGAGGCGAGAGGGTGGGGTCACCTGCGGATGCAACGAGCGGGTAAGCAGCACGCCGGATTATTCGCGCCTCTCCGCCCCGGCGGGGGCGACAATCCGCCCAGGCTCGGCCGCCCAGGCTCGGCCAACGGCGTGCCGCCCAGGCTGCAGGGGGTCTGAGCAGGCCTCACCCGGGAAAGCACCGAACACGCTGCCAGCCGTGAAAGCCCTTACGAGCGAATTCCGACCCGGTTTAGCTGGAATTGGCCTTGCAGGCTGCAATGTCTGTGTTAAGATGAAGGGTCACTGAATCGGGTGATCCGCCCGTTGGTCCATCCAGCGGGCCGCCGGGAGAGTTGAGAGCGTCTTTTTCGAGTGAGATTTCGTTCCAAGCGCGGCTGCGTGGCCCGCTTGGGTTAGGCGCTATGTGCCCCGCTTGATGGGGTCATTCGCCGGTTTTGTTCTCCCGCTGACGCGGGGTCTTTTCAGGAGAGAGAGCATGAACGTTCGCAGCCTTCTCGTGGCCACCGGGGCCGCTTTGGCCCTCACCGCGGCGGCCTCGGCCCAGGAATCCGTCGACTTCGTGTCGCTCAACGGCGGCGCCCCGATCGCCTCCGAGGGCGGCCGCACCGGCGCCCTGGTCGCTGGCCAGAACCCCATCCTCAGCTACACCTTCGCCAACAGCTTCCTGTGGGACGGCTCGGTGACGGTGAACGGCGTCCTCCGTCGCGGCGCCAGCGGCGACTTCGTGAGCGAGAACCGCATCCTCATCACGACCGCCAGCAACGGCACGTCGATCTCCCCCGACATCCAGGCCGGCACGCAGTCGTCCTATCCCTCTACTCCCTTCACTGTCAGCCGCACTCTGGGTACGGGCGTCGCTGGCGTCCCGATCAATCCCCAGGGCCAGAACTGGTCGTTCCGCTTCTATAACTCGGCCAACGACAGCGGCACGGTCATCGACGCGTTCTGGGACAGCCTGACGATCACGTTCAACGCGTTCGTTCCCCCCACGCCCCCGGCGTGCACCGATCTGGGCAACGTCAGCAACGCGTCGTACCCGGCCGTGCAGACCGGCTCGCTGGCCTCGGGCCAGGTTCAGTGGTACTGCTTCAACGTCGCGGCCAACACCGTCCTCGACATGCACACCTTCCTCAGCCAGACGGGCGGCTTTCAGACGGATACCGAACTGGGCCTGTACAACGCCAACGGCTTCCTGGTCGCGACCAACGATGACCTCTCCGGCGGCATCCTCTCGGGCGCTGGCAACTTCAACAGCGGCATCAGCACCGGCGGCGGCTCGGGCATCGACCTCGACGGCACGGGCCCCGGCGCCGTGCTGGGCAGCGCCGCCCTCGGCACCCGCGTCAACGGCTTCCTCGCCGCGGGTACGTACTACCTCGCCCTGGGCGGGTTCAATACGACCTACAACACCGGCGGCTTCGGCGTGACCGGCGGCACGGCCGTCGGCGACTTCTCGCTGACGCTGATCCCCACTCCCGGCGCCGCGGCGGTGCTGGGCCTGGGCGCGCTGGCGGCGGCTCGCCGCCGTCGGGCCTGAGTGTTCGCGGTTTCTTGATGTGATCTTGGGGCCCGCAGGCAAACGCCTGCGGGCCCTTTTTTCTCCACGAGCACGGCGACATAGCTCCGCCCTGGGTCGGTCGCCCACGCCGTTTGAGTACTCGGTAAAAATTGGTTCCATGCTCGGATGCTGGCCCCGAGTTCAGAGTCATTGGGCGTGGTGCATCAGGTGCTCCTGGCGCGCTCGGCGGCATTGTTGTTAACTGGCTTTTCAGCACGACCCGTGTGCGAATTCGCCCTTACGCTGTGCCTGGACGCCACCTTTTTCCGGGACCTCACCCAACCCAGCGTCAACGGCATGCTCGCTAATCTGCCCGTAGCGCTTGGAAACCTCCTGCACAGCCTCAGCGCGACGCTCCTGTGCGAGTGGTTCGCCGGCGCCGCCGGGTTGGTCGGGGGAATCGTGCTCCTCACCTTGCCGGCGAAGCATGCGGCGTGGTTGAGCGGGAGGCTATGGCCGTGAACGCCGAGGTGTGGTTTCGCTTGACGGTGCGGGCTCTTGGTCTGCTGTTCCTCGGGCTGGGGGCGCCGTATCTCTGGTATTTTGTGATCTACTCAGTGGAGGCGTCCGTGGCGGCGGGCGCGCAAGAGACGGGACCTTCGGTGCACCCCGTGTTCTGGGCGCCGTACTACGTTGTTCAGCCTTGCCTGGGGGTGTACCTGCTGTTCTTTGGCGAGCGGCTCATTCAGGCGTACCTGCGGGATGCTCGCCGGGCTCAGGCTGCGGCGGCCGGCGATGAACGTCGAGGGGTGGAGGCGCGGGCGGCTGCGCCGACACCGGCCCGCGAGTGAGCGGGGCTGACGGATGGCTTGCGATCCGGTGTGTTTGGCCGCGGCGAGGCGCCAGCCGCCGCGGATGGCGGTCGGCGGCGCGGCGTCCGTGCTACTGTTGCCCCCATGATCCTCCGAACCCATACATGCGGCGAACTCCGCGAGAGTCACGTCGGTCAGTCCATCGCCCTCAACGGGTGGGTCAACAGCTACCGCGACCACGGCGGGCTGATCTTCATCGACCTGCGCGATCGCTTCGGGATCACCCAGCTCGTGTTCGATCCAGACGACGGCGCCTCCAAGGGCCTCATGGACGCCGCTGACAAGCTGCGCAACGAGGACTGCATCGCCTGCACCGGGAAGGTGCGCACGCGCATCGGCGGCGAGAACCCCAAGCTCTCGAGCGGCAGGATCGAGATCGTTGTGACCGAACTGGAGGTGCTCAGCAAGACCGACAACCCGCCATTCCTGCCCGATGACATGCTGGCGCTGCCCAACGAGGAGCTGCGGCTGAAGCACCGCTACCTCGACCTCCGCCGACCGAGCATGCAGCGGGTCCTTTCGCTGCGCCACAAGGTCTACAAGACCACGCGCAGCTACTTTGACGAGAACGGGTTCCTGGAGATCGAGACGCCCGTGCTGTACAAGAGCACCCCCGAGGGCGCCCGCGAATTCCTGGTGCCCTGCCGCAACGTGCCGGGCACGTTCTACGCCCTGCCGCAGAGCCCTCAGCTCTTCAAGCAGATCCTGATGATGAGCGGGTGCGACCGCTACATGCAGATCTGCCGCTGCTTCCGCGATGAAGACCCGCGGGCCGACCGCCAGCCGGAGTTCACGCAGATCGATCTCGAGATGAGCTTCGTGCGCCGCGAGCAGATCATGAACATGATGGAGGGGTTCGTCCGCCGCCTCTGGAAGGACATCCTGGGCTACGACGTGCCGCCCCTGCAGCGGATGAACTACCGCGACGCCATGGAGCTCTATGGCATCGACCGCCCGGACACGCGCTACAAGCTGCTGATCCAGGACATCAGCCAGATGGCCGCGCTGACTGAGTTCAAGGTCTTCCGCGAGGCCCTGGCCAAGGGCGCCGACCGCCCCCGCTACAACAGCAAGCGGGGCGTGGTGAAGGCCCTGCGCGTCCCCGGCGGGGCCGACAAGCTCACCCGCAAGCTGACCGACGGCTACACCGAGTTCGTCAAGGGCTTCGGCGCCGGCGGCGTGGCGGTGGTCAAGTGCATCAAGGGCGATGACGGCGGGCCCAAGCTCGACACCGGCGTCGCCAAGTTCCTCGAGTGCATCAAGTCGGAGCTGCTCGACGACCTGGGCGTCCAGATCGGCGACACCGTGCTCTTCGTGGCCGATACCTACTCCGTCGCCACCAAGGCCATGGGCGAGCTCCGCCAGAAGGTCGCCCAGGACATGGGCCTCGTCCCCGCCTGGGGCCAGGCCTGGAACTTCCTCTGGGTTGTCGACTTCCCGATGTTCGAGAAGAACAAGGACACCGGGAAGTGGATCGCCATGCACCACCCCTTCACGGCGCCGCGCGACGACCAGCGCGACCTGTTCGTCAACGCCGATGTCGAGGACGACGTGGCCATCGAGAGCATCGTCTCCGCGGGGTACGACATCGTGCTCAACGGCAGCGAGATCGCGGGCGGCTCCATCCGCATCCACGACCGAGCCGTGCAGTCCAAGGTCTTCCAGTTGCTCGGCATGACGCCGGAGCAGGCCAAGGAGAAGTTCAGCTTCCTCCTCGAGGCCCTCTCCTTCGGCGCCCCGCCCCACGGCGGCGTGGCCTTCGGCCTCGACCGCCTCGTCATGCACCTGGGTGGGACGGACAACATCCGCGACGTCATCGCCTTCCCCAAGACCCAGGTCGGGGCGGACCTGATGACCCGGGCCCCGAGCGCGGCCACCGACGCCCAGCTCAAGGAAGTCCACGTGAAGAGCACCTGGGAGCCCACGCCCCCCACCCCCGCGGCCCCGCCAGCCGGTCCCAAGGCGTGAGGAATCACGTGGTCGGGGGGGGGAGTTGGGCTGGGCCGCGGCGGCTGATCGGCCCGCTCCTCGCCGTGGCCGGCAAGCCGACCGAAGACATGTCACCTCGAAGGGCGCAAAGGACACCAAGAAGGATGAAGGAAGGTGAATCGGCAGATCGGATCTGGAAATCCCGGTCCTTCCTCCCCCTTCGTTACCTTTGAGTCCTTCGAGGTGAATCCCATCCGAATCGGCGCCTGATCGGGGCCTGATCGGAGCGCCCGCCCGGAATCTGGTAGGCTGACCTCCCTCACGATCGGGAGGCCAGCATGGCGAAGTCGAAGCGGAAAGGTCGGAGCAGCGCCCAGCGAACCGCACGCAGGCCCAAGGCCCGCCGGGCGGCCCCGCCGCGCACCCACGCCTCACCCCGCAAGGACAAGGGCCAGTCGCACCGGGCGACGTCGGCCCGGCGCGCGGCGACGCCCATCGCCAGCAAACGCGTGCCCATGTTCCAGGTGGATGCGTTCACCAGCCGACTCTTCCACGGGAACCCCGCCGCGGTCGTGCTCATCGAGAACGACTGGCCCCTCGAAGAGATCATGCAGGCGGTCGCGGCGGAGAACAACCTCTCGGAGACCGCCTTCGTGCTCCCCAAAGGCATGAAGGAAGGCTCCCCCCGCTTCGACCTGCGGTGGTTCACGCCCACGCGGGAGATGGACCTCTGCGGCCACGCGACCCTCGCGGCGGCCCACGTGCTGTGGCGGCATGTCGGCGTGCGCACGCCGCGCCTGGTCTTTGACTCCGCCAGCGGCCCCCTCCCGGTGGAGCGCGAGGGCGACCTCATCGTGCTCGACTTCCCCGCTCGCCCGGGGGAGCAGATCCCCGTCCCCGCCGAGCTGTGCGCGGCCCTCGGCCGGGCGCCCTTCGAGGTGTACAAATCGCGCGACCTGATGGCCGTCTTCGACAACCGGCGCGACATCTACGAGATGACCCCGGACTTCCACGCCCTGGCGCAGCTCGACGCCCTGGGCGTCATCGTCACCGCCCCCGGCAGCGGGCACGACTTCGTCAGCCGCTTCTTCGCCCCGCGGGCCGGCGTGAATGAGGACCCCGTCACCGGATCGGCCCACTGCACGCTGACGCCGTACTGGTCCGACCGGCTGGGCAAGCCCCGCCTCACCGCTCACCAGGTCTCCAAGCGCAGCGGCGAGATCATGTGCGAAGACCGCGGCACGCGCGTGGGCCTCGGCGGGCGATGCGTGACATACCTCGATGGTGCAGTGGTGATCGGGTGATCCGCCCCGGCGCCCGCTCAAACACCCTCCGCCCTTTCACCCCGCCGCCTCCACAGAAGGACTCTCGCCGATGACCGGCCCGACTCCCGCCCCCCCAGCCCCCGCCCCCCCCGCCGTACCCCCAGCCCCCGCCGCTCCCCCCGCGTCATCCACGCCAAGACTCATCCGCATCACCGGTTGGGTGCTGAGCGTCCTGCCATGCCTGTTGCTGACCTTCAGCGGGCTGATGAAGTTCAGCGGCTCGCCGCAGCTTTCCGATGGCTTCAAGCACCTCGGCTGGCCTGAGAAGCTTGCTGTGCCGCTGGGCGTGCTGGAGCTCGCGTGCGTGCTGATCTACCTGTTCCCCCCCACCGCCGTGCTGGGGGCGGTCCTGCTTACGGGGTATCTCGGCGGGGCCATCGCCACGCATCTGCGGATCGAGGAGGGATTCATCCCCCAGGCCGTTCTCGGAGTGCTCTTGTGGCTGGGTCTCTTCCTGCGCGACGCCCGCGTGCGGTCGCTGCTGCCGATCCGATTCCCCAACCGGTAAGGGTCGGCAGGGGTCAGCGGGGGTCGGCAGGGGTCGATTCCTCCGGCCCCCGCCGCGTCTCGCCTGCCTTTTGAGCCCCCCCCTGACCCTTCTGCGCCCTCGGCTCGATCTGGGCCACACAAGACGCGTGCCGACTTGTGTGGTACATCGGCAGCAAAAAGCGACATCATGGCAGTATATTCTCCTTGACATACGCTCTGTAAGCTTCCTCAATATCACGCGACGATGGGTTTTCACGCAGCACTCTGTCCCATAGCTCGACAAATTCGGTGCGCCTTCCTGTATGATGAAAGAAGCGCTTACTGAGATGCATCATGTCTAGTACATGATCCGGATCTCGCGCAGCGTCCTCAAACGCTCTTTGCGCTTCTTCGATGGCGCCGATTGTCCAAAGCGCGTTTCCAAGATAGCACTTGGTCCAAACCGACGTGTCACCAAGCTCAATCGCCTTCTTGAGCGATGCTATGGCAATAGCTGGTGATGCGTTTACTTGCTTGTTTAGGCAGAGCTTTCCGTAACCCGCCCACGCCAGAGCATTGCCAGGGTCCATACCTCTCGCCCTCGCGTAGAGCGCATGGGAGACTACCGGGTTATCATACTCTTGTAGATAAGCCAGTAAGAGTATTGCCTCATCGTCAGCCATATCTGAGCTAACCAGCTTCGTGAGCACATCTACTGCCTCAGCATGTCTATCACTCGCATCAAGAAACGACGCCAGCACCGTCACTCGATGGGCCTGCCAGTCAATTGACAAACTTTGCTGCATCGATTGACACGCTTGTGGGAACTGTTTGAGCATGCCGAACGCCTGGCCGCGGAGAGCAAACCTTCTTGCTTCATCGGCACCGGTGTCAAATGGCTCCGAAAGCACGAGCAGCACATTGCTAGGATCATTCAATCTACGAAAAATCGTCGCTAACAAGAATCGAATCGAAGGCGACCGGCTCTTCTCGATTGCCGACCGCAGGATCGCTATGGCTCCATCGTGATCGCCATCGCGAAACTTGATGCGTGCGGCAGAGCAAATGTCCTCAGTGGAGTCCACGAACTGTTACTCCTGATCGGGGGGAGGCGTAATTGGTCGCCGCTCGCCAACTCGACCTAGTTCATTCAGTTGTTGGTCGTCACGCTGCTTGCTTTTCTCAATGCTCTCGATCTTGTGTGAATAGCCTGCCTTTCGTAGTCGTCGCTGCCTTTCTTCAATTTCCTCACGTTGTTGACCAGGCACCTTTTCATCGTAATCTTTACGGCTCTTCTTCTTATCGTGCTTGCTATTGTCATCGCTACCGCTCTTGACTCCGCACTTATCATCCGGCGTGCTGCCCTTGCCTGCCGCCCCGCCCTTGCCCGCTGAACGATAGCCGATGTACCCGGCTTCCGCGAGCTCCAGCGTGGCGTCGACCACCGACTTGCCGGCCCCGGGGCCGACCGAGGTCCCGCCGTCGATCAGGGCGTCGGCGACGCCAAGCCCCTTGTCGACGATGTTCACCGCCGTGGATGCGAGCTGGCCTCCCGGCAGTTTATCCGCCGCATCGCGGACGGTGTGCAACGCGTCGTGCACATCCTGGCGCGCCTCCGGGTCCTGGGCATCGGCAAGCACCTGGCTGACCGAGGGTCTTGCGGCGTAATAGCCGCCGAGTTCCGCAGAGCCGTCGACGGTGTCGTTGACGTACTCGCCCGCAGAGCTCCAGCCAGCCCAGTAGAACGGACGGGCGATCCACCATCCATCTAGCCCCAGCGGATCGATCCGGTCCACCGGATCCCCCCCGCAGTACTGGTAGAGGTTCATCCCCCCCGCGAAGCCGATGGGGTCGGGCTGGAGCCAGCGGCCGTGGTAGGGGTCGTAGACGCGGTTGCGGACGTGGTAGAGGCCGAGGTGGTTGTCCCACACGTACGCCGCGTAGCCGAAGCGGTTGTCGACGCTGGCCCGCGACAGGCTGCCCACGCCAGGGGGAACGGGACCGGTGGGGTCGCTCAGCGGCGGCGGATCGGGCGGCCCAAAGAACGCCTCGATAAAGCTCGACAGGTCGTCTGGGTCGAGCGCCCCGCTGCAGTTAAAGTCCACACCCGGCGGCTTGGCGTCGGTGTCGGGTGCGAAGAAATACGCGATGTAGTCCGACAACGTGTCGGGAGTCACCTCGCCGCGGTTCTGGAAGTCGACAGGGTGGTACGCCTGCGGCTCGCCGTAGGCGGTGTAGCGGATGCGCTCCAGCGGGTTGCCGAAGGCGTCGACCAGCGCGACCACATCGCCGCGATGGTTCTGAACGTAGTAGACAGCCTCTTCGAGCCCGTCGGACATGCCCGCCAGGCTGGTGGCGGGGTTGTTGTCGGCGTCGCGGTGCCGGCAGAGCAGGCGGTCAAGCCCGCGGACATCGCCCATGCCGCGCGGCCTGCCCCCGGGGCTTTGTTCAACGTCCTGTTAGTTCAGAGCATCAACCGAGCGAGTATCGTCTTCGGAATCGCGACTCCTTTCACGACATCGCCGCCATACCTTTCCTTGCTCACGCAGTCGAACACAGCGGCAATGGCTCCCGCAATTCGCAAGTATACAACGCTCTCATCGGATGACCATCCGATTTCAATGTCGGCGCTTGAGTATTTTGGCTTTCCGATGCCGATCTTAATCGAGTCGAGAACTTTGTTGCCATCACGGGCATCGACACTATACAGATAGAAGTAGCTTGTTTCATTATCGCACTCGAATACTCCAGATAGGTCTCCGGTTCCTCGGACACAACTCTCGAAGATTCCTTCCATGCTCTCGCCTCACTCCGGATGATTTTTCTTGAAGTTCTCGCCCAAGCGATGCTCCGTGCGCGTCATCGGTTCAAGACCGCCGTCCATCGTCCGATCCTTGTGATGCAGTTCTACCGGGTGTCCGTCTGGTCCTTTGGGAGCTCTGCCCTTTTTCATTCGCACGAGATCGTCCGCTCCATACTTCGCTGGGTTCGCCTTTGCTTCAGCCTTCCAATAGGCCGCCCGCTCCTTTGCGAATGCAGAGCGGTCAATCCTCGAAGTCGCTTTTGACGCCGCCCCCACCTCGCACGCATCCGCGACCTTGCCGGCGCCCTTCACCCCCTTCGCCGCGTCGGCGGCGTCGTCAGCGAGTTCGACAAAGTTGGCGACGGCCTTGCCAACCTTGCCAGCCCCCGCCGGCACAAATGGTATCAGGCCCGCGTAGTTCCAGGGGTCCAAGGGGTCCTGGTAGATCGAGTAGCCGGTCACCGCCCAGTCGAGCGGCTCGACGAATATTCCACCGACAACCAACGCCCCTTCCCCGAGAACGGGCGCGGCGTCAATGGCGAGTTCAACCCCCGCCCGCGCTGCGGCTTTGACGTCCTCTTGGAACGGCCCGAGGCCGTGCGCCAGCTTGTCAACATCGCTTGGGGTGTCTGCTGCGGACGGCGATCCCTCACGCGCGTCTGGCGAATGTCCGGAGCCAAAGTCGAACAGATTGGCGAATGACCCGAGCAGGGATCCGAGCCACGCGCCAGGCTGAGCACAAAGAGAGCATGGCCGAGACGCTTCATCCGCACTGTCAAGGAAGAGTGCTGGTGGTGACCTGCCCCCCAAAACCTGATCCACCAACTATGAGAGTCCCGACGGGCCG
>CAZSZO010000024.1:0-63326 GCA_964611125.1 uncultured Phycisphaeraceae bacterium | reverse complement strand
CCCCCCCCCCCCCCCCCCCCCCCCCCCCCCCCCCCCCCCCCCCCCCCGCGCCGGGGTTCGGCGCGGGGGCGCGAACCAGGGGTTCGTAGCAGCGGCCCAGGTCGGAGGGCTTACCGCCCCAGCCTCTTGGCCCCGGGCAGCCCCCCCGCCGGCCCCTGGCGCCGTCGCGAGAGTTTGAGGTATGCTCAGGGGATGGCCACCGGTCCCGCGAAGCTGGTGCTGAGGAGTCTCGGGCTGCTGCTGCCCATGGTCGCGATCGCCGCGACGCTGGGCCTTGCCGGGGCGGACGGTCCTCGCCAGGTTGACGACGGCCCCCATGGCGGCGACCGCTCGGGCGGCGCGGACGGCCGGGCGCTGGGCGGACCGGTCAGCTATGACCGCGACATCCGCCCGCTGCTGTCGGACCGCTGCTTTCTGTGCCACGGGCAGGATGCGGCCAAACGCCACGCCGAGTTGCGGCTGGATGACCCCGAATCGGCCTTCGGCCCGCGCGATGGGGGGCCGGCGATCGTTCCCGGCGCTCCGGAGCGGAGCCAGCTCTGGGCCCGGATCACGAGCCATGATCCTGACGAGGTGATGCCGCCATCCCGGGCCAACCGGCGGCCCTTTACGCCCGCGGAGCTCGAGCTGATCCGCCGGTGGATCGCGGACGGGGCCCGCTATCAGCCGCACTGGTCGTTCATTCCGCCGGTGAAGGCGGCCCCGCCGCAGGTGAAGCTCGCAAGCTGGCCTCGGGGCGAGATCGACCGGTTCATCCTGCGCGGGCTCGAAGAGGCGGGTATCGAGCCCAGCCCGGAGGCTGACCGGGCCACGCTGCTCCGGCGGATGTTCCTCGACATCACGGGCCTGCCTCCGACAGTCGAGGAGCTCGACGCGTTCCTGGCCGATGCCCGCCCCGACGCGTACGAAGCCTGGGTCGACCGTCTTGTCACTCTGGAGCCGTACCTCACGCGGTACGCCGAGCGGATGGCGTCGCCGTGGCTTGATCAGGCCCGCTACGGCGACACCAGCGGGATTCACCACGATCAGGGCCGGCTAATCTGGCCGTGGCGCGACTGGGTGCTCAACGCCTACAGGGCCAACCTGCCCTTCGACCGGTTCGTGATCGAGCAGCTCGCTGGAGACCTGTTGCCGGCGCCGACGCAGGACCAGATCGTCGCCACGGGCTTCAACCGCAACCACGTGACCTCCGATGAGGGCGGCGCCATCGAGGAGGAGTACCTTTTCGAGTACGCCGCCGACCGCACAGCCACCACCGGGTCGGTCTTCCTCGGCCTGACGCTGGGGTGCGCCCGCTGCCATGACCACAAGTACGACCCGGTCACCGCGGCTGACTTCTACTCGATGCTCGCGTTCTACAACTCGATCGACGAGAAGGGCGTCGACATCCAACTGCCGAGGAACCCGCGCTATGCCTTTCCCCCCTCGATCGTCGCGCCGGGACCAGGCGACCTCGCCGCGATCGCCCGCCTGAAGCAGGAGGTCGCCGCTGCGTCGGCGGAGTTGGATCAGGTGGCGGCCCAGGCTGGCGAGCAGGCGCAGCTGGACGGCTTCCCCGCATCGCTCCAGGACGAGCTCGGCGTGCGGTGGGCCGCCGCCGAGTTGGTCTCGGCCACCAGCGAGCACGCCGGTCCGCTGGCCCTGCAGGAGGATGGCTCGGCCCTTGCGACGGGCGTCAACCCACGCAGCGAAACCTACACGCTGAGGCTGCGGCTTGGGCCGACGCCCGACGGGGTCAACCTCATCCAGCTCGAGGGGCTCACCGATGCCTCGGTCGGCGGCAAGGTGGGTCGGTCCGACAACGGCAACGTCGTGGTCACGGGGCTGACGATCCTGGCCCCGCCGGAGGCACCGGGTGGGGGGGGCGGGGGGGGCGGGCCGCCCGCGCCGGTGGCGCTTGCCTGGGCCTGGGCTGATGTCGAGCAATCCGACCGCGGCTTCCGGGTGACCAACCTGCTCGTGGGCGACCCGCTGGGGTGGGCCGTGGACGGCCATAACCGCCCGGGGCCGCGGGCGGCGATGTTCCTGGCCGCGAAGCCCTTCGGCGCGGCCGGCGGCGAGGTCCGCGTCACGATCGAGCACCGCTCGGAATACGCCCAGCACGCGTTCGTCCGCCCGCGCGTCCGGCTGGGGTCGATCGCCGCCGCCGGGCTCGCGCGGCTGCCCGTCGCAGCGACCAATTGGTACACCGCCGGGCCGTTCCCCGCAGCGACCGATCGACCCGTCTTCGGTCAGAGCTTCCCGCCCGAGGCCGTCGAGCGGCTTGACCTGACGGCGAGCTTCCCGGGCGATCGGCGGTGGCGGTATGAGTCCAGGATCACTGACGGAGGGAGCCTGGTTGGGCTTTCGAACACCGTCGGCTCGCTCTACCTCGCGAGAACGCTCTTTGCGCCCTCGGCCCGGGCGGCGCGATCGACTTTCGGCACCGATGACGGCGTGCGCGTGCTCCTCTCGGGCCGCGAGGTCTTCGCCCGCGACACCAGCCGCGGTTTGACGCCCGATGAGGAATCCCTGGCGCTCGACCTGCCCGCCGGCCCCGCGACCGTGGTGTTCAAGGTTGTCAACACCGGCGGCCCCGACGGGTTTCAGCATCGCGATCGTCGGGTCGAGACCTCCGTGAGCCTGTCTGAGGGGGTGCTCACGCAGGATCTGCTCCCCGCGCTCCGCCCGATCGACACGCTGCCGGCGCCGCAGCTTGCCGCGCTGCGGCGGGCGTGGTTGATGCAGGTCTCGCCCTCGTGTCGCGAGGCCGCCAAGGCGGTGGTGGCCGCCGAGGCCTGTCTGGCCAAGGCCGAGGCGGAGCTGCCTCAGACGATGGTCATGAAGGAGCTGTCGAGGCCGCGCCCGACCTTTGTCATGAAGCGGGGGCAGTACGACCAGCCCGACAAGGACTCACCCGTCGCGCGGGCCATCCCCGCGTTCCTGGGCGCCCTTGCGCACGATTCCGCGGGGCAGCCGAATCGACTCACCCTGGCCCGCTGGATCGTCAGCGACGCCAATCCGCTCCTGGCGCGCGTCACCGTCAATCGGCTGTGGGGACTGTTCTTCGGGCAGGCGATCGTCCGCACCACCGAGGATTTCGGCCTGCAGGGTGAATGGCCCTCCCATCCCGAACTGCTCGACTGGCTCGCCGTTGACTTTCGGGAGCGCGGCTGGGATGTTCGCCGGCTGGTCCGCCAGATCGTCACGAGCGCCGCCTACCGCCAGGCTTCGCGGGTCCGCCCGGACGTCATCGAGCGTGATCCAGACAATCGACTGCTGGCCTTCTTCCCGCGCCAGCGGCTCTCCGCCGAGGGCATCCGCGACCAGGCCCTGCTCCTCGCCGGGCTGCTGGTCGAGAAGCTCGGCGGCCCCAGCGTCAAGCCCTATCAGCCCGCAGGCGTCTGGGAAGAAGTCTCGATGCCCGACGCCAACACCCGTGAGTTCGTCCGCGGGACGGGCGAAGACCTGTGGCGGCGCAGCCTGTACACCTACTGGAAGCGCGCGTCGCCGCCGCCCGCGATGCTGACCTTCGATGCCCCCACGCGGGAATTCTGCGTGGTGCGTCGCCTGACCACCAACACGCCCTTGCAGGCCCTGGTGCTCTGGAACGATGAGCAGCATGTGGAGGCCGCGCGGGCCCTCGCGGCTCGGGCGATCGCCTTCAGTCCTGGCAGCCCGCCTGCGCCGGCCCGGGATGACCCCGACCCGCCCCGGCTCACATGGCTCTACCGCTCGGCTCTGGGGCGCGAGCCGTCGCTGGCGGCGCTCGACGGTCTTCGCCGGGCCCTCGCCGACTTCCGGGCCCGCTACCGCGCTGCGCCCGACGACGCCCGCAAGCTGATCAGTGTCGGCGAATCCAAGCGCCCGGCGGAGGTTGACCCCGTTGAGCTGGCCGCGTGGACCATGGTGTGCAGCGCGATCCTGAGCAGCGACGGCGTGATCGTCAAGCATTGAAAGGCCCGCCGATGGACCCACTTGAACACCACCTGCTCGACATGACCCGCCGCCGGTTCTTCACCCTCGCCGGCCGGTCGATCGGTGCGGGGCTGGGCACTGCGGCGCTGGCGTCTCTCCTGGCGCCCGTGGCCCGCGCCTCGACCGGCGCGGGTCTTGGCGTGCTGGGGCCAGCGGTTGCCCCGGGCCAGGTGCCCGCCCGGCCGGGCGTCAACCTCGCGCCCCGGGCCAAGCGGGTGATCTATCTGCACATGGAGGGCGCGCCGAGCCAGATCGATCTCTATGACCACAAGCCCGGCCTGCGGAGCCGCTTCGGCGAAGACCTGCCCGACTCGATCCGCCAGGGGCAGCGCCTCACCGGCATGACCAGCGGCCAGGCGAAGTTCCCGGTCGCGCCGTCGCTCTTCAACTTCACCCGCTACGACAACCGGCAGGACGGAGTGTGGCTCAGCGAACTCATCCCCCACACCGGCGCCATCGCCGGCGAGCTGTGCTTCATCCACAGCATGCGCACCGAGGCGATCAACCACGAGCCGGGGATCACCTTCTTTCAGACCGGCAACCAGCAACCCGGGCGCCCGAGCTTTGGCGCGTGGATGAGTTATGGTCTGGGCTCGATGAACGCGAACCTGCCGTCGTTCGTCGTCATGATCACCCAGGGCTTCGGCAACATGCAGGCCCTCTCGGCGCGATTCTGGGGGAGCGGCTTCCTGCCCAGCGAGCACCAGGGGTGCAAGTTCCGCGCCGGCGCCGAGGCGGTGCTTTATCTCAAGAACCCAGACGGCGTCTCGCGGGAGGATCGCCGCCGCATGCTCGATCTGGTCGATCAGCTGAACCAGGAGGAGTTCGACCGCAGCCTCGACCCCGAAGTGCGCACCCGGATCGCCCAGGCCGAGATGGCCTACCGCATGCAGATGTCGGTCCCCGAGCTCACCGACTTCTCCGATGAGTCGCCCGCGACGCTCGAGATGTACGGCCCCGAGGTCCGCAAGCCGGGCTCCTTCGCCGCCAACTGCCTGCTCGCCCGCCGCCTGGCCGAGCGGGGCGTCCGGTTCGTGCAGATCTACATGCGCGGCTGGGACCAGCACAACAACCTGCCCGCCGAGCTCCGCCAGCAGTGCCAGGCCGTTGACCAGCCCCAGGCGGCGCTGGTCAGGGACCTCAAGCAGCGCGGCATGCTCGACGACACCCTGGTGCTCTGGGCCGGAGAGTTCGGCCGAACCGTCTACAGCCAGGGCGCCCTCACGAGCACCAACTATGGGCGCGACCACCACCCGCGCTGCTTCACCGTCTGGCTCGCCGGCGGGGGGATCAAGCCGGGCATCCGTTACGGGGTCACCGACGACTACGGCTACAACATCCTCGAGAACCCTGTCGAGGTGCACGACCTGCACGCGACGATGCTCCACCTGCTGGGTATCGATCACGAGAAGTTGACCTATCGCCACCAGGGGCGTGACTACCGGTTGACCGACGTCTTTGGCCAGATTGTCAAGCCGTTGCTTGCCTGAGGCTTGGAAGTCCCCCTTTTTGGGGTAATAGTTGACCGATTGCACGATTTTCATATCCAAGCGGACTGCGTCAACGCTTGTCACTGATGAGTCGGTTCGCGCCGCTGTTCTTGTGGCGTGGCTGCTGAGAACCAGTTCGCCTGGCGCCCATCTGGCGAACACCAAATCAGGAGATCGTGCATGGCTACTCCCGTTCGTCTGCTCGCCCGTGTGCTCTGTTTGGCCTCGCTGGCTGGAAGCGTCGCCTCCGCCGACGTGGTGGTGTCGGCTGACAAACCCGACATCGGCCGTCCGTACGGCTCGGCCGTGGCTCCGGTCCGGGGTGATCGGCCGCAGATCACCGACGAGATGATCGTCGAGTCCAAGCGTCGCGGTCAGGACCTGATCCTCGACCAGGTGATCGCCAGGGCCCCCGAGATGGTCCTCGGCGCCACACCGAACTACCGCTACATCCGCGGGCGGGCGCTGCCCATGGCCCTGCGGACCACTGAGCTCGGCGTGATGGTCGAGGGCAAGGGTTCGAAGGAAGAAGTCATCGCCCGCGCCGTCGCCGCGGCCCGCGCGGCAGGACTCTCCGTGGCCGAGGATGGCCACAACGCCACCAACAACTGGGCTCGACTTCGGCTCGAACTTCCGCTGCGCGGCCTGGCCGGGGCGGACGCCGCGATCGAGCAGGTCCTCAAGTCGCCGGGCGTGGCGATGGCTTCGCCGGTCTTCGAGAACCCGTTCATCGAGACGGGCTACTACATGCCCACCGACCGCGTGCTCGTGCGCGTGAAGCCGGGCGCCGACGCCCTGAACACGGTCAAGACCGTCGCCGGTGAGTTTGAGATCGCCAACCCCAGCCTGGGCAAGATGGAAGGGGCGATGACCCTCCGCAGCCCGCTGCGCAACGGCTTCCAGGTCCTTCGCAGGACCAACGAGCTTTTCGAGTCCAACCTCTTCGCGTGGGCCTCGCCCGCGGCGATCGAGACGATGGAGATGCACGTCTTCACCCCCAATGACCCGCGCTTCCTCAATGAGCAGTGGGTGCACCGAAACACGGGGATCGACTGGTTCGACGGTGGCGGCAACCTGATCTATAACGGCCTGACCGGCTTCGACATGAACACCGACCGCGCCTGGGACATCACCCGCGGGATCTCCAGCACGCGCGTGTTCGTCATGGACTCAGGCGTGCAGACCGACCACCCCGATTACGACTGGGTGAGCGGGCGCGACTTCACCACCGGCGCCGTGAACGGCGTCGGCTCCGGCGGCCCCGGCAACAGCTGCGATAACCACGGGACCGCGGTGGCCGGTTGCGCGGCGGGGCTGATCAACAACGGCGTCGGCATCGCCGGGACTGGCGGCGCCTGCGGCGTGATGTCGGGCAAGATCGGCGATCAGCAGGCGAGCCCGTGCTCCAGCCGCTTCGCGGCGTACTCCAGCGAGTGGCTGGTGAACGCGCTCGACTGGGGCCGTGACAACGGCGCCAAGGTGACCAACGCCTCCATCGGCGTCGGCCAGGATGACGCCATCGAGGCCATGTACTCGAGCACCTGGACCTCCGGCCTCCTGCACTTCGCCTCCGCCGGCAACGGCGGCGACGACAGCGTCGGCGACAACGGCTCAGGCTTCCCCGGCTCGGCGCCGTTCACGATCTCGGTGATCGCCGTCGATCCCGACGGCACCAAGTCGAGTTTCAGCAACTTCGGGACCAACTGCGACCTGAGCGCCGGCGGCACCTTCGTCCGCACCACCGACCGCACCGGGAGCTCCGGCTACAACGGCAACTCCGGGACCAGCGGCGATTACACGTACTTCAGCGGCACCTCCGCCGCGTCGCCGCTGGCGGCCGGCGTAGCGCTGCTCTTCTTCAGCCAGCACGGCTTCGCGACGCCCAGCCAGGCGCGCACGGCGATCTTCAACTCCTGCACCGACATCGGCACGCCCGGCCAGGACACGACCTTCCAGCGCGGGCACGTCAACGCCTTCGCCGCGCTCATCGAGAACGCGCCGGCCAACGACAGCTGCACCAGCCCCAACATCATCAACCCCAACGGCGGCAACGTGGTCTACCGCTGGATCATGGACACCACCTGGGCCACGCCGTCGCGGCTCGAGCCCACGTCGACCTGCGCCTCGACCCAGCAGAACACGGTCTTCTTCCGCTTCACCGCCGACCATGATGGATCGGTCACCATCCACACCGCCGGCAGCGAGTACGACACCGTCCTCTCGGTCTTCAGCGGCTGCCCCGGCTTTGACGCCGACGGCGACCTGACGAGTTCGCCGACGGCCATCGCCTGCAACGACGACTTCGGCGGCGCGTTCCAGTCGCAGGTGACGGTCTCGGTCGAGGCCGGCCAGACCATCCTGATCAAGGTTGGCAAGTTCGGCGCCATCTCCGGCGGCGGCACGCTGGACTTCAACTTCGCCTTCGATTTCACCGTCCCCTCCAACGATCTGTGCCAGAACGCCACGGTGATCACCGACCCGGAGACCGGCAGCTTTACCTTCAACCCGCCGGTGTATGACGTGTTCCACGCCTCGTCCAGCTCCTGCGAGCCCGATGAGCTCTGCGTCAGTTCAGTCGGCCGCAGCGTCTACTACCGGTTCAACCCTCAGCACGACGGGGTGATCGATATCGACACCGTCGGCTCGAGCTATGACACGGTCTTGTCGATTCACAGCGGCTGCACGACGCAGATCTTGCAGTTGCCTCCCAACCCGCCGCTCTGCCTGCAGCCGCAGCGTCTGGCCTGCAATGACGACGCCGCTGGAAACCTCCAGGCGCGGATCACCGACTTCCCCGTCAGTCGGGGCGTCTCGTATCTGATCAAGGTTTCGAGGTTCGGGACCAGCGCCACCACCTCCGAGTTGAATCTCAACTTCAATCTCAGCTACACACGCACCGTTCCGGCCAACAACGCCTGCTCGACCGCCACCGAGATCCCGGGTGAGAACATCCCCGGGGGCATCACCAACTTCAACCCCCCCGTGCAGGATGTCTACTACGCGGGCACCAGCACCTGCGATCCCGACGCCAGCTGCATCCGGGGCGATGAAGCCCTCTTTCACTCAGTCTGGTTCGAGTTCCGGCCCGAGTTCAACGGCGCCATCAACGTGAACACCGTGGGCAGCGGGTACGACACGGTCCTTGTCATCCAGAGCGGCTGCGCCTCGGCCCTCGTCGGTCCGCAGGGCCAGATCATCTGCATCGGCGGGGGCACGCAGCTCCGTTGCAGCGACAACATCTCGCTCTCGGATCTGGATTCGCAGATCCTCTCCTTCCGCGTCAACGCCCAGCAGAGCTACTTCTTCATGGTCGCCTCCAAGCAGCAGTTCACCCCGGCCTCCCAGTCCCTGCTCAACTTCAACTTCCAGTACGCGGCCGACGCCTGCGCCGCCGACTACAACGGCGACGGCAACCTCGACCCCGACGACCTGTCGGACTTCATCGCCTGCTACTTCTCGCAGCCGCCCTGCCCCGGCGCCGACTTCAACAATGACAACAACACCGACCCCGACGACCTGTCGGACTTCATCGCCCTCTACTTCGCCGGCTGCTGATTGACTCACCTGACATAGGCTGACCTGGCCTGTCGCAAACGCAAACGCGGGAGCCGCTCGAATCCGAGCGGCTCCCGCTTTTCATTTCAGTCCGTCATGATTCCGGCCAGGCACGCATGCCTGCGGGCCGTGCTCTGGCGCTGTTCAGTCAGTCAGCAGCCCGCGAAGTACAGCGTGATGTAGTCAGACAGGTCGTCAGGATCGACGGTTGCGTCGCCGTTCCAGTCGGCCTGGTTGCACGCGGGAATCGCGAAGTAGCACGTGATGAAGCTCGAGAGGTCGTCGGGATCGAGGTTGCCGTCGCAGTTCAGGTCGGCCCTGCACAGGCACCCCGGGCCGAGGTTCGCGATGTACCCCACATACCGCTGCGTGGTGAGGTTGTACGCCCAGCCCGCGATCACCCGCGCATCCGCCGAGCAGAACGTCTCGCGCAGCACGATTCCCGGCGGGATTGCGACGCCCGACGCCGCGAGGATCGAGCGGAGCGTGCGATAGCCCGTCGAGGGCGTCCAGACCACGGCCTCCCAGGTGTTGGCGCCGCCGCTGATGAAGTACCCCACGATGGTGTTGCCGTCCGCCGAGACATCGCTGATGGTGATGGACCCGGTCGGACTCCCGGGCAGGGGCCCGAGGTCGACCATCCCGGTGGCGGCTGTCCAGCGCCAGCCGCGGTTGACGAATGAGCCCCCCGGGCCAATCGCCGGCGAGGTCCCCACGATCACCGAACCGTCGGCTGAGCAGGCGCTGGCGAACGCCCCGCCCAGCGTCGGCTGCAGGTTGGGCAGGCTGCCCAGGTCGGTGGGAATCAGCCCCCCGCCCGGCCAGAACGCGGCGGAGAGCAGGTCGTCGGTGTCGCCGTCGAAATCGCCGATCGAGCCGTAGCCCACCACCGTCGAGCCGTCGGCCGAGATGTCCTCGGCTGAGCCGAAGATCAGGATGTCGTCGCCAAGGTCGTTGAGCGGGGTGAAGCCGTTCGAGGGCGTCCAGCGCCAGCCCTGCTGGTACGGGTCGCCGAAGTTCGCACCGCTCGAGCCAACCACCACCAGGCCGTCGGCCGAAACTCCGGTGGCGTAGGTGACGTTCCCGGCCGGCAGCCCGCCGATCAGTTGGAGCCCGTCGGAGTCGAACACGAACGCCTCGGCGTTGGCCAGCGGGCCGCCGCCCACCGAGCCCACGACCACTGTGCCGTCGGCGTTCATGGCGATGGGGTTCAGGTCGCGCCCGCTCGGCTCGGCGATCAGCGTGCGCGAGCCGGTGAGCAGACTGAGGACATAGCCCTTCAGCGGGTCGGGACGGGTCGTCGATTGCTGCAGCGAGACGAGCACCGAACGTCCGTTGGCCGCGACGTCCTGAATCACGGCGTAGTCGTACCCCGCATCGGGCTGGATGATCGTGAAGGAGGGTTGGGCCGAGGCGAGACCGGCCAAGGACCAAAGGGTGGCCGGGAGCGCTGCACGAGTGGTCAGACGAGAGAGGCTCATGGTCTGGAAGTCCTTGTGTGCAGTGGGCTTGCACGTATCACCGAGTACTAAGGAAACGGTGGTAGTTCAGCATATAGAGAGTGGGCATCAATGCTACCCATCCAAAATCCAAATTTATTGTTGATCCGAGGATTCTGTTCGGTATATTTCAGGCATGTCTGTCTCGGCTGATCCGTCTGCGCGACTTGCACATGCTCGAAAATGCCTGGAAACGCATACGGCGACCAGTTCGTCAGTGAAAACACGGAGAACGAGCGATAGCCGGGCGCCGATTCATCAGTGGGAGGAATGTCTGACGACCGGCGGCCTTGTACCGGGGGCGATTCACGAGGTGTTTGCCGCGGGGAGTGCGACCAGGCGCTGTCGAGCACATTTTGCGCCCCTGATGCTGGTCATTGATCTTGCGCGCAGGGCGGTCTTGAGCGTGCTGGGTCAGCAGCCGCGGGCGCCGGCTTGCGTGTTGTGGATCGGGCGGCGTTGCTGGCCCAATCCGCAGGTGCTGGCCAGCGGGGGCGGGGCCGGCGGTGAGGGTGTGGGGCTGCTGGCGCGATCGGTCTTTGTCGATCCGCTGACGCATGACGAGCGGGTGTGGGCGATCGATGTGGCGTTGCGGGCCGGGGTGGGCAGGGGTGATGGGGTTGCAGGGGCGGTCGCGGCGGTGATCGCCGATGGCGCCCGCCTCACGATGGCGGAATCACGCCGGTTGCAGTTGGCTGCGGGCGGGGGGGGCGGGGGGGGCGGGGCGGGCGGGGCGGGCGTCGAGAGGATGGAGGTGGGCGGGGTGCTGGGGGTGTTGATCCGTCCCTCATGGGAGCAGCGTGAGCTCTCGGCGGCGAAGACGCGCTGGCGGGTGAGTCCGATCCGGTCCGACACGGCCGAGCCACGATGGACGGTCGAACTGCTGCGCTGCAAGGGAGAGCGGCCTTCAGAAGGTGCACGCCGATGGGTCGTGCGGTGCGATCATGAAACGGGCGATGTGCGTTTGGTTGTCGGGGCTGCCGATCGAGCTGATCCGGCGGCGGGATCGGCGGGCGGCCCGTCTGCGCGGAGCGCCTGAAGACGCCGAGCAGCGTCCGATCCTGTTGTGGGCCCGCCTGGGGCAGCGGCAGGTGGTGAGCGCGTGCTGCGAGCGGGCGAGCGCGGCGGGTGTGGTCCCCGGGCTGCCGCTGGGGCAGGCGCGGGCGGTCTTCCCTGGCGAGATGGGGGAGCATCTGCGCGTGCTGCCGGCCGACCCGCAGCGCGACCAGGCGGCCCTGGGCGCGCTGGCGGTGTGGATGCAGCGGTTTTCGCCCGTCTGCGCCCCCGATGGGGCCGATGGGCTGGTGCTCGATGTCAGCGGGTGCGGGCCGGTCTTCAAGGGCGAGGAGCGGCTGCTGAGCCTGGCCATCGAGGCTTTGGGGCGACTGGGTTTTCAGGTCCGGGGGGCGATCGCGCCGAGCTGCGCCTGCGCCTGGGCGGTGGCCCGCTTCAGCCCCGGCGCCGGCGCGATCGTCGCCGGCGACGGGGCGCGGGCGGCGCTGCGGCCGCTGCCGGTGCGGGCCTTGCGGATCGACGAGGCGACCGAGCGGGCTCTGGGCGAGGTGGGTGTGGAGCGGATCGGGCAACTGCTCGACTTGCCGCGATCGGTGCTACCGGCCCGCTTCGGGGGCGAACTCCTGCTACGGCTGGATCAGGCGCTGGGCGAGGGCATCGAGATCATCGAGGGGGTGCGGGTGGGGGCGCCGGTGCGCTCGGCCCGCCTCTTTGATGGCCCGACGACGCGGATGGACGCGATCGAGCTGACGGTGCGGGAGCTGCTTGACGACCTGGCGGCCCAGTTGCGGGCCCGGGAGCAGGGGGCCCGCGTGGTGGAGGCGGTGCTGACCCGCTCGGATCTGGAGCCGCTGGCGCTGCGGGCGGTGCTGGGGCGGCCCAGCCGGGACCCGCGTCACCTGTGGACGCTGCTGCGGCCGAAGCTGGAGCGGGCCCATCTGGGCTTCGGCGTGGAGGGCGTGACGCTCGCCGCGCTGCGCACGGGGCGGATTGCGCACGCGCAGACCAGCCGGTGGGTGGGGGGTGCGGGGCTGGGGCAACAGGGTGCAGGTGGGGGGACGGATGCGGGCGCGGCTGGCGAGCTCAGCGAGCGGCTCGACACGCTCGCCAACCGCCTGGGGCGGGAGCGCGTGCTGGGCGCGACCCTGGTTGAGTCGCACATCCCCGAGCGGAGCGTGCGGCTGACCGCCGTCGATGGCGAGCAGATGAGCGTGGCGATCGGCAGGCTGCCGGCTGCGAGCGGGCCGGCCGCGAGCGGGCCCGCGGGCCGCCGGCCGTCGCTGCTGCTGGACTACCCGCGTCCGGTGGAGGTGATGGCGATGACGCCCGATGGGCCGGTGATCTGGGTGGGAGGGGTGGGGGCGGAGTTCGACGAGGGGGGAGAGGCGGAGGGAGCGGAGCGGAAGACGGGGAAGGGGAGGGAGGCGACGGAGCACCGACGGGCCGCCGCTGAACGGGCGGGGCGGCGGGTGGTGATGAGCATCGGGCCCGAGCGCGTGGCGCCGGAATGGTGGCGCGACGGGGTTGATGGGCGGCGCGAGGGGCCGACGCGCGATTACTTCAAAGTGCAGGACGAGCAGGGACGCTGGCTGTGGATCTATCGCGAGATCGCGGCGGGCGACGAGAGCCAGGAGAGCGAGGAGACGCGATGCGGACCGCGCTGGTTCCTGCACGGCGTGTGGGCCTGAACCCCGCCAAGGACACGCATGCCTGAGAATGAGTTTCCCAAGATCCAGACACACCCCTTCAAGCGGCCCAAGCCCGATGGTGGCGGCGTGGGAGCGGGCGAGCGCCCGGCGCGGGCGGTTGCTCCCGCCGCGGTGGAGTATGCCGAGCTGGCCGTGACGAGCAACTACACGTTCCTGACCGGGGCGAGCCATCCCGAGGAGTTTGTCGAGCGGGCGGCGGCCCTGGGGCACACGGGCGCGGCGATCGCCGACACCAACACGCTGGCGGGGATCGTGCGGGCCCATGTCGCGGCCAAGGACGCGGGCATCCCCCTCGCTGTGGGGTGCCGGCTGCGGTTCAGTGAGCCGGCGCCGGCGGCGGGGTTTGAGATGCTGGTCTTTCCGACCGATCGCGCCGCGTACGCCCGGCTGTGCCAGTTGCTGACGCTTGGGAAGCGGCGGGCGCCCAAGGGGGAGTGCTGGCTGGCGGTGCACGATTTTCTCGATCATCAGCAGGGGATGCTGGCGGTCGCGGCGCCGCCCCTGGCGAGCCACGGGGTTACTGACGACTTCATCGCGCTGCTGGAGGGGCTGCGGAGCGTGCTGGGGGATCGTCTGTCGATCGCGGCCCGGCGCGACTATGGGCCCGACGACGCGGCCCGGTTTGAGCAGCTGGCGGCCCTGTCGGAACGGGTGGGGGCGCCGCTGGCGGCGGTGAACGACGTGCACTTTCACGACCCGGGTCGGCGGCCGCTGCAGGATGTGCTCACGTGCACCCGGCACGGGTGCACGATTGACGAAGCGGGGACGCGCCTGCACGCGCACGCTGAGCGGCATCTGAAGGCGCCCGATGAGATGGCCCGGCTGCTGGCGGGTTTGCCTGGGGCGGTGGAGCGAGCGGTGGAGATCGCCCGCAGGGCGTCGGCGTTCAGCCTCGACGAGTTGAAGTATGAGTATCCCGTCGAGGCGTGCCCGGCGGGGTCGACGCCCATGGCGTATCTGCGGGAGCGGGCGTGGGCGGGCGCGGCGGGGCGGTACGGCGGCGCGGGCGCGATCCCGGAGAAGGTGCGCCGGCAGCTCGACTACGAGCTGGCGATGATCGACGAGTTGCGGTACGAGGCGTATTTCCTGACATGCCACGACATCGTGAACTTCGCGCGGGGGCGGGGGATTCTGTGCCAGGGGCGGGGGGGCGCCGCGAACTCGGCGGTGTGCTATTGCCTGGGGATCACGGAGGTGGACCCGGCGCGGTTCAACCTGCTCTTCGAGCGGTTCATCAGCCGGGCGCGGGGAGAGCCGCCGGACATCGACATCGACTTCGAGCATGAGCGGCGCGAGGAGGTGATCCAGTATCTGTACGGCAAGTACGGGCGGGAGCGGGCGGCGCTGACGGCGGAGGTGATCACGTACCGGGGGCGGAGCGCGCTGCGGGACGTGGGGAAGGCCATGGGGCTGTCGCTGGACGCGGTGGACGCCCTGGCGAAGAACCTGGGCGGGTGGAGCGAGGCCCCGAACGCCGAGCGGGTGCGGGAGTGCGGGCTGAACCCCGACGACCCGCTGGTGGCGCGGGTGCTGGCGCTATCGGGGCAGCTGGCGGGGTTCCCTCGCCACCTCTCGCAGCACGTGGGGGGCTTTGTCATTACCCGGGCCCCGCTGTGCGAGCTGGTCCCGATCGAGAACGCGGCGATGGAGGACCGGACGGTGATCGAGTGGGACAAGGACGACATCGACGCGATGGGGATGCTGAAGGTGGACGTGCTGGGCCTGGGGATGCTGACGTGCCTGCGGAAGGCGCTGGAGATGCTGGAAGATGGCGGCTGGCGTGAAGGATGCGGCGGAGCGACGGCCGAGGCGGAGGGCCAAGAACGCGAGGCGGGCCAAGCGGGCGAAGCGGGCCAAGCGGGCAAGGAGGGCGAGGCGGGCGGCGAGAGGGGGATGTATCCCGCGTATGCCGCGATCGCGTCGGCCCCGACGGACCCGGCGGTGTACGACATGATCTGCGCGGCGGACACGGTGGGGGTGTTTCAGATCGAGTCGCGGGCCCAGATGTCGATGCTGCCCAGGTTGCGGCCGCGGGAGTTCTACGACCTGGTGATCGAGGTGGCGATCGTGCGGCCGGGGCCGATCCAGGGAAAGATGGTGCACCCGTATCTGCGGCGGCGCAACGGGGAGGAGGCGGTTGCGTTTCCCAACGAGGCGATCCGCGCGGTGCTGGGGCGGACGCTGGGGGTGCCGCTGTTTCAGGAGCAGGCGATGCAGCTGGCGATCGTCGCGGCGGGATTCACGCCCGACGAGGCCGATGCGCTGCGCCGGGCGATGGCGGCGTGGAAACGCAAGGGCAAGGCGATCTACAACTTCGGCCGCAAGATCATCGACGGCATGACGGCCCGGGGGTATCCGCTGGAGTTCGCCGAGCGCTGCTTCGAGCAGATCAAGGGCTTCAGCGAGTACGGCTTTCCGGAGAGCCACGCCGCGAGCTTCGCGATCCTGGTGTATGTCTCGGCGTGGCTGAAGCGGCATCACCCCGCGGCGTTCGCGGGGGCGCTCATCAACAGCCAGCCGATGGGCTTTTACGCCCCGGCCCAGATCATCCGCGACGCCCAGGAGCACGGGGTGGAGGTCCGGCCGGTGGATGTGAACTTCAGCCGGTGGGATTGCACGCTCGAACGCGTGTTACCACCCACCGCCCCCCCTGCCCCCCCCGCGCTTCGCCTGGGCATGCGGCTGGTGAAGGGGCTGGCGGGCGTGGATGCCGAGAAGATCGTCGCGGCCAGACGGGCCCGGGAGGCCGGGGGCGGGCGGGGTGAGGGGGGTGGGGTGGGCGGGCGGGGTGAGCGTGGGGTGGGTGGGGGGGCGGAAGGCCGGCGGCCCGGCGTGTTCCGCACCGTCGAATCGCTCTGGAAGGCCAGCGGGGTGAGCGTGAAGGGGCTGCGCTGCCTGGCCCAGGCCGATGCGATGGGCTCGATGGGGCTCGACCGGCAGACGGCGCTGTGGCAGATCAAGCCGCTGCGCGACGATCCGCTGCCGTTGTTTGAGGCCATGGACTCCACCGATGAGACCGGGCTGGAGGCGCTGCCGGAGGTGGGCCTGGGGCGGCGGGTGCTACAGGACTATGACGCCACCGGGCTGTCGCTCAAGGCTCACCCGATGTCGTTCCTGCGGGCTCGCTTGAAGGAGCAAGGGGCGATCGCCTGCAGCGAACTGCGGAGCCCGAAGCTCTGTCCTCAGGAACGGCGCGTGAGCGTGGGGGGGGTGGTGCTGGTGCGGCAGCGCCCCGGCACGGCGTCGGGGGTGGTCTTCATCACGCTGGAGGACGAAACGGGGATCGCCAACCTGATCATCTGGAGCGACACCTTTGAGCGCTATCGGCGGGCGGCCCGGCTGAGCACGCTGCTGCTGGCTCACGGGCGGATCGAGCGGCAGGGCGAGGTGGTGCATGTGCACGTATCGCGCATGGAAAGCCTGGATGAGTGCGCGCCGGAACTCGCCACTAGTTCGCGGGACTTCAGGTGAACCGGTCGGGCGGGCTCGGCAGTGGGCTTAGAGGGCTTAGTAGGCTCAGCGGTCCTGCTCGGGGATGCCCATGCCGCTGCGGTCGGGGCTGGCGGGGCGAGCGGGCGGGGCGTAGCCGTTCTTCTGGATCTCCTCCAGCAGGTGGGTGATGGCGAACTCGAGCTGCGGGTCGCCGCCGGAAGTCATCTTGCCCGGGTCGTCGATGACCTCGATATCCGGGTCGACGCCGTGGCCTTCGACGCCCCATGTGCCGTCCTTCTTGTAGAAGCCGAAGGTGGGGACGGAGATGGCGCCGCCGTCGATGAGGCCGGGGTTGCCGGAGATGCCGACCAGGCCGCCCCAGGTGCGGGAGCCGATGACCTTGCCGAGCTTGTTGTGCTTGAAGAGCCAGGGGAACATGTCGCCGCCGGAGCCGGCGAGGCCGTTGACGAGCATGGCCTTGGGGCCCTGGTGGCTGTCGGGGGGCCAGGTCCAGTCCTTGCCGTCGCGCCGGGCCCAGTAGTTGGTGACGGGGCGGTTGAGGAGCTCGATGAACCGGGTGGGGATCTGGCCGCCGCCGTTCCACCGCTCATCAATGATGAGCGCGGCCTTGTCGCGCTGGCCGAAGAACTGGCGGAAGAGGTCGGTCTGTCCGTCGACGCCGGTGTTGGGAACGTAGATGTAGCCGATCTGGCCGCCGGACTTCTCGCTCACGAGCCTGCGGTTGCGATCGATCCAGGCGCGGTAGCGCAGGGTCACTTCGCTCGCGACGGGCTTGATCAGCACCTCGCGCGCGGCGGCGTCGATCGTCGACTTGCTCGAGACCGTGAGCGTGACGGGCTTGTCCGCGAGGCCTCTGAACGCCGCCCACGGGTCGCCGGCGGTGTCGATGGGCAGACCGTTCACGGCGAGCACGAAGTCGCCGACGCTGACGCGGTTCTTCTTCTCGCCGGGCTGGCTGAGCGGGCCGCGGGCGTCGCTGTCCCACGGGGCGCCTTCGTAGATCGCAGAAATGCGGTAAGCGGGGGAGGCGCCGGACGTGTCAAGTGTGAAATCGCACCCCAGCAGGCCGACGTTCACCGACGGCGGGCCGGACTCGATATCGCCGGGGTTGGTGACATAGGCGTGGCCGATGTTGAGCTCGCTGATGAACTCGGAGATGACGTAGGTGACGTCTTCGCGGCTGACGCAGTCGTCGATCATGCGGCCGTAGTGGTCGCGCAGCCTGGGCCAGTCGACGTGGTGGAGCGTGGGCTCGTAAAAGAAGTCGCGGTGCAGCCGGAAAACCTCGGTGAAGATCTGGCGCCACTCTTCGCGGGGGCGGATACGGACGGTCATACCCGAGGTGGAGACGTTCTGGGCCTTGCCGCCGCCCGCGGCGGCATCGACGACGACCGCGGATCCGCCGCGGCGGACGAGGAGCTTCTTGCCATCGCCGGACATCTCGAAGCTGGCGCCGGAGGTGACGGTCTTCTCCTCTTTGGCGTCGTCCTTGGGATCGAAGATCTTGATGGAGGGCTCGCCCGGGACGCCCCGGGAGGTGGAACGCACGTAGATGAGTTTGCCGTCATCGGTGACGGCGAGGTCGCCGAAGTTGCCGGGGGGAACGGGGAGGGGGATGGCGCGGCGTTCCAGACCGTCAAGATCGATCTTGAGGTCCTTGACCTTGGCGGGCTTGGCGTCCTTGGTGTTCTTGCTGTCCTTGTCTTTGGCGTCCTTGGCGTCGGGGTCGTCCTGCTTGGCGTCGCCGCTGGCGCCTGAGGAGCGCTTCCCCGACCACGCGCCTTCCTCCTGGCCGGATCGCCATGTCCCGGAGCCCTCGCCGTTCTTGATCGTTCCGGACATCGAGAAGGCGGCGCCGCCGGCGCTACCGGAGAACGTGAGGAGGCCCGAGCCCTTGTCGAAGGTGCCGGAGAGCGGACCGACGCCCATGATGGAGCTGATCGTGCCCGAGACGGCGCCGTCGCCGGCGAGACGGAGCGTGAGCGTGAACGCGAGACCTTCGGGGGGCAGGTTGCCGCCGGTGGCTTTGGCTTCCCACGAGCCGGAGAGGCCGTCATCGGCCTTGGCCGCGTCCTTGGGGGGCGTGTCCTTCTTCTCGTCGGCCTTGGCGCCGTCTCCGGCCTTGTCGTTGGCCTTGTCGTTGGCCTTGGCCTTGTCGGCGTCGGGCTTGGGCTTGTCGTCTTTCTTGTACTCCTCCTCGTCGCTGATCGGGGCGAAGGGGTGCTTGACGTCTTCGCGCAGTGGGACCATGAGCAGGGTCTCGCCTCCGGTGTAGGCGAAGGTCGTGTCGAGGTCGCTGTAGACGGGGTTGAAGCTGCGGCTTGAATAGAGGAAGAGCCAATCGCCCTTGCGGTCGAAGGCCACCCCGCCGCAATTGAACATCGAGCTGACGACCTGGGTCTTCGCGTCCGCCTTGATGTCGTAGAGCCAGACGCCGTTCTGGGAGTTGCCGGGATCGCCCTTGAGGTAGGCGATCCAGTTGGAGTCGCTCGACCAGGAGACGGCCGGCGGGACGCTGACAGGGTCCTTGTCAATGGACCGGACCTCGCCGGAAACGGTCGGGCCATCGAACTTCAGCGTGGCCAGGAAGATCTCACCTGCCTTGTCAGTGAAGGCGAGCCGCTTGCTGTCCGGAGACCACGTGGGCGCATAGCGGAAGCCGGGGCCCAGGGCCGCGATCTTGATCGGGCCGGTCTTGGCGGGTCCATCGGGCTCGGCGGCGGGGGAGGTTGGGGGGGCGGGGGCGTCTTTGGGGTCCTTGTCGTCGTCGCTCTTTTTGTCTTCTGGCGGCCTGGCGTCGGCGGGGAGCAGCCAGAGGTCGTACTCGCCGTCGCGGTCGCTGAAGAAGGCGATCCATCGGCCGTCGGGCGACCACGATGGGTCGCGGTCGAAGACACTGTCAGAGCGGGTGAGGTTTCGGACGACCCCTTCCTTGACCGGCAGGGAGAAGATGTCGCCCCGGCCGACGGAGAGCACGCGCTTGCCGGTGGGAGAGATGGTCCAGCCCTGGTTGGTCTTGGAGGCGTCCTCGTCGCGCGGCATGAGCTTCGGGCGATCGCCGGGTATCGTGATCTTGACCTCGCGGGTTTGCTTGGTCGCCAGGTCGAGCACGCGGAGGGAGGACCCGAGTTGGAAGATCACCTCGCCCCAGGGGGCTTCCTGGCCGCCGGGGCCGGGGCCGATCGACGGCCAGCGGACATCGTCAGCGGAGAAGGTCGTGATCTGAGAGCGCACGCCCGAGGTGGTGTCGTAGCTCCAGAGGTTCATGCGGTGCTCGGGGCCCGCGTCGGAGAGGTAGACGACGATGGCGGAAGCGGGCCCGTACCCCCACATGGGCAGGGTGTCGACGCCTTCCCAGTCGGTGATGCGCTTGGATTCGCTTGTCTTGAGGTTCAAGAGCCAGATGTCGGTGGCCATGCCGCCGCGGTACCGCTTCCAGGTGCGGTTGTCGACAGAGTGGGGCGTGAACGCGACCCATTCGCCGTCGCGGCTGATGGCGCCGAACCCGGCGTAGGGCATCGGCATTTTCTCCGGCAGCCCGCCGGCGGCCGGCGTTGTGAACAACTGGCTCTGGCGGGCGAGACCGGCGAAACCGTTTGTGAAGAACACCAGCCGGGAGCCGTCTGGCGACCAGTCGGAGAGGGTTTCTGCTGCGGGGTGATGGGTGACCCGGGTCGCCAGGCCGCCGACGGCGGGGATGGTGTAGAGGTCGCGGTTGCCTTCGTAGTTGCCGACGAAGGCGATGGTCTGGCCGTCGGGGCTGAAGCGGGGGAAGGACTCAGCGCCCGGGGGGCTGGCGAGGGGCTGAGCGGCGCCGCCGGAGCGTGGGGCGGCCCAGAGGTCGTTGGCGTAGGCGAAGACGATCTGAGTGGCGGAGATGTCGGGGTAGCGGAGCATCGCCGCGGCGGGCTGGGAATCGAGCTGGGGCCGCGGCTGAGGCTGGGGTTGGGGTTGGGGTTGGGCCGGGGAGGCCGCGATCGCGCCAGCGGCGAGGAGCAGGGGGATGGCGGAGCCGGCGGACAGGAGGAGGGCGGACAACGCGATAGCGGCCCGGCTGGGGCGGGTGTTCACGAGGGGGTCTCCGTCTGATCGGGGCGTGATATGGGGCACAGCGAGAGTCGAACCAGGACAGACTTGGGTAGTTTACCGAATTCGCCCTGATGACGCATCCGGCGGCGAACGCGTGGCGGGGCTTGTGTTCGGGATGCGGGAGCGGACGTGTTCCCTCACGATCCGGACGACGAAATCGCGTCTCCAATGGGGCGGGATGCGAATCGTGGGGCAGACTTGCAAGGCGGGGGCATGGCTGGGACGCTGGGGGCCGGTTTGGCGATGCCGCGTGTCGAGACCATGGCTGCGCTGCGGCGCGGCCGGACCTGAAGCACAACCGAAGGAGCTGACCATGGCGACGGTGACCGACATCCTCGTGCGGAAGGGTTGGGGCGTGGCGACGATCCAGCAGTGGGCGACCGTGCTGGACGCGGCGCAGGAGATGAACCGGCATCGCATCGGTTCACTGGTTGTGACCGAGGGGGAGGGCGTGCGGGGCATCATCACGGAGCGGGACATCCTGACCCGTGTGGTGGCGGGGGAGCGCGATCCGGCCGTCACGCGCGTGGCGGAGGTCATGACGCGCGAGCTGGTCTGCTGCAGCGGGGATGATTCGATCGATCATGTGCGCGAGCTGATGCAGCAGCGGCGGGTGCGGCACGTACCGGTGCTGGAGGGCGAGCGGCTTCGCGGGCTCGTGTCGATCGGGGATGTGAACGCCTGGCGGAGTGAGGCGATGGCCCAGACGGTGGCCTATCTCGAGGACTTCGTGCTGAGGGCGTAGGCCCGGACACCGGCCAACAGCCAGCCAGAACGCCTGGGAGCGGCCGCGGAATGATGGGGGCCAGTGGAGCGGGCCTGGGGCCGAAATTGGGGCCTTGGACGTCGGGTTCTATACTCCGGGAACCCTTAGGTGTCTGGAGGCTCCGCATGGCTGGTTCCGCGTCATCGTCTGATCCTGCGCTCGGTCCTGCGGTCGCGGCCCCAGGGGCGGTGAGGCCCAGCCCGAGCAAGGGGCTTGACCCGCAGGCGGTGACCATTTCGGGCCTGGTGCTGGATCCGGTGTACGGGCCCGACACGGGGCCGATCAGCCGAGAGGCCAACGGACCGGCGCGGGCCCCGGCCGGGGAGCTCCCTGCGTCGCTCGCCAACCGCGAGCGCGATATCGCCTCGCCCGGCAGGTTCCCATTCACGCGCGGGCTGTTTCCGATGGGCTACCGCTCTCGGCTGTGGACCATGCGGCAGTTCGCGGGGTTCGGCTCGGCCGACGACACCAACAAGCGGTTCAAGTACCTGCTCGATCAGGCGAAGGGAACGAGCGCCAATACGGGCCTCTCCACGGCGTTCGACCTGCCCACCCTGATGGGGCGGGATTCCGACGACGCGCTCTCGGCTGGCGAGGTGGGGCGGTGCGGTGTGGCGATCTGCACCATCGAGGACATGCACCGGCTGTATGCCGACATCCCGGTGGGGAGCGTGACGGTCAGCCAGACGATCAACGGCCCGGCGTGCGTGATCTGGGCGCTTTACCTGGCGCATGCGATGCAGCGGGGGATTCCCTGGTCGTCGCTGGGCGGGACCCTGCAGAACGACATTCTGAAGGAGTTCCACGCCCAGAACGAGTTCATCTACCCGCCCGAGGCGAGCGTGAAGCTGGTGGTGGACACGATTGAGTTCCAGTCGCGCCACCTGCCGAGATGGAACAGCGTGAGCATCAGCGGGTACCACATCCGCGAGGCCGGGTCGACGGCGACGCAGGAGCTGGCCTTTACGCTGCGCGACGGGCTGGAGTACGTCGAGGCGTGCCTGGAGCGGGGGCTGGAGCTCAACGATTTTGCGCCGCGGCTGAGCTTCTTCTTCAACAGCCACAACGAGTTCTTCGAGGAGATCTGCAAGCTGCGGGCGGCGCGCCGCATCTGGGCGCGGGCCATGAAGGGCCGCTACGGGGCGACCAGTGAACGCTCGATGTTCATGAAGACCCACGTGCAGACGGCGGGGTGCTCGCTGACGGAGCAGCAACCGCTCAACAACATCGTGCGCGTGGCCTATCAGGCGATGGCGGCGGTGCTGGGCGGGTGCCAGAGCCTGCACACCGACTCGATGGATGAGACGCTGGGCCTGCCGACTGAACAGGCGGTGACGGTGGCGCTGCGGACGCAGCAAATCCTGGCGCATGAGACCGGCGTGACCCGCGTCGCCGACCCGCTCGGAGGCGCGTGGTTCATCGAGCATCTGACCGACGTGATGGAGCGCGAGGCGCTTGAGTACATCGCGGAGATCGACCGGATGGGCGGCGGCGGGGTATCTGCTGGCGCCCAGGGTCCGGTCGGCGGCCCGGGCGCGGCGCCCGATCTGGCGGGGCACATCGCCTATGCCCGGCAGCCGAGCTGGGGGCAGGGCGGTGGGCGGGGCGTGGTGCACGGGATCAACAAGGGCTACTTCCGTCGGCAGATCGCCGAGGCGAGCTACCGCTTCAGCGAGGAGATGGAGGCGGGGGACCGGATCACCGTCGGGCTCAACGCCTATCACGACCCCGACGAGAAGCGGCCGATTGAGATCCTGCAGATCCCGCACACCGTCGAGACCGAGCAATGCGATCGCCTGGCCCAGTTCAAGCGCCGGCGCGACGGGGCCAAGGTCAAGCAGGCGCTGGACAACATCCGCGCCGCGTGCCTGGGCCGGGCCTATGTGCCGCTCGACCCGGCGCTTGCGGATCAGCCCGCCGGGCTGCACAAGACCAACGTGATGCCCGCCCTGGTCGATGGCGCGCTGGCCAACTGCACGCTGGGCGAGATGGTGCAGGCGATGGCGGACGTGTACGGGCGGTATACCGGCGGGCCAGAATGGTGAGGCCGGATTCGTCGGGGACCCGGGGCCGGGCCTGAGGAGGGTGGGGGCGGACGGGCCCGGTGGGGCGGGGGTGAGCGGCGCTCCCTACCATGGCGACGATGCCTCCTCCGAAAGAACGCACCGCTCTGAAGGTGCAGGCCGAGCGGGCGGTGCTCGCGGCCGTGCGCTTGCCGGATTCAAAGTACGACGTCCGCGATCCCTTCGGGGAGCTCGCCGCGCTGGCGGAGCAGGCGGGCTCGATCGTGGTGGGGACGCTCGAGCAGCGTCTGGAGCGTCCCAACGCGGGGACGTACATGGGCAGCGGCAAGGTTCACGAGCTGAAGGGGCTGTGCGAGCAACTTGACGCGGCGGTGGTGATTTTCGACCACGAGCTTTCGCCGCGACAGATCGCCAGCATCGAAGAGGTGGTCGAGCGGAAGGTGATCGACCGGAGCGAGCTGATCCTGGACATCTTCGCGGGGCGGGCCACGACGACCGAGGCGCAGCTGCAGGTGGAGCTGGCGCAGCTCGAGTACACCTATCCGCGGCTGAAGGCGATGTGGAGCCACCTGGAGCGGATTGTGGGCTCAGGGGGTATTGGCGGGGTTGGGACGCGCGGGCCCGGCGAAATGCAGCTGGAGATCGACCGGCGCCTGGCGCAGGCCAAGAAGGTCGCCCTGCGGCGTCGGCTGGAGGAGATCCAGGAGCGCAAGGCCCGCATGGTGGCCCAGCGGAACCTCGACTGGTTCACGGTGGGGATCGTCGGCTACACCAACGCCGGCAAGAGCACGCTCTTCAACGCCCTGACGGCGGGCGGCGCGTACGCCGACGACCGGGTGTTCGCGACGCTGACGACCCGCACGCGCGAGTGGGACATCGGCGGCGGCCTGCGCTGCATGCTGTCGGACACGGTCGGGTTCGTCCGCGACCTGCCGCACCACCTGATTGCGAGCTTCAAGGCGACGCTGGAGGAAGCGACGCACGCGCACCTGCTGCTGATCGTGCTGGATGTGTCGGATCCCGCGGCGGAGATGCAATACGCGACGGTGAACCACACGGTGGATGAGCTGTTCGAAGAGATCCGCAAGACCGAGCAGACGCGTTCGCGGGCCCGGGGCGTGACGCCGACGGAGGGGTGGACGCCGCCGCCGCGGGTGCTGCTGCTGAACAAGATCGACCGGCTGAAGGACAACGCGGCGCTGCTGGAGTGGGAGCAGCGGGCGCCTGGGTGCATCCCGATCAGCGCGCAGACGCCGGAGGGGCCGGGGTACGAGCGGCTGCGGGCGCTGGTGCGCGAGGCGGCCCAGGGCGGGGTCGAGGAGCGGACGATCACGGTGCCGCTGAGCGACGCCAAGACGATCCACGTGCTGGAGAACCGGGGGAAGGTGCTCGAGCGAGAGTACGTGAACGGCTCGGTGAAGATGCGGGTGCGGATCGGGCGGCGGCAGCTGGCCCAGCTTCGGTCGATGGGGGCCCGGATGGCGGTCGAGGAACTGGCGGCGGAGTAGCGGCCGGGCGGGAGCGGCGATTCAGCTCTTCATGTTGACGTACTGCAGCGGCAGGCCGAGCTCGGCGCCGTCGAGCAGCTTGATGACGGCCTGGAGGTCGTCGATCTGCTTGGCGGTGACGCGGAGCTCATCGCCCTGGATCGAGGCCTGGACCTTCATCTTGGTGTCCTTGATCATCTTGACGATGCTCTTGGCCTTTTCCTGCTCGATTCCGTCCTGAATCTTGACCTCGCACTTGAGCTTGCCGGCGGCCCCGGGCTCGGGCTCGCCCCAGCTGAAGGCCTTGAGGTCGAGGCCGCGGCGGTGGGCGGCGGACTCGAACATGTCGCGCAGACCCTTCATCTTGGTGGGGTCGTCGGCGACGAACTTGATCTTCTTTTCTTTCTTGTCGACGTTGATCTCGACGATCGCGCCGCGGAAGTCGAACCGCTGCGCAACGGCCTTGAGCGCGTTGTTCACGGCGTTGTCGAGTTCGGGAAAGTTGAACCGGGAGACGATGTCGAACGAAGGCATGGTCTGGGGGTCCTCATCGGGAGAGCGGGCGGCGTGAGGGCCCGCGAGCACAGAGCACAGCCGCTCGGCCCGATCAGCGGCTCTCAATGGGCGTGTAGGCGACGGCGTGCGGGCCGACGTACTCGGCATCGGGCCGGAAAAGCCGGTTGTCGGTGAGCTGCTCGATCATGTGGCCGGCCCACCCGGCGATGCGGGAGAGGGCGAACATGGGCGTGAAGAGGTCGAGCTGCAGGCCGATGCAGTGGTACGTGGTTGCGGAGTAGAAATCGACGTTGGGGTAGATCCCCTTGGCGGCCTTCTCACGGAGCATCACCTGCTCGATGCGGCTGGACTTCTCGTACAGCGCCTGGTTGCCGGTGTCCTCGGCGAGCTGCTTGGCGAGGGTCTTGAGGTACGTCGCGCGGGGGTCGTAGGCCTTGTAGACGCGATGGCCGAAGCCGGCGATCTTGTCCTTCCTGGCGAGCTTGTCCTGGATGAAGGCTTCCGCGGCTTCGACGGTGGGGATCTGGTTGAGCATCCGCATGACGTCTTCGTTGGCGCCGCCGTGGAGCGGGCCGCGGAGGGAGCCGATGGCGCCGGTGATCGAGGAATAGACGTCGCTGAGGGTGCTGGCGATGACGCGGGCGGCGAAGGTTGAGTTGTTGAGCCCGTGGTCAGCGTGCAGGATCATGCAGGCGTCGAAGGCCCGGGCCATCGTCGGCGTGGGCTCCTTGCCGTTGAGCATGTAGAGAAAGTTGGCGGCGAAGGAGAGATCCTTGCGCGGCGGGACGACGGGGAGGCCGCGGCGGACGCGGTCGAACGAGGCGACGATGGCCGGGGCCTGGGCCAGAATGTTGAGGGCCTTCTGGCGGGCGGATGCGGGGTCGTTCTTGTTGGGATCGGGGTCGGAGAGGGCCAGGGCTGAGATCATGGTCCGCAGCATGTGCATGGGCTGGGCGGTCTTGGGCACGCTGGCGATCCGCTCGGCCATGCCGGCGGGAAGCTCGTAGCGGCTGCGCAGGTCGGCGCTGAAGGCCTCAAGCTCCGCCTTGGTCGGCAGGCGCGAGTTCCAGAGGAGGAATGTGGTTTCCTCGAAGGTGGATTTGCGGGCGAGGTCGTCGATGGCGATCCCGACGTATTCGAGCACGCCCTTCTCGCCGTCGATGAACGACATCCGCGATTCTGATGCGACGACGCCTTCAAGGCCCTTGGTGACGAGCGGCATAGAGCAGGTTCCCGAGCAGATGAGTTCCGAGCGGATTGGCTGGCGATCCGGTCGCGGCGGCCGGAGCCGGATGGCCGTTTGGAGAAGCGCGACTGTAGCAGTTGCGAGCCTTGGCGGCGAGCCCCCGAGGCCCGATTGAGCCGACAAACAGCGGGTGATCGAGGGGTTTTGGGGGGTTGCAGGGGTGGGGGGCGAACGGGGTCGGCGCCGGTGAACCGGCCGGCGGTGGGTCGCTATGCTCTCGCGATGACCACGCTGACACGCCGGTTCCTGGCGCCCCCGACCAAAACGACCAAGAAGCTGCTGGCGACGGTGCTCGCTGCGTCAATGGGGTGGATTGGGCCGGGGGCGGCGTTGGGAGCGGTGGGGGCGGTGGGGGCGGGGGGGGCGGAGCTGGCCGGGCTCGCGGCGCTGGCGGAGCCGGCGGCCAAAGGACAGAGCCAGCCGCCGGCCCGGGTGAGCGAGCGCTGGTATGTCGTCGAACTGGGCGGCCAGCGGGCCGGGCACATGCGCTCGCGCCAGGAGGTTCGCCCGGCCAAGCCGGGGGCGACCTCCGAGACGATCGTGACGCAGTCGGAGATGAAGCTCGAGATCAAACGCGGGGCGATGTCGCTGCCGATCTCGATCGAATCGACGTGGGAGGAGACCGCCGACGGCAAACCCATCTCGCTCGAGAGCAGCGCCATGCTCGGGGCCTTGCCGACGCGGAAGACGTACACCTTCACCCCCGAGGGGATCGAGATCGCGACCAAGATGGGTGAGCAGCGGTCGGCGAGCACGATGCCCCGCCCGGCCGGCGACTGGCTGACCCCCGCCGCGGCGGAACGGGAGCTTGCCCGCAGGCTGAAGGCCGGGGAGAAGACCATCGTGCTCACGACTCTTGAGGATGAGCCGGGGGGCTCGCTCACGGTGGTGAAGAGCACGCGGACGATTCTGGAGCGCACGACGGTTGAGGTCTTCGGGCGCACGGCGCCGGCGATCAAGACCAAGGTGGCCATCGACCGCTACGCCGGGGTGGAGAGCGCCGAGTACATCGGTGAAGACGGCGAATCGCTGCGATCGGAGATCAGCCTGGGCGGCATGCGGATGGTTCAGCGGCTGGCCGACAAGGGCCTGGCGCTCTCGCCGGTGGACGCCCCGGAGCTCTTGCTGAGCACCCTGGTGGAGCCCGACCGGCCGATTGAGAATCCGCGGCGGGTGCGGTCCGGGGTGTACGTGCTGACCGTCAGGGATGGCGAAGCACCGGCGCTGCCCTCCACGGGCGGGCAGGTGGTCGAACGGATCGACGGCAAGTCGGTGCGGGTGCGCGTGTCGGTTGGCGAACCGCAGCCGGCGGGGAAGGTGGGGGGGGCGGGGGAAGTCGGGGGCGACCGCGGCGACGGGCCGCAGTTTCTTGCTTCCTCGACGATGCTGAACACGGCTGATCCGGAGGTGGCGGCTCTCGCGCGGAAGGCGCTGCCCAAGGAGATCGCCGACCCGGCCCAGCGCGCCGAGCGGCTGCGCCGTTTCGTGCACGGCTATATCAAGGCCAAGGATCTCTCGGTGGGCTTCGCCTCGGCCTCGGAAGTTGCGCGAACCAAGACGGGTGATTGCACCGAGCACGGGGTGCTGCTGGCAGCGCTGCTGCGGGCGGCGGGCGTGCCGTCGCGGGTGGCGTCGGGGCTGATCTATGTCGAGCAGTTTCAGGGGCGCAGGGGCGTCTTCGGGTACCACATGTGGGCCCAGGCGTGGCTGCCGGCGGGCGCCGGGGGGGGCGGGGGCGGGGGCGGCCGCTGGGTGGACCTTGACGCGACGCTCGAGGACGACACGCCCACCGACGCGACCCACATTCTGCTGGGCGTGTCGGCGCTGGGGGATGCGGAGTCGGAGAACTTCATGCTGGCGCTCGCGCCGCTGCTGGGGCAGCTCAAGATCTCAGTCGAGAAGGCCCAGCCATGAGCCTTGAGGAGCTGCCTGCGCCGGTGCTGCCGAGGCGCGACCCACGCGGGCACAAAGGGACCTTCGGCACGGTGGCGGTGGTCGGTGGCTGCGGCGACCCGCGCGGCCCGATGGTCGGCGCTCCGGCGCTGGCGGCGCTGGGAGCGCTGCGGGCCGGGGCAGGACTGGTCAAGGTCTCAGCGCCGGAGACGATCCTGGGGCTGGTGCTGGGGCTGGTCCCGTCGGCGACGGGGCGGGGTATTCCCTGCCGGGCTGACGGCCTGATCGAGCCTCACGACGCCGCGGAGGCGGTCGATCGGGCGGCGGCCGGGGCCGATTGTCTGGTGGTCGGCCCGGGCCTGGGGCCCGCTCAGGGGCGGAGCTTGGGGACTCAGACGCTGGCGCTGCGGGCGGTGCAGCAGCATGATGTGCCGGTGGTCATCGACGCCGATGCGATCAACGGGCTTGCGCAGCTGCCCGAGCTGCTGCGCGACTTTCACGCCGCGGCGGTGCTGACGCCGCACCCGGGGGAGTTCCGTCGGTTGGCGGAGTCGTTGGCCATCGAGGCCGACCCGGTCGAGCCTGGGGCCCGGTCCGGCGCGGCGGAGGAGTTGGCCCGGCGGCTGGGGTGCATCGTGGTGCTCAAGGGCGCTGGCACGGTGGTGACCGACGGTCACCGGACGTGGGTGTGCGCCTGGGGCTCAGCGGCGCTCGCCACGGCGGGGACCGGAGACGTTCTGGCTGGGGTGATCGGCGGGCTGATCGGCCAGTTTGTGACGCCGCACGAGGCTCGGCCGTGGCCGATGCCCGCGGCCCCGCGCCCGGCGGGGCGGCCGCTGGACCTGTTCGACGCCGCGCGGCTGGGGGTGGCGATTCACGCCCGCGCGGGGGACCTGTGGTGCGAGCGGCGCGGGGCGAGCGCCGGGCTGCTGGCGATGGAGCTCGCGGAGCTCATCCCGGAGGCGGCGGAGGAGCTGCGCGGGGCGTGAGGCCGCGGCGGGCTCACACGCCGGAGCGGGGCGAGGTCGAGGAAATGAGGCGGATGGCGGGCGTCTGGGCGTCGACCTGGATCTCGCGCTGCTCGGTGAACTGGCGCGAGGCGTTGTCGTACTTGAAGACGGTCCAGGTGGCGGTGTCGCCGTCGTAGGTGCTGTATTCGCTGCCGCGCGGCTGGACGGTCAGGTCGATGGTGGCCTGCTGAAGAGTGGGGCCGACGTCATAGTGGAGCACGAAGCGGACCTCGCTGACGCCGTCGATGAGCGGGCGCTGGTTGGTGGTGGTGACGCCGCTGGTGGTGCGGCTGATGACCAGCCAGAGCGCCGAGGGCCCGCGCAGGTCGAAGCGTTCGCCATCGAGGGTGATGGCTTCAGCGTCGCGGCGTTCGATGCGGGTGACCTCGGTGATGCCGTCGCCGCGGTCGGGCCTGGAGAGGAACTCCATGAAGTCGCTGACCACGGGGTTCTGGGCCGGGTCTAGCACATCGGCGGGGTAGGGGCCGAACTGGCTGCCGGTGCGGATCATGGAGAGCATGCGGTGCATGACCATGCGCGACACGACGTGGGTGCCGGCGGAGTCGCTGATGACCGTGTAGCGCTTGAAGAGCGTGTCGAGTGCGACCAGAGCGGCCGTGAGCAGCGTGGCGCTGATGGTCAGGGCGACCAGCAGTTCGATCATGCTGAAGCCGCGCTGGCGGCGCGGCGTGTTGCAACGCAGGGTGTTCATGTTACTTGCCCTCCCGGTAGGAGCCCGAGACCGTGACGACGCTCAGCGGGAGCAGAATGCCGTCGGGCATGGGGTGATCAGGGTTGAAGCGGATGGAGACGCGGCCGTACCCGTAGAAGGGGATGACGGTTGCGGATTGACCCTGGGCGGGCAGTTGCGGCGGCAGGATGTCGGCGAGGCCGTCGCCGTCAGTGTCCCAGCCGGCGACGCGGACGTTGTTGATCACCGGGAGGGTGTTGGGGTCGAGCGATTCGCTGTCGCCGTCGGTGGGGCCGAGGTAGCCCAGCGAAGTGTTGAAGTTCGCGGGGTTGCCGATGGGGACGCCGTTCTGCACGAGCGGCGCGACGCCGGCGGTGGGGGCGAAGGTGAGGAGCAGGGTGCCGTCGATGCTGGTGTTGCCGCGGGCGTCGAGCACGCCGGCGATGATGGTGCCCTGGAGATTCACGTTCTGACTGGGGGGAGGGTCGGACCCGGTGTAGGTGTCGGTAGGGCTGTTGAACGAGCCGATATCCACCGAGTAGTTGGGGAGCATCAGCGAGCTCTTGCGGATCTCGTCGAGATCCTCAGGGCGCGGGTTGAGGTTCGAGTCGTTGGGCGCGCTGGGGTTGGACTCGCTGAAGCGCGTGGCCCCTGTGAACTGGGTCTTGTTGCGGACCTGAGTGAAGCCGGTGGGGGTGTCGCTGACGAGCGAGCCGACGAAGAGGCAGTCGTGGAAGCGGATGTTGTTCGAGTAGAGCTTGGTGTTGCGGGCCGAGCCTGTGCGGGTGACGCCGTCGATCACGGGGGGGTTGGGGAAGTCAGCGTAGTTGGCCGGGCCGTCCTGCACCTGGTTGGTGGTGTAGCGGGCGAAGTCGCTCTTGTCGAGGGCGGTGGTGTTGAAGACGGGCGCGCCGGCGCTCGAGCTCCACTGCATGGCGCCGTACAGCGACCAGTTGACGTGCGAGTTGTCGGAATGGGTGCGGATCCGGGTGACGCCCACGAACGTGCAGTTGATGAACAGGCCGTTGTTCCCGCGCGGGATCTGCACGTTGCGGAAGACCATGTTCTCGTAGCGCGGGCGGTAGTACCAGTCGGTGAACGAGGGTGCGTTAAAGGGCATCTTCTCGTAGATGTCGCGCCCGGTGCGCGTGCGGACATAGGCGTTGTCGAGATCGCTCCGCCAGTAGCGGGGCTGGGTGGCGTCGGTCCGGGCCTCGACATAGGTCGGGAGAGCCGTCGTGCCGACTCCGAGCTGCGCGGCGACCTGCTGCTCGAAGGACTGCCCGTTGGCCAGGTTGGTCAGCGCGGCGGCGTCGCTGGTGAAGGACGAAGCGGACAGATCGGGCAGCTCGCTGGCCCCCGCGCCGAAGCGGGTGGGCGAGAGGCCCCGCTCGGGGCGGACGGCGCCTTCCACCACGCTCTGGTAGTCGTGCCCGCGGTTGGATTCCCACGCGGAGCGCGAGGTCTTGAAGACCAGCTGGCCGCGGACCTTGGCGTACTTGTCCTTGCGGTCGATGACCCCGTCACGCCAGCCCAGGACCACGTCGGGGTAGCTGGAGTGTGCGGCGTCGTAGTCGTTGATGCTCTCGCCTGAATCCCAGCGGCCGTTGCCGTTTGAGTCCGCGAAGCCGTAGACGCCGTTCTTGTTGCGGTCAGGATTGCCGCCGTCGATCAGGAGCGACAGGTCGTCGTCGACGGTGAACTCAGCCGAGAGAGCCGACGCCGGGGTTCCGGCGCGGAGACGGTCCGAGAGCGCGACCTTGCCATCGCGGTTGCGGTCGTAGTGATTGAGGAAGATGTCGAGCTCGTCGACATATCCGTCGCCGGTGGCGTCGGCGAAGGCGTTGTCCGGACGGCCGTCGCTGTCGTAGTCGGTGGCGTTGGAGGGGATGCCCTGGCGCTCGACGGCATGCCCGGCCCGCAGACGGCAGTCGCCGTCAACGTCATAGGCCTGCACGCCCTGGTAGAACGCCTCGAGCTTGGCGTCGAGCGAGCCGTCGAGGCCCTCGAAGTCGGACTTGATCACGAGCGGGTCGCCGTTCTCGACGGCGGTGTTGTCGTAGCGTTCGCCGACATTGCCGATGATCGATACGTTCTTGCCGATGAGGATGCGGCTGGGGCTCAGCAGCGCGTGCTGGTGCCGCTTGACGATCCGGAAGTCCTGCTGAATCGTCCGGGTGATGGGCTGGCCGCCTTCGGCGTCGGAGGCGTACATGTAGTTGGAGCCGTTCACGCCGATGCTGCTGAAGCCGGTGACGATGATCCGCACGTCGGTGCCGTTGGCGAGCGGGGCGTAGGTGATCTGAAACGCGGCGGGGGCGCTCGATGAGTCCGACCCGCTGCCGTCGATCGCGATGGTGGGAGTCACCACCCAGTTGCTCGCGGAGAGTGTGGTGGTGTCGGCGCCGGCGGGAGCGCCGGCGATGGCCGGCACCGTGACTGAGCCCGAGTAGGAGACGATGTTCTGGTCAGCGGCGTGGGCGTTGATCAGGGCGTAAGCGATGCCCGCCGGGGTGCTGGTCTCGGTGTAGCCGCCGGTGTTGGGGAGGACGCGCAGGACGCCGTCGCCGCTGGTCATCGACCCGTTCCAGAGCTTGGTCCCGAGGCCGGAGGTGACCTGCCCGCGGTCGACGACGAAGCGGGCCGCGGCGTCCTCGAGGCGACGCTTGGCGACTGCGAGGCCCGTCTCGGCGGCGCCGATCGCCTTGGTGACGTGGAGTTGGGTGCTGGCGGTGCGGAGGTTGCCCTTGCTCACGATGGCCATGGCCAGCCCCAGGGAGCCGAAGAGCACCAGGAACATCATGGCGAGGATGCTGACGACGCCGCGCCGGCCGCGCAGGAGTACGCCGATGCGCGAGGGCGGGTCGGCGGCGGGTCGGGGATCCGGGGGTTGCGATGCGGCCTGGTGAATGGGTTTCATGGGGGTGGGGGGGTTCAGCCCGAGGTGTGCCTCCTGCGGAGCGGAGAACCAGCGGACCTGCGGGAAACGACCGCAGGCCCGGAGAGCGGGTTATGGGGCGATCCAGACGACCTTGGCCATCTCGCGGGCGGCCGTCGCGCCGGGCGCGGTGTAGCGCACCGTGACGGTGACGCGCAGCGGGAACTGGTCGACATCGAGGCCCGGGAACGTTCCCACGGCGGCGCGGGTGTACGCGTGGCCCCGAACGGTGTTGAAGTTCTGCGGGTCGACCTTCTCCACCAGCACCGATTGGCTCCAGCCGCGGAGGGGCACCTCGACGTCGTTCTGGGTCAGCGGCAGGCCGTCGGGGCCGATCTCCGGCACGACGGCTCCGGTGGAGTCGATGGGGCCGGCGAACGCGCCGCCGGAGCCGAAGACGACGCCGTCGTAGTCGTCGAGGTCCGTGAAGTCAGTCACGCTCAGTTCGCCCGACTCGCGGCCCCAGCCGACGAGCTCGGCGCTCGAGTTGACGGTCCGGAAGTAGAGGCCGGTGACGGGGTCGTGGCGCGGGAGGCTGCGCATCCGCTCGCGCAGCTCGCCGGCCAGGTAGGCGCCGGTCGCCGCGGCCGAAGAGAAGTCGTTGTTGCGGGAGAAGACTTCCTGGGCCTCGATGAGGGCGAGCACGCCCACGGCGATGATGACCGTGGCCAGGGTGGTCTCGAGCAGCGTGAACGCCCGTGCGGCTCGCCGGCGCAGCCAGCGTGGCGCGGCGGGCCGCGAGTCGAACTGAGTTGAGGTCCCATCACGTGCGCCGAACATGCGTACTCCCGACCGCCTCCGGTCAGGGGTAGCATCGGCTATCGAACGATCTGGCTCATCTTGAAGATCGGGAGGATGATCGCCATGGCGATGAAGCCGACGACTGAGCCCATGATGACGATCATGAGGGGTTCGATAAGCGAGGTGACGGCCTTAATCTGGTCCTTGAGCTGCTTGCCGTAGTAGGCCGAGATCTCGTCGAGCACCTCGCCGAGCTTACCGGACTCTTCGCCGGCGCTGATCATCTGCACGACCGAGTTGGGCAGGAGCTTGGTCTTCTGCAGCTGGTGGGTGATCTTCTTGCCGGTCTTGACGCTGCCGTAGACCCCTCGCCACATGGTCTTGTAAAGCACGTTGCCGGAGACGTCGCCGGTAATGGCGATGGTGTCAAGCATGGGCACGCCCGCGTTGACCAGCTGGCCCATGGTCTGGAGCGAGCGGCTGATGTAGAGCGAGCGGAACATGGTCTTCATGATCGGGATGGTCAGCTTGAGCTTGTCGAACCAGAAGCGGCCCAGCGTCGTCTTGCCGAAGGCGTAGAGGCCTCCGCCGATCAGGATGAGCACGCCGATGATGTACGGCCAGTGGGCCACCATCATCTCCGAGAGCCCCAGCAGGAACTTGGTGGCCCAGGGCAGGGCGTCCTCCTTGCCCTTGAAGACGCCCTTGAACTTCGGCAGCACGAAGGTGAGCAGGAAGACCGTCACGCCCACCGCCATGGTGCCGATGATGCCGGGGTAGATCGCGGCGCCAATCACCATCTTGCGGGTTTCAATCTCCTGACCGATATAGTCGGCGATGCGGTCGAGCATGTCGGCGAACGAGCCGGCCATCTCGGACGCCCGCACCATGTTGATATACAGCGGGCCGAAGAGCTTGGCGTGCCGCTGCAGGGCCTGGCTGAACTGCTTGCCCGACTCGACGTCGGTCTTGAGGCCGATCACGACCTTCTTAAAGACCGCGTGCTCGGTCTGGTCGGCGATGGCGTCAAGGGCGGCGCGAAGGTTGATGCCCGCCCGCAGCATGACGGCCAGCTGCGTCGTGAAGTCCAACACGTGGCTCGCCCGGGGCCGGCCGGCGTTGAGCTCACGCAGCCGCTGCATGAGGTCGCCGGACTCGCCCGCCGCGTTGATGGGGGAGAGCGCCAGGATGTGGGCGCCCTGGTTCCGCAACACCGCCGCGGCGGTCTGAAGGCTGTCGGCCACCAGCATGCCCACCTGGGTCTGGCCGCCGCTGCTTCGGATTTGGTATCGATAACTGGGCATGCCGCTGGCTCAGGTGGGGGGTCTTGCGGGGCCGATTCTGGATCCTCGCCGTCGATGTCCGTTCTCGCGGGCTACGCCGCCAGCAGGCGCTCAAGCTTGTCGGGCATGTTCGCCGAGCCGATGGCGTCCTCGCGGCTGATCATGCCGTTGAAGTACAGCTCCGCGATTGACTTGTCGAGCGTGGTCATTCCGATCGACCGGCTGGTCTCGATGACGTTGGGGATTTCGAAAGTGCGGGCCTCGCGGATCAGGTTCCGCACGGCCGGGGTGCACAGCAGCACTTCGACCGCCGGCACCATGCCCGGCTTGTCGATGCGGCTGAACAGGGTCTGCGAAACCACCGCCTGCAGCGTGTTGGCGAGCATCGAACGGATCTGGTTCTGCTGGCCGGCGGGGTACATGTCGATGATGCGCTCGACCGTCTGGGCCGCGCTGCAGGTGTGCAGGGTGCTGAGCACGAGGTGGCCGGTCTCGGCGGCGGTGATCGCCAGGGCCGTGGTCTCGAGATCGCGCATCTCACCCACCAGCATGATGTCAGGGTCCTGACGCAGGGCGTGCTTCAGGGCCGAGGCGAAGCTGGGCATGTCGGCGCCGAGTTCGCGCTGCTCGATCAAGCTCTGCGCGCTCTGGAAGGTGTATTCGACCGGGTCTTCCAGCGTGATGATGTGCTTGGCGTACCGCTCGTTCATCGCCTGGATCATCGCCGCCAGCGTCGTCGACTTACCCGAGCCCGTGTCGCCGGTCACCAGCACCAGCCCGCGGGGCAGATACGTCAGGCGGGCGATCACCTCGGGAAGGTTCAGCTTCTCAAGCGGGGGCACCTTGGTCTTGACCATACGCATGGCCATCGCCAGGGCGCTGCGCTGCATGTGGCAGTTCACGCGGTAGCGGGCCAGGCCCTCGATGTAGTAGGAGAAGTCGGCGTCCTTGTGGGCCTCGAAGCGGGCCTGCGATTCCTTGGGCGCCATCTGCTCGAAGTAGACCCGGGCCTGCTCGGGCGTGATCACCGGCAGATCCATCGGGGTGATCACCGTGTGCACGCGCATGACCGGCGGATGGCCGGCCACCAGGTGGATATCGGACGCGTCCGCTTCGTACGCGGATTTGAGGATATCGGTGAGCTTGGTCGCCCCGCCCCCGCTGATTGATCGCGCAGTCGTCGACATGGTGCACAGGATCGGACGACCCGCCCGCAGGGTTCACGGCGCGGCGCGGATCGAACCGGCCGTTTGAGCCGGCTGCACGCCTGCACCGGCGCGGCCAGCCCAGACGGCACAGCCCACCTGCGGTTTTCCCGCACTCGGCCGCCGAAGGCCGCAGCCCCGTCCCGGCCGTCGCGGTCAGTTGAGGCCTCCTCGGCCTCCTTGTTTGGCCCCGCGCTACTACGCTGGACCGTGCGGCCCGATCCCCTCGAACTCGGTCGGGAAGTCCTGGCCATCTGCAAGGCCCAGGGCTTCGCCCTCGCGGGCATCTGCCCGGCCCTCCCCACCGATCGCGGGAGCGAGCTCGATTCATGGCTCGCCGCCGGTCAGCACGGCGAGATGGCCTGGCTCGCTGCGGACAGCGCCACCCGCAAGGATCCGGCCCGCGAGCTCCCGGGCGTGCGCTCCGTGATCATGGTGGCCGATCAATATGCCGACGGCGCCGCGGATCCCCCGACTCCGCCCGGGCACGGCCGGATCGCCCGCTACGCCCGCGGACGCGATTATCACTGGTTCATCAAGCGTCGGCTGCACAAGCTCAATGATCAGTTCCGCGAGCGATATCCGGAGCACGCTTTTCGAACCTTTGTCGACACCGCGCCGGTCTTGGAGCGGGAGCACGCCCTGCGGGCCGGGCTGGGCTGGATCGGCAAGCACACGCTGCTGATCAACCCCGGGGCCGGGTCGTACCTGCTCCTGGGCGGCACCTTCACCACCATGGATATCCGCGCGCCGGGGACGCCGCCCCCTCCGGCGCCCGCCGCGATGGGCGACCCCATCGGCGACGCCTGCGGCGGTTGCACGCGCTGCATCGACGCCTGCCCGACGGGAGCCATCACCCCCTACAGCGTGGACGCGCGCCGGTGCATCGCGTATCTGACCATCGAGCATCGCTCGGCGATAGCCCCGGAGCTTCAGGCCGGCATCGGTGAGTGGATCTTCGGGTGCGATGTCTGCCAGGAGGTCTGCCCGCACAATCAGCCAAGGGGTCGGGCGCGGGCGGTCAATCCCGCGTATGCAAGCGACCGCCGCAGCGTTGATCTCCGCGGCCTGCTCGATTGGACTGAGGAAAAGAAACGCAGGGCGATCGAGGGCTCGGCGATGAAGCGGGCCGATCTTGACATGCTCAAGCGCAACGCCCGGATCGCGATCGCGAATCGGGCTGAACGCGCGCCCGGCCAAGCCGGCTCCACCGGCTCGGCTGCTGCTCAGGACCCGCTGTAGAGCCCCCGGGCGCGAATGTGGTCGGCGACTGGGGCCGCCAGGCGGGCCTGAGCGAACGCCCAGTCGCCGCGCCCGATGGCCGCGCGAATCGCCGTGGCCGAGGTGTCCTGCACCAGCACGGGGATGACCCCCTGAGCCCAGACCGCCATGTCCGCGTCGCTCCAGCCCCCGCCCGCCCGAAGGGCCGCCAGGAAGCCGGCGGCATCCCCGGCGCCATTCCCGGAGGTGGGGTGCGGGGGGTGCCTGGGGTGCGGGGGATGCGGGCGGAGCATCACCGCCGGCGGCGCGAGCGCCAGCACGGCGCGCGGCTCGACCCACCGATGGAACGCGAGCGCCTGATCCGCGCCGATCAGCAGGCGCAGACGCGCGTCGGCGGCGCCGTGCTGGTCGAGCCAGGCTCGCAGGCGGCGGAGGGATTCAACGGTGTAGCTCGGGCGGGGGACCCGCACCGCCCGGTCGATCTCGTCGCTCCAGACCATCGTCCTCGGCTCGGCCTGTGCCGCCAGGCGGAGCATCGCCAGCCGGTCGTCATCCGACGCAACGGGTCCGGCGGACTTGTGGGGCGAGCGGCCCGCCGGCGTCAGCACCAGCCAGGTCGGGCGACCGTCGAGAGCTTCCAGTTGCCGCCGCACCTGGCCGCTCAGCGCGATGTGGGCCTGATGGACCGGATCGAAAGAGCCCCCGAAAACCAGCAGCGTCGCCCGGTTGAGCGTTCGGGCATCGACCGGCAGCGGCGTCGTCGGGTCCAGCGGGAGTGGTTCGGGCGGGTCAAGCGGACTGCCGGCCGGGGCGTTCATGGATCGATGGTACGACCTCGCGTAAACCCTTCGATGATCTCAGCCACCCGCCGCCCCACGAGCGGCAGCACGCGGGCTGATCGGCGCATCACACGGGCCACCACGGGAATCAGATCCGGCCGCCTGAGCAGGCCCCACGCGGCAAGCCCGGGGCGGGTCCGGCCATCGGAGTCCACCCAGCCAATCAGCTCGGCCGGGAGTGATTCGTCGGGCCCGTCGCTCACGCCGCGGACCACCGACCAGGCGACCTGGGCACGCTCGCACGCCGCCGCGAAGCGGTGGGACTCCATGTCCACGGCCGCCGCGCCGGTCCGGTCGGCCAACTCGCGTTTCGCCGCCGGGGTGCTGACCATCTGATCGACACCCACCAAAGTCTGGCCGGAGGCGGCCATGCCGATCCCGCCCGGCCACTCTCCGCCGCGCCCGTCGATGATTCGGGCCAGGGCCGGCACATCGGCCACCGGCCGCAGCGCCCCGCAGGTCCCGGCGAGGATCAGCAGTTCTGGCCGAATCCGCCCACCCGTCTCTATAGCCGAACCCGCCCCCAGCCCTGCCCCCGGCTCCAGGTCGGCGACGGCTTGCTCAACCCAGCGGGTGACGGCTGGGCCGCCCACACCCCCGCGGCTCACCCGCGCCGCCCCCAAACCCGCGCGGCGCAGCGCGCGCGCCACGGCCCGCTGCTCGAACTCCAGCGGGCAGACCACGCGAACGCGGTCGATCGGTCGGTGGCGGTGAGAATCGGCCATGTCGCCAGCGTATGAACCTGCGGCCTGCGCGGCGCCCCGGCGGGCCTCCCCAAGTCGGGTCAGGCTGGCCCGACCCCAGAGCTCGCGCGGGCCTGAAACTCAAGCCCCTTCGGCCGGAACGCTCGAAGGCGATGGCCCGCCGAGCTATTATGACCGGCACGGCCCCGTCGTCTAGCCTGGTCCAGGACACCACCCTTTCACGGTGGGTACATGGGTTCGAATCCCATCGGGGTCATTGGCTTGCCCGCCGGATCGCAGCGGACCGGAACAGGTGCCCAGCGTCTCCGCGGCCAATGGGGTACATGTTCTGTGTGTCCTGCCGGGGGTGATCCGGCTACAAAGATGGGTGCTCACTACGCGCCGACCGATCCCGGTGTTGCCAGAGCGACCTCGGGCGATGTCGGTCGCGCCGTACCTCTGGCGGTCGTATCCGGTGGGGCGTCAGGAGTTTTCGCGGGCCGTCGTGGGGCAGCCGCTGAAGCTGGCGTTCTGGACCAACGACTACCTTCACAGGCCGGTCCTCGCGGTGCTCGACACGACGCTGAACGCGCCGAGGCCCGGCGAGCATGAGCGGTCCAACCCCAGGCACCCAGAAGAACGCGGACCCGAACAGCAGGCCCCACATCCCGCCCCGGAACGCGCCGGTCCCGCCCCACACCTTCATGCGGTCGCCGGCGGTGTAGTAGCCCACCACATGCTGCTCGCTGTGGAACCCGCGTCCCACCAGCGACATGCTGGTCAGGGCGATCCCCCCGGCCTGGAGCGTCTTGATCGCCGCTTCCGCCTGATCCTGATCGGCGAAGATGGAAACAACGGAATTGGTGCTGGACATGAACCGTCCTTGTGATGGCCGCAGATATCGAGGCTTTGGCCCAGAATGGGCGATCCGACAACACCGACCGGCGACCCGAAGAACCATTGCGCCGGCATGGACCCCTCTCTACGGCGGAACCTTCCTCCATTCTGCCGCCTCAGAAACCATGGCGGGTGTCCAGGTCTGACCTTGCCCGCTCGCTCAACCCCGCGCCGGGCTCAGTCTCCGCCCATCGCAGCGCGCTCATATCGAGTGATGGCCGTCTCCACCGAGCGCCGCCACTCGGCCAGATACCCAGGGACCGGTTCGCTCATCGCCAGCGCACGCCGCGCGTGCGTGGCGGCAAGCGCGGGTTCTCCCCGCTGGAATCGCACCCCGGCCAAGATCGTCAGCGCGCTGGCGATCTCAAGCCGCTCGGACTCGTAGAGGAACGCATCCCATGTCTCGTCTGGCTTCGGTCGGGCCGCGAACCGATCGATCTCACTCAGCGCACGCTCGCTCAGCGCATCCGCCCGCGAGCCATCGATGGCGCAGATCACCGAGGCGAGGTTCGCCAGCGTGCGCGCATCGGTGGACCACGCCGCGGCGGCCCGGTCGGCAGCGGCCGCGGCGTCCGCCAAGCGGCCCGCGCCAATCAGGCACGAAACCACGCTCACTTCCGGCGTCGATGGCGGAGACCACAGCCGGTTCCCTGGCTTGAGCTTCGCGAGTTGCTCCCACAGCGGGAGCTCAGCGCCCGATTCCAGCCCAGCCTCGCGACGGTCCATGGCCCGCAGCTGGGCCGTAGCCCGGTTGGCGATCATGACCTCCCGGGCGTCCTCCTCCCGCTCCCGCCGGGCCCGCTCGACATCCCATGTGCCGGCAAGAGCCTGCTCGACAACCCCCTCCGCGTCCGCAGGGTGCCCGATCCACAACAGCACGCCGGCGCGATCGATCAGGAAGGCCCGCGGCAGCGCCATCTCGCGGGCCGCAACCCGGTACGCCCGCGCCGTCGCCTGCCCGTCATCAATCGCCACCACCGACGGCATCTGGTCGCCCAGCTGGCGAGTCAGCGCGGCGATGTCCGCCGCTGAGTTGTCGGCGTCCACCGTCGAGAGGGCGATGATCGTCAGCCCCTCGTGGGCTCGCTCCAGCCGCGCTGACCGCGGCATGTGCGCGACGCACGGGCCGCACCAGGAGGCCCAGAACTCCAGCATCGTCAGGCGCCCTGCGCGCACGATCTCTCCGCCACGCACGTAGCGGTCAACCCGAATCTCCGGAGCCAGGTCCCCGACGGTCAGCTCCGGGGCCGACAGCCGCTCGACTTCGGTCAGCGTAAGGGCGGGGGGGCTCGAACAGCCGCCACCCCAAACCAGCACATGTGCGAGCGCGCCCAAAGCAACCAGCGTGGCGGCGGTTCGTTGGAGGGACGTCATGCCCCTCAGCGTATCCGCCGCCGGCTCTCTGCCAAGAAGCTTGTCGCGGGCCAGAGGTCCCGCCAATGTCCCGCCAACGCAAACCCCCGCCGACGGACGGTGTCGGCGGGGGTGGAGGGGAGGACGCGGGGACGGGGGGACGGGGAGATACGGACTTCGCATCCGGTCCGTCAGCGACGGCGGCGGCCTGCAAACAACACGCCTGCACAGAGCGCGGCCGCAGCGCCCGGCGCGGGGACGACGCGGAAGTTATCGAAGGTGGCCGACACGCTCGGGAACGAGGGTGGGTTGTTGGCGTTGCTGAAAACACTCAAACTGGGCAGCCCGGGACCGAGCAGCGCGGCCGAGCTGTTGTCGTTAACGGAAAGGCTGATCAGAGCCGAGCCGGAACTGGCGGTGAGGTCGAAGAGCGAAGCCGAGAGGGTGTTGCCCTCGACGGTGAAGATCATGCGGAACGTGTTGAGCGGATTGACCGCCGGGAACGCGTTCGCATCGAACGACGTGAGGTTGGTGACGGTGGAGATGCCCGGGTTGGCGGGATCGGCGTTAAAGCGGTCGATGCGGAAATTGCTGCGGGCCTCGCCATTGGGGCCGGTCGCCAGGCTGATGGGAAAGAAGGACAGGCTGTAGTAACTGAAGCCGCCCGATGGGGCCTGAGTGCCCCGGGCGTTGATCGAGATGACGGGAACACCCGTAAACCCGAGAACGTCGACGCTGATCTGCGAGTTGACCGCGGCCCCGTCAGGGCGGACAGACGCGGTGCTGGCCGCGACGCCAAAGTTCGGATAGGCCGGTGTTGTGAGGGTGTAGGCCCCGCTCGCGACCGAATAGGTCGAGGAGCCAAGGCCAAACAGAGCAGGCCCATCGATGCGCGACCAGGCGTTGTCGTTGCCCGAGGAGAAGTCATCGAACACATTCTGAGCCGACGCGGTCGCGACGATCGCGAAGCTGGCGGCGGCGGCGAGGCTCATGGCCGAACTCATACGCATGGATCTCTCCCTTGGCGGAGGCCGGCGCCCGATGGGCGGCGGCCGTTGTGAAGCTGGGAAGACCTGGCCGGACATTCCGGGGTCTCCGCCTTGAGGTAGCGGGCTTCAGCCGGCATCTGACACGCCGTTCGAGAGTTTCAACGTTCTCCAGTGTTCCCTCTCTGCCCCGGCCGCCCGCCCCGCCCGGGCTCCCCTTTGAGCAACTCCCGTGTGGTGCTCATCACCAGCTTGAGAACGCGGTCCTCGCCTTCCGTGGGGGCAAGTTTCTCCGCCATGGCCAGCAAGGCTCGAGCCTCCTCCGCCCGACCCTGCCGCCACCGCAGTCGCGCCCGGATCGCGTGGGACTCGGCATCAGGCGACCGGCCGCGCGCTTTCATCAGGTCATTCGCCCGATTGAGCTCGGTCTCCGCCTCGTCGAGCAGCCCCGCCTCCACGCACGCCCAGCCGTGGTTCGCGCGAAAGGCGATGGAGTTCGGGCGGGCCTCGATGAGCGCGCGCGTGGCGGGCAGCCACACGTTGCGGATCCGCTCGGGCGTATCGCCGGCCAGACCGAAAATCACGTCGCTGTTGAGTCGGTTGAGGTCGTCTCCCGCTCCGCGGTTGAACCGGATCAGCAGGTCGCGCCGCTGCTCCGAGAGGCCCGCGTTCCAGCTCCCGTCGAGATCACGCAGCGCCCGATCGCGCAGCGAGCTCGTCGGGCCAAACGGGCCTCCCGTCCAGAGCAGCTCCGCCGCATCGGCGATGCTGCTGCGAATCGCAAGCGATTCCGGGTCGGACCCCGTCTCGAGCCGCATGATCGAACTCGTCTCCGACGCGCCCACCAGCGCGTCCTCAGCCTTCACATAGGTTAAGCCAAGGATAATGCCATTGTTCCAGCTGCGCGTCAGCACCGGCTCGCCCGATGAGGCATCAAAGATCCGCAAGGCCCCGGCCGCGTCGCTCGACGCGACCCGCGCGCCGCAGGGGTCGTCGATCCACGCCACCCCCCGCGACGCCCGGCCTGACCGGGTCTCTGACCGCCAGATCACGCCGCCATCGCGCCCATCGAGCACGGACACGCCCAGGGCGTCGCCGACGAGCAGCCGCTGGCCGTCGGACGACCATCCCAGGGCCGTCGCCGCCTGCCGGATCGGCGTGCTCAGCACCACCTCCGGCGGCGAACCGGCCAGCACGAGCGCCAGCGGCCGCCGATTGTCGGGTGGGCCGGTGACCACCGTCGTCGCCATCCGGTCCGCGCCGGGCGCCGCGCTGGTTGGCCCCACCGCGCAACCCCCTTCCGGCCAGCCGCGTGGCAGAACACCGCGCACGCTCCAGTCGTTGGGATCGATCTCGATGATCGGCCCAGTTTCGTAGAGCAGCACCACCCGTTCTCGCCCGTCCCTGCCGACCAGGGTCGAGGCGGCGGCCACCCCGGCGCGGGCCAGCGGGGGCCGCGCGGCGACAGGCACACTCGGCGGCGGGTTGCTCGACCACATGGCCTCGATCCTCCCCGTCTCGGCGTCGAGCACGGTCGCCTCCGATTGCCCTGCGCTGAGCGCCAGCACCTTGCGGCCGCGGTCGAACAGCACAATCGGCTCGATGTACCAGGGCGAGAACGAAGTCGTCCAGATGGGCATCCCCGTTCGCGTCTCGACGGCGCGCACCAGCCCCCAATGGGACAGGAACATGATCCGCCCGTCGGGGGATGGCTCCGCGCGGAGGAGCGCCCAGCCCGTGGACGGGCCGACGAACGCTCCCACTGCGGCGCCCACAGGCCATTGATGCGCCTGTCCGTCCACGGACTTCGCAACCAGGTGCTCGCCCCCGGCCGTCCAGGCGAAGTCGGCAACCCGCCCACGAAGACCCAGGTAACGCCGCTCGAACTCCGGCGCCACATAGCCAGCCAATCGGGCCGGCAGGCGCAGAGCGGTGATATCGCCCCGTGCTTCGGAAACCGCGATCCAGCGGCCGTCGGTGGAGATCCTCGCCTGGTCAAAGTCCCAGTCCGCCGCGCGTGGGATGACGCACTCAATCGTGAGCCGATCCGACCGCAGCTCCATGTGCCGCGAGGAGATCGAAAGATACACGCCCTCCGGCGCCGGGCCGGCGAGCACGCCGATCGGCTCGCCCGCGATCATGTTGGGGGGACGACGGGACGCCACCTCATCGCGCCGGGTCCTGGCCTGTTCAATCGCCAAAAGGCCTTCCTGGGTTGGCGGCCCCCCCGAGCCGCGCGCGATCGCCATGACATGACGCCACTCCCATCCGCGAAGTTGTGCAGCCGTTGAGCTCAGCAGCTCCACGCCCTCGGCCGAGACGCCGCGATGGATGATGTCGTCAGCCAGGCTCAGTTTCGCGGCGTACTCGCGACGCAGGGCCCGGGCCTCGGCCTCGGCCCGCAAGGCGCTCTGCTGCTCCGCGGCGGCCCGCGCCTCGGTGGCCCGGTTCCGGTCGCGGGTGGCGGAGGCGAAGCCCCAAAGCGCCGCCGCCAGCCCCAGCAGCAGGGCCAGCACGACCGAGAGTCCCGCCGCGACCGCCGCCTGATGGCGGCCGACAAACTTGGAGACCGCATAGGCCCGCGACGGCGGCCGCGCCAGCACCGGCTCCCCGTCAAGGTGGCGGCGCAGTTCGGCCCCCAGCGCCTCAGCCGTGTCGTACCGCCGCCGCCGGTCGCGATCAATCGCCCGCATCACGATCCAGTCGAGGTCCCCCCGCAGCGCGGGGCTCAGCCGCTCAGGATCGGTGGCCCGTCGCGCGGCGACCACGCTCCGCTCGCCGCCGGCCATCGTGCTCACCCGCGCGCTCGGGCGAGGCGGGTCGGTCTCGCGAACCACCCGCTGCATCTCCGCCAATCCGCGCTTGAGCAGCGCCTCGGCGTCAAAGGGCAGCCTGCCCGAGAGCATCTCGTACAGCACCACCCCAAGGGCATAAACGTCCGCCCGTGTGTCCACGTCCTGGGCCGACAGCTCGAGCTGCTCGGGGCTCATGTACGCGGGCGTGCCGATCAGACGCCGGAACTCGGTGTACACCGTTTGCGCCGTGAGCGGGGTGCTGATCGCCTTCGCCACGCCGAAGTCGATGATCTTCGGAGTCGGCGCACCGTCCACCAGCGTCACCAGAACGTTGTTCGGCTTGATATCGCGGTGGATCACCCCCTTCTGATGGGCGTGCTGCACCGCCTGGCAGACCGGGATCATCAGCTCCAGCCGCTGGCGGGGCGAGAGTCGGTTGGCGTCGCAGAAGCTCGTGATCGGCGCCCCGCGCACCAGCTCCATCACAAAATACGGCCGACCCAGGGCCGTTGTCCCCGCATCAAGCATCCGCGCGATGTTCGGGTGGTCCATGAGCGCTAGCGCCTGCCGCTCCGCTTCGAAGCGCGCGATCACCTGCCTCGAGTCCATGCCCGCCTTGATCACCTTGAGCGCCACCCGCCGCCGCATCGGCCGCAGTTGCTCCGCCACATACACCACCCCAAATCCGCCCTCTCCGAGCTTCTCGAGCACCCGGTAGGGGCCGATGTCCTGCTGGTCCACGCGTTCAGGGGGCTCCGGCGGAAGGTCCCTGTCCGCGGCTGTCCGCAGCACGCCCAGTCGTCTCTCCAGGTCGCTCAGCGGGCCCTCAGAGACGGCGCCGAGCACGCGCGACAACAGGGCCTCATCCTGCCCGCACATGGCCCGAGCCGCGCTCGCCCGCTGCTCCGGTGGCGCATCCAGCAGCGCCTCAACCAGTCGCACCACGCGATCTTCCGACGGCCGCGAGGCGGGGGGCGCCGGGGGGGCGGGGGGCGTGCCGGGGGGTGGTGTGGGTGGCGGGGGCGGCGGGGTTGGCGGGTGAGGGGCGGACATGGTGGTGGTGATGCTTGTGGGCCCGGCAGCCAGGCGCGGCGCCTGGACTCCCAACCGGACCTCCCATGTTGTAGCCGAACCCGCAACGGACCTGACACCCATGGCCGTCGACCATCGTCAAAAACCCGCTAGACTGCCCCGCGTGGAAGCCACCCGTGCCACGCTGCTGCTCCGCCTGAACTCCGACGGCCCCGAGAGGGAGCTGGCCTGGTCGCAGTTTTGCGATCGCTACGAACCGATCATCGCCGGCTTCGCCCGGCGGTGGGGGGCTCCGCCCGAGGAAGTCCACGAAATCGTTCAGCACGTTGTCGCCGGGTTTTTCGCCGCTCAGCCCAGATTCGCCTATGACCCGTCGAAGGGCCGTTTCCGCGGTTATCTGAAGGCCTGCGTCCGCAACCGCCTCAGGCAGTCCCGCCGGAACCCCATGGTTTCGATCGATAGTCCGGGTTTCGCCGGCGACGCGCCCGAGCAAGAGGCCGACGAGGCCTGGGACCAGGAATGGGAGCGCCAGCGGCTGGCCCTCGCCGTCGCCCGCGTTCGCGCAGACCTGGGCGATGGGCCCACCTTTCAGGCCTTCGAGGCTGTAACCCTGCGCGGCCAGAATCCCGACCAGGTGGCGGCCGCCCTCGGCCTGAGTCGCGATTCGGTCTACCAGGCCAAGTCGCGCGTCCTCGCCCGCTTGCGGCTGGCCATCGATGATGTCGACGCTGAGCTGGGGTCCTAGCGGGTGCCCGCGGGCGCCCTCCGTAACAGTTACGTTTGTCCCGTACGGACCAAGACGGCCCTGCCGTGAACCTCGTCCAGCGCGGACGAATCGCCATGTTTGACAGCTGAATTGAACGAAACAGTTGCGGCGATGTTCCGACGAGGTATAGTCCAATCAGGGGGTGGTGTGTGGGTTTGTGGTTCCCATCAACCGAAGGAGTCTGAGATGATCATGTGTCGTGTCGTCGTTGCGTCGCTCGCCATCGCCGCCCTCGCCGGTTCCGCCCGCGCGGATTTCGGCCCGAATCTCCTGAACAACCAGGGCTTCGAGAGCGATCTGGGCTTTGATTTCTCCAACCCCGCCAACTGGAACGGCTTCTTCGGCGGTCCCGCCGGCACCTTCCTCGAGGCCTTCAACAACACCGGCGCTGCCCCCCGCAGCGGCGAGCGGGCCCTGGTCACCACGATCCGCGGCGCCGCGGGCGTCACCCAGGGCTTCGGCGCCTTCACCGGCCACGCCCAGACTGTGACCGGTCTTACGGCCGGCTTGGACTATGAGCTCGCCGTGTGGGCCCGCGGCAATCCCAGCCTCAACACCGGCGTCGAGTTCCGCGTCGAGTGGCAGAACGCCTCCGGTGGCGAGATCAGCCGCCGCAATGTCGAGATCCAGAGCCTTCTGGGTTCCAGCTACCAGCAGGTCAGCTTCATCGAGACCGCCCCCGCCGGGGCCACCCGCGCGGTCATCGTCTTGGCCGTGCAGAGCTTCCTCAACGACGGCCAGTTCGCCAACACCAGCGTCGCCTGGGATGACGCCTCCTTCCGCACCGTTCCCGGTCCCGCCTCCGCCGGCCTGCTCACCCTCGGCATGCTGGCCGCCGCCCGCCGCCGCCGCTAAGCAGCGACGAGCGCCATAACTCACCTTCTACTTCGAAATTGGGGCCCTTGCGGGCCCCTTTTCGTTTTCAGCCAACCCTTCGTTCTCAGCCCATCGTCGCCAGCCGCGCCGATCCCAGCGCGGCGTGAAAGTCAGAGTTCCCGCACGAGAGCGTCCACCCCGGTCGGGCCAGGCTCGTCAGGTTTCGCGCCACGCCCTCTCGGATCGCCCCGGCCAGCGGCGCCAGTCGCATGCCCACGCCGCCCAGCAAGACCACCTGGTCGGGCCGATAAATCGCATGCGCGATTCGAATCGCCCGGATCAGCGCCCGGATCGGCGGATCGTTGGCTCCGATACGCGCAAACAGACTCTCGGCCTCACCGCCGTAGCGGGCCAGCAGCGCGGGGAGTCCCACATACGCCTCCAGGCTCCCGGCGCCGCCATCGGGCCCCACTGGAGGAGTCTGGGCATCTTCCGCCAGCGTCACGTCGATCTGCCCCACATGGCCGCTGGATTGGCCGGTGATCCGCAGCGGTTGCCCGCCATCGAGCACGCATGCCCCGACGCCGGTGCCCATCGAAATCCCCAGTAGCCGCCCCGCCGCCCCACCCTGCGACACCCAGAAGTCATGCGCCGCGGCCTGAGCGTCTGACACGACGGTCAGCCGTTCCTCACCACCACCGCCCCTGGGCCCGCCCGCCGCCGCCAGCGCCACTGACACCAGTTCCGGCAGGCTCGTCCCGACCAGTCCGGGCACATTGACCGACACGGTCACCGAAAGGGTCTGTGGGTCAACGATTCCGGGCACGCACAGGCCGATCCGCGCTGGCGCCGCCGGTCCACCCCCGGCCGCGAGGGAGCGCACCAGCGCTGCCAGCGCGTCCCGCAGTTGAAGCCCGTCGGGTCGGGCGTACCGGGGGCTGCGGGCCGTCACGGTCCCGGCGGGGCCCCCGAGCAGCGCGCCCTTGATTGAACTGCCGCCGATATCCAGTCCGAGGGTGATCACGGTCAGCCGCCTTTCGGGGGCGCCGCGGGCCTGCGCCGCGGCTCGCGGGGCTTCTCCGGCTCCGGGGGCGGGGCGTTGGGGTCAGGAATCGGGGCCAGGTTCTCAGCCCGCCGATCGATCAGGAACTCGACGGTGGCGCCGCCGGCCTGCAGCGACGCCGCGGCCTCCTTGCTCATCTTCGACATGCCTTCCTTGAACCGCACCGGGCTCTCGATCCAGGCCCCGGGCTCCTTGCCGCCGATGATGGCGCGATAGAGGTTGTCAGGCAGCCCCTTGCAGAGCAGGTAGTCGCCCTTGTAGTTCAGCCGCTCGGGTTTGAGCGGCCCGGGCCGCCACTCCAGCCCGCGCAGCGGGTGCCGCACCCGCCCGTTCTTGGCGATCGAGAAGAAGTCCGTGAGCGCCGCCGCCTGGGTGAAGAGCACCGCCTTGCTCGAAGTGATGCTGTAGCCCGCCCCGTTCGCCTCGCGCACCGCGGCGATCTCCTGCTGCAATTCGCTCCAGGGCAGGTCGGGCCCTCCCTCTCCCATCGCCCGCAGCCCCACCACGCACTCGACACGCCGGCCCCCAAGCTGCTGCTGGGTCTCGGCCCACGCCGCCTTGAACGCGCTCACGTCGGGCCGCAGGCAGCGGATGGCGAACTCATCAAACAGTCCCATCCGGGCCATGCCCGGCCAGTCGCACAGGTGGGAATCGGCCGAGGCCTGCGGGGTCGTCGCCCCCATCGACAGAATCAGGCCCGGCCGCTTCTCGCGGACCTTGGCGCACAGGTCGCGCACGAAGAACGTGGCCTTCTGCATCCGCCACCGCAGGAAGGCGGGGTCGCGCGGGTTGGCGGGCAGGCCCTGCCCGCCGGCCTCTTTGGCATAGGCGCTCTTGGTCGTGTCGTCATAGCCCAGGGTCGGATCGCCCCAGCAGAACTTCTCGTCGAGTTGGATGCCGTCGATGTCGTACCGGTCGGCCACTTCGCTCAGCAGGTCGGCAAAGAAGGTCCGGACCTCCTCGTGCAACGGGTTCAGCCACACGGCGCCGACCGCCGCCTCCGACCCCTTGGCGTCGCGCAGCAGCCAGTCCTTCTTCAGTTGCCTGAGCGGGTTCTGGGCCATGACCGGCGAAGCCACCAGCCCGCCCTCGAAGGTCGCGATCATCAGCAGCCCGTTGCGATGGGCCTCGATCAGCGTCTCCAGCAGCAGATCGCGCCCGCCCGGAACCATCGGCGAGATCCGCACCCCGGCCGCCTTGTTGAACACCTCGGAGGGGTACAGCGTCAGCCCGTCCTGCCATACGCTCACATAGACCGTATTGAAGCCAATCTCACGCAGCCGCTTCATGGTGTCGGCCGTCTTGGCGGGCGTCGCCAGGTAGTCGCCCTCACCCCAGCGCAGCCAGGTGGCCCTCACCTCGCCGGCCCGGGGCTTCACCGCGACGATCTTGGGCGTCTCGGGGGCGCTGGGCTTGGGCGGCGGTTTGGCCAGCTGCGCTCCCGCCGGTCCGGCGGCCAGAAGGCCCACAGCGAGGGCGAGGAGACCCGACACCAGCGAGGCCAGTCCGGTGGAGTGGCGGGTTGGGTGGCGGGTGACGGGGCGGGCATGAGTGGGCTTGGCGATGACCATGACGGAACTCCGCAATATGGGCGTCAGATCCTGACCGGGCCCTCGATATCCAGCGCAATATCCAGCCAGGTCGCCCCGTGCGTGAGCGTCCCCAGGCTGATTCGATCGACCCCGGTCGCGGCGACCGCCGCGACGTTCTCCTTCGAGATCCCGCCCGAGGCCTCGAGCTTGACCCGCGCCTTCGCCTCATCCCGCAGCCGCACGGCCTCGGCGAGCTGATCGGGCGGCATGTTGTCAAGCAGGCAGATGTCGACGCCCCCCGGCCGGAACGCCTCCGCGTCCAGGAGGGCCTTGAACTGCTCGATCGTCTCGACCTCCAGTTCGATGAACCGCAGCCCCTCCCGCAGCGCTTCCTCACGGGCCCGCTTCACGGCCCGGGCCACCACCACGCCCAGTTGTTCGACCGCCACCCCCGCAATGTGATTGTCCTTGATCAGGGCCGCGTCGTACAGGCCCAGTCGATGCGACCGCCCTCCGCCGCAGCGCACGGCGTACTTCTCAAGCACCCGCATCCCGGGGTTGGTCTTGCGGGTGTCGAAGAGGTCGGCCTTGGTCCCGGCGATGAGGGCGACGAACTCGCTCGTGCGGGTCGCGACGCCCGACAGACGGCCCAGGATGTTCAGCACCGTCCGCTCCGCCCCGAGCATGGCCCGGTGGTTGCCCACCAGCGTGCCGATGACGGTCCCTGCTTCGACCCGCGTCCCGTCGTGGATGCCCTTGGCCGGGACCAGGTCGACATCCGCCTTGAAGAGGTGCAGGATCTCCGGCACCGCCGCCAGCCCGGCGATGACGCCCGTCCGCCGCGCCACCAACAGCCCCTTGGCCCGATCGGTGCCGAAGGTGAGGGCCCGGCTGGTGACGTCGCCGAACTCCCAATCGGCGCCCAGATCCTCGTCACGAGCCAGCTCCAGCAGGCGGGTGATGAGGCCGGTGCGGCCCAGCCACTTGTACAGATCTTCCAGTGACAGCGTGTGGAGGTCGTCCATCGGAGGATCGTACGCTACGGCGTCACCGTTCCCACACCGGACGGGCGGGCGCAGGGGGCGTCCGCCCTCAGCTTTTCCAAGAAGGACCCCATGCTGCTCCAAGGCAAGACCGCCCTGATCGTCGGGATCGCCAACGAACGCTCTTACGCATGGCACATCGCCAAGTCGCTGATCGAGCACGGCTGCCGGTGCGCCTTCACCCACCTGCCCGGCGACAAGAACGAGCATCGCACCCGCCGGTCGGTCGAGGCCCTGGGCGTCAAGGATCCCTGGCTCAACCCCCTCGACGCCGGGAGCGACGAGCAGATCGACCAGACCATCGGCAAGTACGAAGAGGCGTTCGACGCCATGCACGTACTGGTCCACTCCATCGCCTTTGCCGAGCGGGAGTGGCTGGCGCCCGGCAAGTTCGTCGACACGCCCCGCAAGGCCTACCTCGGGGCGATCGATGTCTCAGCGTACACGCTTGTCGGCCTGTCCCGCCGGTGCCGGGCAATCCTCGCCCGCTCCGCCGGCGAGGGCGGGGCGTCCATCATGGCCATGTCCTACTACGGTGGCGAGAAGGTCGTGCCCGGCTACAACGTGATGGGTGTCGCCAAAGCCGCCCTGGAGTGCTCCGCCCGGTATCTTGCCTACGAACTCGGCCCTGAGAAAATCAGGGTGAACATCATCTCCGGCGGGTATCTGCGGACTCTGGCCTCATCCGCCGTGGGCGGTTCAGACGAAATCTCTAAGCAGGTCGAGTTGAAGGCCCCGCTCCGCCGCAACGTCGAAGGCGGCGAAGTCGGTAACACAGCCGTCTACCTCGCCAGTCCGCTCTCGTCGGGCGTCACCGGTGAGACCATCTACGTTGACTGCGGCGTCAGCACGCTCGGCGCGTGAGCTTCGGCGCGTCAAGATGGGGATTCTGCGGCGTTCTGGGCGCACCCGCGGAGCCCAGAACAGCCTGTTTTCAGCCTTCCAGGCGTTCCAGCTCCCTCGCGGGACCCGGCCGTAGGCCAGCGCCCGGTCGGTCTATAGCGACCCCACCCGGCGAGACGATAAACCACTCATGACCGCGTTCGGCGTTCCCATCTCGAGGCCCCTGAACGGCGCTGACGCTGCCGAGCTTGCATCAGCCCGCGACGCCCGCCGCCGGCGGACCGGGCGGACTACGACCGCCGCGACCGCGGAAGAAACCGACACCGTCGAAGTCACCAGCACCGACGCGGCCGAAGCCCCCACCGGGCTGTCCGACGCCGGCGACGAGCAAGCGCGGCAAGACAGCCACCGCTCCGGCCACGGACCGCAGTCAGGGCCCGATCCAGCCGCGCAACCAAAGCTCGATGTTGAGGGGTGATCAGAGGCCGATCTGGGGCTGATCAGGGGAAGGTCATGCCAGCCCCGCCCAATCCCCCGCCCCCGACGCCCCCGGGCCCCCCACCAAGGCTCATGCCCGGCCCGGCCGCGCCGGCGCCCTTGCCGCCGCCAGCCCGCTGCTGCTTGGCCATGTCGGCGACGGCCTGAGAAATCTCGACATACCGCAGCCGCAGTTCGTGCACCGCGCTGTCGAGGTCCTTGGCTTCCTCGGGCGTGAGGTTGCCGGCGGTCTTCTTCTGCAGCACCGCCAGCAGGTCGATGTGAAAGCGGGCGTGGTCCAGCGAGACGATCGCCCGGCCCGTCTCCGGGTCGGGGAACGCGCCCAGGTACATCAGGGCTTGCGTCGCCATGCTGCCCAGCAGGCTGTTGAAGTCCGCCGGGGGCAGGCCGCGACGGCCGGCCGCGCCGGGGTCTTCTTTCTTCTTCTCGGTGGACGCAAGGCGTTCCTTCTCGGCCTGGGCCTGGGTCTTCCAGTCGGAGTCGACCACCAGGCCCGAATCGCTCGCGGGGCTGGGCGGGGGGGTGGCGGCGGCCGGCTTGGGCTCGGGGTCGCGGCGCTTCCAGTCGTCGCCGCCGATGATCAGCTTGGGTTGCTCGCTCATGGACAATGCTAGGCGGAGGGTTGTGTCGCCCGAACCTTTCCCCTACCCTTTTCACATGCCGAACCCACGATCGGTCGATGCTCCTCGCCGCCACGCCGGGGCGATTCTCCGGCTGCTCGCCCTGCCGGTGCTGTATCTGAGCGCCAGCGTCACGCTGCACGGCTGCTCATCGTCGTCATCTGAAGACGTCGCGGCGCCGGGGCCGAAGGAAACGCTGACGGCGGCGGACTTCCGCGGGCCCGACGGGTCCGCGCCCGCGGCCTTGGGCACGGGGCCAGGTGGGCCGAATGAACCAGCGGGCGCCCCTCCGGGACGAACGGTGCGTCCCCTCGTTGTCGAGAGCGGCGTCGCCAGCGAGGGCCTGCGCGATATCGCCGTGCTGCCGGGTGAGCCCAAGGGCGTCATCGCCCCGGGCGCGGCGCCGGCCGATAAGCCGATCGTGGTCGACGCCCTGATCGGGCAGATCAACGGCAAACCCATCTACGCCTCGCGATTCCTCGCCCCGATGGATCGACGTCTGCGGGCCAAGCGAGCGGAACTGAAGAACAACACCGCCTGGCAGAGGGCCGCGGGCGAGATCATCATCTCGCAGCTCTACGACAATCTGCGCGACGAACTCTTCCTGGCCGAGGCGCGGGCCGAGTTGAGCCCCGAGCAGCGCCAGGGGCTTTTCTACTTCCTCAACCAGGTCCGCGACAATCTCGCCAGCTTCTACGGCGGCAGCCGCGAGGAGGCCGACGCGCGGCTTCAGGAGAAGGAGCTTCAGACCTTCGAGGGCAAGGTCGAGCAGGAAAAGAACCAGGCTCTCATCCGCACGGTCTTCCAGAAGTACATCGCCCCGCGCGTGAACCCGTCGTGGCGGGATGTCACCCGCCAGTACGACCGCGACCGTCGCAACTACAACCCCCCGCCGGTGGCGGTGATTCGCCTGGTCTATGTCGACGCCGCGAACGCCAAAGGCCTCCAGGAGGTCACCGACGCCCTCGCGGCGGGCAAGCCCTTCGCCGAGGTCGCGGAACTGCCGGCCAACGTCTTCCCCAAGGGCGATGAAGGCGTGGTTTCGGCAACCTTCGATGGCGACCTGGCGACGGCCAAGCTCTTTCTCGACCCGGACCTGAACGCGAACGCGCAGAAACTGACTCCGGGCGGGGTCGTCGGCCCCTTCGACTACAACAAGCGCCAGAAGGTCTGGATGCATCTTGAGCAGGTGAAGCAGCCGGCCGGGGTGCCGCTCGAGGAGGTCCAGCTCAAGATCTATCAGTCGCTGTACGAGGCGAAGCTCAACGAGGAGGCCGTGCGGTTCCTCAAGCGGCTTGAGGAGCGGGCGTCGTTCACCGCCGTGCCCGAGATGGCCGAGCGGCTGCTGCTGATCGCCTCAGAGCGGTACCTGATCGCCGAGCGGGTCAATCCGTGAACGCGTCGCCCCGTCGCCCCGGCCCTTCGGTTCGGGCGCCGCTGGGGGCGCGCTGGCGGTTGTGGTGGCGGGAGCTGTGGTCTGGGCCGCTCGGGCCCGAGCGGGCCCTGGGCTTTCTGGGTGAAGACGTGGCGGCCCGCCGCCTCCGCAGGCAGGGCTACCGGGTGCTCGGGCGCAACATCCGGGCGCCGATGGGAGAGGTCGATCTGGTCTGCCGGGCCCCCGATGGGCGCACAGTCGTGGTCGTGGAGGTCAAGACCCGGCTGGTGCGGTCGGGGGCGCAGCCGGGCGATCCGGGGCGGTACCTTCCCGAAGACGCCGTGGGCTGGGAGAAACGCCGGACGCTGGCCCGGCTTGCGGCCCATCTGGCCCGCCTGAATCGCTGGGACCGCCGGCGAATGAGGATCGACGTGATCGCCATCGAATGGCCGTCAGGAGCCGAGCCGGTGATCCGCCACTGGCAGGACGCGGTGCGGGCCTGAAGTCGCCCCGCGGCTCCCAGCCCTGCTGAGATCAGGCCGGTGTGATGACGCCCGTGCACTCGCCGAAGCCGATCCGGGGCAGGCCTTCGCGCTCGCACCAGCCTCGCAGCGACACCTCGTCGCCATCCTCGAGGAACACCCGCGATTCGCCGGAGGGGAGTTGCACCGGTTTGCGGGCCAGCGGCTTGCCGTCAGGCCCGTTGCCCTGCCAGGTGAGCTCCAGCAGGCAGCCCCGACTGTCGGCCCCTGCGCCCGAAATGGTGCCGCTGCCCAGCACATCGCCCGGCTGCAGATTGCACCCGTTGGAGGTGTGGTGGGCGAGCATCTGGGGGAAGGTCCAGTACATGTCCCGCAGATTGGCGCGGGAGAGGCGCAGCGGCGGCAGCCCCTGCGCGCGCATCTTGGCCGAGCGAAGGTCGACCTCCACCATGACATCCAGGGCCCAGGGTTGCTCGGTTTGCAGGTAGGGCAGCGGCTGCGGGTCGCCCTCCTCGCGGGGCGGGCCCGGCAGCCGGAAGGGGTTCACGGCGTCGATGGTGACGATCCACGGCGAGATGGTGGTCGCGAAGTTCTTAGCCAGGAACGGCCCCAGAGGCTGATACTCCCACGCCTGGATGTCGCGGGCCGACCAGTCGTTGAGCAGTGAAAACCCCAGAATGTGCTCCCCGGCGTTGTCGATGCCGATGGGGTCACCCAACTCGTTCCCAGGGCCGACGATGCAGGCCATCTCCAGTTCGTAATCAAGCCGGCGGGAGGGGCCGAAGGTCGGGGCCGGCCCGTTCTCGATGTTCGCTTGGCCCTTGGGGCGCGGGATGTCGGTCCCGCTGGGGACGATCGACGAGGCCCGCCCGTGATAGCCGATGGGGACATGCTTGTAGTTGGGCAGCAGGGGGTTGTCGGGGCGGAACATCGAGCCGACATTGCGGGCGTGATGCACCGACGCGTAAAAGTCGGTGTAATCCCCGATCATCATGGGCACGACAAACTCGACCTCCGACTGCTTCACCACGGCCTTCTGCCGCAGGCGGCGGATCTGTTGCCCCGCGTGACCGTCGAGCAGGAACGCCTGCACCTTCCGGCGGAGCAGCCGCCGCACATCGCTCCCCTCTCCCGCCAGCGCGTTCAGGACCGGCATGTGCAGGGCGTGGTGCAGCCGGTCGACCAGGGCTTCGTCCTCGTCCTCGAAGAATCCCGCGTGCAGGAGCATGTCGACATCGACCACGCTGTCGCCAATGCCCACGCCGCAGAGGGGCCGATCGCCGTCGTCGTCTTCGCCGTGGCCCTCGCCCGGGGCGTCATCGCGGATGAACGTGCACAGGGGCAGGTTCTGAATCGGGAAGTCGCTGGCGGGGTCCTGGGCCGACTCAACCCAGGATCTGAGCGCGAGGGAGAGCGTGGGATCGGGGGCGCCGGGTGCGGGGGGTGCTGAGGTCATGGGCCAGTGTAGTTGCGGGCCGGCCGGGCAGTGGGGAATCGCGTCTACAGACGCATCCGCCACGCGAGCCAGAGCCACTCGGCGCTCAGCAGTATGATCGCCAGCGCAATGAACCAGTGCCAGATCTCGCCGGTTCCGGCGAGCGCGTTGGCCGCGCCCGCCCTCACCGAACCGCCCCCCGCAACCCCCGCCAGTCGGCCTGAAGGCGCATCGCCGGAGATCGGGAACTCGGCGCCGGTGCGGATGTCGGTCTCCTGGGCCGAGCAGAGGTTCACCGCCAGGGCGCGGTCACCCTCAACCACGCCGCTGACTCGATACACCCCCGCCCGCTCCAGCACGCCAAGGGTTGCCGGAACACCCGGCTGCGTCGACCCCCGTTCCAGCGTCACCGAAATGGGCCCCGCCGCGGCGATCGGTCCGCCCCCCAGACCCAGCGCCGGCGTGACCAGCGCCGCGGTCTTCGTGTCGGTGCTCCGCCCGGCCTGGGCCTCTGCTCGCAGCGTGAGGAAGTCGATGGTGTTGCTCAGGAAGACGGGAAAGGCGGGGGAAGGTCCCCAGTTGGCCCGCTCCTGCGGGAAGGCCACGATCACGTGGCGGGTCGGCACGCCGCCCGGAACGCTCGCGCCAAGTTCGAGCAGCCCGATCAGCGGGCCAGCGTCGCCATCGGCCAATGTGGTGAAGTCCGCCTGCGGGCCGCCCGCCGGAGCGGGGAGCGCCGGGGTTACGGGTGAGAGGGCGTACCGGATGGCGACGGGCGGATCGATGATGACGGTTTCGAGCGGAACATAGCGCAAGGCCGGGTGGTTGCGCTTCCACGAGAGCACCCGCGACTGGCCGCGGGCGCCGGTCGAAATGGAGAGGCCAGGCAGCGGCGGCACGCACGCAAAGCAGATCGACGGGATCGTCGGGAGGGATGCCGGGCTGACCCGATCGAAGATCACAAGGTCCGGGGCGGTGTCGGCGTCGGCGAGTAGTGCGGACGCCGCGGCGGGGCTTGAGAAATCAAGCCGCGCCAGGTCAAGCTCGCGCAGCACGGCCCGCAGGAACACGTCGGCGCCAGCGTCCTTGGCGGTGGCGGGCTCGCCCGGGGCCACGACCAGCACACGCGGGCGCCGGGGCGGGGCGATCACGAGCGCGGCCAGATCGTCCGCGGCAAGCACATCGCCCTCCCCAGGGAGCGTCGCCGTGAGAACGCCGCCCAGCGGGCACGGGACCGAAGCGGTGGCGGACACATCAACCAGCGGCGCCCTGCCGGCCGGAGTCGACGGGTCTGTCGGCGTGGTCGGGGGCCCCGCGGGAATCTCGATCGGGATCGCCCCGACGTCTTCGCCATCAAGGCGGAGGCGCAGCGTGGGCGACGCCGGGGTTCCGGGGATGCCTGAAACGCGCGCAAAAACGCGCACCAGTGCCGGGTCGTCGGCATCGCGCCGGGCGCTGAGGGCCGTGATTCCGACGTTGGCCGGGGGCGGCGGGGCGTCAGGGTCGGGGCCAACCCGCAGGAAACGCACCTCGGCGCCGGTGACGACGCGGTCCACCGGCTCGCGCGTGCGGGCGCCATCGGACAGGATCACGACGGTCGCCTGTGCGCCGCGGGCGGATTCGTCGAACTGGCCGATGAAGACCGAGATCAACCGAAGGGCCGCGTCGAGTTCGTCCGACTGGTCGGTCGGAGTGATTGAGTCCACCGCTTCGTCAAGCAAAGTCCGGTTGCCGGTGAGCGCGGTGAGCCCTTGGGCTGACGCCGCGAACTGCCCCACCATGGCTTCGGTGGCGACGCCGGAGCGGCCAAGGCTGGCGATGATCTCCTTTGCGCGGCGTCTGGCTTCGTCGAGGCGGCTGATGCGAGGCCCGCCCCCGGGCGGTGCCTCATCGGAGGGCGAAACGCCATCGAGGGCGCTCATGGAGGCGGAGCGATCGATCAGGATGAGGAGGCGACCCCCCGCCGCGGCGCCCGCCCCCCCGAGCATCGGGCGACCGATGGCCAGGGCCAGGGCGGCGATGGCGAGCAGTTGCAGGAAGAGCGAGACCGAGGAGCGGATCCATCGGAAGGGCACGTTGACTTCCAGATCGCGGACGGCTCGCTCCCAGAGCATCGTGGAGCTGACCCGGACCGGGCGGCGCCGCAGCTTGAGGAAGTAGAGCGTGAGCAGGATCGGCACGCCGATCGCCGCGGCCAGAATCGCGCCCGCGGGGTTGAGCAGCGTCACGGGCGCCTCTCTCCCTGCCCGCCGTTGGGGCGCGCCGGCCGCGTGGGGAATGCGGGGGGAGGCGGGGGTGGGGGGGGTGGGGGGGGAGGCCCCCAACCGGGCCCGGGCAGCGGCGCGCGCGGGGCGGGGTCGGTGGGGCGGCGGGGTCCCTTGGGGCGGTCTTCGTCGAGCGGGGCATGGAATCCGACGGCGATGACGTACATCTCGGTGGAGACTTCGCGCGTCGCCGCGGGTTTGAGGCCTTTGACGCCGTCAAAGACCTGGCCGACCTCGCGCAGGAACGCGGGGTAAGCCTCGCCTTCGAAGACCTTCATGACGCAGGCGCCGCCGTGGGCGAGCAGCCCGGGGAGGAGTTCGATCACGCGTCGGCAGAGGGCCAGGGAGCGGAAGTGATCGCCGGCCCCGGTGGTGTTGGGGGCCATGTCGCTGAGCACGACGTCGAAGGGCTCCCCCATGGTGAGCGCGACGGGGTCGTAGGTGAAGATGTCGCCCTGCAGCGTGCGAACGTTGGGGGGCAGCTCGATGGTGATCGGCTGCAGGTCGAGGCCCGTCACGCTGCCGAGCTGGCCGACCCTGTGGGCCGCGACCTGGAGCCAGGAGCCTGGCGCGCACCCGAGATCGAGGACGCGCATGCCCTTGCGGAGGATGCGGCGGCGCTCCTGGATTTCCAGGAGCTTATACGCGGAGCGCGCGGCGTAGCCGTCGGCCTTGGCCTGTTTGAAGAACCGGTCGTGCAGCTTGCGCTTCTCGGGAGGCACCGACGGAACCGTAGCCCGGGGCCCGAGGGGCCCGGTTCAACCTCAGCAGCCGGCGAAGAACGCCCCGATGTAGTCGGAGAGGTCGTCAGGGTCGACGACGCCGTCACCGTTCAGATCGGCGTCAAGGCAGGGAGCCGGAGCGAAGAAGCAGGCGATGTAATCGGAGAGGTCGTCGGGATCGAGCACGCCGTCGCTGTTGAAGTCGGCCCCGCAGGCCGAGCCCAGGCGGAGTTCGAACGAATACTCATAGTCCCGCGCGGCGTCGAGCTCCATGATCCAGAGCGTGTAGACACCTGCGGGGAGCGGCGGGCGGAAACCCTGGGCGCCGGCCCCAGCGGCGATGGCGCGGAGGATGTCCAGGCCCTGGTCGGCGGAGCCGTAGTGGTGCCAGCCGAGCAGCGGGGCGGGGTCAAGCTGGTTGAGCGGAACGGTGATCCGGGGGCCGGCCTGCAGGCCGACGAACGAGACGGCGCCACCGACATCGGACCGCAGGACGATGAACTTCTCGAGCTGCAGCCCGGCGGGCACGGTGAACGTGACGTAATCGAGGTCGAAGTCCTCGATCGAACCGGGCTGCGAGGGGCCCATCTGGCCGGTGATCGTGTTGGCGCCGAGGTCGAGGGCGCCGAGCTGGGTGGGGGCCAGGCGGTTGTCGGAGAGGTCGCCGCTCACCGACTCGCGGTAGTGGACACCGGCTGAAGCGGTGGAGGCGGCGAACAGGACCGCCGCGGAAGCGACGAGGTTGAAGCGACGGTGAAGCACGGTGCACCTCTCGGGGGGATGGGGACGCTCGTGTTGAACGTTGGAGGTTACTGCTTGGCGTGGCTCGGGCAAAGGCGTTCGCGCGGGTTTGCGCAAGCTTCGAGATCGGTCACCCACAACAGTGGGGCTACTGCCCGGCGCTATAGGAACTATTGGGTCGGGAAAAGGCCGCGTCAGGGCATGGCCTGAGCGATGCGCTCAGCGAGGGCGGCGCCGGCCGCGGCGTCCAGCTTGCCCGGCCTCCACACGATCTGGAGCCCGGCCCCGACCCCGTCACCGTCGAAGCGTGGGATGATGTGGATGTGGGCGTGCATGACAACCTGCCCGGCCAGGGGGCCGTTGTTCTGGAGCAGGTTGTACGCCGGGGCGCCCGTGGCGAGCTTGACGGCCCGGCAGATCCGCGGGAGGGCCCGTCCCAGGGCTGCGGCGGCGTCATCGGAGAGTTCGCCCAGGGTCGGGGCAGGCTCCTTGGGAATGACCAGCGTGTGCCCGGGGCTGAGGGGGGCGATATCGAGGAATGCGAAGACGTGCGGGTCCTCGAAGACTTTGCAGCAGGGGATCTCGCCCCGGATGATGCGGGAGAAGATGGTCATGCCGCAGGTTAGGGGGTGGAATGTCCGCGGGCATACGCTGGGGAGATGCTTGCGGGAACACGGGTCATTCGGGCGCTACCGGCGCTGCTGGTCAATCAGATCGCGGCGGGAGAGGTCGTCGAGCGGCCCGCCAGCGTGGTGAAGGAACTGGTCGACAACGCCATCGACGCCGGGGGCGACCGGATCACGGTGGAGCTTGAGCAGGGCGGCATTGAGCTGATCCGCGTGACCGACGACGGGTGCGGGATCCCGGCGGAGCAACTGCCGCTGGCACTGGCGCCGCACGCGACGAGCAAGATCAGCGCCGCCGAGGATCTCGAGCGGATCGCGACGATGGGCTTCCGGGGCGAGGCCCTAGCGAGCATCACATCGGTGGCGCGGCTGACGATCCGATCGCGTCCGAGGGTTGGCGGGGCCGCCAGCGAGCACGCGGCGGTCATCGAGGCGGAGGGGGATCTCATCCGCCCGGCGGCGCCGGCATCGGGCCCGGTGGGCACCTCGATCACGGTGCGCAACCTGTTCTTCAACACCCCCGCCCGCCGCAAGTTCCTACGGACGCCGGCCACCGAGCAGGGCCGCTGCGGCGATGTCGTCCGCGAGGCCGCCATGGCCCACCCGGCGATCGGCTTCCAGTTGATGTGCGATGGGCGGGTGACGCTCGATCTGCCGGCCGGGCAGTCGCCGCGGGAGCGGATCGTGGCGGTGATGGGCAAGGAGCTGGCGGGAGAGTTCCTGGAAGTGAGCGGCGAGGATGAGGGGTACCGCTCCTCCAAAGTGCTGTCCCACGGCCCCGCCGCCTCGCTCTCCTCCCCCGCGCCGCCTCCGGAGCCGATGACGCTGTGGGGGCTGGTGGGACGGCCGAGTCTGGCCCGCCACACCGCTCAGGCCCAGCATGTCTTCCTGAATGGCCGGCCGATCCGCGACAAGACGATCATGCATGCGATCAAAGAGGCCTTTCGCGGGTTGATCGAGCCCGGGCGGCACCCCACGGCGGTGCTGCTGCTGGAGATGGACCCGGCGGGGGTGGATGTCAACGTCCACCCGACCAAATCGGAGGTGCGGTTCCGCGAATCATCGCGGGTGCACTCACTGGTGCTGCGGTCGATCCAGGAGACGCTCCGGCGGGCTGATCTGACGCCGAGTGTGATGGGCGGGGGAGCGGAGACGAGCGGATGGGGCGGGGGGCCGCGGGCGATCCTTCCTGAAGCGAGGCCGGGGGCGGGATTTGCCCCGGCGCCGGGCGGGGCCAGCGCCAGCGGCCCGGGCGGGTCAGGCCCCAGCGCCAGCGCGTTCCGAGATTACTTCACCCAGACTCTGCCCGGCCGGACCGGCGGGAGGCTGGACTTTGACGCTTTACGCGGCGCGCTCGATGACCCCGGGCAGACGGCGGGCGTGGTGGCTGGCGTGGGGGTGGGGCCCGGGCCGAATGGCTTTGTCGACGCCCCGGCGCCTGCTCAGGCGCAGCCAGAGCCCGCTGGGCCGATGCTGCCGACCCCGACGCCGGCGCGACCGATCATTCAGGTGCACAACTCCTACCTGGTGACCCAGGACGAGCAGGGAATGGTCATCATCGACCAGCACGCCCTGCATGAGCGGGTGATGTTCGAGAAGCTCCTGGCGCGGGTGGGTTCAGCGGAGACCCGGCCGGTTGAGGGCCTGCCCGAGGCCGCCGGCTCGGGAGGCGGAGCAGGGGGCGGAGGGGGGGGAGGGGGCGCACGGGGTACGGACCTGGAGAGCCAGCGGCTCCTGACACCCGTGGTGGTGCCCGCGTCAGCCCGACGGCTGGAGGCCTTGGAGGCGGTGCAGCCGCTGTTGAAGCGGCTGGGCATCGAGGCCGAACCGATGGGCCCCGGCGCGATCGGGATTCAGTCGTTCTCGTCGTTTCTGTTTGAGCGACACGTCGATGCGGGGGAGTTCCTCAGCGAGGTGCTCGACCGGGCGGCGGAGGAGGACTGGGGCAGAGTTGGCCGCGCAGGGCAGGGCGAGGGCGCGGGTGGCGGCGGCCGGGGCGAGGAGGCCGTGCTGCATGAAGTGCTCGACATGATGGCGTGCAAGGCCGCGATCAAGGCGGGCGATCGCCTGAGCGAGGGCGAACTGGCCGAGTTGCTCGCCTTGCGCGAGCGGATCGAGCGCTCGAGCA
>CAZSZO010000023.1:0-65909 GCA_964611125.1 uncultured Phycisphaeraceae bacterium | reverse complement strand
CGGGGCGCCATGTGGCCGGGCTACCGGCACAACTGGGCCGACAACGAGATCTTCTGGCTCGCCCGCTGCTTCGACGCGCTCTGGGAGCGGCCGGATCTGAGCCACTTTCACGATCACTTCTCGCGCCACGGCGGGGAGATGCCCGAGTACTGGAAGGAGAACTCCGAGCGGCGCGACCGGGCCGATCTGCAGCTCTTCATCGCCCGCTCGTGGCAGCGTTTTCCCGGCCATGAACCGATCGGACCGCGGGCCGGCGCCCGCTTCGACGCGGCCCGCTTCGAGCGCGAGTACCGCGGCTTCGCCGAGATCTGCTGGATCACCAAGTACGGCCTGGGCAGTCTCGCGGCCTCCGGCGAGCGGCGGCTGCGGGCCGCGCTGGACCGCTGCGCCGCGGCCGGACGGACGACCGTGGCGCTCTACGGGGCGGGCACGCACACGCGGGCCATCGGGTCCTCGCTCATGGAGCCGCCGGTGCGGATCCGCTGCATCATTGATGACAACGCCGAGCTCCACGGGCGGTCGCTGTGGGGCTTCCCGATCGTGTCGGTCGCGCAGGCCCTCACGATGAACCTCGACGCCGTCGTGCTCAGCAGCAACAGCATGGAGGACAAACTCCGCGCGGCCGCCCAGCCGCTGGCCCGGGCGGGCGTGGAGATCATCAGCCTGTACGAGAACGCCGTCGAAGATCCGACCGCCGAGGGTGTCGCAGCGGCATGAGGCGGATCAGCTGCGCCGACGACGTGCGTCGGAGGCGAGCGTCGAGAAGTCAAAGGGCGCGTGGTAGATCCGCAGCACCGGCGTGCCGCGCGGGCCGAAGAGCCGCTCCGCCGCGCGGGCCAGGGCTTCTTCGTGCGCGTCGGAGCTGACCACGACGGCGTCGACAGGCTCGCGCAGCTCGTCTGGGCGCATCACGGGGATGGCGCCCAGGGCCGGCGCGGCGGGGGCGTCATCGAGCACGGCGACCACCTGAATCCCCGCTGAGCGCCACGGCTCTTCGAGGTGTCGCTGCGTGTGCCGCCCCGCCCCATAGAGCGCGATGCGACGCTGGCCCCGGGCGGCGCACGCCGCGGCGAAGCTGCGGAGCACAGCCCGCTCCAGGTGCTCGCCGTGGGCGATCCGGGCCCCCAGGAGGTAGTTGAGGTCCTCCAGCCGCTCCAGCAGCGCGGCGTCGGCGCCCGGGGCCACTTGGCCAGCGGGCGCAGGGGGAGGAACCCGTGCTGGCGGCTTGCACACCGCCTCGAGGCGGACCAGCGGCCGGCGGGCCCACACGAAAAGCCCGTACGGCCGCCCCGCCAGGGTCGGGTAGATCTTCTGGTGTGCAGGGCGGGCGGCGGCGATCGCGTCCAGCAGGGTCCGCCGGCGGTCCGCTTTCGGCGGCGTGTCCGCAGTCACCGAGAGCGGCACGCCCAACACCACCGCCAGGCGAGCGGCTTCCTGCAGGGAGTGCAGCGCGCTCGCCGGGTCCGCAAGGCCGGCCAGATCGGGGTCGAGCACCACCACGACATCGCTCTCGGCCCCCGAGGGATTCCGGGCCAGCTCGGCGAGCCCAGGAACCATCAACCGCATCTCCGGCGGCCGGCCCGCGCTGGCGAGCAGCCGCGCCGCCAGCTCGACCGCCGGCCCCGCCTCAACGCCGGTCCCGCCCAGCAGCACCGAAGCCGGCCGGCACTCCATCAGCACCGAGAGGACCTCGGTGAGGTGCTCGTACACCTGGCCGCCCGCCCGGGCCTCGCTCTCGGTCGGCGGGCGCGACGCGGCGCGGCTGGCCTGCACGATCGGGTAGATCCCCCGCGCTTGCGGCGCCGCGCCGCCCGACACGGCGGACTTGAACCGCGCCGACGCCTGAAAGTGCTCGATCACCGGTTCGTGAGCGGTGGGGTCCCCCGCCGGGAAGTCGAACACGCGGGTGTAGGCCTCGGGCAGCCAGAGCGTCCGCAACGGGCGCGCGCCGGCGACATCCTCCCAGGCCGTCCCGAGGTGCACCTGGTCCCATTGCGCGGGGTCGATCTCGCACAAGCGGGTCCAGCGATCCAGGAGTTCCGCCGCGGCGTCGGTGGGGCCAAAGTAAACGGTGCCGCTGGCGAACATCCAGCCGTAGTGCTTGTGAATCGCGAAATCCCACAGGTCGCCATGCAGCAGCACCGGGGCCCGCCGGACGATGGCGTCGGCATCAACCCAGACGATCGCCCGACCCCCCCCACCACGCTGCGCTCCCCCACCGCCGCCGGCGTTCAGCGATCCGTGCACGCGCTTGAGGAAGCTCGCCTTGTACGCACAGTTGAACTCCCAGCTGCCGCGCGGCTCGACGGCCTCGCTCAGCAGGTCGACGCCGAGGGCCTTGCAGGAGTCGGCGAGCTTGCGGGCCTCATGCTCGTAGGGAGTGTTGCGGGTGTAGAAGTTGACCAGGAGCGGCGCCCGACCGGCGGAGGCGGCTTCCTGCCCCCCCCCCACCCAACGGGCTCCCGGCGGCGTCCGACCCCCGATCCACAGGTGCTCGCGGCCGAGGCCGCCGGGGAAGCCGGGGCCCCCGGTGGCGTGGGCGTGCTGGAAGAGGGCGGCCTTGGGAACATCCAGGGCCGGGTCAGGGCTGGCGAGAAGGGCCAGCACGCCCTCGGGGCCGAGCAACTCGCAGGCGCGCCGGAACTCCGACGGGCCGGGGCGCCCCCGCAGGAGCACCAGGTCGAACCGGCGAGCGACGGCAACGGCTTCGGGCCCGCCGACGATGACCGCCGATGACGGAGCCAGCGCGGGCAGCAGCGCCGGCTGGTCGCCTCCGACGACCCACTCCAAGGCCGGACCGGCTGATCGCGCCAAATGATCGAGCAGGGCGAGCGGCCCATCCCGCGGCGGCACAGCCTGATCAGGGGCCGGGTGCGAACGCGCGGGTGGGTGGGCGATATCCATAGGGGCGCAGCGGCTTGAGACCTCGGCCCGGACCGCGCCGAATGCGCATTATCGGCCGGTCTGGGCGCCCGCCTTGAGGATCCCGAAATGTCCGAAAACCTTGATCGCCCCTTGGTTTTCGGACGATGAACCCCAGGTCCTCAACTTGGGAGTTCCCGCGTGAAAATCGCCTTCATCGGACTCGGAAAGCTCGGCTTCCCCTGTGCAGTCGCCCTCGCCATGAAGGGCCACGACGTCTACGGCTACGACGCCAGCACGCAACTGGTCGACGGCTACGAGCGGGGCGAGGTGACCCCCTTCGAGCCCGGGCTCGACGCCCAGTACGCCCAGGCCCGCGAGCGGATGCACTTCTGCAAATCGATCGACGACGCGGTCCGTCAGAGCGACGCGATCTTCGTCGCCGTGCCCACCCCGCACGCCCCGCAGCACGACGGCTCGTTCCCCTATGACGGGGTGGCCCGCAACTTCGACAACAGCCCGATCCGCGGCTGCCTGATGGACATCGGCCGCTCGATCGGCCGGCACGTGAAGACCGACCACCGCTTCCGCACCATCCTGGTGATCTCGACCACCACGCCAGGGACTATGGCCGACGAACTGGGCCCCGCCACCGAGAAGGCCGCCGGGCGGCGGATCGGCGACGGCTGGACCATGGTCTACAACCCGTTCTTCATCGGGCAGAGCACCGTGGTTCAGGACTTCCTGCATCCGGAGTTCGTCCTGCTGGGCACGCCCGCCCGCAACGCTGACGACGGCGAGGGCGAGCGGGCCGCCCGCGAGCTCTACGGTTCGCTGCACAGCCAGCCCATCTGCCCCATGACCTGGACCGAGGCCGAGACCGTCAAGCTCGCGTACAACACCTATCTCGGGCTCAAGGTGCTCTTCGCCAACACGGTGATGGAGATGTGCCACCGCATGCGCGACGCCAACTGCGACGTCGTGAACGCCACGCTCAAGCTCGCCAAGGACCGCCTGATCAGCCCCAAGTACATGGACGGCGGCATGGCCGACGGCGGCCCCTGCCACGGTCGCGACCAGATGGCCATGAGCTACACCGCCCAGAAGCTGGGCCTGAAGTTCAACATCTTCGACGCCATCAACCACGGACGCGACGCCCAGACCGGCTGGCTCGCCGACCTCATCCTCACCCATCGCGCCGGCCGACCCGTCGTCCTGCTGGGCATGGCCTTCAAGCCCAACACCAACCAGACCCAGGGCAGCCCCGCCATGCTGCTGGCCAACCTGCTCCGCCAGCGCGGCGTCTTCCCGGTCATGCACGATCCCGTCCTGCGGCCCGACGCCGAGCTGCCCGAACGCCCGGCCCTCTACTTCGTCTCCACCCGCTGGAGCGAGTACCGCAGCTTCCCGTTCAAGGCGGGAGACACCGTGATCGACCCCTGGCGGATGATGAACCGGCTCCCCGAGGGCGTCGAATACCTCCCCATCGGCCGGCCCTCACCGGCCCAGGCGATCGAGGTGAAGGCGCCGCTTCCCGCGGCCGTCAACCAGTAAGGGCGGAACCCGCAGGGCCCCCGCCGTCGCGCCTGAGAGATCGCACCATGCACACCGTCGCCATCTACCGCCTGCTGTACGGCTCGGACTTCATCGGCGAGTCGCTCGCGAGCATCTACGACCACGTCGAACGCATCCTGTGTTTTGTCGGCCATGAGGCCTTCGGCGGGCGGCGGGTCATCCGCTACTTCGGGCATGATGTGTACCTGCCGCACGATATCGACGGCCTGACCGACGCCATCCGCGATTGGAAGGCCCGTCACGACCGCGAGAACAAGGTCGAGATCCTGCCCAACCCGCACGCCACCCTGCTCAAGGGCCAGGTGCAGCGGATGGTCAACGACCAGGTCATCCCCCGCCACCCCGGCTGCACGCATGTGCTCTTCGTCGAGGCCGACGAGGTCTGGCGCGAGGACGCCATCACGAGCTTGCTCACGCAGGCGGCGACCGACGAACAGGCTGACGAGTTCCTTGCGGAGCCGGACTTGTTCTGGCGGAGCTGGCGGTACGTTTCGACACGGACGAACCCCTACGCGGTGCTGCGGGCCCTCAAGGGCCGGACGCGCATCGGCCCGACCGGGCACGCGCTCATGAGCGAGGATGGGCCGGGTGAGAAGCTCCGCCGCCGCAAGACCGGGCTGCGGGTGCACAACTTCGGCTTCGCCGCCAGCGCCCGGACGATCTTCTGGAAGCACATGACGGCCCTGTCGTTCAGCCGCGACCTCAAGCTCGACTGCCCGCCGCGCGAGGAGTGGTTCGAAGAGGTCTGGCGGCCCTGGAACTGGGCGACCAACCGGCGGACCGACCTGTGCCCGTCGATCGGCCACGAGCACGCCTTCCCGGCCGCGGTGGAGCACCCCTTCGATCAGCTCCCCGAGCCGATGCGCCGCCGGATCCGTGAGAACCCGCTGCCCGACTGGTCCGACGCCTGCGCGGAGGAAGCGCCCCCGCTCCCCCGGCAGACCACCCCGCCCCTTCAGGAAGCCGCAGCATGAGCGCCTGCCCGACGACCGGACCGATTCCCGCGCAGGGCGCCGCGACGCTGTCGATCAACGGCCGCCCGGTGGACCCCGCCGCCGACGCGGCCCTGGCCCGCGTGATCGCCGGGGGCGGCTGGACGCACCCCGACCACCACGAGCTGCCCGAGCAGTTCAAGGCCCGCCTTCCCTCACCGATGGAGCACAAGTTCACCTCCACCGGCGTCAAGTTCTGGAAGCACCAGGACGCCATGGAGAGCTACAAGGCCGGGACCGGCCGCAGCGTGATCTCCACCCATGTCGCCCCCGAGGGCCGCTGCAACCTCAAGTGCTCCTACTGCTCCGTCAGCGAGCGCGTGCTCCAGAGCCGCATCGACCTCGACCGCATCTTCGACTACCTCACCAAGCTCAAGTCGCGCGGGCTCAAGGCCGTCATCCTCACCGGCGGCGGCGAGCCGACGCTCTACCCCCACTTCAACCCGCTGGGCGAGTGGATCCTCGATCAGGGCCTCGAGCTCGCCCTCATCACCAACGGCACGCAGTTCAGCCGCGTCAGCGACACCGTGCTGGGCAACCTCTCGTGGCTGCGCGTCTCCATGAACAAGTTCGACGGCTGGGGCGAGAAGATCACGCTCCCCCGCGAGCGGCTCGGCGCTCAGACCACCGTCGGCATGTCGGTCTGCCACAGCGCCGAGAACAAGGACCGCGAGTTCCTCAAGGGCGTCGCGGCGTTCGCCGAGGCCAAGAAGGTCAGCTACGTCCGCGTCCTGCCCGACTGCATGCTCCCCCAGGCCCAGCTCGTGAAGGAGCACGAGGAGCTCGACCAGCTCTTCTCAAGCGTCGCCGGGGGCGACCGCTTCTTCCACCAGTTCAAGATTCACGGGGCCCCCTGCCAGGGGAAGTGCCACCAGAGCTTCTTCCGGCCCTACCTCTCCGAGCAGGTCGATCCCGCCACCGGCCAGAGCGGCCTGGTCTTCCCCTGCGACAGCGTGGTCCTCAACGACCAGGCCATGCAGTTCGCCCACAAATACGCCCTCTGCCGCCCCGAGGAGATCCTCGAGTACATGGACGGCAAAATCCCCCAGAAGTTCGACGCCACCACCGACTGCTCCGGCTGCGTCTTCACCCGCAACGTGGACATGCTCGACCGGTTCGTCAAGGGTTCCGAAGACCGCTTCGCCGAGGTGGCGGGCGTGGAGATGAGCCATGTCAACTTTGTCTGACCCGCACGCCGCCCCGGACCCCGCCGTCCATGAGCACGCCATCTCGCTCCCCGCCCTCGGCGCCGTGTACGACGCCGACTACTACGAGCGCGGCGTCGAAACGGGCAAATCCTGCTACTCCAACTACCGCTGGCTCCCCGAACTCACCATCCCCATGGCGATGGTCCTGATCGACACCCTGGGCATCCGCCCCCACCAGCGCGTCCTTGATTTCGGCTGCGCCAAGGGCTTTGTCACCAAGGCACTCCGCATGCTGCGGCGCGACGCCTGGGGGATCGACATCAGCCGCTACGCCCTGTCGCAGGCCCCCGAAGACATCCGCCCCTACGTGCAGCTCGTCGAGGATCAGGACCCCTTCGCCCGGAAGACCCGCTTCGCCCACGCCATCGCCAAGGACGTCCTCGAGCACGTCCCCTACGAGCTCATCGAGGAGACCGCCGGCAACCTCGCCCAGATGGCCGACAACGTGCTGGTGGTGGTGCCCCTCGGGCGCAAGACGCCCGCCGGCGCACGCTACGTCATCGAGGCCTACGAGCGCGACGTGACGCACATCATCCGCGAGGACGCCCGCTGGTGGCTCTCGGTGCTGGAGCGCCATTTCGCCGAGGTCTCCTGGCGCCACCACATCGACGGCCTCAAGGACAACTGGCACGCGGTGAACCCCCAGGGCAACGCGGCATTCATCTGCCGGCGACCGTGGTGCCGCTGAGCCTTTCCAACAGAGCATGACACATGACCGAATCCATCAATCTCAACTTGGGCGGCGGCCCCTCTTGGAAGCATGAGGGCTGGACGAACCTCGAATACGAGCTCGGCTACGACCTTGCCTCCAAAGGTCTTTCAGACTTCCGCGACGCATCAGTCTCGCGCGCGTTCTGCTCCCACTCTCTCGAGCACACCCGCCCGTCGAGGGCGCTCGTCAGTTGCTATGCGACTGCTACCGCGTGCTGAAGCCCGGCGGACTGCTCCGTCTCGTGTTGCCCGACTGCGAGAAGTTCGTCCGTGCCTGGCGCGAGGGCGACGAGTTGTTTTTCAAGGGCAGTCCTTACCTCACCCCCCACTTTGCGTCGGAGGTCGAGTGCCTTGTCCAGATGGGCGGGAATCCCCAAGCGCTCGACAAGCCGTCGAACATCGGACATTGGTCTTTCTGGGATCGCTACTCGCTGTCCTGGCTTCTCGCCGTCGCTGGCTTCCGCACAATTCACGACTCCGCCTTTGGTCGGTCGATCGATCCGGCTTTACGCGAGATCGCCACGATGGACCACGCCACCGGGATGCCGCTACGCGGATTCGACAACCCGTTGACGCAGCCAATCTCCGTGTACTTGGAAGCCGTTCGAACAGCAGCAAGGTAGCGAGCAGGGAGCACGTTGCGGCATCCGAGACACTCGCTCACGCATCCAGCCCCCACAACCGCCCCGCCGAGCGCCGCGCCGCCCAGGACCGCGCATCCTCGTCCTTGAACGTCAGCCCGTGCCCGTGCGTCGCGTCCATCTCGCCCCCTCCGCACTCGGGGTGAAAATGCCGCAGCTTCGCCCGCGGCTCAAACACCCAGTTCCCCAGGCACTTGATCGTCAGGCCGATCTCCGCGTCATTGAGCAGGTGGTTGAACCCGGGCCAGAAGAGGTCGCCCCGCTGTCCTAGCCCCACGCCGCGCGTGAACGCCTCGGGCAGCCGCCTGAACCGGTCCAGGAACCGCCGCCCCATCAGCGGAAAGGCCAGGTCGTACGCGCCGTCGGCGATGTTCTCCTGCGCCAGCCCCACCACGCCGTCGCCATCGGGGAACCGCTCATAGAGGGTCCCCATGGCCACCTCGAAGGCGTCGGGCAGGAACACGCAATCATCGGTGCAGAAGAGTGCATCATGCCGCACCAGCGCGCGGAAGACCAGGTTCAGCGGCGCCGTGCAGCCGATCCGGGCGTTCACCTCGGTGCAGTACACGCACTGCGCCAGCCCCGGAAACTGCGCGCACGTGGCGATCGTGCCCGTGTCCCCCGCGCCCACCAGCACCCGGGCCGGGTAGCCGGTGTCGCGCACGCTGCGGATCATCGCGGCGAGCTTCTCCGGCCGCTGGTAAGAAGCCAGGAAGACGTCCAGCGTCGGCCGCGGGCGAGCGCTGGCATCCGCCGCGCAGGCGCCGCCCGCCTCGGCCTGTCCGGGCGCCGTCTGGCTCATCGGGCCGCCTCCGCCAGGCCCGCCGGGGCCGGGCGCAGCGCCGCGAACGCTCCCGGCGCGGGCGCCGGCGGATCGATGTCCGTCCGCCCCTCCGCCAGGCGCTCGGCCGCGTGCGCCAGGGCCTCGCTCGCCAGCCGCTCCGGGGCCTCCGCCCAGCGGATCACCCGCAGCCCCCGCGGCAGGCGGGCCAGATAGTCCTCATCGCGCGAGAGCGTCATCACGTGCTCGGCCTGCGGGTCCCATGGCTCGTCGCGATGCAGCATCCGCACCGTCAGCCCATCCTCCCGGGCCCAGCCCGGCGGGGCCGTCAGGCCGTCGTCGCGACCGACGATCGGCAGCTCCAGCCGGCGCAGCACCCTGCACAGCTCCCGCGCGTTCCGCCCCAGCCCCAGCAGCACGATCGGTCGCCCCGGCTCGCAACCCGCCAGCAGCCGCTCGGCGATCTGGCGAGCCGAGCTCCGGGCCCAGCGCTCCACGCTGCCGCTCGCCGCGAGCACATGGCGGGGCGGACGCCCCAGGAACCGCAGCCGGGCCCACCACTGCGCAAACAGGTTGCCGAACTCCGTCCGCCCCAGAAACTCGCGGACCAGCTCTCCCCCCCCCCCCCGCCACCGCCCGCACCGCCCTCACCCCCGGCCCCGGGGCCGGGGCACTCCGTCAGTCGCTCCAGGTCTCGCCCGAAGGCGTTGAGCAGCACCGCGGCCTCGGCGTGGTCGTGCAGCACCCGCCGGTGGTCCGGCGGCCCGGCGCCCAGGGTCCGCAGAGCCGCCCCGATCACCCCCGCGTGGGCCGCCAGCGCCGCCAGGATCGCGCCGGGGTCGCCGGGCTCGTCCATCGCCACCGCCGCCAGGCACGCCACGCCCGCGCCCTGTTCGGGGCCGACGCACGCCCGCCAACTCACCCCGCGCTGAGCCAGTTGCAGGAGCCAATCGTGGTCACCGCCCAGCTCGATCGGCCGGCGCAGCAGGGCCCCCGCCAGCCGCTCGCGCCGCACCACCATCGCGTGCAGCGGGAACAGCTTGCACTCGGCCAGCTCGGCCAGCCCGATCTCAGCCGGCGCGGCCTGTCCACCCCGCGCGGCGCCTCGGAGCGCACCGGTCAGCGGGTCGGTCGGCAGAACCCCGAGCGGGCCATGAAACACGTAGCCGCCGTACGCCGCGGGGCCGTCTGCGGCGGCCGCCACCAGGCTCTCGAGCGCCTCGGGCGTCAGGAAGTCGCGCGGATCCAGCACGGTGACGAACTCACCCCGGCAGGCGGCGAAGGCGGCGTTGATCGCCTCGTGGGCAGGCCCGGGCGCGGGCCGCAGCGTGAAGCGCGGATCGCCGCCAATCAGCCGGCGGAGCGGGCCGTCAACGGCCTCGCCGGCGACGACAGCCTGCCAGTCGGTCAGCGTCTGCTCGCGCAGCACGTGGACGGCTCGCGCCAACGAGGCTCCCGCGTTCGAGGGGATCACCACCGACACGCGCGGCAAGGTGGAGTCGGGAGAAACGGGCATCAGGCGATCCAGGTGCGAGGGCTTGGCTTGGATGGAGCGGGGCGTGGTCGCGGGCGCGGCCGAATCGGGTCAAGGTGGATCGGTCGGCTCGCCACGGCCCGGTGATTTTTCACCACGGGGGCCCCGCCCGGCCCCCAAACTTCGCCCAGCGACTACCATCGGCGGCTCGATTAAGGATCCTGACCCCATGCCCAGCATCACCATCAACGGCAAAGCCTTCGACTTCAAGCCCGGCGAGATGATCACGCAGGTTTCGAACCGAAACGGCGTGGACATCCCCCAGTATTGCTACCACGAGGGGCTCTCCATCGTGGCCAGTTGCCGCATCTGCCTGGGCGAACTCTGGGTCCCCGATCCCAAGACCGGCAAGCTGGTCCCCCACATGGGCGGCAAGCTCATGCCCACCTGCCAGACCGCCTGCATGGATGGCATGGTGGTCTACACCGATAGCCCCAAGGCCGTCGCCAATCAGAAGTCGGTGATGGAGTACCTGCTCATCAACCACCCGCTCGATTGCCCGGTCTGCGACCAGGCCGGCGAGTGCACGCTGCAGGACTTCAGCTACGAGTATGGCCGGGGTCAGTCGCGATTCGAGGAGACCAAGGTCAAGAACCCCAAGAAGGACGTCGGCCCGCACGTCTACCTCTACAGCGACCGCTGCATCATGTGCACCCGCTGCGTCCGCTTCACCCGCGAAGTCAGCGGCACGGCGGAGCTCTGCGTCTCAGGGCGCGGCAACCGCGAGGAGATCGACGTCTTTCCGGGTCAGCCGCTCGACAACGAGATCGCCTCCAACGTCATCGACCTGTGCCCGGTCGGGGCCCTGCTCGACAAGGACTTCCTCTTCACCCAGCGGGTCTGGTTCCTCAAGAGCACCCCCAGCATCGACGGCATCACCGCCAGCGGCGACAACATCCTCATCGAGCACAACGAGGGCAAGGTCTACCGCATCAAGCCCCGCACGAACATGGCCGTCAACAAGTGGTGGATCACCGATGAGGTCCGCTACGGGTGGAAGTTCATCCATCGCGAAGACCGCCTGGCCGCCCCGATGCGCAAGCAGTTCGGGCTCGCCGTCGCCACCGATGATGAGCGGGCCTGCCGCGAGGCCGTGCTGGGCCTGAAGAAGGTCGTCGCCGCGGGCGGGAAGATCGGGCTGATGGTCAGCCCCATGCTCTCGTGCGAAGAGGCATTTGTGCTCGCGCAGGCGGCCCAGGCCATCTCGCCGTCGGCCTTCCTGGGCGTGGGCCCCATCCCCGTGCAGGGGCAGGACAAGACCTTCCCCGCCGGCGACCCGGCCGGCTTCAAGCTGTACAGCGAGAAGTGCCCCAACAGCCGGGGCGTCCGCCGCGTGCTGGAGGCCGTGGGCAGCGGCAGCGCTCACAACGGGTATGTCGCCACATATGACCAGCTCCTGAGCCAACTGCGCAGCGGCGAGCTGGGCGGGGTCATCATCACCGGCAACTATCCCACCGACTGGACGACCCCCGAGCTGCTGGCGGCCCTCGAGGGCAAGTTCGTCGTGGTCATCGACACGCTTCCCAGCCGCCTCACCGAGCGGGCCGACATCCTCTTCCCAGGGGCCACCTGGGCGGAGAAGGCGGGCACGTTCGAGAATGCCCGGGGCGTTCTCCAGGCCTTCGAGCAGGCGATCGCGGTCCGTGACGGCGCCCGGCAGGAGGGGCAGATCGCGCTCCACCTCCTCGCCGAGACGCGCCCGCAGAGCACGGGCGGGGCCCTGGGGGCCGATGTGACGCCGATGGAGCGGTTCAACGCTGCGGACATCCGGCGGCGGATGGCGACGCATCACGCGGGCCTGCAAGTCTTTGTGACCAGCGTCACGATGCCCAGCACGCCCATTGAGCAAGAGGCGGACATGGCGGTTGTGGAGCTCTAGCGGCGCCGGACCTTGGCGGCGGCAGGAACCAGCACGATGGGCGACCACTGGATCATGACGGCCGTCGGCATCGGCTTCCCGCTGTTCGGGCTGGGGGTGTTCTTCTTCTGGCGGTGGAAGTACGGCGTCTGGTCCCCGCGGTTCCAAGGGAAGCGGTACCCGGCGGACGCCACGATCATCCAGGTCGGCCCCATGGCGCCAATGGCACCCCAATCGTCCGAGGTGGCGGCGGATCAACGCTCCCGCAATCAGGGCTGAGCGACACGCTGTTTCAGTGCGAACTCGCGGGCTCATTGGGCCGTATTGATCGTCATCGAAACGTCGCGGCTTCCCGCGCCGCCGGAGGCCTGCATGTCCGAATCACCCTCTCTCTCCCCTGCATCGCGCTCCGCTCCCGGCACGAGCACCTGGTTTGGCCCCAAGCTGCACCCGTGGCCTGAGCGGCTGGCCATGATCACTGAGACCATGCGCGAGATCTCGCGCCAGAGCGACCCACAGGCGGTGGTCAACATCTACGGCGCCCGCATGCGCGATTTCTTCGCGTGGCAGCGGCTCGTCTCGGTGAGCCGTCGCGGCGTGGCCCATCCCGACGTCGTCGTCACCCGCTCCTCGACCTGGGACCGCCAGCCCGACCCGTGGAAGGAGCGCGACAAGCTCCCGCGCCTCAAGGGCGGCCTGCTCGCCGAGCTGCTCTACGGCGACCAGCCCCGCATCATCAACGACCTCGTGGTCTCCCCCGACGACCCGGCGTTTGAGTATCTGCAGGGCATGCGCTCGCTCATGGCCATCCCCCACTTTGACGGGGGCGTGGGCCTCAACATGGTGCTGACCATGAAGTCGGAGCCCGATGGATTCGACCACGAGAACTTCCCCGAGATCTTCTGGCTCAGCAACCTCTTCGGAAGGGCCACGAGCAACCTGGTGCTGTCGCGCCAATTGCGTGACGCCAACGCCGCGATGGACCGGGAGATGAAGGTTGTCGCCGACATTCAGCAGTCGCTCCTCCCTCCGCACCTGCCCAACCTGCCGACGCTGGAACTCGCCGCGCACTACCAGACCAGCAAGAACGCCGGCGGCGACTACTACGACTTCTTCGAGCTTCCGGGCGACCGCACAGGGATCCTCATCGCCGACGTCGCCGGGCACGGGACGCCCGCGGCGGTGCTGATGGCCATCCTGCACGCCATCGCGCATCTCGCCCCGGGCGATGAGTGCGACCCCGCGGCGATCCTCGCGTTCCTCAACCAGAACCTCACGGAGCGATACACGGGCGACACCGGCACGTTCGTCACCGCGTTCTATGGGGTGTACGACGCCCTCTCCCGCAAGCTGACGTACAGCACGGCCGGGCACCCGCACCCATTCGTGGTCTCCTGCGGCAAACCCGGCATCAAGCTCCTCGACCATGCCCAGGGCATGCCGCTGGGCATCATGGCCGATGCCGAGTATCACGTCAGTGAGCACCAACTGCACACCGGTGACACCCTGGTGCTGTACACCGACGGCATCACCGAGGCTCGCGGCCCGGGCGGGCGCATGTACGGCGAAGCCCGGCTGGGCGCCGCGGTGGCCAGTTGCCCGACCAAGGCGGGCCCCACCGGGAGCGCGGCGGGCCAACTGCAGTCGATCCTCGAAGACTTGCAGGCCTTCGCCGAGGGCACCCCGCCGACCGACGATCGCACCATCGTCGTCGGCAAGGTGCGGTAGGCGCCGGTAGGCCGCCAATAGGCCGTCGGTCGGCCGTCCTGCGCTTCGCCTACACCTTGCGGTCGAGCAGGCGATACTGCACGGCCTCACTGACGTGGGCGGCCTCGATGCGCTCAACGCCCACCAGGTCGGCGATGGTCCGCGACACGCGGCGCAGCTTGTCATAGGCCCGGGCCGACAGGCCGAGCTCGGTGATCGCCTGCCCAAGCAGCGAGCGGGCGTCATCCGACATCGGGGCCAACTGGTCGAGCTTCCGGCCGCTGAGGCGCGAGTTGGGGGTCGTCGCGCCCTGGCGGGCGATCTGGCGGGCCCGCGCCTGCAGCACCTGCTCGCGCATCTGCTGGCTGCTGGTGCCCTTGGGGGCGCTCGAGAGCTGCTTGAACGGCACCGCCGGCGCTTCGACATGGATGTCAATGCGGTCGATCAGCGGGCCGCTGAGGCGCGACAGGTAGCGGTCCATCGCGGCCCGCCCGACCTCGTCGCGCGGGATGTCGCCCTTGGGCGTGGGGTTCATCGCCGCCACGAGCATGAAGCTCGCCGGGAACCGCACGGCGCTGTGCGAGCGGGCGATGGTCACCACATGGTCCTCCAGCGGCTGGCGGAGCGTCTCCAGCACCGCCCGCGGGAACTCCGGCAGCTCGTCGAGAAACAGCACCCCCCGATGGGCCAGCGAGACCTCGCCCGGGCGCGGCACCGCCCCGCCGCCGATCACCGCCGCGCCGCTCGCGGTGTGGTGCGGGCTCCGCACCGGCCGCACCGTCACCAGGCCCATGCCGGCCTTCAGCTCGCCCGCGGCGGAGTAAATGCGGGTGATCTCGATCGCCTCCTCAGCCGCCAGCGGCGGCAGCACGCCGGGGAGCGCCTTGGCCATCATCGTCTTACCCGTCCCGGCGGGGCCGAGCATCAACAGGTTGTGGGCTCCCGCCGCGGCGACCACGATCGCCCGCTTGACAGCTTCCTGCCCGCGCACGTCGATGAAATCGACCTCCGCCGAGGCGCCCTGGAGCATCGCCCCAATATCGGGCGGCGGCTCCGGGCGGGCCTCCAGCCGGCCCGTGAGCAACCCGACAACCTCGATGAGCGTCGAAGCCCCGATCGCCTCCACCCCGGGCACCACCGCCGCCTCACCCGCGTTCACCGCGGGGACGATCACGCCCGTGAGGCCCAGCGACTTGGCCAGCGCGGCCATCGCGATCACCCCGCGGATCGGCCGCAGCCGGCCATCGAGGGCCAGTTCGCCCGCGATGAGGTAGCGGCGCGGGTCGAGCGGCTCGTGCTGCTCCGGCCCGCCGCCCTCACCCGCTCCACCCCCGGGGCCGCCGATCGCCGCGTCCAGCGCTGCCAACTGGTCGTCGTCAGCCGCCGCGGCCGCGGGGCGGACCGGCGGCGCTGCGGACTGCGGCTGCGGCGACCGGCGCGGGAACGTCACCCCGCGGCGTCGGCCCGCCTGCCGCAGGGCCTCCCCGGGCTGGATGACCCCTTCGCAGGCGAGCATGCCCAGCGCGACGGGCAGGTCGTAGGCTGGGCCCTCCTTGCGGACGTCGGCCGGGGCCAGATTCACGAGAATGCGCCCGGGCGGCCACTGGTAGCCGGAGTTGACCAGGGCGGAGCGGACGCGGTCGAGCGACTCCTTCACCGCGGCGTCGGGCAGGCCGACGACGGTGGGCGCCTCTCTCTCGATGGTGTGGTCGACGTCGACTTCGACTTCGCAGGGAAGCGCATCGATCCCCTGCAGAAGATACGACTGGACGCGTGCAAGCATGGCCCGGGCAGCATACCGGACGGGGAAGGGCCCGCAAGGCCCTTCGGGCGGGCAAGCCGAAAAAAAACCGGCCGGGCCCAGAGGGGGCCCGGCCGGCGGTTTACAGCATGCTTCGAAACGGTGCTCAAGATCTCGACGCCCTCGGCGCCGAGCGGCTTAGCAGCTGCCGGAGAAGAAGCCGGAGATGTAGGTCGAGAGATCATCGGGATCCTCGAAGCCGGTGCCGTCGAAGTCGAAGGTGCAGGTATCGTCGAAGAAGCAGGAGATCGCGTCGGACAGATCGTCGGGGTCGATGTTGCCGTCGCCGTTGATGTCGAGCGTGCAGCCCGCGGGGGTGCGGAAGTTGATGTTGATGGTCAGACGCGAGCCCGAATCGGACCGGGCCTGCCAGCCGTCGGCGCGGTAGTCGGTGTTGAAGAGACCAACGCACAGGAAGTACTGCCCGGTGAGGAGCGTCTCGCCGTTCTGGCCGCCGGCGGGTTCGCCATCGCCGAACGAGGGACGGGCGGGGGTCGACGCAGCGGAGAACGACAGCTGCGAGAGGGCGCCGTCGCCGGTGTCGTCATCGCTGGCGACGAGCAGACCAGCGCTGTCGTACACACCCAGCTCGGTGTCGCCGAGCGTGGTGCCGGCGGTGGTGATGTCGAGGAAGTTGGCGTTAGTGGGGAGCACGTCGAAGGGCAGGTTGAACGTGAGCCACTGGACATCGCCGAAGCCGGCGGTGCCGCTGGTGGTGGTCACGCCGGTGGCCAGGGCGCCGACATCGACGGCGACCGGGGCGACGGGGGTGGGCAGGGCGCAGCCGACGACGCCCGTGTTGGTGGCGATCGTGATGTCCACGTCGCCGGCCGAGATGGTGGTCGCGACGTTGACGGAGAAGCTCGACTCGCCGAAGGCCGAGTCGGCGCCGGTGACGGCCAGGAAGTAGGTGCCGGCGGCGAGGTCGCCGTTGCGGCCATCGCCCTGAATGCTGTCGCCGAAGGCCGGACGACGGCCGTGGCCGAAGGTCAGGAAGGCGCTGTTGGTGTCGCCGTTGTCCTGATCGGAAGCCACGAGGTTGCCATCGTTGAGGTACAAGCCCATGGCGGCGTCAGTGAGGCCGAAGAAGTCGCCGCAGGTGATGTCGAGGTAGGTGTTGGCGTCCACCGAGACATCGCCCAGCACGTCGATCTTGAACCAGTTGACCGTCGCGGGGGCGATGGTCGTGGAGCGGGTGAGCACGCCGTTGGCGCAGTCAACCCCGGCGGGGTCGTTGGGCTGGCGATCGGGCACGATGTTGGCGAAGTTCGGCGGCGGGGGGACGGGAAGATCGGCGCTGAGCTTCAGGTAGATGTAGCGCTGGTTGTTGGCCGCGCCGATCGCGCCGGGGACGATGTCGGCGTAGGTCGCCGTGCCCTGGGCGAGCGGGTCGTTGCCGAAGTAGGTCGCGTTGGTGTTGCCGATGGCGGCGTTGTTGCCGGGGCCCTTGGCGCAGGGGACGATCTGGTCGGTGCTGGCCGCGGCGCCGGTGGCGCGGGTCGTGCCCCACAGGTTGTTCGTGCCGGTCTCGAGGATCTGATACTCATAGGCCCAGTTGGCGTCGGGGAAGCTGATGGTTCCGCCGTTGGCGAAGGCCAGCGGATCCTGGAACCACTCGATGAAGCCCCAGTTGGGCGCGATGTTGGTCGCGTTGAAGGTGCCCAGGACCGTGCTCACGAAGGGCGGGGCGCCGGCCGGGTCGAAAGTGTCGTAGAACGTGACGCGCAGGTCGAAGTTGCCGAGCGGCAGACCCGTGCCCGTCTCGACGCCGTCGCCGAAGGCGATCCAGCCGTAGGCGATGCCGTTCACCGCGACGGGGAACGTCACGCCTTGAGCGGGGGGGAAGCTCGGGAAATCCGCGCCGACAACGGCGCGCGACCGGCCGCCCGTGCCGCGGCTTGTGGTGCCGGGCGCGCTCGGGGAGAGGATCGAGAACACGAGCTGGTTGACTTCGCTCTGGGGGACGAACTGCATCCCGGTGGGGGGAACCGTCAGCTGTTTCAGCCGCATACCGGTCGTGTCCTCACCTGGCTGCGCCATCGCCGTCCCGGCGAGCGCGGACAAAAGCACAGCACCAACGCAAGAAGCTCTGGACATGTAAACCTCCTCAGCACATGCACCCCGCTCGTGAGCGAACGCCCACCAAATGCGGAATGCCCTCACCTGTGTATCTACCACGACCCTCGTGGTCTGTCAACCAAAATCCGGTCGGGTGGCGTGGGGTCGGACTCCGGACGTGCTCTCAAGGCCGCCGAAAACGTGCGTTTCCCAGCCCCGATGGGTGGGCGAAGTCGCCCAGCCGTCAGGGACGATCCGCCCCATCGTCTGAATACCTCAGCCTACCGGCGACGATCGATGCGCGCGGGAGAACACCCAGACATGGGGGGTAAACCCCCCGATGATCGCGCGTTTACACGAGGTTCTCGGTCCGTCCCGGCTGAATGGCGACGCCGCATGCCGCGAGGATCTGGGGACCTTCGGGCCCTTGGAGGGGCTGACGGAGGGCGCCGAGTTACCGCACGTCGGCCGTCTGAGGATTGTGCCAGGTCCGGCTGACGCCGGGCGGCGTGTTGTGTGAAATCAGCGCGTCGGCGCCGGGGGGACCCCACGAGCCGGGCAGGTAGGTCTCGATGTTCTGCCGCAGCGCGGCGGAGTTCAGGATCGGCTCGCAGATGCGCCAGCCGCCTTCGACTTCATCCCGGTGCTTGTAAAGCGTGCGGTCGCCGCGGATGGCGTCGAGGATCAGCGGGCCGTAGGCCTCGATGACCTCGCCGCCGAACCGCTCGAGGTAGTCGAGATCGAGCTTGGCCGAGTCCATTTTGAGGCCCGGTCCGGGGACCTTGCCCTCGATCCGCAGGCTGATGCCCTCGCGCGGGGCGATGTTGATGATCAGCCGGTTGGCGGGGCGATAGGCGAGCGCCGGGTCGATCGCGGAGAAGATGTTCACCGGCGGCTTCTTGAAGTGCACCACGACCTCGGTGAGCTTGGCGGCCATCCGTTTGCCCGAGCGGATGAAGAACGGCACGCCGGCCCAGCGCCAGTTGTCAAAGTGCAGGGCGATCGCGGCGAAGGTCTCGGTCTTGCGGCTCTCCACCACGCCCTTTTCATCGACATAGGCGACGTCGTCGGGCTTCCCGCTCGAGCCCTTGCCGTAGCGGCCGAAGACCCCGTGCAGCGGAACCTGGTCCTCGCGCAGGGTGGGCGAGGAGTTGATGATCTTGATCTTCTCGCGCATGATCGCCGCGGCATCGAAGACGCTCGGGGGCTCCATCGCGATCAGCGTCAGCACCTGCAGCAGGTGCGACTGCACCATGTCGCGCAGGGCGCCGGCGGTGTCGTAGAAGTTGGCCGCGCGGCTGCCGACAGTGACCGTTTCCGACGCTGTCAACTGCACGTGATCGATGAAGTTCCGGTTCCAGAGCGGCTCGAAGATGGCGTTGGCGAAACGCATGACCAGCACGTTCTGGACCAGTTCCTTGCCCAGGTAGTGGTCGATGCGGAAGATCGCTTCCTCATCGAAGACCCGCCCGAGACACTGGTTGAGCGAAACGGTGCTGGCGAAGTCCACGCCGAAGGGCTTCTCGATGATGATCCGCTGCCAGGGGAGGTTCTCGCGGTTGAGCGAGCACCAGCGCCGGCCCTCGTTGACCAGGCCCGAGGCCCCGACGTTGTCGATGATCGGCTCGAACAGGTTGGGCGAGGTTGAGAGGTAGAACAGGATGTTGGGCATGTCGCCCTGACGGCTGATCCCCATCTGCTTGCCGATCTCCTGGATCCGCTTGCTCATGGGGCCGAAGGCGTCCGACTGCGAGGCGTCGCCGGCGTGGTAGAAGATCTGCTTGCAGAATGCGTGCCACCTGGCCTCGTCGAAGTTCGCCGAGTGCTCCTTGGCCCAGGGCGTCAGCTCCGCCCGCCAGGCGTCGTCGGTCTTCTCGGTGCGGGATGTGCCCATGATGCACACGCCCTTGGGCAGCCGGCCCTGCCGGTCAAGGTCATACAGGGCGGGGATCAGCTTGCGCTTGGTCAGGTCGCCGGAGGCGCCGAAGATGACGATCACGCAGGGCTCGGCAATGAGAGGTGTGCTCATGGGGGACCATGGTACCTCAATCGCATCCGTTCAGCGGGCGCTCACGCCGGTTGGGAAAACCCGGGGATCCACCCCGTCTACCGTCTAGATGCCGGTTCAAGACCAGGTTCCCGGCAGTCCCCTGCGCAACCCGCCTCCGGCCGTCTCCCCCGCGCTATGGATCCACTGCTCCGCATCGTCGATGTCAACGCCAACCGGGCCCGGGAGGCGCTGCGGGTGCTCGAGGATCTCGCCCGGTTCCTGCTGAGCCGCCAGGACCTTTGTGCCGGGCTTAAGGCCGTCAGGCACGATCTGCAGGCGGCCCTGGCCGCCCTCCCGGCCGACGCCCTCGCCCTGCTCGCCTGGCGCGATACCCAGGGCGACGTCGGGACCGCCGTCTCTGGAGCACTCGAGGGGTCCCGCGCCGGGCCCGCCGACCTCGCCATCGCCGCCGGCAAGCGGTTGGGGGAATCCCTGCGATCGCTCGAAGAATGTGCCAAAGCCCTCCACCCCGGACCCACCTGGGCGGCGATCGAGGCTCTCCGCTACCGGGCGTATGACCTGGAGCGCGACCTGCTGCTGGCCCTGGGCGCTCCCGGCGCCCGCCAGTGGTCGCTGTGCGTGCTCGTCTCGGAGAGCCTGTGCCGCAGGCCCTGGCGTGAGGTGGCCATGGCCGCGCTTGCCGGCGGGGCCGATTGCCTGCAACTGCGGGAAAAGAGCCTCCCCGACGGTGAACTGCTCGCGCGGGCCCGCTGGCTCGTGAACCAGGCTGTTCCGGCCGGCGCCGCTTTGTTCATCAACGACCGCATCGACATCGCCCTGCTCAGCGGGGCCCAGGGGGTCCACCTGGGGCAGGAGGACCTCCCCATCCGCGAGGCCCGGCGGCTGGCCGGGGGTCGCCTGCTGATCGGGGCCTCGACCCATGACCTCGCCGAGGCCAGGGCGGCGGTTGAGGCCGGGGCGGATGTCTGCGGGGTGGGGGCGATGTTCCCCACCCCCACCAAGGCCCGCGCCACCAGCGGCGAAGCGTACCTGCGGGCCTACTTGGCCGACCCCGGCCTGGCCCGGGTCCCCCACCTGGCCATCGGGGGCATCAGCGCGGCGAACGCCGGCGACCTCGCCGCGGCGGGCTGCCGGGGCATCGCAGTGAGCGGGTGTGTGTGCGGCGCCGATGACCCCGCGGCGATGTGCCGGGCCCTGCGGAAGGCCCTCGGGCGCCCGTGACGACCCCGCGCCCGCCCAAGCCGCCAAGCGGCCGCGGCGCGCTGCCATCGAGAACCTACAACGCCGCGGCGAGTCGCGCGGCGAGCAAGGCGTTCGCCTTCACCAGGGCGATGTTGGCCTCGAGGGTCCGGCCGCCGGAGACCTCGTGGAGCGCGCCCAGAACCGCCGGGGTCACGTCCCGCCCCGTGGCGCCCGCTGCGCGGGCCCGAGCCTCCGCGGCCTGAAGCCACCCGCCCCACTGCTCGCTGTCGATCTCGTCGCGCGCGGCGATCGGGTTGCACACCACGATGCCCCGTCCGGTGCGGGCCAGCTCGCGGCGGAGGAACGCGGCGAGATCGGCGACATCGTCGAATCGCCCATCGACGCCGACGCCGCCGTCTCGCTGGTAGAACGCCGGGAACCGGTCCGTCCTGAAGCCCACCACCGGTACGCCCAGCGCCTCCAAGGCCTCCCGGGTGGCGCCGACATCGAGGATCGACTTGCAGCCGCTGGCGACGACTGCGACGGGGAACCGCGTGAACGCCGCGAGGTCGGCCGAGATATCCAGCCGTTCCAGCAGCCCGCGATGCACGCCGCCCAGCCCGCCGGTGGCGAACAGCCGCACCCCCGCCCGCGCGGCGAGCTCCATGGTCGTGCTGACGGTGGTGGCCCCGTGCTGGCCCCGGTGCATCGCCAGCCCGAGCGAACCGGTGTTGAGCTTGGGGACCGACTTGGCCGCCACCAGGGCGCGCAGGTCATCGTCGGTCAGGCCGACCTTGGGCTGGCCCTTCGCAACGCCGACGAACACGGGCACGCCCTTGCCGCGCCGGACCTGAGCGGCGAGCTCGCCCGCGAGCCGCAGCGCCGACGCGCGGGGCACGCCATGGAGCAGCAGCGTGGTTTCGAGGGCGACGCGGGCCGTCGGCTTGGCGGCCTTCACGAGAGTCCGCACGCGTGCTCGGGCGCGAACGCTTCATCGAAGTCGAAGACCCCGGCGAAGTCGTCGATGCGGTCTTCGTCGCTGCAGCGCATTTCCTTGCGGTCGATCATGGCGTAGACGATCACACCAAAGTCGTCGGTCCGGCGGATGCCCCAGCGCCGCAGCACCGTCGGCGCCAGCAGGCCATAGCGCTTGAGGGCCAGGTCGCGCAGGCCCAGGCAGAGCTGCTGCGGGCTCACATGACGCGAGTCCTCCTCGCCGCCGCCGCCGGCCACGCCGCTCGCGCCCGAGCCCATGCCGCCCAAACCCGAACCTGCACCCGCCTGCTGCTCGGCGGCCTCGCCATGGATCGATCGTGAGGTGTGGGCGAGCCCCTCGCGCACGAAGTCGAACGCCTGATCGGGGAACAGATCCGCACGGGCTCGGATGGTCGGCCAATCTGGCTGGCTGGCTGGAGGCACGTCGGGCTCCCAAAAGGCTGGCTGCCTTCAAGTGTAGCCGGCTCATTTCCCTCTACGCTCGCGCGTGGCGAACTCGCCCCTGCGAATTCCGAGCCTCCCGCGAAGCCTGGCTACGCCTCACCCGTCGGCCCCACGAGCCAGCGCAGCGGCTTCTCAGCCCATTCCTGGGCATAGTCGACGCCGATCCGCGGTGTCCGGTCGACGGCCGCCCGCTCCAGGGGGGTGAGTTCGCCCGGCTCGATCCACAGCCGCGTGTCGGTCGTGAGATCCGCCCCTGAAAAGTCGCCATCGATCGCCAGCGCCCGGCACAGGTTGGCCGGGCCCCGGCACAGCTCGCTATCCGCCGGCGGGCCTGACCGACGGGCGGCCACCGGCCGCCCGCCCGGCCCCCGCCGCGACGCCCGATGGCTCCGCATCGATTCCAGCCCCTCCACCGGCGTCAGGGACCGCACCAGCACCGCCACCGGCTCCCCCGGCTGGCCGCAGACCACGTTGAAGCAAAAGTGCATGCCGTAGGTGAAGTACACATACGCCAGCCCTGCGGGGCCGTACATGGGCTCAACCCGGGCCGTACGGCGACCGCCGAAGGCGTGGGCCGCGCGATCGGGGACCCCGAGGTAGGCCTCGGTCTCGGTGATCCGCCCCGAAAGCCGCCGGCCGTCCGCCAGCACGCGCACCAGCACGCAGCCAAGCAGCGCCGGCGCGAGCGACTCGGGCCCGGCGCTGTAGTCCGCCCGCGTGAGCCGGCCGGCCCGCTCGGGCCCGCCGGCAGGGCGATCAGGCATACGCGTGCAGGCCCGGCAGCAGCAGGTTGACGCCGAAGTAGCACCACAGCATGACCAGGAAGCCCAGCACGCTCAGCCATGCCGTGGTGAGGGCCCGGTTCTTGACCGCGGCGAAGCGCAGGTGCACGACCACCAGGTAAACCAGCCAGGTGAGCAGCGCCCAGAGCTCCTTGGGGTCAAAGGCCCACCAGCGGCCCCAGGAGTGGTCGGCCCACCAGGCCCCGAGCAGGATGCCCACGCCGAGGGTCCAGAACGCCAATTGCAGGATGGTCATCTGGGCCGAGTCGAGGTCGGCCAGAACCCGCGCGAACCCCTTGGGCTTGTCATCGTGAAGGCCCAGAGCCGCGGCCGAGACGCTGGCGACATCGCCGCCGCCGACCATCATCGCCGGGCCGACCGCGCTGGCGAGGCCGCCCAGTCCGGCGCCGCCTACTCCGGCGAGCTGGGCCCCGCGGGGAAGCTCAAGCGATGCCGCCCGCACCGGCGCCAGCGCCCGGCTGCGCGCGTAGTAGTGTGTGCCCAGGTAGAACAGGCTGACGATCATCCCCAGGGAGATGAGCCCGTAGGAGACCAGCACCGTCGTCACGTGGTACTTGAGCAGCACGCTCGTGTTGAGGATGGCCGCCTCACGCTCGATGTTGTAACCGGGGATGCCCATCTGGGTCGCCGCGATCAGCACCATGAAGCCCACGGCGCTCGCGGCGGTGGCGAAGATCGCCTGCCGACGGAAAATCGCCAGGACGGCGCCCACCAGGGCCGCGAAGAGGCTGACGCCCGTCATCGATTCGAACTGGTTCTGGATCGCAAACCGCTCCGCGATCAGGCAGCGGGCGGCGAACCCGAAGGCGTGCATCGCCAGCCCCAGACTGAGGAACGTGATCCCCGTCCAGAGCAGCCACTTCCGCTGCGTGCCGAATGAAAGCAGCAGCGTGAGCAGCGACCCCGCATAGAACCAGTAGCCGTACTCGAAGGGGTTGGTCGCGTTGTACGCCCGCTCGATCGAGCGCTTGGTCGTCGGGTACACCTCAGGGTTCATCTTGGGGAGCTCCGCCGCGAGCACCTGGGCCGCGGCGTTCACGCCTTGAGCGTCGCCCTTGCGCCACGCCTCGCCCATCGATCGGAGGGCCTTGCCCGCCGTCGAGCCCGCGTCGATCCCGCCCAGGTGGCCCCAGGGCTCACCCGAGCTCGCCGCGGGAACCATGAGCAGGTTGCTCTCGATCCCGTTGAAGAGCTGCAACGATTCGTGCACGCCGTTGAGGCCCTTCATCATGGGCTCGGCCATCGAGCCCGGGGCGCCCGCGACATCGTTGAAGTTCATGTACACCTGGCGGGGCGTCAGCCGGCCGACCCGCCGCCACCCCTCCCACTCATCGGTCCCCGGCTTGAAGAGCCGGTCGAGGAACTCATCGCGCAGCGGCAGGTAGTTGATCGCCACCACCGGGCGGTCCACGTAGTACATGGGGTCGATCACCATGTCCAGGAACGTGAAGAGCGGGTCGTAGCGGAGCCGCAGCGCGCTGCCGTCCGCCCCGGTCCGAAGGTCGTAGTACGACGACCGCCCGACCATCGAGCCCATCACCTCGCGGGCCAGCGTGTCGATGATCTTGATGCGGTTGTTGTGCTGGATCGCCAGATCGCGCAGCGGCTCGATATTCACCCGCTTGGCGAAGGCGTACTTCTGCTCGGTGTCCATCGCCGGCGTGCGCGCAGGCTCCCCGAAGGGGTTGGGCATCCGCGCCGACGAGAGCATCTCGCTGTGCGGGTGGTCGTTACCCGCCGGGGCCGTCTGCCCCCGGGCCTTCACGGCCATCATCAGGGCCGCGATGATCGCCGCCACCACGAACAGGCGCGCCAGCACCTCCCGGTGCGCATCGGTCGCGCGGCGTTCAACCCGGGCCGAAGCGCTCGCACGCCCGCCCTCATTGCCGGGATTCGCTCCATCCATCCGCAGACTCCAGGCGATCATGTTCGACTCCCCTTACATCGGCCGGTCGCCGCCCTTTCAGGACGGCCTTTCGGCCCCGCCCACCTTCGCATCCGCCTTGAACGCTACGTCCTTCACCACCACCTCGTTGGCCTGTCCCGCCCGCTCCAGGGACATTCCCGCACGGGTTATCGTCCCGTTCGCCCCGTTCCGGCCCGCTCCCGGCCGAACCGGGAACTTGCCCTCGGCCACCAATCGCTGCAGACGCCGCTTCTCGCGCTGCAGCAGCCAGGGCTTCACATAAAACGCGTAGGGGATCCCGATGCTGATCATGATCGCCCCCGCGGCGATCACATAGATCCCAGGGTTGTTACCGACCCCGAGGATCGTAAACCGCGCGAACGGCTTGGGCAGCTCGCCCCGATCCGCGGCGGCCTTGGTCTGGTTCCATCCGCCCGCGTCCCAGCCGGTCTGGCTGAGCTTGAACTGCGTGGGCGCGATCCAGCTCACGAGCCACGCCGCAGAGTTCACCACCCGGTTCACCTCAGGATTCGGCTGGAACGACGCCCGCACCAGCAGGGGGTTGTTGAGGCTGGTCGACTGGCGATCCTCGCTGCGGCCCGGGCCGAAGGGGTCGCGGATGATGGTGACATCCGACTTGAAGTCCTGCGGCTGCGTGCTGTGCGGATAGGGCGTCATCTCGAAGTCGCGCAGCGTCACCAGGAAGTTCGGAAAGCGGTGGTACCGCCGCCCGAACGCGATCGTCACCTGCCGCCCATCAGGCAGCGGAACGGCCTTGGCCGCGTCCTCGCGCTCCTGCACAGGGTGATACGCGTTGTGCGGAACCCACACCACCGTCGACCACGTCCGCTCGCCGTTCTTGGCGCCGTTCCTCGCGATGGTGCTCACCTCGACAGCGATCTGCGCCGCCTTGTGGTTGCCGATCATGTCGCGCTGCTGGTCGCGCTCCTTGACCGGCCAGGGGGCGTCGATCTTCTCCGCCGAGGCGTACCGCTTGCCCATCCGGGCCGAGACCATCGGCCCGATGGGCACATCAACGCCTTCCTTCAGATCGTCAATCAGGATCGCATCGCGCCCCGGGAGGCAGACGAGCGCCCGGGCGGCGCCGACAGCGCCGGCCGCGCCCGCGCCCTGCACGCCCCGACCATCCGGCCCCGCGTCGATCACCAGCAGCACCCGCGAGCGATCGATATACCCGATGCGGATCGAGTCATCCGACGGCCGCCGGCGGGGCATGCCGCTGGCGCTTCGCTCCTCGAGCAGGTCCTGGTTGAGTTCGGGGAACCGCTGGTAGATGTAGCGGTCAAAGGCCACCGGCGCGGCGCCGCCCGGCGCCGCGGGCGGAACCACCCGCACGATCGCCACGCTGCTCATGGCCCCCTCGTAGCCGGGGGTCACCACGCTCAGCGGCGGGCGCGGGTGCAACTCCTTCACCGTCAGGCTCCAGCCGCCCACTTCGATGGTCTGGCCCTGCTCCACCGGCAAGACCTGCTTCAGCCCGCTCCCAGGAATCTCCACGACCAGCCCGTGCTGGGTCTTCTCAGGGAACTTGGTCTGCAGGGCCTCCCAATAGGCCGGCGTGGCGCCTTCGAGGTACTCAACGCTGAGGAACTCCTGGAGCGAGGCGACGCGATCGGCCGGCCAGCCCGGCGCAAGCACAAAATCGCCGACCTTGGTCGGCCCCGACGGGGTCGCCGGGCTCGGCCCCTTCTCCAGGGCTGGCAGGTTGCTGATCAGCTCAATGTGCCGCACCGGGACGCCGGCGCCAGGCCCCGCCGCGGCGGCGTCGACCCAGGTCTCGCGCGTCTGGGCGTAGTTGGAATAGCCCACCACGCGGAAGGCGATGTCGGCGTCAACGATCTCCCGCTTGGAAAAACTCACGGCGGGGACGCTGAGGGTCCGCCCCTCGTCGGCAGCGCTTCGCTCGCCGCCGGCGATGGTCGGCGCGACGGCGTCCAGCGCGTAGTTGTTGTACCGGGGCAGGCCATCGAGGGGGCGCTGCTCCCAGTCGGGTCGAGCGGCCCGCTCGCCGTCAGTGCGGGCGACCCAGAGCGACACGGCGGTGTTGTCGTAGAAGCCCTGCTGCGGCGGGCCCTCCGAGGGGCGGCCGGTCTTTTCGTCCAGCTCGCCGGCCAGCAGGAGCATGTCGCCCTCCTGCTTCAGGCTCGAGTAATAGACGCTGCCGATGGCGATGATCACGATCCCGGAGTGGATCGTGATGACCCCCGCCTTGTAGATATTGAACTCGATGCGGCGCAGCGTCGCGATGGTCATGTTGGCGACAAACAGCAGCAGCAGCACCTTGATGGGCCACCAGCCGTAGAACTCAAGCTCGCTCATCTCCAGGCCCGGCAGGCGCCGCAGCACCGTTCCGCGATAGTGGTCGCTGAACTCGCCGAAAAAACGGATCCCCGTCCCCTTGACGGGGTCGTAGTGCAGCGCGGGCCACGCCCAGCCCGCGAAGACGAACCACCCGAGGGCCGCCCCGCCCAGCAGCGCCGCAAAGCCGAAGACGAACCGCAGTGCCGGCGCGAACTGAAGCACCCGGGCCAGCCGCACGACCGCGAAGGTGGGGATCGCGGCGCCCACCGTGAGCATCGAGGCGCACACTCCGAGGTAGAGCAGCCAGGTGGGGATCGCCGCGAGCATGCCGATCGGCACGCTCGCCAGCACGCCGAAGCAGGCGACGCCTGAGAGCAGCAGCACCGCCAGCCAGATGGAGCTGAAGGCCCGAAGCACAAATTTGGCTGGCCAGGCCCATGCGGGAAAGAACTGATCGTCCCACTGCTGGCTGCGGACCCACTTAGCGCTCATCAATGATCCTCATGCGGAGCGGAAGCCGCTGCCGTCGCGCCATCCTACGCGATCTCCAGGGGCCTGGGTCGCGCGGCGAACCCGCGGCGCGCGCCGTATTCGGTCACAATCTGGTCAACCGGCGCCGCCGGACCGCTCCACCCAGCGGGCCAGGGCCTTGAGCGGAAAGCTGTGCCTATACAGGTGATAGCGCAGGTAGAAGACCTTCGGAAAACCGGTCCCGGTGAACCAGTGCTCGCTCCACCCGCCGGCGAGGTCGCGGACGTGGTCGCTCGCGGCCAGGTCGCGCTCCAGGCGATCCGGCGCGGGCCGACCGCCGCGGGCGCCGGCGCGCTCCGCGGCTTCAAACGCCAGCTTGTCTTCGCTCAACTGGTCCGCCAGCAGCCACTCAACCGCCCGCGTGATCGAGGGGTGGTCGCTCGGCAGCAGGTGCATGAGGGTGATGAGCGCCCAGGCCGTCTGACTTGCGGTGCTGGGGCCCTGACCCATGAGGGAGCGATCTAGGTACGAGTTGCAGCTCTCGCCAAAGCCGCCGTCGGCGTTCTGCACGCCCAGCAGCCACCCGCGGGCCCGCAGCAGCGCTGGGTGGCCGGGGCTGACTCCCGCCGCGATCAGGCCGTTGGCGGCCTGCCAAGTGCCATAGATGTAGTTCACCCCCCACCGACCCCACCAGCACCCCTCGGGCTGCTGCGTCGCCAGGAGATACTCGACGGCCCGCCCGATCGCGGGGTGCTCGGGCGAAACGCCGCACGCCACGATCGCCTCCGTCACGCGCCCCGTGATGTCGCTGCACGACGGATCCTGCATCGCGTTGTGGTCGGCGAAGGGGATCGCCTCCATCCAGTCGCGATTGCGCGTGCGGTCGAAGGCCGCCCAGCCGCCGTCGTCGTTCTGCATCGCCAGGATCCACCGCACGGCCCGCCGCGCGGCGTCCAGGTTCGCCTGCTCCCCCGGGCGATCCCCTGCACGGGTGAAGGCCTTGGCCACCATGCAGGTGTCGTCGACATCGGGGTACCAGTCGTTGCGATACTCAAACGCCCAGCACGCCATGTCGATCCCGGGGCGCAGATCGCGATCGCCGGGGCGCAGGTTGTTGATCCAGTCACCCGTCAGCCGCACCTCGCGCTCCCGCAGCCAGTCGCACGATTCGGCGATCCGCTCATCCCCCGCGGCGGTGAAGCCCGCCTCGGTCAGGGCGTCGAGGGCGATCGCCGTGTCCCACACCGGCGAGAAGCACGGCTGCAGCCGCACATGATCAAGCCTGGGATCAGCGTTCGGCTCGTCGATCATGAATGCATCGAGATCCGCCTCCGCCTGCCGGATCACCGGGTGGCTGCGCGGGTACCCCAGCGATCGGAACGCCACCTGCACATAGACCATCGGCGGGAAGATCGCCCCCAGCCCCTCGGTGGTGGCGGGGTGCATGCGCTGTGCGATCCACTCTTCCGCCCGCTTGAGGGACCGCCGCCGCCAGGGCGTGAAGCCCAGCCTGCGGCACCACTTCAGCCCCGCGTCGACGCTCAGAAAGAAGTTGTTCCAGGTGAAGGGTTCGCCGTCGCGGGCCTTGCACAGGCGGACGCGGGCCCCCTGGTCGATGAACAGCTCGTCGATCCCCTGACCCGGCGCCAGGCGGCGCACCGGCTGCGTGGCCGAGCAGATCGCCAGCGGCAGGATCATGGTGCGCGTCCACGCCGCGACCTTGTCGAGGTGGAACGGGAACCAGCGGGGCAGCAGCGCAATCTGCGGCGGGATGACCGGGCAGGCCTCCCAGCTCACCTGCCCGAGGCAGGCCAGGTAGAACATCGAGAAGGTATTGATCTTTTCGGCCCCGCCGGCATCCAGAATGCGGGCCCGGGCCCGGGCCATGTGGGGCGAAGCGATGCTGTCGCCGAAGAGCTTGAGACAGAAATAGGCCTTGACGGTCGCCGAGAGATCCATCGGGGCGCCCGGGTACTGCCCCCAGGAGCCATCCTCGCGCTGCGAGAGTCGGAGCTGATTGGCGATCCGCATCAGCAACGGCCAGTCGTCCTGCTCCTGCTCCAGGATGAACTTCATCAGCAGGTACTCGCTGCTGAGGATGGAGTCGCCCTCGAGCTCCCCGCACCAGTGGGCGCCGTCGCCAGTCCGCCGGCCCCAGGGGGTCGTCCGCTGCTTGGCGAGCAAGGCGCGGGCCCCGGCGCGGACGCCGGCGCGGGCCCGCTCGATCAGCGAGCTGGCCCCGCCCTCGGGGGCGTGGTCATGGGAGGCGGCGGAAGGGCTGGCGGGACTCGTGAGCGTTGTCATGCGGGGGCCTGGACTGGAAAGAGAACGGCTTTGGCGAGCGGGTAGCGGGTACTGACGCCGAAGGACCGGGAATACTCACCGCACCGCCCCCCGGCGGTGTCGGTACCAGAGGTGATTGTTGGTGATTGTTGGCCCCAATCCGACTGTCGGGGACTCGCGGACCCAGACCGCGAGAAACTGTTCGGTTTTTGTTTGCAATATTGGTGAAACGACGGTATCCTCTCGAACGGGGTGAACCCAGGAACCGAATAGGATCTTGATAGAGAAGTTGCCCAGACAAGCTGCCTAGTCACCTAATGGGCCGCCGTCGGCCCTTGAGGAGTGGATCCATGAGCGACATCCGAAGCGTCCTTCGTCGGGCCGGTTTCCGGCTGATGCTGACGGCCTTCCTGCGGCACGGCGTGCTGGCCCTCACGGCCGCGATCGCCGCCGCGATCGTGCTCCGCATCCTTTCGGTGGTGCTGGGCTTCGGCGTGCTCTGGGATCAGGTCGCCATCTGGGGCGGCGTTGGCGCCTTGGTCGCCACGCTCATCTGGACGATCATCGCGGCGCCGAAGTCGCAGGCCATCGCCCGTCGGGTGGATGAGGGGGCCGACCTGAAGGAGACGCTGAGCACCGCCCTCTCGGTGGCCGGCTCGCCCGACGCCTGGTGCAAGGCCGTGATCGACACCGCCTCTGCGAAGGCCCGCACGGTCAACGTGGCCCGCGCAGTGCCGGTGACGGCCCCGCGGACTTGGCCGGCGCCGCTCACGGCGGCCCTCACGCTGGTGGTGGTGTGGTTCCTGCCGATGCCGCGGGATGTGCTGGGCAAGCAGGCCCGGGCCCAGGAGGAGCAGAAGCAGCAGCAGGAGACGGCGATCGCCAAGGCCGAGTCGAAGGCTGCCGAGGCGAAGGTCGAGGAGCTGCTCAAGAAGCTCGACCCCAACGCGGGGCAGGATCCTGAGGCGAGCAAGCCCGAGGAGGCCGAGAAGCCCAAGGAGCAGAAGCCCGAGGAGATCCGCAAGTCGGCGATCAAGAAGCTCGAGGGCATGAAGGACAAGCTCGAGCAGCTCAAGTCCGACAGCGAGAAGGCCCAGACCGCCGAGGCCCTCAAGGACATGCTCAAGCAGCTGCGCAACCAGCCCGGCCCGCTTGAGGACATGGTGAAGGCCCTGGCCAAGGGGGACTTCAAGGCCGCGCAGGAAGAGCTGGCCAAGATGGATCAGAAGATGGCCTCCGGCGAGATGTCGCAGGAGCAGAAGCAGGCCATGGCCAAGCAGCTCGAGAGCATGAAGAACCAGCTCGAGAAGCTGGCCCAGTCGAAGAAGGACCTGGAGGAGAAGCTCAAGCAGGCCGGTCTCGATTCCAAGCTCGCCAGCGACCCCGAGGCCCTGAAGAAGGCCCTGGAGAAGAACAGCGAACTCAGCGAGCAGCAGAAGGAGCAGATCTCCAAGATGGCTCAGGCCAAGCAGAACGCTTCGGAGTCGTGCCAGGGCATGGCCCAGAGCATGAACAAGATGGCCAAGAGCATGCAGCAGGGCGGCCAGGAGGGCGAGCAGGGCGAAAAGAGCGAGCAGGGTCAGCAGCAGGCTTCGCAGGAGTTGGCCCAGCAGCTCTCCGACATGGAGATGATGCAGGCTGAGGCCCAGCAGATGGACGCTGCGATGTCGGAGTGCCAGGCTCAGCTCAAGCAGCTCGCCGAGGGCATGGGTCAGTGCAACAACCCGGGCATGGGCGAGTGCGAGGGCGGGCTGCAGAACAAGCCATGGTCAGCCGGCGACACCCAGAAGCAGGGCGGCCGCAACCGCGGCGGCCCCGGCCAGGGCCAGGGCGGCAGCGCCAGCGAGCAGCCCGCCGACGAGAACTGGACCAAGCGGAACTTCAAGTCCAAGACCGGCCAGGGCCCCATCATCGGCAGCACGATGATCCAGGGCGAACAGGTGAAGGGCGAGAGCCGGGCCCAGTTCGAGGACGCGGTCAACTCCGGCGAGAACAAGTTCAGCGAGGCGCTCGAGAGCAAGACCATCCCCCGCGAGTTCCATGACGTCATCAAGTCGTACTTCGGCGACCTGAAGAAGAAGACCCAGTCCATCCAGGCCGCGAAGGACGCCCAGCCCAAGGACCAAGAGGCCGACAACGACAAGGACGCCAAGAAGGACGCCAAGAAGAACGACGGCAAGAAGTAATGCCCATCCCCAGTTCGCCGCCCTCCCGCTGGCGCCCAATCGCGCGGGCGCACCGCTCAACGCTCGTGTTCACCTTGGCGCTCGCCTTTGGGCTTGCGACCTTCCTGGTCGCAGGACCGGGGGCGTGCTCCCGCGGCGGCGACTCCGATTCGGTCGTCCTCTACTCAAGCGTTGACGAGGAAATCGCTCGGCCCATTCTCGACGAGTTCCAGAAGCGGACCCGGATCAGGGTCCTGCTGGTCGGCGACACCGAGGCCACCAAGACTACCGGGCTGGTACAGCGGCTGCTGGCCGAGAAGGACTCCCCCCAGGCTGATGTCTGGTGGTCGAGCGAGGCGCTGGGCACGGTGCGCCTCGCCGCCGCGGGCGTGCTCGCACCGTATGTGAGCCTGGCCAACGAATCTGACCTCGAGGCCCAGGGCGGCCCCTGGCCGCCGGAGCTGCGGGGCACCGACCGCAACTGGTACGGCTTCGCCCTGCGGGCGCGGGTCTTCGTCTACGACAAGAACAAGGTGGCCCAGGGCGACATCCCACGCGCGCTCGCCCAGCTGTCAGCCCCGCGATTCAAGGGGCGCATCGGCATGGCCCGGCCTGAGTTCGGCACGACACGCGGGCATCTGTCGGCCCTGCGGACCATCGTGGGCGACAAGGCCGTGGAGGCCTGGCTGGCTGATCTTGAGGCCAACGGCGTCCGCTGGTATGACGGCAACGCCGCGGTCGTGCGGGGGATCTCGCTGGGTGAGATTGAGGTCGGCCTCACCGACACCGACGACGTCTGGGCCGGCAAGGCCAACGGCTGGCCGGTCGAGGCCGCGTTCGAGCAGCTCCCGGAGCCAGGATCTGGCGGTCCCGGCGCCAACGCGGCCCTCGGCTCGATCGCGGGCGGGACCGGCACGATCCTCGTCCCCAACACAGTGGCGCTCGTGCGGGGCGCCCGCCACTTGCGCAACGCCGGCCTGCTGATCGATTACCTGCTCTCGGCGGAGGTCGAATCGGCCCTCGCCAAATCGATCTCGGGAAACTACCCGATCCGGCCGGACCTCGCCAAGCGGTTCCCCATGCCCAAGACGGCTCGGCTGATCGATTGGGAGGGCGTGGCGGAGCGCGAGAGCAGCCGCGAGCAGTAAGCGGTAGGCGGGCCACACACCCCCCCATCCCAACCCCCCCACTCCTATCCCCCATCCCCATCCCCAGTGCGCGCAGTAAAAAACCCAGCGCCCAGCGAAATGCCGGGCACCGGGTCTCGTGGGGGTCCTGAAGGAAGAGGGAACACCGAGGCACGGGCTGCCGACCGGGTCACTGGCCGGCGCCGCATGAAGGTACGAGCCGCGGGCCCCAGGCGGTTGCGTGAGGCGAAAAAAACTTCGCGCCGTCCGGTCGGGCTCACTCCCGGGCCGACATCCACTTGCCACGGACTTGGGTGACACCCGTACAAAGCGCTGCCCGAAAGGCCGGGCGACCACCGACCGTCACCGCCCCGCGGCGGCTTTCAGGCCCAGCTTCACCATCACCTGCTGCAGGTCCGACCACACCTTGGCCCGGTTCTCATCGGTGTATTGCCGGAGCAGAAACGCAGGGTGAAAGGTGGGCATGATGGGCACGGCGAACCCCGTTCGAGGGTGCGTGAAACTCGCCCAGTGCCCGCGCAGGCGGCCCATCGACTCGGCGCTCTTCAGGATCGTGCGCGAGGCCGGCAGACCGAGGGTCACGATCGCCTCCGGCCGGATGGCGTCAATCTGGTCGTAGAGGTACGGGGCACAGGCCTCGGCTTCCTCGGTGGTGGGGGTCGCGTTGTCGGGGGGGCGGGTCTTGAGGACGTTGGCGATGTACACCTGGGACCGCTGCAGGCCCATGGCGACGATCATCTTGTCGAGCAACTGGCCGGCCCGGCCGACGAACGGCCGACCCGTGCGGTCCTCGTCGGCCCCTGGGGCCTCGCCGATGAACATGAGGCGGGCGCAGGGGTCCCCTTCGCCGAAAACGATCTTGTTGAACGAGGTGATGAACCGGGCATGCGGGGCGTCGGCCTCGTAACGGGCCCGGATGGCGTCAAGTTGGGCCTGCGCTTCGGCAGGGTCGCGCTGCCCGGCCCCACCCGGAGGCGCCGGGGTGGTTGCCGGGGCGTTTGAACCCGCGCTGGAATCGGCCCGAGAGGCGGCTTCGACTGGCGGCGAGCCAGACAGAGAACCACTCAGGCGGAAGGCAGGGACAAAGTCGACGCCCATGAGCTGCGCGGTGCGGGCGTGCTGGCGGACGATGACGCGCAGGTCGGAGTCCGGACGCATGGCAACCCTCTCGAGGCGGCTCCGCGATCAGCCGTTGGGCTTGGTGTCGGCGGGTTGAGCGGGCGGGGCGGGGTCGCCAGGCTTGCGCTCGGGGTTGGCCGGGAGCTCCGCGGGGGGCTCATCGGCCGGGGGGGTCATCACCGGGGCGTCCTCGCGCTTGGGCGCAGGGCCAACTTGCTGGCGGGCCTTGGGCGATGGCGTGGGAGAGACCGTCTGCATCAGGTGCTCGGCGTTGGGCACGACCACCACCCCGAGGAACAGGCCCACAACGAGGCCAACCACCAGGCCGACGGCGAAAATCGGGAATGACGAACCGATCTTGGGTTGGGGGAGGGCTTGGGGGGTGGGGGCAGTCGCTGCGGCCATGGATCACCTCGGGACGATGGAACATTCGAGCGGCCGCTCGGCCGCTCATGGGGAAGGTGTTCGACGGCGCGGTCGACGTCCTGATTATACGCGCAGGTCCGGGACTAGCGGCCGCGCCGGGTGCGATAGACCCAGCGGCCATAGTCGAGCACGGAGCGGACCATCTCGCCCCGGGGGGGGTGCTCCTTGCCGAAGGCGGTGTGAAGGCGCCACTGCCAGTAGGGCCCGGAGAATCGGAAGCGGCTGATGACCGCGAGACGGGCGAGCTCGTACAAACCGCCGAGGGTGTCGAGGAACCAGAACATGGGTGGAGGGTAGCTGAACGGTGATGGCCCGACGCGGGGCCCCAGACTCCGGGGGCGGGGGGGCTGGCTGCCTGGCGGTTCGGCGGGGCGCGGTCACGCCGGGGTATAGGCCCGCCTGAACCAGGCGATGGTTTCGTCGAGGCCTGCTTCGAGGGTCGCGAAGGGCTGGTAGCCCAGTGTGCGGCGGGCCAGGCCGATGTCGGCCAGCGAGTGGCGGACCTCACCCGGGCGGGCGGGGGCGAAGTCGGGGGCCAGGTGCGGGACGCCGCAGCGGGCGCCGAGGAGGCTGGCGAGTTCGAGGAGGTTGGTCGCCCGCCCGGCGCCGATGTTGATCGCCTGGCCGGCGAGCGGAACATCGCTGCTGGCGCCCAGCAACAGCGCGGCGACGACGTTGGCGACATACGTGAAGTCGCGGGATTGAAGCCCGTCGCCGTGGATCAGCGGGGCCTGACCGGCCAGCAGCCGCTTGGCGAAGGCCGGGATGGCCGCCGCGTAGGCGGAGTCGGGCGACTGGCGCGGCCCGAAGACGTTGAAGAACCGCAGGCTGACCGCCTTGAGGCCGTAGCTCGAGGCCCACGCCCGCACCGCGGCTTCGCCGGCGAGCTTGCTCGCGGCGTAGGGCGAGAGCGGGGAGCAGGGCATGGTCTCGACGCGGGGCTGGATCGGGCGGTGGTCGCCAGTTGACAGCAGGCCGGCGCCATTCAGCCCGTGCCCACCGTCAGCCATCTCGCCGCCGCCGTAGACGGAGGACGACGAGGCGAAGACGAACCGGCGGGCGCCTGCGGCCCGGGCGGCTTCGAGCACTGCCACGGCGCCGGAGGCGTTGACCGAGAAGGCCCGCTTGGGCTCGGCGATGGAGCGCGGGACCGAGCCGATCGCGGCGAGGTGAAAGACGGTGGCGCAGCCCCTGGCGGCGTCGGCGAGGGAACGCTCATCGAGGATCGAGCCATGCACGAAGCGGACTCGCTGCGGGTCAAGCTCGACGAGCTCGGTGATGTGATCGAGGGCGGAGTTGGAGAGGTCGTCGATGACGCTGATGGTCGCGCCCAGCGACAGCAGGGCGTCGACGAGGTGGCCGCCGATGAAACCCGCTCCGCCGGTCACGCACACCGACCGCCCCTCGAAGGCGGGGCGAAGCGACGCGACGAGTTCAGCGGGAAGGCGCATAGTCGGAGCGTAGCTCAGCAGCCGCGGGGTGAGTGGAGGGCCGATGCAGGTGAAGCCGGCGGGGGCGGGCGCTTACGGGCAGCCCTGGAAGAAGCCGGTGATGAAGTCGGAGAGGTCGTCAGGATCGATGGCGCCATCGCTGTTGAAGTCGTTGCGGGGGTCGGGCGGAACGGTGAAGAACCCGGTGATGAAGTCGGAGAGATCGTCAGGGTCGGAGACGCCGTCCCCGTTGAAGTCGGTCGGGCAGACGGGCGGAGGGGGCGGACAGAGCGTCGGAGGGTTGACCTCGAGCGACCAGCTCACCAGGACGCCCTGATCGCCAGCGGCGGCATCCACGAGCCTCAGCGTGTAGACCCCGCCGATGGGCTGGCCGACGAAGTCGCTGAGGCGGGCTGGCGCATTGCCCGCGGCGGAGGGGCGGTAGTCGCCGGCGGCGATGGTGGAGGCGGCGGACGCGGCGAACCAGATGTCGCCCGGGACGGGATCAAGGAAAACCAACTGGTTATCCGAGGAGAGCGCCGAGGCGCTGCCGCTGCCCGTGTCGAACCGGCCGATGCGGTCAAAGAGGGTGACCGTGGTGGTGTCGGAGCGGGCGAGCGTGCAGCGGAGGTCGCCGACGAAGGCGTGGTCGATCCGGAGGCGGACGAACAGGTTCTCGATCAGGCCGTCGCCTTCGAGCACGATCGTGTCAGTGAGGCCGCTGAGGTTGTTGTCCGGAATGGCGAGGTTGGTGCGGGGGGAACTGGCGATGACGCCCGGGCCGGTCACCCCGCGGGAGGTGTTGTCGCCCAGGTACGCGCCCTGGAGGGATTGGCAATCGGCCTCCGTCTGCAGCGAGAGGCTGCCCGACGTGCAGCAGACGCCCTGGTTGCCGATGAAGGAGAAGACGACTGAACCGGCGCCGGCGAGGGGCGCCGCGGCCGTGCCGCCGATCTGGATCAGGTATGAGGTGTCAGGCTGAACGCTGAAGAACGCGGGCGCGCCGCCATCGGTGCAGGCGAGCTGGGTTCCTGTGGCCACCGGACAGGTGGCGGGCCAGACGGCGACCCGTACGGAGCTCGCAGGCGAGAAGACGGACCACTGACCATTTCCCACGACGGAAGGCGGGGTCCAGAGGTGCCAGACGTCCGCCTGCACGGGCTCGGCGCAGCCGGGGTTGGCGGGGAGGGCGGGGTTGTTGGTCGCCCCCGAGGCGTCAAAGGCGATCTCGAAACTACTGATGGAGATCGCGCCGCTGCACTCATCGTTGGCAGGCGGCGAAGGGGGCGAGGTCGCCGTCAGGGTGAAGTCGCCGACGACCTGGTCCTTGGTGGCGACGCGGACGAGGTACGAGGTTCCCGCAGCGAGGGAGGCGAAGGTGCGGGCGCCGGTGGCGCCCTGGCCGCAGCCGCCGTCCTGGCATGTGGAGCTGGAGACGAGGTTGGCGCCCGAGGGCGTCGGGCAGGCGCTGTGGACGGAGACGACGGTGTCGACGCCGGGGGTGGCGCAGGTGTCGAAGATCCAGATGCCGGGGGCGGAGGGGGTGAGCGAAAAGTAGACGTCGCGGTTGTCGCTGACCGTGCCGCAGGCGCCGGTGCCGTCGAAGCTCGGGACGGTGTTGATGGTTGTGCCGGAGAGCGTGAAGGCCACGCCGGGATCGCCGAGGGGGATGGGGATGGCGCCGCCGCACTCGTCATTGAGGGGCGGGGGGGTCACGATGTTGATCGAGATGGCGCCCGAGCCCGAGCGGGACTGGGCGTCGCTGATGATGAAGGGAAGGGAAGACGCTCCCAGCGGCGCCGCGAAGGGGATGGCGAGCAGGCTGGAGAAGACGTTGTCGCCGGCGGTGAGATCGCCATGGGAGCCGTCGTCGAACAGGATGGTGGGTTCGGCGATGCCGATCGATGCGCCGCTCACGGTGACGGCGAGGCCGGTGCTGGGGGGCGCGGCGCCGGGCGTCACGGCGACGGTGAGCAGCGTGGTGCGGCCCTGGCCGACGCTTGCGGGCGCGGCCAAGCCGGCGCCGGTGGGGTTGCCGCCCGCGACGACCGTGAAGCGGTACCAGACGACATCGAACGCTCCGGCCTTGGACCCGACGCCGACGGCGGAGCCGCCGGAGTCGGTGAACCGCATGTTCATGTTGGCGATGGCGCTAGCGTTGCCATTGGCGACCACATTGGGAAAGTCGAGCACATTGGCGGCCCGGAAGGCGTCGTCGGAAGGGCTGGGCTGGTTGTTGGCGACGTTGAAATTCGACACCGCGAGGTAGTAGACGCCGGGGGTGAAGGTCCGGGTCAGGGCGTTCTGGCCGTCGTTCGAGAACCCGGCGACGGGCGTAAACGCGGCGTCGTAGACGATGAGGTCGGTGTCGGCGGTGTTGCCGCTGACAGGGTCGTTGTCAATGGTGATGGGCCCGGCCAGCAGGAGCGTGGTCAGGTTGATCGGGGTCACCGTGGTGCGCGACAGCGTGGCCGTGTAGGGCTGGGTGGTCGATCCGGTACCCGACACGCGGTAGTAGACCTCCTCCTGGGCGCCGAAGCCGTACCACTGGTTGAAGCGGGCCGGCGAGGTCGCAGCGGAGCTCGTCTGAAACGGAACGTCGGAGGAGGTGTTGACGACGCCATTGGTCTGCGTGAGGCCGCGGAGCGTGCCGGTGTGCCCGGCAGCGCCGGAGGTGGTGAGCGAGAGGCGGTAGCGGTAGATGGCCGGGGTGGCGGCGGCGGTGCGGACGCGGAAGTAATCGACCGAGAAGTCGCCGGCGACGGTGAGCGAGCCTGAGCTGAGGCCGCTGAGGGTGTCGCCGGGGTTCATCCCTTGGCCAGCGCTCTGGACCAGTGTGGCGGCGGCCTTGGATTCGTTGGCCTCGACCTCTGGGGTGTTGAACCCGACGCCGGCGAAGGCTGGGCTGGCGACGACACTGGCGGCGAGAGCCGCGAGGAGGTGACTGATGCGGCCGCGACCGCGCGTAAAAAACGTCATTGGAGACACCTTGTGTGAATTGGTGTGAAATGGCGCGTCTGCACCACCAGCCCATTGGCCCACCACTCTTGGCTAACCACCTTGGCTAACCACCTTGGCTAACCGGCCTTGGCTAACCGGCCTTGGCCCACCGGTGCCGCCGGTCTGAGCCAACGAAATCCCTTACGGAACATATACAAGCGCCCGGGCGGGTCCGCCAGTCAAATGCGGGGGTCAGCGGACGAACGACTGATCGTTCGGATTCGGGAAGGGCGGCGGCGGGTGACCAAGAACGCTCAGCCGCCGGCGGGGGGTACGGCGGGTGCGGGGGTTGCTGGGGGCCGAGCCTCGCGGAACTCGAGCTTGGCGCCATCCGGGAGCTTCTTGATGGCGGTGATCTTGTAGTCGGGATACCGGAGCGGCGGCTCGCCCTTCCACCAGACGGCAAACGTCGCCTCAACGAGGTCGCCCGGCGCGAGACCTTCGGGCGAGATGGCCTTGTCAAAGGTGAAGGACATGACCATGGAGCTCATGCCCACGGTCTTGCCCGAGCCGTCAACGAAGTCGTCGATCGCTTCGTGGTGCAGCTTGAATTCAGTCTGCGGCTTGCCGGGGACGGGGATCTCGGCGACGCGAGCGCGCACGGTGTAGACCTGATCGGGCTTGGCCGGGGCGGACGCGGGCGCCCGAGCACAGCCGCCAAGGCTGCCGAGAATCGGGCTGATGAGCATGGGCGCGACGAGAGCGATGCGGACCGCCAGGGCGCGGGCCCGCGAGGGGCCGAAATGCCCTTGCATTTTGCTGTGGATCATGCGATGAAGGTAGCCCGGCCGGAAGCGGCGGCGGCCGCTCAGGCGTTCTCGACCTTGATGCAGGCGGCGACGGACTTGAGGTCGGCCGCGAGCGACTGGGTGAAGACCATGGTCCAGGACTGCCCGCTCACGGGGAGGACGAACTTGCCGCAGCTCTCGCGCTTGGTCCAATCGCGGTTGCCGCGGTTGTAGACGACGAGGTTCTGCTGGCGCTTGTGGTGGGCGGTGCGCAGGCCGCGCTTGGTGAGGGGCTGGAGGCGCATCAGCCGCTCGAGCGTCTTGCGATTGCCCGCGTTGCGCGGGTTCTTGACGACGGTGCAGCGGATGGACTGGCCGGCTTTGAGTGATTCAATCATGGCGGAACCTCGAGCGGAGAAGGGCCTTGACTATAGACCTGCCTGAGCATCGGGGAAAGGGGCAAACGACTGGAGGCGGCTTGAGGCGGCCGGCAAGCCCGCCCGCGACCCGGCCGGGCGCCTGTGCAGGCGCGGATCGGAGAGCGCGGGGGGTGCCAGTGGGGGTTCGAGCAGGGTACGAGAGGGGTTACAGGGCCCGCAACGCCTACCCTGCACTCCTTATGCCTGACCAGCCTGCCAATTCAGCCTCTTCCCCCAACCCGTCCAACCCCCAGCCCGTGGTGTTTGACCCCTCCAAGCCGCACCTGCAGCGGCCGCGGCTGCGGCCTGTCCGCGGCTTCCCGGCCCAGGGTCAGGGGCCTGACGGCAAGCCAGTGATGATGCTCGGCCTGGCCGACGCTCGTCAGATCAGCGACCGTATGGTGGTGACGCTCCCCGCCTCGCAGTTCATTCTGCCTCTGCTCGACGGCACCCGCGACCTCGACGCGGTCATCAGCGAGGTGGGGCGGAATCTGACCCGACCGTTCCTCGAACAGCTGGTCGCCCAGCTCGATGAATCGGGCCTGCTCGAGGGACCCGCCTTCGACGCGATGCTGGCCAAGATGCACAAGGACTTCGACGCTTCGCCGGTGCTGCCCCCCGGGGCGAGCGCGGCGTTCGCCGAGCAACTGGTGGAGCGCGACGACGAAGGCAACGCCAAGGAAGAGCCGCTGACCCTCGACCAGCAGGGCGACCGCCTGAAGCAGGTCTTCGACGCGTGGATCAGCGAAGCCCTCAAAGAGGCCAAGGACCCGGCGTGGACCAGCCTGCCCAAGGCGATCATCGCCCCGCATCTCGACTACCCGCGCGGCTGGGTGAACTACGCGTCGGTCTACGGCCGCCTGCGCGTCGCCGATCGGCCCGATCGCGTGATCGTGCTGGGGACCAACCACTTCGGGATGGCGAGCGGGGTCTGCGGCTGCGACAAGGGTTACCAGACGTGTCTGGGCACGTGCGAGCTGGATCAGCAGGCGGCCGAGCAGCTGCGGGCCAGGCTGGGTGAGAAGCTCTTCGAGCATCGCTACGACCACGAGCGCGAGCACTCGGTTGAGCTGCACATTCCGTGGATTCAGCACGTCTTCGGCAAGGACGCCTCGGGGGCCTATCCCCGCGTGCTGGGCCTGCTGGTGCACGACCCATCGGTGAAGAACGGCGAGAGCTACGACGGCCAGGGGGTGGACCTCCAGCCCTTCGTCGAGGCGCTCAAGGCCGTGGTGGCGACCCTTCCGGGGCGGACGCTGATCGTCGCCTCGGCGGATCTCTCGCACTGCGGCCCGGCCTTTGGCGATGAGCAGCCCCTCGCCGGGGAGGGCGACGCCGCCCCCGCCGCGGAAGAGGCCCGCAACAAGGTGTTCAACCACGACCGCGAGATGCTCTCGCTGGTGGGCCAGAACAAGCCGTGGGAGCTGGTGTCCTCGATGGCCTGGCAGGGCAACCCGACGCGCTGGTGCTCGACAGGGAACATCACCGCGGCCCTCCTGGTGACCGAGCCGACCGAGGTGAAGCTGCTGAACTACTCCGCGGCGATGGACCAGCAAGGGACCACCATGGTGTCGAGCATCGCGGGGGCGATGCTCTGAGCAGCCCCGCGGGCACGCTGACCCGGCTCATCGCGCAGGCGGGCGGCCAGGCGATCTCGGCCCGGCCGCTGCTGACGGTCTTCGATTGGCTGATGCTCGCCGCGGGGACGGCGCTGGTCGCCCTGGGCCTCTGGACGCTGCGCGGGGCCCGCGCCGCGGCCCAGGCGGAGCTCGAACGGATCAAGGCCCGGCGCCAGGGCGGATCCCCTGCGGACGGCACGGCCCCTGGACCCGGTTCGACACCCCAGAGCCCGGCCACCATGGGGAGCGTCTGCCGCTCGGCGCTCGGGCTGATCTGCCTGTTTGGCGGATACCACCTGGTGGCCTGGGCGCTGCCGCCCGACTGGCTGGGGCTCAAGATCCCGGTGAGCTCGTGGAAGGCCCTCAGCGCGGCCTTGGTCGGGCTGGCCCTGCTGGCGCTGGCGATCGACCGGCTGGATCGCCGCGGGCCGAGTGGGCCAGGTGGGCCCGCGTGAGGACCAGCCCTGAGTACACTGCACCAGACCGGTCGGTCGACCTCCACTCCCCAGACCCGCCCAGTCCCCCACCGCCACCGGTCGATCCACGCCTGATTTGAGGAGATCGCATGACGATCCGCCGCGCATCGCTTGCCGAGACGTTCTGGTTCAACCTTGCCGGCCTGCGCGCGGGCGTGCTGGTGGCGCTCGCGTGCGCTCTTGGCGCCGTGCTGGGTGGGTGCGGGGCGATCACCAAGCCCACTGCGGAGTTCGCCGGGGTGACGGTGCAGAACTTCACGATGAACGACGCGACGCTGGTCTTCGATGTGAAGGTCGGCAACCCCTACCCGGTGGAGATGCCGCTGCTCAATGTGGGGTACGCCCTCTCAAGCGGCGAAAACGCGCTTTTGAGCGGCAAGGCCGCCGATCTCGGCGCGATTCCCGCCGGTTCCGCGAAGGTCGTTCAGGTGCCCGTGAAGCTGAACTTCGCGGCCCTGATCAAGGCCGGGTCGGGGGTGAAGCTCGGATCGGTCGTCCCCTACGCCGCTTCGCTTGATCTGTCCGCCCGGGCCCCGGCGGTGGGCGAGTTCAAGCTGCCGCAGGTGAAGCACGCAGGCGAGCTGCCGATCCCCGCGCCGCCGGAAGTGACGCTGGCGGGGGCCCCGAGCTGGGACAAGCTGTCGCTCTCGGAGATCGAGGGGACGGTGCCGGTCCGCGTGAAGAACACCAACGGCTTCAAGATCGACCTGCGCCGCCTCGACATGACGCTGACCGTCGCGGGGACGCAACTCGGGCAGGCCGGGGTGAGCCAGGCGGGTTCGCTCGAGCCCGGGGCCAGTTTGGACATCCCCATCAAGGCGAGCTTCAGGCCCAGCGGGCTCAGTTTTTCGATGCTCAGCGCGCTGCGCGACCGCAGCCAGTTCAAGCTCGCGGGCACGCTCGACGTCGGAACGCCCTACGCCCCGCTCAAGATGAGCTTCGGCCAGTAAAGCCGCCATCGCGATGGACCGCCGCCTTACCCGAGAGCTGATGGACGACCCGCGCGTGGACCGCGAGGAGCTGTCGCTGGCGCTGCGGTACATCCGCGGGGTCAACCGCTGGCTGGGCGGGCAGGCCGCGCTCCTGGGCCATCTGCAGCGGTGGTCGCGTCGCTGGACCAGGGGCCAGCGGATCACGCTCCTCGATATCGCCACCGGCTCGGCGGACCTGCCCATCGCGGCCCGGCGGTGGGCCCTCCGGGCCGGCTTTGACCTTCGCGTGACCGGCGTGGACGTGCACGAGACCACGCTCGAACTGGCCCGCGAGCACGTTGAGCAGGCGGGCCCGGAAATCAGCGCGGGGATCGAGCTCGAGCGGGTTGATGCGCTGCGGCTGATGGACCGCTTCAGGCCGCGCTCCTTCGACTATGCGCACGCGGGGCTGTTCCTGCACCACCTGCCGGAGCTCGATGTGCTCACCGTGCTGCGGATCATGGACCGGCTGGCCGAGCGCGGCGTGGTGTGGAACGACCTGCGGCGCTCGCGCCTCTCACACGCGTTCATCACGCTGGCCACCCTGGGCCAGCCCGAGATGGTCAAGCACGACGCCCGCGTGAGCGTCCTGGCGGGGTTCACCCGGGGCGAGGCCCTGAGCCTGGCACGCCGGGTCGATCTGACCTATTGCCGGTGGCGGTCCAGCCTGTTCACGGGCCGGTTCACCGTGGCCGGTGAACGCCCGGGCGTTTGAACGGCGCCCGGCAATGGGGTTCGCTCAAACACCCGCCACGAACGCGTTCACTTCGTCGGGGTGTGAGAGGTTGAGGACGTGCGAGCCGCCCGCGACGACCCGATCGGGCGGAACCGTGAGCCAGTTGAGCGGGAAGACCCAGTCGTGGTCGCCGTGGATGTGCAGCACGGGCACCCCCGGTCGAGGCGGGTCGGGGCGGCCGGGCCAGCTGAGGGCGGCCCCCGCCGCCCAGCGGAGGAACTTGACCGGCAGCTCCATGGCCATGGTGATGAGAAGCTGGCGTCGCTCCGAGACCAGGCGCCCGCCGCGGCCGACGAAGAGCGTGCCGATCGAGCGCCCCTTGTCGATGACCACATCGGGGGCGATCAGGCTGGCGAAATTGGTGAAGCGGAGGAACGGGTTCACGGCGCCGATCGAGCGTGTGGAGCCGATCAGCACCACCGCCCGGGCCGGGAACTCGCGAGCGATCTCCTGGGCGATCATGCCGCCCATGGAGACGCCGCCGACCACGTCGCCGGGCCCGATGTCGAGGCTCGCCCCCAGTCGCAGGGCGTAGTCGCGCAGCGATTCACCCGGCACATGCGGGATCCAGTCAGGTGTTTCGAGCCCCGGGATGCCGTGCTGGAGCGCGAACATGCGGCTGTCGGCGCCCAGGCCGGGAAAGAGAATCACGCGATTCGAGCGCTGGGTCGGCATGCGGTGGGCGGCGAGGGCGGGGCCGCCATCAGGTGAGACTAGGCGCGATGCAGCGCATTGGCGCCCTGGCGGACTGCCGCACCTCGCTCGAGGCCTCCGGGTTCGCCAGGATCTGGAAAACCCGGCCACCCCGGCCTCATCCGGAGACGATTGGCCGCCAGGCGGCGGGCAGCTCCGCGAGGCGCAGTTCGTGAAACGTCTCTGGAGAACAAGCGGCCATCGGGCCCGCTCGCTCATCGCCGTCCGGATCCGAAAGGCCCTCGCGGATCGGGATCAGATCCGAGTCGGCCCTGGGCGAGGTCATGATCACGAGCGCCCCGTCGGGATCGCCGCGGTCTCCGCCCATTGGAATGATCCGCAGCGAAGCCCGCGCCGCCATGCGGGGCGGCTCGGACGATTCGTCGAACCCGGGTGGCTCGGGGAGCACGGCGAAGGCGTCGGGACCCAGACGAACCAGGACAGGCCCCAGCACGGGATCGTCGTCTTCGTCGCCGGGCAGGCGCCACGCGGCGTCCGCATCCACCTCCACAACCTGCACCACGCCCAGCCGGAGCGCCCGTCGCCCGGCGCTGCGCTCGGCCGCCACATCGGGCGAACCGGCGAAGACCGCCGCCGCCAGCCCCTGCAGCAAGCCCACGGCGGCGCACCCGGCGCCGACCAGCACCAGCAAGGCGGCCAGCAGGATCCAGGGCCCGGCGCCAGGCTGGCGGCCGATCCACAACGCGAGAGCAATCAGGAGCCCGCCAACCGCAACCAGCCCGATGCCGGCGCCCACGTGCCGGAGGCCGCCGCCCGACGCGGCGATCAGGCGCCGGATCCTGACCCTGTCGGCGTCGGTCAGAACCTCTTCGCGCCGAGCAATCATCGGACGTCCCCCAGTCGCCTCCGCCCGAGCCTGCGCTGGCGGCGAATCAGCCGCCGAGCTTCTCAGTCAGGAACGCGCTCACCTTGTCGAGGTTGATCCGGTCCTGGTGGCCGGTGTCGCGATCGCGGACCGTGACAGTCTGGTTGGTGAGCGTGTCGCCGTCGATGGTGAAGCAGTAGGGGCAGCCGGCCTCGTCCATGCGGGCGTAGCGCTTGCCGATGGACTGCTTGGCGTCGGTCTCGATGAAGCCGCCGCGCCCGAACTTGGCGAAGAGCTCGTCGGTGAGCTTCTCGGCGACCTCGGGCATGCCGTCTTTGTCGACGAGCGGGAACACCGCGGCCTTGATCGGGGCGATGCGGGGGTTGAGCTTGAGGATCTCCGGGCTGGGGCGCGAGGCGTCGACTGTGTAGGCCTCGCAGATGAGGGCGAGGGCGCCGCGGTCGAGGCCCGCGGCGGGCTCGATGCAGTGGGGCATGTAGCGCTCGCCCTTCTTGCCGCCGTTGGGAAGGGTCTCGCCGCGGGTGGTGTCGAAGTAGTCGAGCTTGACCTTGCTGTGGGTCTGGTGCTGGGTGAGGTCGTAGGCGCCGCGGTGGGCGATGCCTTCGAGCTCGCCGAAGCCGGGGGCGGTGAAGGGGAAGCGGTACTCGACGTCGCTGGTGCCGACGGAGTAGTGGGAAAGCTCGTCCTTCTCGTGCTCGCGCAGGATGAGGTTCTCGCCCTTGAGGCCGATCGACTGCCACCACTCCATGCGGAAATCGCGCCAGAACTTGTACCAGGCGAAGGACTCGTCGGGGTGGCAGAAGAACTCGAGCTCAGCCTGCTCGAACTCGCGGGAGCGGAAGGTGAAGTTGCGGGGGGTGATCTCGTTGCGGAAGCTGCGGCCGGTGTTGCCGATGCCGAAGGGGATCTTGACGCGGGTGGAGTCGACGACGTTCTTAAAGTGAAGGAAGACGCCCTGGGCGGTTTCGGGACGGAGATAGACCTTGCTGTCTTCGTTGAAGATGGCCCCCGTGTAGGTGAAGAACATGAGGTTGAACTGACGTGGTTCAGTGAGCGAACCCGACTTTCCCGTAAACGGCGATGGCACCTTGGCGGCTGATTGCTTCAGAAGATCAGAGGGAACCTGAGTGACGACGGCATAGACGCTCTTGCCGCCGACCGACGCCCAGGCCGCAGCGAAGGACCCCAATCGAGGATCTTGACCCACAAACTGCTCGGACAAAAAGTCCCGGATACCAGCGGACTTTCTCATAGATTTGTCAGTGAAGAGAAGTTCAAGTGCTTCTGCAGGCGAGTTGGCAATCCCAGTTGCCCCCGGAACGCTCCCGATTTCCATCGCGGTGCCTGGAAAGCTGTTCTGTCCGACAACCATTTCTGGTCCCGACGGAAGCAAATGGATTCCCTGCAAGTGATCTGCGCGAAATCTCTGCTTCGTCTCCTTGTCATCCACCATCGGGTCGTTAAACCCCGCGACGTGTCCGCTCGCCTCCCACACTTTCGGGTGCTGGATGATGCACGTCTCCAGCGGCACGCACCGCACGCGCTCGCCGCTGGGGCCCTTGCGCCCCCAGGCGGGGTTCATGATCATGTCCTGCCACCACGCCTCGCGCAGGTTCTTCTTGAGCTGCGCGCCGAGAGGGCCGTAGTCCCAGAAGCCGTTGATGCCGCCGTAGATGTCGCTGGCCTGAAAGACAAAGCCCCGGCGCTTGCAGAGGGCCATGATGGCGTCCATCGACTTGCCGGCGGGCGCGGGCGAGGCCGGGGTGGCGGGGGTCGTGGGTGGTGCGGGGGGCGATTCGGACATGCGCAGAACTCCTGAGGGGCGGATGGTACGGTGAGTCCGACCACGCCGCAGTCTTCGGATCGCCCTTCGGATCGCCCTTCGGAGCCCCCCGCGGGCCGCGGGGGGCTCTGAAAACGCGCGTCCGTTCCCCCGCGGGGGGGCGCTGAAGGGGCGCCGACGGTCACCTCAGCCCGGCGGGCAACAGCGCCGCCAGCGCGTTTTGCCAGCAGACCGGGCGCAGCCACCGTTCCATCGCCCGCGGCCCCACGGCGGTCGTGTCGGGGCGATTGGTCGAAGGGAACGGCCCGCCGTGCACCATCGCGCCGCATGCCCGGACACCCGTCGGCACGCCGTTGATCACCACGCGCCCGGCGCACCCACCGTGCCGCGTCAGGGCCCGCCGCGCCATCTCGAGTTCGGCAGGCTCGCCTTCCTGCAGGTGAAGCGTGAGCGTCAGGCTGCCCGGCAGCTCAAGGCGTTCCAGGTCGCTCCAATCCGCCAGGGTCACCAGCAGCACGCTCGGACCGAAGACCTCCTCGCGAAGTCGCGGTTGAGCCATGAACTGATCAACGCTCGCCCCCAGCAGACACGGCGCCGTCTCATCTCCCGAAGAGCCCGAAGAGCCCAACCCCTGAACTCCTCCGCCCCCCCGGGCCAGCAGCTCGGCGCCCGCCGCGAGCGATTCCTGCACGCCTCGCGCATAGGCCCGGGCGATCCACGGGGCCAGCATCCGCCGGCCCGGCGCCTTGGCGAAAGCCGAGGCGAGGCTGTCGCGGAGCTCGTTGCAAGCGCTGCCGCCCGCGCACAGGATCGCCCCCGGGCAGGTGCACTGCTGCCCGTGCCGGAGCAGCACCGCCGCGCTGAGTTGCTCGCCGATGGCCGCGGCGCGGGCCGCCGCCGCGCCGGGGGTGATCAGCACCGGGTTGAGGCTTCCCATCTCGGCGAAGACGGGGATGGGCGCCGGGCGGGCGCGGGCCGCGCGCTCCAGAGCCAGCCCGCCTTGCTGCGAACCTGTGAACCCCACGGCCCGGATCGCCGGGTGGGCGACGAGGGCCTCGGGAATCGTGTAGTCCTGCGGCTGCTCGTGCGCCACATACGTAAACAGGCCCGAGGGGGCGCCCGCGGCGTGCATGGCCCGCCCCGCGAGCCCTGCGATCAACCGGCCCGCGGCGGGGTGAGCCGGATGCTCCTTCACCACCACCGGGCAGCCGGCAGCGAGCGCACTGGCGGTGTCACCCCCGCACACGCCGTAGGCCAGCGGGAAGTTGCTGGCGCCAAAGACCGCGACGGGCCCGAGGGGCACGAGCATGCCGCGAACGTCGTGCCCCGGGCCGATGACTTGCGGCGCGCGCAGATCGATGGCCGGGCGGACCGACGCCGGGTCAGCCGCGCCTTCGGCCATGAGGCGGAGCACGCCGGTCATGCGGGCGAACTCCGGGGCCAATTCGTCAATCGTCAGGGCCGTGTCGCGCGCGCAGACGGCCAGGATCTGCTCGCGGGCCCCATCGAGGGCCGCGGCGACCGCCTCGAGCCACGCCGCGCGGACCCGCCCAGCGGGCGGCGCTTCGCACAGCGCCCGCCAGGCCGACGCCACAGCGGCCCCGGCCTCATCCACCGAGACCGGGACAACCGGTGAGAGATCGGGACTGAAGCCGGAGGGTGTCGTCATTGGGCTCCAGGGGCTGGACGAAGGCGCCTGCGGGCGGAGGCGAGCAGGATCGCCGATAATGCCCTGCATGTCCACCGACGTGAGCACCGCCAAGAACCCGGGGCCTGGCCTGCCGAGCGGAAGGGGGGGGCCGGGATCGGCCACATGGGCCCGCGTGGCCCTGTGGGGGCTGCTCGGGGCGGTGTTCGTCGGCTACGGCGTGCAGATGGCCTCGCCGCTGCGCCTGAACTTTGATGCGGTGCTGCTGCTCAAGATGGTCGAGGCTCACCAGGCGGGGCGCGGCTGGAACCCGCCGGATGTCGGCAGTCAGCACCCCATCGGCTACCCCATGCTGGTGGAGCAGCTGGACCGCCTGGGGGTCGCGACGCCGCCGGTGCTGGTTGGGGTGAACATCGCCTTTCTGGCGCTCGGGCTGTGGGCGAGCAACGAGGTGCTGCGAAGGGGCTGGGAAGGACAGTCGGGCCAGTCGGGCCAGTTGGCCCAGTCGGGCCTGACGCCGCACACACGTCTGGTGCTGGTGGTGCTCACGGCCTGCTCATGGGTGATGGTGAAGCATGCGAGCATCCCGCTGACGGACGTCGCGTACTTCGGACTCTCGTCAGCGGCGCTGCTGCTGCTGACGCTGGTGTGGGAGGGCGGCCGGCGGCCGATCGCCTGGCGGGCGGGGCTGTTCGCGATGGCGCTCATCCTGTGCGCCGCCGGGCTCCTGACGCGCACCGTGGGCATCACCCTGCTCCCGGCGATCGCTTGGAGCCTCGTCGGCCAGCCCGAACGCGTCGCCAACCTCGCCGAGCGCCTGCGGCGCAGCCCGCTTATCGCCGGGGCGGTGGGGCTTGGGGCGGTGGTCGCCGGGGCGGGGCTCATCGCGCTGGTGACACGGACAACCTACTGGACGGGGTTTGTGAAGCAGTACACCGGCTCGGGGGTCGGTGAAGTGCTGTTGAACACTGCTTGGTTTCGGTTGGTGGACCTCGGGCAGGTGCTCCTGAACGTCAACGAGGGCTCGGTGCCGGCGCCGGCCCGGATGGTGCTGATCGCGGCTGGGCTGGGGGGCTATGCCGCGCTGGCGATGGGCCTTTGGGCGTGCCGGATGCGGATCACCCCGGCGGTGGTGTACTGGGCGGCGTACAGCGGGCTGGTGCTGATCTGGCCGTTCGGCGACCCGCGGTTCTGGCTGCCGGTGCTGCCGCTGACCGGGGCCCTCCTCGTAACGGGGCTCGCCCCGGTGCTGGGTGGGCAGGACCCCGGGCGTTTGGGACGGTTGGGGGGTTTGGTAAGTCTGGGAGGCTTGGGGAGGTGGATAGGCTGGGGATACGCGGCGGCGTTCATCCTGCTGGGCATCGCGGCCATCGGGGTGACCACGCGGGTCAGCCTGAGCGGAGACCGCTTCCCGAGCCTGTTTGGGAGCGGGGTGTACTCAGATTCCTACCGCGCGGCGTTCGGGCAGCCACACAACGCGTCCAAGGTTTTCCCGGAGGTGGTTCGCCTGCTGCAGCGCTTTGAGCGGCGGGCATTTCCGACAAATAAGCCCTGAATAGGGGTATTTGCATGCGACCCCTCGACAGGAACCCAAACATACGTCATGATGTTTTTGCGAAGCTCGAAGGAAAGGGTATGGCCGCGCACTCGAGTCAGAGGGCACCGGCCGAGGAGGTTCATAGATGTTTACCCGTTCCTTTACTTCTGCGGTGTTGCTCTGCGCGCTGGCGGGGACGACGGCGTCCGCCCAAGTGCAGGTCAATGATGCCCTCGATCACTCCAAGACGCTGTTCCAGCGGGCCACGCCGCCCGCGGGGATGACCGACGGCGGCTCGAACCTTGAGGTTCAGCAGTTCGTCTATGAGATCGCTTCGCCCAGCGACGCGAACATCGCCGGGACCTCGTTCGGCAACGGCGCGTCGACGATCGCGTTCGACATCGGGCGATTCTCGGCGTTCAACCCGCTGCAGGCCGTGCCCGATCCGGTGCCGGTCAATCGCCTCGCCTTCGGCTGGGTGTGGTCGGGCCAGACGCCGCTGCTCATGGATGCGCAGATCACGTTCTTCGGCACCTTCGACCCCACCAGCACCAATGCACCGTTCTACAGCAACGTGCTCGGGCAGGCCCGCGTGAACGGGCTGACTTCCTCAGCGGTCCCCGCCGGGCGGCAGACCACGCAGTGGTTCCAGAACGGGCTGCAGTTCCTCGACGCCCAGGGCGCCGAGGTGGTCTTCAACCTGCCCCGCGATACGGATTTCGGCTATGAGATCCGCTTCCTGAACCCCGGGACCAACGACGTGTTCGCGCAGAACAGCACGCTCAACGTGCTGATCCGCGGCGGCCCGCTGCAGACCGTGACCGGCATCAGCGACGCCCGTCGCTGGTTCGACGGCAACTTCGACGGGGCCCTCGCCGGGACCGAATTCAGCGGTAGCGCCGCCAACCGGCGCGACGTCTATCTGAAGCTTCAGGCCGACATCAACGCCCCACCGCCCCCCAACACCACCCCGGTGGGCGCGATCGACTGTAACGACGGCCGGGCCACGGTGGTCCAGGCCGACACGGTCGTCCCGGGCGAGGTGCACTTCTACGCGTTGTCGATCCCCTCTGACGCGAGCGTCGCGGCGGATTCGTTCCTCGATATCGCCGTGCTGGATCCCACGTTCCTGGACTCGGTCAACCCCGACATCGCCCTCTACGACGCCAACGGCAACCGCGTCGCGCTCAACCGCGATGACGGCCAGGGCAACGGCGCCCAGCTGAGCTTCGGCCACGGCCGTCGCCCGGCCAACCTGGACAGCGTCCAGTTCGACGGCCGCGACGGCGACCTCGCCGCCGGCAACTACTTCCTGGCCGTCGCTGGCGCGGGCGCCTCATTCGGCAGCTCCTCGTTCTCGGCCAACGCCTCGGCGACGATCGATGCGGGTCAGGTCGAGATCACCTTCACCACCAACACCGGCTCGACGGGCGGCTGCCCGCTGCCCACGCCAGTGGCGCCCGACGCCACCGACCTCGGGGCCCTCCCTGCCGGCGTCAGCCTGAACAACCAGCAGCCCGGCTTCGGCCAGGTGGTCTGGTACAAGTTCCAGCTCCCCTACTCGATCGACTCGGCCAACCCCCAGAACTTCCTGGACATCGACAACCTGGGCTCCGAGGACTCCAACGGCAACTACGACATCGCCCTGTACGACAGCGCCGGCGTGCTGGTGGCGTCGGATACCAACACCGGCCCGGGCAACTTCGCTCAGCTCTCCTTCGGCGACCCCGCCACGCACAACGTCCCCGGCTCGGGCGACGGCGAACCCTACAACGCCCAGAACGGCAGCACCCTGCCCTCCGGCCAGTACTTCCTCGTCACCTCGCTGGCGGCCCTCGACGCCCAGGGGACCGGCTGGCAGGCCCGCACCAACACCGGCTCGAGCAACATCGTCAGCCTGAACTTCCGCACGCCCACCGGCTGCACGCTCGACCTCAACGGCGACGGCAACATCGACCCTGACGACCTCTCCGACGCCATCTCCTGCTTCTTTGACACCAGCTGCGAGTTCGACTTCGACGGCAGCACCTTCGAGGATCCCGACGATCTCTCGACCTACATCTCCGGCTTCTTCTCGGGCTGCCCGTAAGTCGCGGCGGCTGACTGACCGGCCAGCCTGACTGGCCGGCCCCATGAACTCGGAACCTCCACCGGCCGGGCCCCAAGGGCCCGGCCGGTTTTCATTCCCGCCGGGTGAAACCACTGCGGGATCGCTCGCTTAGCGCGATCTTTGCGCACTTTGGGGATAAGCGGTGGGTGACCTTCATATTGTTCCGCCGTTCTGGAGGGGGAGATCCTCCGACCCGGCAAGAGAGAGTCGAACATTTTCTTGAGGAGAGAGCACGTGAAGAGCGTAATGGCTTTGGTCTGCGCCGCTGGCGTCGTCGCTGCGGCTGGTGGAACTGCGAACGCGCAGTACTTCCGCAACAACTTCCTGGTGATCACCGAGGTGAATGACGGGACCGCCGCGCCGACGAACGCGGCGTCGCAGGTCTCGGTGCGTGAGTTCAGCCGGGGCGGCGTGTTCACCGGCACGGCCCTGACATTCGGCACGAGCACTGCGGGCGCCCGCCTGACGACCAGCGGCGTCGCGACCTCCGAGGGGTACATCACCCGCTCGGCGGGCACGGGCCGGTACCTGACGGTCTCGGGCTACGACGCGGCGACGGGCACGGGGGCGATCGCGGGTACGACGAACAACGCCGCCGACGGCAGCGGGCCGGTGCGGCGCGCGGTGGGCCGGATCGACACCTGGACGGGCGCGGTGGATTACAGCGGCTATGGCCAGACCTACAGCGGCAACAACCCGCGCTCGAGCGTCTTCGACGAGGTTTCGTCGACGATCATCATGAGCGGCGCGGGCACGCCCGGCGGTGTGCGCAGCGGCCCGCTCGGGGGCGCGACTTCGACCACCAGCCTGACGGGCAACCTGGCCAACACCCGCGTGGTGAACGTGGCCAACGGGCAGGTGGTCACGAGCTCTGCGTCGGGCGCGTTCCTGGGCCTGAGCCTGGTCTCGGGCGGCAGCGCGACGCTCATTGTCGGCCTCGGCGCCGGCTCGAGCGCGTATGACTTCTACTTCGCGGACACCCGCACGGTGTACATCGCCGATGACCGCACCTCGGCGGCCGGCGGCCTGCTGAAGTGGACCCGCTCCGGCGGCGTCGACACCGATCTGGGCACGGGCACGTGGGCCGCGGCGGCCACGTTCAACCTGACCGGCGTGAGCGGCACATCGCTGGCCGGCCTGCGCGGCCTGGCGGGCGAGACGGTCGGCGGCGTGACGACGCTGTTCGGCATCTCGACCGACAACCGCCTGGTGTCGTTCACCGACACCGGCGTGGGCTCGGCGTTCGCCACGCTGGCCTCGGCGCCGGTGAACACGAACTGGCGCGGGGTCGAGATCATCCCCACGCCGGGCGCGATGGGTGTGGGCGCGATGGGCCTGCTGCTGGCGGCCCGCCGCCGGCGGGCCTGAGCGTCAGGGTGAGTGCCCGCTGATAGACGCTTGATTGGCAGCCCAGGGGCCCGGACCAGTGTCCGGGCCCCTTTTTCGTTAGGCGTGTTTCGCGCCGGGCGTACGCTCGTTCATGACGGCGACGCGTGCTGGAAGCTCTGAGGAAAGGCAGACCGGCCCGCCGGATGCTGGGCCGGTGGTCTTGTTCGACGGCGTGTGCAATGTCTGCGACGCGACGGTGCGGTGGATCATCCGGCGTGACCGGCGCGGGGTGTTCCGCTTCGCGTCGCTGCAGTCGCGGGCGGGTCGGGCGGCCCTGGAGCGCGCCGGCGTGACGGGCGCGATGCCCGACAGCGTGGTGCTGATTGATGGGGGACGGGTGCTCACGAAGTCGGATGCGGCGCTGGGCATCGCGGCGCGGCTGGGGCCGCCGTGGTCGCTGGCGGGCGTGCTGGGGCGGTGGGCGCCGAGGCGGCTGCGGGACGGGGTGTACGCGTTCATCGCGCGCAACCGCTACCGCTGGTTCGGGCGGAAGGACGCGTGCATGATGCCCGACCCCGGACTGCGGAGCCGGTTCCTTGCCGACGTGGATGGCGACGATCTTGGGGGGATGTGACGATCCTCTCCACGACTCGGCGAAACGCCGCGGGCAGACCGGCGTCCAACGGCAGTATGTTCACGATCTTCACGGGCGGCGATAGCGGTTTGTGGTCAGTGGCTTCGATCAAGCCGTATCGCGGCGCGACGCTGGCGATGGCCTCGCGGCTCGATGTCAGCCCTGCGGAGGCGATCCCTGACCGCGCGGCGGCGCCCGGCGCTTGGCGCCTGACGGGCGTCGCCAGTTATGGGCGGTACACGCACCGCAGCGAAAAGAACGAAATGAACGCCCGCCAGGAGGGGCTGGGCCGCCCGCACGCAACCTCCGCGGCGCTCCTCCCGATCCGGAAGAACGCGGCGTGGTGGGACCTGACACAGGATGAGCGGCGAGCGATCTTTGAGGAGCAGTCGCAACACCTCAGCGGCTCGCTCAAGTACCTTCCGGCGATCGCCCGGAAGTTGTATCAGTCACGGGACCTCGGCGAGCCTTTCGATTTCCTGACGTGGTTCGAGTTTGCGCCCGCCGACAGCGGCCGGTTTGACGAACTTCTGGAGTTCCTGCGCGGGACCGAAGAATGGAAGTACGTCGAGCGCGAGGTGGACATCAGGCTGACGCGAGAGCCGGGGCGGGACGCGTGAGGGCGGGGAGACCGGTGGAGGCGCGGCGAGACGTCGGGGACGCCTGAGATCGTTCACGGTGGGCCACGGCCGCCCGCAGCTTCGCGGAGGTGAGCGCAATAGCCTTGAACGCTCCTCTTCTGCTCGGCCTCCGGAACCTCCATGCCAAATCCGCCTGTTCAACCCGAGGAGGCGACGCTGCTGCTGAACGCCGCGGCAGGGGGGGACAAGGCCGCCGCGGACCGACTGCTGCCGCTGGTCTACGACCAGTTGCGGCGGGCGGCGCAGGTGAAGATGGCCGACGAGCGGGCGGGCCACACGCTGTCGGCGACCGCGCTGGTGCACGAGGCGTACCTGAAACTCGTGGGCCCGCGGCAGGTGGCGTGGTCGGGACTGGGCCACTTTTATGTCGCGGCGGCGGAGTCGATGCGACGGATCCTGGTGGACCGAGCCCGGGCGAAGGCGGGGCCCGCGCGGGGCGGTCCCGATGCTCGGCGGGCCGCGATAGACCTGTCGCGCCTGCCGGACCTGACCTCGGAGCGGGAATCGGCCGGATTCCTGATCCTCGAGGAGGCGATCACCCGCTTTGAAGCGGTGGATGCGAGGGCCGCCGCAGTGGTGCGGCTGAGGTACTTCGCGGGGATGAGCAACGAGCAGACGGCGGTGGCGCTGGGCGTGTCGGAACCTACGGTCAAGCGGGCCTGGGCGTTTGCGCGGGGGTGGCTGAAGGAGGCGATCGAGAGCGGGCGCGTCTAGCACGAGCACGTTGTCCGGGCCCACGGGCCGAACCCACGGGCGAACCATGTCAGGCGAAACGCACGAGAACCTGAGGCGGATCTTCGAACTGGCGCTCGCCGCCCGGCCGGAGGACCGGCCCGCGATCCTGGAGCGGGAGTGCGCGGGTGATGCTGCGCTCTGCCGACGGATCGAGGTGATGCTGACCGCCGCGGAGGATGACCAATTTCTGAGTGCGCCAACGGGGGGTGGCGGGGGGGTGGGGCGGGACAGCGGACCGGAGGGCGGGACGGCGGGCGCGGCGGCGGCGATGGCGGATCCGGGCGACGCGGCAGACGGACTGCTGACGGAGGGGCCGGGGTCGCGGATCGGGCCGTACAAGCTGCTGGAGGTCATCGGCGAAGGGGGCTTCGGGACGGTGTTCATGGCCGAGCAGCAGGAGCCGGTGATCCGCCGGGTGGCGCTCAAGATCATCAAGCTGGGGATGGACACGCGCCAGGTGATCGCGCGGTTCGAGGCGGAGCGGCAGGCCCTTGCGATGATGGACCACCCGAGCATCGCGCGGGTGTTCGACGCGGGGGCGACGCCGACGGGTCGTCCGTATTTCGTGATGGAGCTGTGCAAGGGCGAGGCGATCACGACTTTCTGCGATCGCAGGCGACTGACGATCCGCGAGCGGCTGGAGCTGTTCGAGCAGGTTTGCAACGCGGCCCAGCACGCCCACGGCAAGGGGGTGATCCATCGCGATATCAAGCCCTTCAACATCCTGGTGACCGAGCTCGACGGGCGGCCGAGCATCAAGGTGATCGACTTCGGAATCGCCAAGGCGACCAGCGCCCGCCTGACGGAGAAGACGCTCTTCACCGAGCACAAGGCGTTCATCGGCACGCCGGAGTACATGAGCCCCGAGCAGGCGGCGGGCTCGCTCGATATCGACACGCGCAGCGACATCTACTCGCTGGGCGTGCTGCTCTACGAGCTGCTGACGGGGAGCACCCCTTTCGGGGACCGGCAGCTCCGGTCGGCTGCGTACGCGGAGCTGCAGCGGATCATCCGCGAGGTGGAGCCGCCCAAGCCGAGCGCGCGTCTGAGTCGGAACACGCAGAACCTGGCGGGCGTGGCGGAGCGGCGCGACACGCAGCCCCGGGCCCTGGGCACGCTCATCAGGGGCGACCTCGACTGGATCGTGATGAAGGCGCTCGAGAAGGACCGCCAGCGCCGCTATGAAACGGCCAGCGGGCTGGCCATGGATGTGCGGCGGTATCTGGCGGGCGCGGCGGTCTCGGCGGCGCCGCCAAGCGCCGTGTACGTGGCGAGCAAGTTCATCCGACGCAACCGCGGCGCGGTGCTGGCGGGCGGGCTGATCGCGGCGACGATCGTGCTGGGGGGGATGGGGGCCGGCGCCGGGCTGGTGTGGGCGCTGCGGGAGAGGGACCGCGCCGACAGCGAGCGGGCCAAAGCGACGCTGGCGGCGGAGGCGGAGAGCGCGGCGAAACTGGCGGCCCAGGCGAACGAGCAGCGGGCCGTGGCTGAGGCGGCGCGGGCCGAGGCGGCCCAGCAGGAGGAGAAGCAGGCGCGGGCCCGGGCCGAGGCGATCAGCTCGTTTGTCACCAAGGCGTTGCTCTCGAGCGACCCCCGGGCGGGCGGCAAAGTCGACGCGACCATCGCTCAGGCCATGAACAACGCCCTCAAGGAGCTCGAAGGCGGGGCGTTCGAGAAGGACCCGCGAACGGAGGCGTCGCTTCGGAACACCATCGCCACGATCCTGCAGAACAACGCCCGTTTCGGCGAGGCCGAGACGCAGTTCCTTCGGGCCCTGGCGCTGCGCGAGCAGGCCCTGGGGCCCGAGCACAACGATGTGGCGAGCGTCCTGAACAACCTGGCGAACTTCTACAGCAGCCGCGGCCAACCCGCCAAGGCGGAGGCTTATGGGGAGCGGGGGCTGGCCATCCGCGAGAAGCTGATGGGTCCGGACCACCTCGACGTGGCCCGGAGCCTGGTCAACCTCGCGGGGGTGAAGCGGAACCTCAGCCGCTTCGCGGAGGCCGAGCCGCTGATCCTGCGGGCCCTGGCGATCCGTGAGAAGGCCCTGGGGCCGGACCATCCCGACGTGGCGACCGTCCTGCTGGTCCTGGGGGGGTTGTACAGCGACATGGGCAGACCCGAGCAGGGCTTGCCGCTGATGAGGCGGGCCCTGGCGATCCTGGAGCGGAAGCTGAGCCCCGACCACCCGATGGTGACGACCAATCAGCAGAATCTGGCGGTCGTGCTGTCGTCGATGGACCTCATCGACGAGGCTCAGGAGCTGCTGGCCCGGGCTCTGGCGACCCGGGAGAAGATCCTGGGGCCAAACCACCCCGACGTCGCCAGCACGCTGGCCACCCTCGGGCAGTCGTATGTCGAGCACGGCCGGTCGGCCGAGGGTGAGGCGATGCTGACGCGGGCCCTGACGATTTATGAGAAGGTCTCCGGCCCCGATCACCCCGACCTGGCCAACCCCCTCATGCATCTGGGCGCCGTGCACGCTCGCGCGGGGGAAGCGGAGGCCTCCCGGCGCGAGTTCGACCGGGCGATCAAGATTCTCCGTCGCGCCTCGCCCGGCGGGTCGAGCATGATGATCGCGGTGCTGCATGAGTCGGCGCGGGCCCGGGTTGATGGGGGTAGAGACACCGGTCGCCCAGGAGGCGCGGCGGGCGCGTGGGCGGGCGCCGAGCCGACCGAGGTCGAGGCCCGCGCGGCCCTGAGCGAGCTGGAAGAGGCGACAGCCATTGGGGAGAAGCTGCTGCGCCCCGATCATCCGCGGTTGCTGCGAGTCAGGCGCGACCGCGATCACTGCCGCAAGATCCTGGCGGAGCGGGCCGCCGACGGGCGGCCGTGACCGCGGTGAATGGTCAGCGCTGCCGCCATGTCGGCGATGACTATTCGGCGCCCTCTGGTTCCGTCCGCCTGCGGCGGCAGATCCGCTCGAGAGATCCCTGCGCACCGAACATGTTTCATCGCTCACGGGACCGGGCTCTATCGGAACCCGAGTGAGTCGCGTGGCGTCAGACACAACCCCCCGCCCCCCGCCACGACCCCTCCAGCACCATAAGGTCAAGTGGCGCCGATTCAGCGCGCGCTCGCAGTAGTCCAGCTGTCACGCAACTGACGGCCAGTACCTGCAGTTGGCACGGCGGCGTCACGCAACGCGTTCGCGAAGCTGCACCGGTCGCAGTGTGGGCCGCCGGGTTGGACTGTGCGCAAGCACCTACACTCCTCCGGCAGGGCCCCGGCGCCGCCGGGCCTGCTTTGGAATGCACGGGGGTGCATCGCCGTGATTCATGCGTCGCGCGGCGTCGGAGGAGTCGGAACCTGCCCGCCAAGCCAGCAAACACTTCGAGCCTGTGGCGCCGCGAGTGGCCGCTCGCGCTGGCGGTTGTCTCGCTCGCGGCGATGCTGCTCGGGAAGCAGACCGTCGCGGGCATGCTGGGGCATCCCGCGGCGCTGGTGGGGCTGCTGGCGGGGCTGTGCGCGGTGATTCTCGCGGCGGCGGTGGCCATCGTGCGTCATGCCGATGTGCTGGCGCACCGGCTGGGCGAGCCGGCCGGGACGCTGCTGCTGACGCTGGCGGTGACCGGGCTTGAAGTGGCGATGGTGGGCTTTGTGATGTCGACCGGCGATGAGAAGCCCACGCTGGCCCGCGACACGATGTTCGCGGTGGTGATGCTGGTCCTCAACGGGTTCATGGGGCTCGCGCTCCTGATGGGCGGGCTGAAGCACCGGGAGCAGGGGTACAACCTCAAGGGCTCCAACGCGTTCCTGGTGATGATCGTGCCGCTGACGGTGCTCGGGCTGGTGCTGCCCAACTTCACGCGGACCACTGCGGGGCCCACGCTCTCCAGCTTTCAGATGGTCTTCCTGTCGATCATGTCGGTGGCGATCTACTCGATCTTCCTGTTTGTGCAGAACCGGCGCCACCGCGGGTTCTTCATCGATCCTGAGGAAGCCGCCAACGCCCAGAACGGGAACGACGAGCGGGCCGGGGACACCCACGAGGGGCACGGCGATCACCACTCCGAACTCTCGACCGGTTACCACGCCGCGATGCTCGCGGCATACGGCGTGCCGCTGGTCATGCTCGCCAAGCAGATGTCGTACCCGCTTGACGCGGCGGTCCTCCGCCTGGGCGCCCCGATCGCGCTGAGCGGGTTCATCATGGCGGTCCTGGTGCTGACGCCCGAGTCGATCGCGGCCATTCAGGCGGCCCGGAGCAACCGCCTCCAGCGGGCCGTGAACGTGCTGATGGGTTCGGTGCTGGCGTCGATCGGGCTCACCATCCCGCTGGTGATCGCCATCTCGCTCCTCACCGGGCGGCGCCTGGTGCTGGGGCTGGACCCTGCGGAGATCGTGATGCTCGCGCTCACGCTCTTCACCTCGTCGCTCACCTTCGCCCTGTCGCGCACCAACGTGCTGCTCGGGTGCGTCCATCTGCTGCTCTTCGCGGCGTACTTCATGCTGCTGTTCGACTGAGCAGGTCTCTGGGCGCGCGAGCCCCCGCTTCACGCCCGGCTCATGAACCTTCCGGTGAGATCGCGGAGTTGGAGCGGCTTGTCGCCGCGGAGCGGAAGCTCGGAACACCGGTCCGCGGCGCTGGCCGCGGGCCGGTCGAGAGCGAGGGAGGCCGTCGGGCGCTGGAGCACGCCTCCGGCCAAGCTAGCCTGGCCGGTTGAAGCCCTTGGCTCTCATCCGAGCTGGACCGAAGATGGGGTCAAGACCAACCGTGCTCGGACTCTCATAGACTCTGGTGCGTAAACCGGGGGAAGGTCACCTCGAAGAGGCGGGCATCTTCACGCCGTACGCGGCGATGTGCGTGGCGCTTGGGTGCCGGTACGCCGACTTCCTGCGCCCGCTGCGTGAGGCGGCCGAGCGTGAGTCGGCCGAGTACGGGCGGCCCGTGCCGGACGACGACCAGTACTTCGTGATGCATCGCGTGCCGCCACGGGGCGTGACCGGCGATGATGGCCGCCTGAATGACATCACCCCGGCGGTGATCTCCTTCACGCTGTACGACGACATCCGCGAGAGGCTCGAGCGTGGCGAAGAGATCTGAATGCCCGGCTCCTCGTCAATCGAACTCGACCTCACGCCGGACCTGCTCGACTACGCGCGGCGGGTAGCGCTGAAGGAAGCACCGAAGCACTGCGGCCCGCGCGTCAGTTACGACGACGCAGCGCACGAGGCCGTGCTGCACTTGATGTCCAGCCCGCCGAAGTTCGACCCGACGCGCGGGGCGAGTCCGAAGACGCTGATCTACACGATCGTGCAGCGGGCCGTCATCAAGCTCGCCGCCCGCGAGGCGATCAAGGTCGGTCGGTTCAAGGCTCTGCCCGAGTCCGCCGACGAGGGCGAGAAGATCACCGCGGGCGTCTACGCCGATGACCAGCGAACGGGCGTCGGTGGCAACCGCACGGTGGAGCTCACCAAGTCAGCGTGGACTGCGGACGACATGCTGGAGTTCATCGACAACGAGGACAGTCGCGCGTTGTGCCGGTTGGTCATTGAGCGCGGCGCGAACGTCAGTGAGAGCGCATCTACGCGCATCTTCACAAAATGGAGCCGGGGGGAATCGAACCCGCCCGCCAACTCAAAACTACCTCGCAAAACAAGGTCTTTTCGTGATGCCTGCATCGCCCGCGACGTGAAATCCGACGCAGTCGCACCAAAAGCCACCGACTCGCACCCAATCGCACCTGACCTCGCCAAGCTGCAAACGCTCTGGCCGGAACTTTCACCTCGCGTGAAGGCATTGTTGCTACGGGTCGCGCTAGCGAAGAAGGCCAAGCGATGACGTCGAGCCTTTACACCACAAGCCATGCCAGATCCCGATCCCGGCGGCGCAGAGCACGGAGTGCTCGCGACAAGCGGTTAGCTCTTGACAGGCCACGGGATTCTGAGCTACCTACCGGTGCATGGAAGTCGCACAAGCACCTTTAACCTCGACCATGACGATGGGCGCTGCCGCGCAATCGGTGGTACCGACAAGTGCACCCGCTGCTGATCTGCGATCTGTACGAGGGGCGATGAAATCGCAACGAGAGGAATTCCTGCGGAATCTCGCGTCCCGTTTAGAATCGCACCTCGCCGAGTACATCAAATCGCAGCCTCAGACCACATTTGAGGAGAAGTCGGCTCTCGTTCGCTGCATCAACAGACTTCTCAGCGAGCTGGACCTTGGAATCGTTTGCCGCAAGACCGGCAAAGTTGGCGTTCTTGGCAGTAGCCGAGACGCGTCCCACCCTAGCGGGAGATTTCTTGTTAGGGCAAAGGACGGGCGTTCCGGCATGCGCGTGACGGAAACTTCAGCTCGGCTACCGGTTTTAAGGCTGGCCCCACGCCAGCGATGACATTCTTCACTGAACCTGCACTCAACCTTCACGCGGCCCTGGAGGCAGAACCACTCCACTGCTGGGAAGATCCTCTCCGGTATTGAGCTGTGTACCGGGTTGGGTAAGCCCATGCAGGGAGGCCCCATGTCTTCTCAGGATTTTTCTCGTCGATCACGCGAGGTCGCTCTTGCCCTGGGTCGCGACGTGGGCGTAAACGTGGCTGGCGGTCTACTGCTCTATGGCGGATCATCCGCGCTGTATCTAGCTAGCCAGTATCCCTCCGCAACCGTCGTGGGAGTGGCTGCGCTGGCACACAGTGCTGTTCTCCTCTGGCATATGCGGCAACGCAAGCAGCAACAGCCCGTCAAAGAACTGCCCTCGGTCGAGGCGGACCTGTCGGGGTTTTTCCGATACATCCGGGAAGACGCTCCGACGAAAGCACCGAACAGCGTCGTCCACGATTTGTGCGTCGCTCTTGCGCACGCCGTGCAGCCCACAGTTCGTGGTCAATCGCGCGTCGCAGTCGAACACGCCGTCCGCCGCCATGACTTCTTGTTGGTGCCCTCGCCATTGCATACTGACAGTTGCGCAACGGGCATCACGGCGCAGCGGTTCGGGATCCCGGGGGTCAGTCCCGGTGGTGCGACGAGCATCGGCGGAAGAAGCTACATTGCGCTCGACCTCGTCACGGGCGGTCGAGATCATCCCGATTTCGCAACGCACAGCGATCCAACACACGGGGCGCAGGGACAACCTAACAGCGTCGCCTCTGCTCCGGTGATCGACCTACGCGCTGCCAAACCATCAGCCCGCTCGGTTCTGTCACTCACCTCAACCGGCCGCGACGCGTTCTCCAGCGAGTCCTGCAAGATGCTTCTGGCAGGAGCAGACGCGCTTGCGGGCTATTGGGCGCGAGCGGACCGGCGGAAGTAGCTACAGGGGTCGAGCGGCTCTAGTGACCCGGAACGGCAGTCCGTGAGTGGCGCGCAATCGTCCTTGAAGCCGGTCGCGAGTCGCTACTTGACCGTGGCGCCGTCAGCGTGCTTCGAGATGACACGCCGCGATATTCTCGTTCCCGTCATCGTGCCCTTCGTTCCGCGATCGGTCCAATACTCGCCGGGGATGCGACGGATCTGCACCGTGAAACTCCAGCACAATCGTGCCGTGGTGAATTTCACTGCGAACCCCGCGGAGGAACGCTCCCGGCTGGTTCGTGTAGACCGCAATCAGTTTATAGCCGTCGGTCTTGCTCGACGGCACGAATCGATGGACGTGGAGCCATGACTCGGACTCCGGGGTCATCAGGTGCATTTGGAGTGAGGAGCATGATTGCCGGACGCCGTAGTAGCACTTGATGGCAGGGATGCCTTTGCCCGTGGTCGGGTCAATCCACGAAGACTGCAACTCAACTTCCCAGGTCCCACGAATGTCCGGGCAAGAAACCAACCATCCATGAAAGACGCACCAACCTTTGACGCGGCACGGCCAGACGAAGCGATCGAACAGCCATACGGCACAGAATGTGCCGGACACGACAAGCGAAAACGAACCGAGCTCCGAGAACGTCACGGGGATGCCACGACAAAGAAGCACCACGGCCCAGATCGCGGTCGCGATGCCGACAATGACCGCGATATGAATCTTCTTCAGCATGGATTACCCGACGAGAATGTACGCCTCGGCCGCCTTGATGAAGTCGTGCGCTTGCTGTCGGGTCCATTTCTGACCACCCCTGAACAGCCACTTGAAGCCGCTGACCTCAACCCACTCCCTGCAAAGAGAATCGTCGCTCGTGTTGTGGCGAAGGAAGTTCAGGACTCCCATCACGTCATCGCTCCACTTGGTGTTGCCGAAGATGTTGTTCGTCGCATTGAAAACGAGGCACTCGATGAAGAAACTCGGTATAGGCTTGGCCATCGGCCGACCTCTCTCAACCATCTCATTGCGCAGACACTTGAGAATACGGACGACCTTCTTGAAGCGATCGCTCGTCCGGCTGTGCTTGTCCACGCCGCCGCTGTAGTGCTGTTCGGGCCAATTGATGACGCTGCCACCCGAGTCGGGGTGAAGTTCAACGCCCTGGTGGAACGTCCCGTCCGCCTTGTAGCGGCGGTGCTGAAAGAACGGGGCAACGTCAGCTTCGACTTGTCGTTGCGTCGCCTTGATGTCAAACGCCTTGTCTCCACGGGTGACTGCCGCGGAACCAAAGTGAGCGACGAGAGCTTCGCCCACTTCGCTTTTGAACTGGGTGTAGGTGTATTCGGCGGTGCTCAAGCCGAATGTGGCGTTGTTGGTTCCCTCGGGGAGCTGGCTGAACAACACGTCCTCGCACTCAACGCCGATATCGACGTCCGAATCCTGCCGGACGTTGACCCGGTTGCGGTACGAGCCCTGAGCAAAGACCCGGATGTTGCGGCGGTTCAGCTTTGCGCTCTCGCTGATGGCCGCACGCACTTCCCTGACGGCATTCTCGCAACGTGTCAACTCACGCTGACCGGGCGGTGAACCCCAGACATGAAGCTGGTTCTCCCAATCGCGCTGACTTCCAATCGCCAGCGGCGACCCGATCCGCAAGCCCGAATACGACATGGCGACTCCTTTCTACAGGCCAAATAGCTGTTGCCGGGCGTAAGGGCAATTCCCATGCCAATCAGATCGCTACCAAGTCATTACTCCTGCAATGTACCCCCTCGGGACCCCCGCATTGTGATGCATATTGCTGCCGATTCGCCTTCGGCATATGGAGATGGGTGCCAGATTGGCAGGCAGCGGTCACCCAGGCCCGCAGGCGTCCCCGTGACCTGCCCCCAATGTCTGTACCACCCGCTATGAGAGTCTGTCCATCGTACTCGCCGCGGGCGTGACGCACGCCGCGGTCAGGGGTTGCATGGGTTTTCGTCGCTCGTGGGGGGTAGAGGGGTGAGCTTGAGAGGGGAGAGGGGCCTCGTCTCCCCTCTCAACTTGAGTGGTCCGCGGCTCGGCGTCCTTCGATGCCCCATCCCGTTCGGCCAATCCGCAAGACCGCGCCGCGAAGGTCGCCGGCGGCAGGTAGCCCAGCGCGCTGTGCGGCCGGCGGTGGTTGTACTCGTTCCGCCACGCCGCCGCCAGGGCCTGGGCCTCGCGCACGCCCTCGAACGCCTCGGCGTTGAGCAGCTCGTCGCGCAGGCGGCCGTGGAAGCTCTCGGCGAAGGCGTTCTCCCACGGGCTGCCGGGCGCGATGTAGAGCATCTCCACGCCGGTGATCTC
>CAZSZO010000022.1:0-65956 GCA_964611125.1 uncultured Phycisphaeraceae bacterium | reverse complement strand
GCTGGGAGAAGCTCTTCAGCGAGCGCATGTGCCGGCACTTCCGCGAGGACTTCGGCCTCAACACGCGCGTCGCGCGTTTCCACAACGTCTACGGGCCCAACGGCACGTGGGAGGGTGGTCGCGAGAAGGCGCCGGCCGCGATCTGCCGCAAGGTGATCGCTGCGGTGGTGAGCGGCAAGCACGAGATCGAGATCTGGGGCGACGGCACGCAGACCCGCTCGTTCATGTACATCGACGACTGCGTCAACGGCATCAACAAGATCACGCACAGCGACATCCTGGAGCCGATCAACCTGGGCTCCAGCGAGCTGGTGAGCATCAACCAGCTCGTCAGCATCGCCGAGGAGATCGCGGGGATCACCCTCGAGCGGCACTACAAGCTTGACGCCCCCAAGGGCGTGGCGGGCCGCAACAGCGACAACACCAAGATCCAGGACTACCTGGACTGGGAGCCCGACACGCGCCTGCGCGACGGGATGGAGAAGACCTATCGCTGGATCTACGACGAGTTCACGGCCAAGTACACCGCCAAGACGGCCCACAAGAGCAGCATCAGCACCTTCACCAAGGGCAGCCACCCGATCCCGGGCGACGGCTTCAACCCCGAGTCGAAGAACATGACCACCTGGACGCAGGGCATCCCCGCCGGGTACGGCGCCCCGGGCGCCGCGGCGAAGAAGGCGCCAGCCAAGAAGGCCGCCAAGGCCAAGGCCCCTGCGAAGAAGGCCCCCGCCAAGACCACCGCCAAGGCGGGCAAGGCCGGCGGCGCCGGTAAGCGCAAGATGGCCCGCCGGTAAGGTGAGTTCGGCATCCCTGGAAGGCTGATCATTCGTCAGCAGGCAGCGCCAGCCCGGCGAGCGCGGCTTCCACGACGGCTTCGTCGTAGCCGCGCCGGGCCAGTTGGCCGGCGATGCGGCGGGCCTTGGCCGCGGGGCTGAGCTTGGCCGGCAAGCGGGCCAGGGCGCTTCGCGCGAAGGCCTGGGCCGCCTCTGCGGGGGTGCGGTCCGCATCGGCAACGGCCCCGGAGACCACCTGCGCGCTGAGGTCCTCAGCGATCCCCTGGGCGACGAGCTTCGCCTGCAGCAAGGCCGGGGCGATCGCCCCGCGCGCCAGGGCGGCCCGGGCGAATGACTCGGCGGAGCGCCTGTCGTCCAGGAAGCCCTTGGCGATGAGCTCGTTGATGACCGCACCGGCCTGATCGGGCGAGCACCCCCAGGCCGACAGGCGGGCCCGGGCTGACTCGACCGAGAGCGCCCGCTTGGCGAGCAGCTTGGCGAGGCGCGCGGCTGGGGGAGGAGAGGCCATGGAAGGTCGCCAAGCAGCCGTTCAGCCATTCTCGAGGTCGAACTGGAGGGCGGAGAGCTCGCTGGAGGCCTTGGGGTCGCCCGCCGCGGCGGCCCGCTTCAGCCCCTCGGCGACGGCCCGCTGGGCCTCGTCGGGCCGGGCGAGAGCGACCAGGGCCTTGGCCTTGAAGTAATAGGCGTAGAAGTAGTTGGCGTCGGCCGCGAGCAGGCGGTCGTAGAGCGCCAGGGCGTGGGCGTGCTCTCCGAGCTTGGCGTGCTCCTGGGCGAGGCCGTAGAGCACGAAGGTGTCAGCGGGGTCAAGGTCCAGCAGCTTGCGGAGCTTGGCGATGCGGTCGGACATGCCGGAGGCTAGGGGCGCGGGAGGAGGCGGGTGTCGCGGCGAGGCGCGAGGATCCCGGCTGCCGGCGCCGCGCGACAACCCGGCGAGGCGACCGGCGGGGCGTCAGTCGGAGTCCGCCGGCGCGCCCGCGAGGCTGCTGGTGAGCGATTCGCGGCACTTCTGGCGGTGGTCGGCCCAGGCCTCCTCGCCGATGAACGACGGCGCCTTGCTGGTGAAGGCCGCCAGGCCGTGCGCGGCGATCCAGTAGGGCGGCTCGCGATCCTTGAGTTCCTCCTCCATGGCCAGGGCGGCGCGGGCCCACTTCTCGGCCTTGGCTTTGTCGGCCCGCAGGGCGGTGCGCACGGCGGGGAAGTGCGACTCCATCGCCGGGACGGCCTGCCCGGCGGAGCGATCGTCGCAGCGCTGGGCGTCGATACGGCCGATGCAACTGGCGGCCAGGAACCACTTGCCCGCCTGCTCGCTGTCGCCGGCAACATCGTGCAGGCGGGCGATGAGGAAGAGCACGGGCATGCGGCCGCTGAGGCGGCGGGCCGTGAGCCATTTGATGGCCGCGGCCCGGTCGGCGGGTGAGAGTGTCGCCGCCTGCTGGAAGAGCAGCAGGCCGATGTCGACGAACTTGCCGCCCTGCTCAAGGGCGTCGAGGCGGGCGGTCAGACCAGACGTCGTCGAGGGTGGCTGTTCCGACGAAGGTTGTGCCGAGGCGTGCGTCCCGGTCGCGTTGGGAGCGGGCTGATGGACCAGGTTCGCCGCGACGGCGGTGCCGTTGGGAGAGACCGGCGAGGCCGAGGGGGCGGCGTTGCTGGATCGGCCGGCCGCCTGGGCCCGCCGCCCGCCATAGCCGGCGGCGCTGAGGGTGAGCCCCAGCACGAGCAGCCCGACGAACCCGGCGGCGAGCACGCCGGCGCCGATGAGCGAGAACTTCAGCAGGGTGGGCAGGCGCACGGGGAGCTCCTTGCGGGGGCGGGGGCACGAGAACGGGTGGTTGTGGGGTATCGGCCGGCGCGTTGGGCGGCTGGCGTCGGCCTGTGGGTCTTCACGGCGGACGCGCCGGTCAGACGGACTCACCCCGGGCCCGGTGGCCGGGCGGGGGGGTCCGCAAACCGGTTCGGGCTATGCTTGCGCCGATCACTCTTATGGGAGCTTCTGCAATGAGCGACGTGCGCACGCTGGCGGTTCTGGGCGCGGGGCAGATGGGCGGGGGCATCGCGCAGGTGAGCGCGGCGAGCGGGCTGAGCGTCAAGGTCTTCGACGCCTTCCCCGGGGCCATCGACCGGTGCAAGGGCGTGCACAAGAAGAGCCTGGGCAAGTTCGTCGAGAAGCAGAAGATGACCCAGGCCGACGCCGACGCGGCCCTGGCCCGCATCACCTTCACCGACCGGCTCGAGGACCTCGCCGGGGCCGACTGGGTGGTGGAGGCGGTGGTCGAGGACGCGCAGGTGAAGAAGGAGCTCTTCGGCAAGCTGGCGGCGCTCTTCCCGGATGAACGGGTGGTGCTGGCGAGCAACACCAGCAGCATCAGCATCACCGACATCGCCACCGCCGCGGGCAAGAGCGCGGGGCGCGTGGTGGGGATGCACTTCTTCAACCCCGTGCCGCTGATGCAGCTGGTGGAGGTGATCCCGGGGCTGCAGACGAGCCCGGAGGTGGTGGAGCGGACGCTGGCGCTGGCGACGAAGCTGGGCAAGACGCCGCTGAAGGCCCAGGACCGGGCGGGGTTCATCTCCAACCGGGTGCTGATGCCGATGATCAACGAGGCGTTCTACGCGTGGATGGAGGGGGTCGCCGAGCCGGAGGCGATTGACGGGATCATGAAGCTGGGCTGCAACTTTCCGATGGGCCCGCTGCGCCTGGCGGACTTCATCGGCCTGGACACGTGCGTGCACATCATGAACGTGCTGGCCGACGGGCTGAACAACGACCGCTACCGGGCGTGCCCGCTGCTGAAGCAACTGGTGACGGCGGGCCGCCTGGGCGACAAGACCGGGCGGGGCGTGTTCGCGTACGGCAAGTGATCGCCGGGCCCCCGCGCGGCCGGCCCGCGCGGCCGCCGGCCGATCCACCTGCGGCATGAGGGCAACGAGACGTGGGGGAAGCGACTCGGCGGCCTCGCCTCAGCGCGGCTGGGCGCCCCCCCCCACCCCCCCACACACACGCCTCCATCCCGGCGGTGTCGTTCTCCATGCCGCCCGATTCCCCCGCCCCCCCCGGCCCCCCCCGCCCCGTCCAGTGGCCGCGCTCCGGATTTGCGCACAGGATTCCCGCATGCGGCTGGTTGTTCAGCAGGTCCATCGCGCGTTCCCCGAGCTTGATCGCTTCAGCGATGAGCAATGCCGCCGGTTCGTGTCCGCCGCGCAGCGGCCGGTGGTCTATCGCCTGGCCATCGGAGCTGTCAGTCTGATTTTGCTCCTCGCGGCGATCCTCGCGGGGGCCGCGGCGGGCGGCTGGACGATGATGGCGGTGGAGCGGTCCAAGTCCGATCTGCTGCAGGTCGTGATACCCCTGGCCATGGCGGCGGGGGCGTTCCCGGTCGTCGCCGCCGCGTTCTTCGTGCGGAACTTCGTGCTCCGCCGCCGGATCGCACACATTCTGCGGCAGCGGGGCGTGTGCGCGCAGTGCCGCTACAACCTGCTTGGGCTGCCGGTCGACGCGGCCCTGGCCGTGGTGTGCCCCGAGTGCGGCGCGCACACGCAAGTCGACGCGGCGCTGGGCGAGCTCACGATCGACCCGGCCGGGCAGGCCCGCTTCGCCCCCAAGGAGGGCGGCGGCGTCGCGCAGCCCGTGGTGTGGCTGACGCCGGAGCGGACGGGCCGGCTGCTTCGGCGGGCGGCGATCGTCGGCGGCATCGTGGTCGGGCTGGTGCTGCTGATCGTGGGGGCCCACGAGTTGTCGGTCCGCCAGCAGGCGAGCGCCGCGCGGGCTGATCGCATCGGCGTGGAGGGTTTGCTGGCGATGGTCGAGCGGGTGCAGCCCGCGCGCGGGCCGGGCGAACCCGAGGCCGACGCGTGGGACGACTTCACCGAAGCGGTCGTGCTGCTGGGCTCGCTGCAGGCGAACGCGACGCCCAGGGTCGCCCCGAACGATCAAAGCGAGCGCCTCTTCGTCGACTTCAGCCTGATCGGCCGCCCTGAAGCCGAAGCGCCGGAGCTTCCTTTCGCCACGCCGGAGGAGATCGCGGCCAAGCGCGAGAGCGCTCGGGCGACGCGGGCCCTGACGGAGCTGGTGTTCAAGGGGTGTGATGATCCCAAGCTCGCCGCGCTCCTGCGGCGCATGGCCCAAACCCCCCGCGCGGTCTACCCGATCGCGCCCATCGGCGATCAGCCGCTGACCTTCATCCTGCTGCCCCAACTGGGGAGCGCCCGCCAGCTGGCCCGCTTCAACGGCGCCCGCCTCGCCGACGCCCGGCGGCGGGGCGACACCCGCGCCTTTGGCGAGGCCCTCGACATCGGCCTTGCTCTGGCCCGCATGGTCGGCCGCCAGCCCGCCATCATTTCGTCGCTGGTCGCCCGGTCCATCGAGGCCGTGGCGCTCGCGCACATGCGGATGGCCTTGCTCGACCGCCCCGACGCCGCGACGCTCGACGCCATCGAAGCCGCGCTGGCCAAGGGCGTCGACGTTCCCCCAACCTTTCCGCTTCAGACCGAACGGGCGATCTGCCAGGACGCCGTGTCGTGGCTCTTCGCCGATCCCGACCGCGTCCGCCTCGGCGCCCACTCCGCAGCCGTGCGGTCGCTGCTGGGCCAGGTCCCCGATCGCGGCGTTCTGAACGCCCGCCTGGGCAGCTACTACGCCAACCGCGAGGAGATCGACCGGATCTTCGACATGTACGAGGGCAAGACGCCGCTGACGCCGACCGTCGGGTCGAGCAGCGGCCTGCTCCTGGTCGACGCGCTCGTGCCCGCGCTCGACTCCTGGCGGCGGGCCATGCGCACGGCGGAGCTCGAACGGCTGGGCCTCTCCGTGCTGGTCAGCATCGAGCGGTTCCGCCTCGCCCACGGGCGCCCACCCGCCAGCCTCACCGAGCTGGCCCAATCGGACGCCGTCCCCCCGGGTTGGCGCGCACCGATCGATCCGTTCTCCGGCTCACCGCTTGCGTACCGGCTGGTCGCTCCCTCTGTCGACGCCCTGGGGCGCGACTTCCTGCTCTACGCCCTCGGGGCTGACGGCCGGGACAACGGCGGGGCCAGCGGGCCCAGCCGCGCCGCGGCGCTCCAGCCCGGCGGCTCTTTTGATTACATTTTCAACGCAAAGGACCCCGGCGAATGAGCCGCACCGCACCCACGACCGGCCCATCCACCACCCCGCGCCGGCGTCTCGTCCGGCGATTCGGCCTCATCATCCTCGCGGCTCTCGCTGTGGGCCTGGTCGCGCTCATCGTGCAGGCGGTGCGGATCATCCGGGCCCCCGCCGGGTCGCCCGGGAAGTACGCCCGCGAGATCGCCGCGCTGGTGGCGCCGTATGCCGAGGGCGCCCCCGGGGAGAAGGCCGACGCGGTCGAGGTGCTCAGGGAGGCCACCGCGCTGCGCCGCAAGGTCGAGGCCGCGGTGTGGGCCGCGCGCGGCAAGGCGGGTCAACCGGCGTTCAACTTCGATTTGATCTACTCCGCAGACCAGCAGACCGTCGGCGAACCGCAGGACCGCGAGCTGGCCGTGGAGGCCCTCGATGAGATGCTCGCCGCGGGCCTTCATGACAAGCTGCAGGCCATCGTCGGCATCCGGCGCGCGCTGGTCTCGACGCCCGACGGGCCGGTCTTCCAGTTCCTGCTGCCCGAACTGGGGCAATACCGGGCCCTGGCCCGCATCAGCGGCGCCCGCCTGCGGTTGGCGGCCGAGGCCGGGAAGGGCGACGATGTCGTCCGGTCATTCGAGCAGATGCTGGCGCTCGGGCGCGTCGCGGCGACCGGGTTCACGATCATTCAGCAACTGGTGGGGGTGGCGATTCACTCCCTGGCGTTCAATCGCTTCATGGAGGACCTCCCGCTGGTGACGCTTAGCGAGGGGCAGCTGCGGCAGGCCCTCGCCGCGCTCGACCGGCAGGCCCTGCCGCCGATGGCGCTGGCCCTTCAGGGCGAGCGCTACGGCGTGCTCGACCTGATCGAGACGTGCCATTCCGACAACGGAGCCGGCGACGGGCTGCTGCACATCGACGCCCTCGACACGGCGGCGGGCGCGGGCGCTCGCGGCGGGCTGGCTCTGCCGAGCGGGCTGAGCAAGCTCGTCGGCGTCGTGATGGCTTCCAAGAAGCAGTCGGTTCTTCGCGCCAATGAGCTGTACGACGGCCTCATCCGGGTCGCCGGGGCGCCCCGGCCGGAACGGCAGCGGACGTTCGACACCAACGCGTGGATGGCCCGACTCCCCCGCCGATTCCTGTTGCTGCACCGGATCGTGCCTGATGTGACCCGGAGCCTGCAGTCGCGCGACCAGAGCGAGATGTCGCGCGAGGGCGTGCGCATCATGCTGGCCCTGGAGATCCATCGCCTGCGGCGCCAGGCGTATCCCGAAGCCCTGGCCGAGCTTGTCCCTGCGATCCTGTCCGAGGCGCCTGTCGACGCGGTGAGCGGCAAGGCCTTCGGCTACCGCCGCTTCAGCGCGGGCGAGGACCCGAGCGGGCGGGGCTATCTGCTCTACTCGCTGGGCGACGACGGCGTCGACAACCAGGGCGTCGAGCCGGTGCTGAAGCCCCGGGAAGACCGGCCGTGGAGCGTGCTGCGGCCCGCGGGCGGGGGGGAGGGCCAGAGTCGGGGGTACGACTTCGTGCTGAATCCGCCGCCCAAACCAGTCTCGAAGCCCGACTGAGGCCGACTGAGACGAACTGGGACCGACTGACCTCACGCCAGCGTCAGCGGCCGGTGGATCATGCGCACCGGGCCCATGGCCGCGACGCCTGACTTGAGCACCAGCGAGGTCAACACCCGCGAGGCGTCGACCTCGGCCACGATGATCGCCCCCAGGCGCTCGCGTGTCACGCCTTTGGGTTCCGGACCCTCCCAGGCCACGATGAAGTCGAAATTGGCCCCGTGCTTGAGCACGCGCACCGGCAGCGACAGCCCATCGAAGCCGCCGATCAGCAGGCCGTAGCGCAGGTAGGGGTGGACGCTCTTGAACTGCTCGGCCCGGGCGTTGTATGCGAGAGCCTCCTTGCTGCTGAGCTCGCCGTACTTGCACTCCATGGCCACCCGCGGCGTCCACCGGGCGTTGTGCTGCTCGTACACCAGCAGATCGGCCTTGTGGAAGAGCACCGTGTGCCGGGCCGACTTCTTCGAGTAGTCGAGGATCTGGTACCCCGCCGCGAGGTTGAAATCAGCCTCCACCACCAGCGGCTCACCGGTGGCGTAGACCATGCCGAGATGGTCCGAAATCAGCTTGACGAGGCCGGCGACCCACTGCGTTTCGGAAGAGGCCATGGCGTGTCGTGTCCTTACAGGGCCCTTCCGCCGGCGCGCACCGGAGCATCCGCCACCACCGCCGAGCTGGGCACGCAAGGCTAGTCGCCGCCCGCCCCCCGACCGTGAGGGATTCCGGGCAGAGTCAGGGCCCGTCGCAGGGGGCCACCGGTAGACCAGGACCTCCGCAGTGTCGCTCGCGTCGAAGCCGAGAGCGCAAAGGTCGGCGGACCCACGATACAGTCGAGTCGCGAGGGGCCACCCCTCCGCCGACAAGGGGCTGAACTGTGAGGCGACTCACCCTCAAGAACATCGGACCGATCAAAAGCGCGGATCTGACCTTCGGCGACCTCACCGTATTGGTCGGCCCCCAGGCGACGGGAAAGAGCATCGCCCTGCAGTTCCTCAAACTGCTCGTGGACCGGGGTCAGGTGCTTCAGCAACTCGGCCGCTACGGCATCGACTGGGAGGGCGATGCAGGAGCGTTTCTGGACGCGTACTTCGGCGAGGGCATGCGCGCCATCTGGAGCAAGTCGAGCCGGGTGGAGGAGGACGGCGACCCCGTCGAGATCGGCAACCTGATCCGCAAGACTAAGCCCAAAGACGATGAGCATGCGTTCCTGATCCCGGCGCAGCGCGTCCTGGCGCTGCGGAATGGATGGCCTCGCCCGTTCACGGACTATGCCGCGGGCGACCCGTTCGCGGTGCGCGACTTCAGCGAGAAGCTCCGGATCCTGGTGGAACAGGAGTTCATCGGAAAGGCCATGCTGTTCCCGCAGGAGCGCCGGCTCAAGAGCGAGACTCGCGAGATGCTGGCCCTCCACGTGTTCGGCGGTTTCGGGCTGCGCGTTGACAAACTGGCCTCGCAGAAGCGGCTGGTGCTTTCAGAACCCGGGAGCGCCAAACCGCTTCCCTATATGGTCTGGTCAGCCGGTCAGCGCGAGTTTGTGCCCCTTCTGCTGGGGCTTTACTGGCTGATGCCCCCGACCAACGCGCCGCGACGGGGCAAGATCGATTGGGTGATGCTGGAAGAGATCGAGATGGGCCTGCACCCGCGAGCGATCAATGTGGTCCTGCTGATGGTGCTGGAGCTGGTCACAAGGGGCTACAAGGTGTGCCTCTCGACGCATTCACCGCAAGTGCTGGAGGCGCTCTGGGCGATCGCCAGGCTGCGTGAAGCGGGCGCCGATCCCAAGCTGCTCCTGGCCGTCTTCAAGGCGGAAACCAGCCCCAGCATGCAGAAACTCGCCAAGCAAGTCTTCGAGAAGTCGCTCAAGGTGCACTACTTTGATCGCGACCAAGGCCGCACGACCGACATCTCCTCGCTCGACGCCGCATCGGAATCGGGCGCAACGGCGGACTGGGGCGGGCTGGCGGAGTTCAGCACCACGGCGAATGAGGCCGTCGCCCGCGCGTCGGCCGCGGCGGCGAGGTCGAAATGAGTGGTGAGTTCGCCCGCGCCGTCAGGGCTTCGAAGGCGCTCAAGGGGCACATGAAGCCAGGGCTCCAGGCGCTGAAAGCCCCGGACAAGGCCAGGATCCAGTCCAGTGACGCAAGACGCCTGAGCGGAAGCATCGACATCGACAGCTCCCTGCAGGCGGACTTCCCGACCGAGCCGCGCTGGGACTATGCAGTCGGTCATGCACCCAGTCCGCGCGAGGCCGACACAGCACACTGGATCGAGGTCCACCCGTGCACCGACGGAGAAGTGAAGGTGATCGAGGCTAAAGTCCGCTGGCTGCGCCGGTGGCTCAAGGAGGGCGCCCCCACGCTCGCAGCGCTACGAGCCACCTTCGTCTGGGTGTCCAGCGGCTCCACAGGGCTCTCGCCCAGGGCGCCCGCGCGTCGGAAGCTCGCGCAGTTGAGCGTGGTCGTGGCGGGATCACGTTACACCGTCAACTAAGCCCCGGCTCCGGGGTCCGCCTCGACCTCCGCTACCCTCACGGCGTGCCCGATCCGGACAAGCTCGTCGATCTCACGCAGACCGCCACCGAGTTTGAAGCCTCGGCCATCGTCGATGCGCTGCGGGCCCGGCAGATCGCCGCCAACAGCCTTGGTGGCGGCCTGGCCGGGTTCCGGGCTGAGACGCCCACGCTCGTGCGCGTTGTGGTGCGGGCCGCCGACCTGGCCCGCGCACGGGTCGCGCTCACCCAGATTCAGCATGAGTCGATCGAGGTCGACTGGGACCAGGTCGACGTCGGCGAGCCCGAGCACGGCACCCCCCCGGCCCCGGCCCCCCCGCACCCCCCGTTCGCCGGCGAAGCCCCCGGCCCGCGCCCGGGCGGGCTCGCCCGCCTCCGCCGCGCGGCGCCGGTCATCGCCGGGGTGCTCGCGCTGCTGCTGGGCGGCGTGGTCTTTCGCGTACCGCCCATCTTTCTGCTCGGCCTTGCGGGACTGACCCTGACGCTGATCGCGTGGGCGATCGCCGAGCAGCTCATCGGAACGGGTGGAACTGGTCGCGCCGGGCGGGATGGGTCCGGATGACTGTCGCCCTGAGCTTTGGGGGTTAACCGGGCGCCAGCTCAGCGAAGCTGGTCTTGAGCCGGCCGTACAGCTCTTCGTATACCGCCCGGGAACGGGCGTAGGCCGGGGCATCCGCCCCGGGCTCGTGCCGCGCCGCCGCTCGAACCACCGCCCGGCACGCGTCGGCCGCCGAGGGCCAGACGCCGACGGCGACCCCCGCCAGCAGCGCGGCGCCCAGGGCGCAGCCGCCTTCTTCGGCGCTGGTGGTCTCGACCGGCGCACCGTAGAGGTCCGCCTGCATCTGCCGCCAGAGGGGCGCTTGGTTGCCGCCGCCCGTCAGGCGGATCGATCGGGCCTCGGCCCCGGCGGCGCGGGCGAGGTTGAGCATCTGGGTCATGCCGAAGGTCACGCCCTCGACCACCGCGCGGAACAAGTGCCCACGGGTGTGGCGGGCGGTCAGGCCGATCCAGCCCGCCCGCGCCAGCGGGTCGGCGTGCGGGCAGCGTTCGCCGGTGAGGTACGGCAGGAAGACCAGGCCATCACACCCGGGGGGAACGCGTTCGGCCTCGGCCATCAGGGTGTCGTAGCTGACGCCCGGGGCGATGGTGTCGCGGGCCCAGCGGAGCGAGCCCGCCGCCGAGAGCATGCAGCCGGTGAGGCACCAGCCGCGGGGCGTGGGGCCGCACATGGTCTGCAGCCGGCCCAGCGGATCCTTGCGGGGCTGGTCGGTGTGGGCGTAGATCACGCCGCTGGTGCCCAGCGAGGCCAGGACGAGCCCCGGCTCGACCACGCCCGCGCCCACGGCGCCGCACTGGTTGTCCCCGCTGCCGGCGGCGACGGGGATGTTGGCGGGCAGGCCGATCTGAGCCGCAGCCCAGGGGGTGACATGGCCGACGATCTGCCCGGCATCAAAGGTGGCGGGCAGCAGGGCCGAATCCACGCCGACGGCCTCGGCGAGGGTGCGCGACCACGCCCGCGCCGAGACATCCTGCAGCAGCATGCCCGTGCCATCGCCGGCATCGGTGGCGATGGCGCCGGTCAGGCGGAAGCGGACGAAGTCCTTGGGCAGGATCACGTGGCGCACGCGGGCCCACAGCTCGGGCTCGTGCCGACGAAGCCAGAGCAGCTTGGGCAAGGTGAAACCGGTCAAGGCGCGGTTGCCGGTGAGCTGGATGAGCGCCGCTCGCCCGCCTGCGGCCGCTTCGATCTCGTCGCACTCCCGGGCCGTGCGCTGGTCATTCCACAGCAGGGCGGGCCGGAGCGCCATCGCCTGGCCTCCGGAGGCGGGACCATCGCTGGCGAGCAGGACTGAGCCGTGCATCTGGCCGGAAAGGGCGATGCCGCCGACGGGCGGGTGGGCGGCCCCGGATCGGGAGGTCGGGGCGAGGACTTGGGCGAGGGCCTGGGCGGTGGCCAGTTTCGCGGCGCTCCACCACCACTCGGGGTGCTGCTCAGACCAACCAGCGCGGGGCTGTGAGAGCGCGTGGGGCGACGAGGCGGAGGCGACGATCCGGCCCTCCAGGTCGCAGAGCAGGGCTTTGGTCGCTGACGTGCCGATGTCGAGGCCGAGGAGAAGCACGCCGGGAGCGTACCCGAACATCGGGAGGGGTTTCCAAGGCCTAGCGGGCCATTTACCTAGGAACTTACCGGTGATGGTTGCACGGTTGCCCAGTCGATGTATCTTGACTGGACTCCCGCCGCCCACGGAGAGTTGAGATGCCTGACTGTGCAGAGCGTTCGGGCGAGCGCACGGCGCTCGCTTTCTTTTTTCCGCCGCTGTCGTCTTTGATCGTGCTGTTCGCCGCGCTGGCCTGGAACGCCCCGGCGACCGCCGACACCATTACTCCGGTCCGGATGGCCACCGAGCTGCGGGGCGGCCGCATCCTGATGACCGATCAGGTGACAGGCCGAACCCTGATTGATGAGGGTTTTTCGCGCGACCACCCGATCTGGACGCCCGGCCCGGGCGCCCGGATCCAGCCCATCGCCCCGGCGATCGACCTGGCGCCCCGGCCCGACGGGTTCGACCTGACGGCCACGTTCACCAACCCCACTGACAAGGCGCGCTCGCTGGGCGTGCTCAGCATCCCCGGCCTGCGCTTCGGGCGGGTGATCCAGAGCCGGTTTTTCTACGTCGATGGCAGCCCCTACCCGATCGACTGCCAGAACCAGCCGTTCTACGGCGGCGGCAGCGTCTACCCGGGCAGCATTTACTCGCCCGTGGCGGTGGTGGGCGATGACGAGTACACCATCGGCGTTTCGCTGATGTACCCGCTCATGGATTACAAGCACCGCCTGTGGATCCGGGTGGAGATGCCCGAGAACAACGGTGCGCCCGATGGACTGCGCTGGCAGGTCCGCTTCGAGCTCAACCCCGCCTGGGGAACCGGCCTGCAGGATTACTACGCCCCCGAGGGCGAGCTTGAGCCCGGGGAAACCCGTACGTATCGCGTCGCGGTCCGCGTGCTGAAGCGGTCCCAAGACAACCACCCCAACGCGTGGCTTCGCCTGCTGGAGCCCTACCGGCTCTACTTCCAGTCAACGTACGGGCCGGTGACGTATCTGCGCGATCCGCGCCCAGTCCTGGCCGCGGCGATCTCGTACCCCGGCGATATCAATGCGGAAAACCCCTACGGGTTTCTTGGGGCCGATCTGCGGCCCGATCGGCACGGCTGGGAGCCCTGGGTGACGCGGTTCCGCAACCTCGCGGCGACGGGGTGGCGGCGGTTCATGATGTGGGCGCCCAGCGGGCAGTTCTACGAGAACCGCGAGAACAACTACCCCTTCCAGTTCACCACCGGCTGGCAGCGCGAGCCGCTGGTGCGCGACACCCTGGGTCTGCTGACGAGCTTCTCGCACGAGGTTCCTGAGCTGGGGCTCTGGTGGGGGCACGCGGCCAACTACATGTCGCGCTGGGATGCGGTGGACACTGAGCTGCTCGATCCCTCAAACCCGATCCACATGGCCGGCGCCCTGGCCGAGCTGGACGGCGCCGAGGCGGTCGACGCGACGATGATCGGGCTCGACACCTTCCCGCGCCTGCCGGAGTGGCGGAGCATCCCCTACCTGGCCCGCCTGCACGAGCGCTACCCAAAGATGCGCTTCCTGGCCGAGCCGATGCCCTGCGATGTGCTGCACCGGGTCGCGGCGGGCTACATCCTGGCGACGCGTCCGCAGTCGCAGATCGGTTTTCAGGTGACCCAGCCGCACCTGCTGGCCGACTACATGAATCCCGGTCACGAGATCTGGGGCGGCGTGCACGAGGTCGACATCCAGGAATCGCTGGGCATCCCGCAGACGCAGCCGCTGACCCACGAGCAGCGGTTCTCGGTGCTCCGCCGGTACGCGGCCATGGGGTATGTCGTGGCGCCGTACACCGCCGCGGCCCTCGATGATGAGGCCTTCAACATCGTCGCGGCGCCGTCATGGGAGACGACCGTTCCGCCGTCGGCCGAGCCCGAGGAGGCGGTGGCCCCCGAGGTCGAACTCAGCCCGGTCAGCGTCACGGTGCTCCCCGGGACGCCGGTGCGGTTCCGGGCCCGGGCGATCGGACTCCAGAACACCTATCGCTGGCGGCGCGACGGGGTGTTCCTCGCCAACGCCCGCAATGTGGACGGCGCCGACACGCCGGAGCTGGTGCTGGCCCCGGCCATCGGCGGCGACGCCGGAACATATGACGTGGTGGTCGCCAACCCGCTCGGACAGGCCCAGAGCGAACCGGCCACGCTCGCGCTGGTCTGCGAGACCGACTTCAACAGCGACGGGGTCGTCAACCCCGACGACCTCTCGGACTTCGTCGTCGGCTACTTCGGTCCGCACCCGCCCGACCCGCGGGCGGACTTCAACCACGACGGCATCATCGACCCTGACGACCTGGCTGACTACATCAACGCGTATTTCTTCGGCTGCTGACGGGTTGACCGGGTGAAATGACTGACGGGGCGGCGGGCGGCTCAGCCGGTCCCGCTCACCACTTCCACTGCTCGCCGGCCCACCAGAAGCTCTCGCCGTGCTTGCCGATTCGGCCCAGGCCCGGCCAGGGCAGGTGATAGGCGAAGACCCGCGAGCGCTCGCCGGCGAAGCGGTCGAACAGCCGGCGGCGCGAGGCCACGGCCTGCTTGGGGTCGGCATCCAGCGAGGTCGCCCATTCCGGGCGGGCGAACATCAGCACCGGGTGATGGGCGATGTCGCCGATCACCGCGAGCTGTTCCGCGCCGTCGCTGATGATCACCGGCATGTGCCCGGCGGTGTGGCCGGCCCCATCGAGCAGCTCAACGCCGCCCAGGATCCTGTCACCGGGCTTGACCAGCTCCAGCTTGCCCTTGACGGCTTCGAAGGTCTTGTTGGAGGACGCGACCCAGCCCTTCTTGACCTCGTCGGGCATCCGCATGCCTGAGAGGTCGGGGTTCGGGCCGGTCCAGAACGCGTGCTCCGCCCGGTTCACGAAAATGCGCGCGCTCGGAAAGGTCAGCTTGCCCGATCCATCGGTCACGCCCGCCAGATGGTCGGGGTGCGCGTGCGTGATCACCACGCCGGTGATCGACTCCGGGCGGATGCCTGCGGCGGAGAGATTCGCCAACAGCTTGCCGCCGGCGGGGCCGCCCTGGCCCCACCCCGCGTCGATCAGGATCGTCTCGGCCCCGATGCGCACGCACAGCACGTTGATCTCGAGGGTCGCCGAGTCGGTCGGGGCCAGGGCGTCGCTCAGGGTCTGCTTGAGCTCCGCAGCGGGCGCCTCGGGCGCCAGTGTGGGCTGGATCTTGTCGAGCGCCAGCGTGCCGTCGCTGAGGGCGATGGCCTCAAGGGCGCCGATCTTGAAGCGGTAGAAGCCTGCGACCTGAGGGCCCGCGGGAGCCGGGCCGGCCCCGGACCCGGGCTGGGGCTGCGGCGCCGAGGCGCGAGCGCGAGCGCCGGCGCTGGGCACGGCGCCCAGGGTGAGCCCAGCGACGCCCAGACCGGCAACCTGCAGAGCGCGACGACGATTGAGTTCCATCACGGGAGCCTCCTTGGAATCTGGGATCGAGCGGGCCGCAGGCGCGCGGCCAAGGCCTTGGATGCCGGCGGGCCGGTCCGCGGATCACTCGTAGCGATACTCGATGGGCGCTTCGACCTCGGGGTGAAGGCTTGCATGCACCGGGCAGGTGTGCCCGACCCGCTCCATGCGCTCGCGCCACTCCGGCGGGACCGACGCGGGCAGGCGGACCACCACGGGCAGGCGGCCGATGCGGCGCGGGGCCGGCGGCGTGGTCATGTGCTTTTCGACCGTGGCGCTGGCGCCATCGATGGCCAGACCGTTGCGCTCGGCGTACATGGCGATGGTCGTGAGGATGCACGAGGCGAGGGCCGCCGCGACCAGGTCGGTGGGCGAGAACGCGCTGGCGTCACCGCCGATGTCGCGCGGGGCGTCGGTGCGAAGCGTCGCCCCTTCCGGGTGCTGCAGGTCGCACTTCTTGTTCCCCGCGTAGCGGACGGCGATGGAGACGGCCATGGCGAAGACTAGGCGGGGGTGGGAGCTGCGAGGCCCCGCGAGCCCACCAGCAGGGCCGTGAAATGCGGATCGGAACGGTTGACGGCCAGGACACCGGCGGCACCGGACGACGGCCGCTTATGGCTGCTGCGATCAAGCTCTGACCAGGTTCACGGGCCATCCGTGCACCGGGCCCGGCCGTCAACCGATCCGACCCTGCTGGGTCAGTATAGGGATCGGTCCGGCGGGGGGGTGGAGGCCAGCGCCATCGAAGCAAAGCGGGGACCCGGGTCGGGACCTGCGCCAGGCCGCATAACCGCTCAGCGCCGGCGGCGGAGCGCCGCCGCGGCGCCCAGGACCAGCAGGGCCGCGCCGCCGGGCGTCGGAATGCGGGTGTAATCGATGATCAGGACGGGCTGGAACTCCGGGACCGAGTTCTCACGCGAGTCGAACCGCTTGGCGGTGCGGTTGGTGGTCTCGACGCCGGTCATCAGCCAGCCGTGGTTCACGCTCGGGTTGGTCAGCCACGCCTGGGCGTCGGCGACCATGACCGGGCCGGTCCATGAGTAGAAGCCGATGTCGCCGACGTTGGTCGTCGCGCTCACGGTGGGGAAGGCGTCGCCGCCGGGCGTGGCCCAGGGGCTTTCGATCGTCCAGAACCGGCTGAACCATGTGGCGTCGCGAAACGTTGCGTCGGCCCCGCCGCCCTCGTTCTGCCCCGCGTCGCTCGTGCCCTCACCCCAGGAGCGGGTGAGGCGGTTGAGCCGCACCGGCTGCGTCGCCCCGGCGGTCCGGGAGACGTGCAGCTGGAGCGTGACCGAATTGATGGTGACGCCCGGGCCGCTCAGGAGCGGGTTTTCCAAGTCGAAGCGGATCAGCCCGCGCCGGCGCGAGCCCAGGTTGGTCCGCCCGGCGAAGAGGTACTGCCCCGCGCCATTGGAGACGCCCTCGGCCTCGGAGTAGATCGTGTTGTCTGCGGCTGCCGAGAGGCGGATGACATCACCCGAGGCGTCGCCCGCCACGAAGAGACAGCAGGCGGCGGCGATCAACGCGCGGCCGGCCAGACGGCCTGAGATAGGCGACATGCTCACAAGACCTCCCTCGACCCGAGCGGCCAAAGCCTGACAGTACCGATCGCCGTCCGAACGGATCGGCGGCGGCGACACTCCGCGAAAAGGCTACCACACCCGTCGGGCAATGCCAGCGCGATCTCCACTTTGATGACCATCGTATCATCGCTCGCGTCGGGCCGAGGGTCCGAATCGTTCACCAACTTTCCCAAAGGAGCATTCATGAAGATCCGTTCGCTTTCGTCCCTCGCCCTCACCGTGGCCGCCGGCGGGGCGCTGGCCCTGGCCGGCCTGAGCGCGCTGCGCCCGACCGATGCGGTCGCCGCGGCGCCCGTCGCGGCCCAGTCAGCCGAGGCGTACGCGGTCGACGCGGTGCACTCGTCGGTGATCTTCCGCGTGAAGCACCTGAACACATCGTACTTCTACGGGCGCTTCAACGGCGGGGCGGGGTCGTTCAACCTCAACTTCGCCAAGCCCGAGGCGAGCGTTCTGGAAGTGAGCGTGAAGACCGAGGACGTCGACACCGGCAACGCCGGGCGCGACAAGCACCTCAGGAGCGAGGACTTCTTCTCCGCCAAGGAGCACCCGACGATCGCCTTCAAGGGCAAGACCTTCAAGAAGACCAGCGACACCGTCATGGAGGTCGCCGGCGACCTCACCCTGCACGGGCAGACCAAGCCCATCACGATCACCGTCGAGGCGACCGGCGCCGGCAAGGGGATGAAGGGCGAGTCGGTCGCGGGGATCGAGAGCAAGTTCACCATCAAGCGCACCGACTACGGCATGAAAGGCCTGGTCGGCCCTGTCGGCGATGAGGTCACCCTCATGGTCGCCTTCGAAGGCTCGCGCAAGTAATCGGCCGGCCTCGGCCCGCCCACGCGCCCCGCGCAGCGGCGGGCGATTGTGATCTGTCGTCGCGGTCTCGCCTACGCGGGCCCGCGGCTTTACTCTGCGTCGCTTTTTGACGGAGCCCGATTCATGGAGCCGGACGTGCTCTTCCCGATTCTGCTGGCGCTGCCGGCCCCGATTCTGCTCGCCCTCGCGGTCGTAGTCGCGGCCCGCTGGCGGGGGTGGACCGTCGATGCCGGCACGCTCGCCGGCGGAGGTGAAGGCGGCGCCGCGCGGGTGCTCTTGCCGGTTCCGCTGTGGCCCGCGGGGCTGGCGCTGGGAGGGGCGATGGTCGCCGGCGGGCTGATCCGCATCGGGCCGGGGCAGCTGTTGGGCCTGCCTTCCTACACGACCTGGCCGGTCGCCGCGGCGGTGCTGGCCCTGACCTTCACGGCGCTCGAGCGCCGCTGGGAGGGTGTGCGCGGCCTGGTTTGGATTCTGCGGGCCCTGCTGCTGGTGGGGCTCACTTTCGCCCTCGCGCGCCCTCGCATGGTCAGTTGGACCACGCCGGAGGCCGCGGCATGGCTCGCCGGGTTCCCGCTGCTGATGCTGGCGTCGTGGTGGGGGCTTGATCGCGCCGCGCGGCGGGCCGGTCCGACGGGCCCGCTGATGATGTGGGCCCTGGCGGCTCTCACGAGCGTGGCCCGCATCGCGACGGGCTCGATCAAGGGCGCCGAGGCGGGCGCCTGGCTGGCCTGCGGGTGCGGGGCGCTGCTGCTGGTCACGGCGCTGCTGCCCAGGCGGGTCGTGCCCATGGCGGGGCCGGGCGCGGGGGTCTTCGCCGTCACCATCGGGACGCTCTGGTTCATCGGACCCAACGGCGCCGACATGGCGGTGTGGCAGATGGTGCTGCTGGCCCTCTGCCCCGTGGCCGGGCTGCTGGCTGACATCGGGCCCCTGGGTCGGCTGACCGGCTGGACGCACGCGATTGTGCGGACCGCACTGGCGGCGGTCCCCGCGGCGGCGGTGCTCGCTGTCGCCCTGCCGCAGGCTGCCAAGGACGCGGCGGGGACCACCAGCGGCGGCGCGGCGACCGATCCCTACGTCATGCCTTAGGCGCGACGCTGGGACGCTGGGCCGCGCCCGGGCGGTAGAATCGCCTCCGCGACCACCCTGGAGCCAGCTGATGACCAGCTCAACCCACCCGCACCGCCCTCCTTCCCAGGCTCACGCGCCGCTGTCACCGCTGGAGGCCCGGCTCGACCAGGTGCTCACCGGCCTGCATCAGGGCGGGCAATACAAGCACCTGCGCGTGATCGAGTCGCCGATGGACGCAACGGTGCGGGTGCGGGGCGAGGATGGCCGCGTCCGCCAGTGCGCGTGCTTCTGCTCCAACAACTACCTGGGGCTGGCCAACCACCCTGAAGTGATCGAGGCGGGGCTCAAGGGCCTGCGCGACTATGGCGCCGGCACGGCCAGCGTGCGGTTCATCTGCGGCAGCTTCGCCCCGCATGAGATGGTTGAAGCGAAGATCGCCGAGCTCATGGGGACTGAGGCGAGCTACACGTTCGTCTCGTGCTGGAATGCCAACGAGGCGGTCTTCCCGACGCTGTGCGAGCCGGGGGACACGATCATCTCTGACGAGCTCAACCACGCGTCGATCATCGACGGCGTCCGCCTGGCGACGGTGATCAAGAAGGGCCTGAACAAGGCGGTTTATAAGCACAACGACCTTTCATCGCTCCGCCAGCAGCTTGAGCAGGTGAGCGCGGCCAAGGCCGGCCACGCCGGGCACGGGCAGGGCAAGGCCGATCTGAAGGCCGTCACCTGGGTGGTCACCGACGGGGTCTTCAGCATGGAGGGCGACATCGCCGACCTGCCGGCCCTCCGCCGCCTCTGCGATGAATATGGCGCGGTGCTGGTGGTCGATGACAGCCACGGCACGGGCGTCATGGGCCAGACCGGCCGCGGCACGCACGAGCACTGGCACATGCTGGGTAAGGGCGCCGCTTCGGCCAACTCGGTCGGCCGGGTGGACATGTTCACCGGCACGCTGGGCAAGGCGCTGGGCGGCGCTGCGGGGGGGTATGTCGCGGGCTCCAGGCGGGCGATCGAGATGCTGGTGCAGCGCGGGCGCCCGACGCTGTTCTCAAACGCCCTGCCTGTCACGGTGGCGTGCAGCGCGGCCAAGGCGATCGAGGTGCTGCTGCGCGAGCCGCAGCGCGTGGCCAAGCTCCGCGACAACGTCGCCTACGCCCGCCGCCGGATCCGTGAGACCGGTTTTCAGGTGCTCGAATCGCCCACGGCGATCTGCCCGATCATCGTGCACGAGACCGCCAAGGCGATCGCCATGAGCAAGCGGCTGCTGGAGCTCGGGGTCTTCGTCATCGGCTTCGGCTACCCGGTGGTGCCGGAGGGGCACGCTCGTCTGCGGGTGCAGATCAGCGCCGCCCACGAACACGCCCACATCGACCAGCTGGTTGACGCGCTCAAGAAGCTGTAGGGGCGCCGGGGCGGGAAGCTGCCATTCCGGCAGGACGCCAGCGGGCCATGGCGTCCGGGGGTGAGCGGGGCGGCGCGGAGGGCCGACGGGGCGTCTGCGGGCGGGCGCGCCCTTTGCATGCTGATGCCTGCGCGGGCCGCCGCGCTGGAGGTTCGCCATGCGTCAGGATCGCTTCACGACCGTCGCCCAGCAGGCCCTTGCCGACGCCCAGAGCGAGGCCCTGGCGCGTTCGCACGCCGAGATGGGCGGGCTGCATCTGCTCGCCGCGCTGCTCAAGGACCGGGCCGGACCGGTGTGGTCGATCCTGGCCAAGGCGGGGGCCGACGCGCAGCGGGCCGCGACGATCGTGCAGAGCGAGCTGGGCCGGATGCCGACGGTGTCGGGGAACGCGGCCCAGGCGGGTCGGGCGCTGCTTGAGATCATCGCCAAGGCCGAGGCGGCCGCGAAGGCGATGAACGACCAGTTCGTCACCGGCGAGCATCTGCTGCTGGCGTTGTGCGATGTCGCGGGCCCGGCGAAGGAGGTGCTCTCGGTGAGCGGCGTCGACCGCAAGCGCGTCGAAGGGGCGATCAAGGCGATCCGCGAGGCGTCGGGCGTGCAGAACGTGACCGACCAGGGCGCCGAGGGGCAGTTCGAGGCCCTGAAGAAGTACACCATCGACCTCACGCAGAAGGCCCGCGACGGCAAGATCGACCCCGTGATCGGGCGCGATGATGAGATCCGGCGGTGCATGCAGGTGCTGGAGCGGCGGACCAAGAACAACCCGGTGCTCATCGGCGAGCCGGGCGTGGGCAAGACGGCCATCGCCGAGGGGCTGGCCCTGCGGCTGGTGAGCGGCGACTGTCCGGAGAACATGCGTTCCAAGCGGATCCTGGCCCTCGACGTGGGCCAGCTGCTGGCGGGGGCGAAGTTCCGGGGGGAGTTCGAGGAGCGGCTCAAGGGCGTGCTGCGGGAGGTGCAGGCGGCCGCGGGGCAGGTGATCCTGTTCATCGACGAGCTGCACACGATCGTGGGCGCCGGCGCCGCGGAGGGGGCGGTCTCGGCGGGCAACCTGCTCAAGCCGGCGCTGGCGCGGGGCGAGCTTCGGTGCATCGGGGCCACCACGCTCGATGAGTACCGCAAGCACATCGAGAAGGACCCGGCCTTCGAGCGCCGCTTTCAGACGGTGTATGTCGATCAGCCGACGGTGGAGCAGACGGTGGCGATCCTGCGCGGGATCAAGGCTCGCTACGAGGCCCACCACGGCGTGAAGATCCAGGACGCCGCGATCCTCGCGGCGGCTCAGCTCTCGCACCGCTACATCACCGAGCGGTTCCTGCCCGACAAGGCGATCGACCTGATCGACGAGGCGGCCAGCCGACTGGCCATCGAGATCGGCAGCGTGCCCGAGGAGATCGACGTGCTGATCCGCCGGCGCACGCACCTGGAGCTCACGCTGAGCCAGCTCAAGGGCGACTCGAGCCCGATGGCCCGCAAGGAGCACGAGGAGGCGAGCAAGGAGCTGGCGGGGCTCGAGAAGGAGCTCTTCGAGCTCAAGCGGCAGTGGGAGCTTGAGAAATCCGGCGCCGGCGACGAGGGCAAGATGCGCCGCGAGTACGACCTGCTCAAGACCCAGTTCGAGCAGAAGATGGGCGCCTTTCAGCAGCGGGCCCGGACGGGCGAGCGCGTGCCTGAAGAGGAGTACCGCAAGGCCGCCGAGGAGGAGGCCAGGCTCAAGCAGATGAAGGCCCAGCTCGACCAGGCCAAGGCGGCGCCGAAGGTCGTCGAGGGGATCAAGACCCGCGGCCCGCTGCTCAAGCGCGAAGTCGATCCTGAGGAGATCGCCGAGATCGTCGCCCGCTGGACGGGCATCCCCGTTTCGCGCCTGGTGGAGGGGGAGCGCGAGAAGCTCATCCGCATGGAGGACGAGCTGCGCCGGCGCGTGGTGGGGCAGGACGAGGGGCTCAAGGCCGTCTCCGACGCGGTCCGGCGGGCCCGCAGCGGCCTGGGCGACCCCAACCGGCCCATCGGCAGCTTCCTGTTCCTGGGCCCCACGGGCGTGGGCAAGACCGAGACGTGCCGGGCCCTGGCGGAGTTCCTCTTCGACACGCCCGATGCGATGGTGCGGATCGACATGAGCGAGTACATGGAGAAGCACGCGGTGAGCCGGCTGATCGGCGCCCCTCCCGGCTACGTGGGCTATGAGGAGGGCGGCGCCCTGACCGAGGCGGTGCGGCGCCGGCCCTATGCGGTCATCCTGCTCGATGAGATCGAAAAGGCCCACCCGGACGTCTTCAACGTGCTGCTCCAGGTGCTCGACGACGGCCGCCTGACCGACGGCCAGGGCCGCACCGTGGATTTCAAGAACGCCATCATCGTCATGACCAGCAACTTCGGCAGCCAGATGATCCAGGAGCTCGCCGCCGGCGGCGCCGAGGACTGGGAGATCGACGCCGCGGTCCGCGACCTGTTGCGGCGCGGCCCGGCGGGCGCGGCGATGGCCGAGTGGGGCAAGGCCGCGGGGATGAACCCGAAGGTTGTCGAGTCGATGATCAAAGCCCAGCAGGCGATGAGCGGGACAACGTTCATGCGGCCCGAGCTGCTCAACCGCATCGACGAGACAGTCGTCTTCCACCAGCTGAAGCGCGAGAACATCGCCAGCATCGTCGAGATCCAGCTCGGCCGCCTCCGCGCCCGCCTGGCTGAGCGGCAGCTCACCCTCACGCTCTCCGATGAAGCCAAGCACGCGCTGGCCGACGAGGGGTGGGACCCGGCCTTCGGCGCCCGCCCGCTCAAGCGCGTCATCCAGCAGCGGATCGAGAACCCGCTGGCCTCACGCCTGCTCGACGGCGGCTTCGAGCCGGGCGACGCCATCCGCGTCGACCACCAGGGGAAGAGCTTCATCTTCGAGCGCGACCCGGCGGCCCCGCCCCGCGCCACGCCGGCCTAGCTGGCCGCCCGGCCAACGCTCCCGGCGTCCCTGGCATGTCGGGCGTGCCGGCGTGGGACCTACACCCGCACCATGCGCGAGAACTCGCCGAAGCGGGCGTCGAGTTCGCTGCGCGTCAGGCTCAGCAGGCGCGACAGCGTGAAGCTCTCGATGTTGAAGCTCGCCACCACCGTGCCATGGGCCAGGGCCCGCTGGATCGTCGCGAAGCCTGCGGGGTCAGTCAGGCGGCCCGCCGCGGCCTCGCCGGCGATGTACCCCATCATGCCGCCGGCGAACGTGTCGCCCGCGCCGGTGGGGTCGATGACCATCTCGGCCGGGTAGGCCGGCAACGCGGCGACGCCGTCGCGATGGATGAACAGGCAGCCGTGCTCGCCCTTCTTGACGACGACGAACTTGAGCGCGCCATGGGACCCGCCGTGGTCGGCCAGCATGTGGCGGGCCGCGGTGACGGGGTTCTTCTTGCCGGTGAACAGCTCGGCCTCGTCGTAGTTCAGCACCAGGCCGTCGACGGTCTTCATGAGGGCGATCAGATCGGCCCGGGCGGTGTTGATCCACAGGTCCATCGTGTCGGCCACGGCCAGACGGCGGCTCGGGAACTGCCGCAGCAGGTTCATCTGCACACCGGGGTGGCTGTTGGCGAGGAAGACGAGCTCGCTGTCGGCGAACGCCGCGGGCACGGCGGGCGGCGGCTCGAGCAGCACGCCCAGCTCGGTGAAGAGCGTCTCGCGGCTGTTCATATCGCCGGAGTACTTACCCCCCCAGCGGAAGGTCTTGGAGCCTGTACGAACCTCCAGACCCCGGTCATCGATGTTCTTGAAGTGCGAGAGGGCCTGCCGATGGCGGGGCTCAAAGTCACCGCCGACCGCCGCCACCAGCCGCACCGGCCCGTGGAAGCTCGCCGCCGCGGAGAAATAGGTGCAGGACCCCCCCAGCACGCTTTCGACGTGCCCGTGCGGGGTGTAGACGGTGTCGATACCAACGGTTCCGGTGACGATGAGGGGCATGGGTCGCGAGTGTAGCGGACCGGGCCGGGCCGGCCCGGCGGACCCCAAAATCGCGGGCTGTCGCGGGCTGTCGCGGGCCGCCGTGAGCTGCCGCGTGCCAGCGGCCTCCCGTGAAATTGGGTAATCGTTCACGGCCTGCGCGGGGGCGGGTCTGGCGCCTAGCGGGGTTTCCCGCTGTTTCCGCAACACTGGACAAAAATCGCCGTATCGTTGAGTTCCGCGGCCCGATTCAGGTCCCCGCACTTGCTGAGCATCCCCATCATGCACCAGTTCCTCGCCACCGGCGCGCTGTCCGTCGCGATCCTTTTCTCCACGGTCGCCCCCGCGCATGCGGCGCTGAGTAGGGCGAGTCAGCCCGGCGGCGGCCAACCTGCCGCCCAACCGGCGCCCACACCGGGTCCGGAATCGCGCCGGGCCGGGGCCTGGACGCTGCTCGACCGCGTGCCCACCGACTCGGCCAATGGCCCGGGGTGGATCCGCCCCGAGCGCGGGCAGGCCCTCGCTGTCGACCTCGACGCGCTCCGCGCCGCGCTCGCGGGGGCGCCGCTCGAAGGCTCCCCGGCCGCGCAGACCCCGGGCGGCCCGCTGGTCTTCTCGCTTCCCGACCCGCTGGGGCGCCTGCAGCGGTTCTCGGTCGTTGAATCGCCGGTCATGGCCCCGGAGCTGGCCCGGACGCTGCCGGAAGTCCGGACGTATGTGGGCCAGGGGCTGGATGATCCGGCCGCGATGGTCCGCTTCGACATCACGCCCGCCGGCTTCCACGCGATGGTGCTGGCGCCCCGGGCACTGGCGCCGCATCCAGCACCGGGCCCAGCCGGCGAGCCGGTCTTCACCGGCGGGGTGTGGTTCATCGATCCCTTCACCCGCGCTGACAGCGTTCACCACACGTCCTACTACAAGCGCGACCTGGCCAATCCTCACGCCGGGGCGTGGGCGTGCGCCGTTCAGGAAGAGGACCTTGAGGAGATCGCCGGCGTGGTCGGACCCACCCGCGCGGGCGCGACGCTCCGCACCTATCGCGCGGCCGTCGCCTGCACCGGCGAGTACGCCGCGTTCCACGGGGGCTCGGTCGCCCAGGCTCAGGCGGCGATCGTGACGGCGATCAACCGCGTCAACGCGGTCTACGAACGGGAGTTCTCCGTCCGCCTGGTGCTGATCGCCAACAACACCAGCCTGGTCTTCACCAACGCAGCGACCGATCCGTTCACCAACGCCGCCCCGGGAACGCTCATCGGCGAGAGTCAGGCGACCATCGACAGCGTCATCGGCTCGGCCAACTACGACATCGGGCACACGCTCAACACCGGCGGCGGCGGCCTCGCAGGCCTGGGGGTGGTCTGCCGCGGCGGCAACAAGGCCCGCGGCGTCACCGGGCTTTCCTCCCCCACCGGCGACGGTTTCTACATCGATTACCTCTGCCATGAGATCGGCCACCAGTTCGGCGCCTCGCACACGTTCAACGGCGTCAACGGCTCATGCTCCGGCAACCGTTCGGGCAACTCCGCCTACGAGCCGGGCAGCGGCTCGACGATCATGGGGTACACGGGCATCTGCGGGGCCGACGACCTCCAGCGCGACGCCGAGGTGATGTTCCACTCGCGGTCCTTCGATCAGGTCCTCACCTACACCACCACCGGGCAGGGCTCGGGGTGCTCGCAGACCTCCGCCACCGGCAACCTCGCCCCGACGGTCTCCGCGGGATCCAACCGCACCATCCCGTCGCGCACGCCCTTCGCCCTCACGGCGGTGGGCGGCGACCCCAACGGCGACCCGCTGGTCTATTCATGGGAGCAGCGCGACCTCGGACCCGCCGCGGCTCTCAATGCCGACGACGACGGCCTGATCCCCCTGGTTCGGACCGACGGGCCCGTCGCCAGCCCCGTGCGGCTGATCCCCGAACTGGCCCGCCTGGTCTTCGGCCAGACGAGCGCGCAGGAGCGGCTCCCGCAGGTGCAGCGCACCATGCGCTGGCGCGTCACCGCCCGCGACAACCGCGCCGGCGGCGGCGGCGTGAACACCGCCGATGTCACGCTGACGGTGGTCGGCGCCGCGGGCCCGTTCCAGATCACCAGCCCCAACACCCCGGTTTCGTGGCCCGCCACCACCGAGCAGACCGTCACGTGGGATGTCGCGGGCACGACCGCGAGCGGCATCAACGCCGCGACGGTGAACGTGCTCTTCTCACCCGACGGCGGCCAGACGTTCCCCATCACGCTGGCCGCCGGCGCGCCCAACACCGGCTCGGCGAGCTTCGCCGTTCCCGCCCAGCTCACGGGCAACGGTCGGATCAAGGTCGAGGCCGTGGGCAACATCTTCTTCGACATCAGCAACGCCTCGATCGCCGTGACCGCGGCGCCCCCGCCGCCCCCGTCAAACGTCACCGCCTCGCCGAACCCCGGCTGCGCGGGGCAGCAGGTGATCCTCTCGGCCGTCGCCGCTGACCCCGGCTTCCAGGTCCAGTGGTTCGAAGGCTCCTGCGGCGGCCAGCTCGCCGGGTTCGGGCCGACGATCGTCCTGACCCTGCCCCCCGGGGGCAAGACCTACTTCTGCCGGGTGCGCGACGTCGCCTCCGGGATCAACAGCGCGTGCGCCAGCGTTGCGGTCGCCATCGGCGCTCCGCCCGAACCGCCGGCCTCCGCCTCGGCCAGCCGGACGACCGTCTGCCCGGGCGAACAGGGTGACGTCGTGCTCGTGCTCGACGGTGCGGGGGTGGGCGGCGAGCGACCGGGCCAGACGGCCCGCTGGTTCAGCGGCTCATGCTCGGAGGAGGGGAGCGTGCTCGTCGGCGTCGGCGCGTCGCTCACAATCCCCGCGCCCGTCGCGACCACGACCTACTTCGGCCGGTGGGAGAGCCCCTGCGGCGCCTCCGCCTGCGCCGCCGTCACCGTGACGGTGGCCAACCCCGCGGACTTCAACGGCGACGGTGTGACCGACCCCGACGACCTCTCGGACTACATCGGGTGTTACTTCGCCAGCCCCGCCTGCGCTGAGGCGGACTTCAACGGCGACGGGCAGGCCGACCCCGACGACCTCTCGGATTACATCGGCCGGTTCTTCACCGGGTGCTGACCGGCCGGCTGACCGGACGGCCGACTGGCTGGCTGGCTGCCGGGCTGGCTGCCGGGCCGAATGGCTGCGGCCGTCCGGAACGAGCATGTGCGTCACACCCCGATCTTGCTCGACAGCGTCAGCAGCGGGATCAGGATCGACGCCAGCAGCGAGCCGATGACGGCGAACATGATGATGATCACCAGCGGCTGGAGCACCGCCAGGGCCCGCTGGCTCTTGCGTTCGACCTCGTCGATCATGTCGCCGGCGAGGCTCATGAACGCTGATTCCATGTCGCCCGCCCGCTCCGCCGCGATCAGCAGCCGCCGGGTCGCCAGCGGGAGCGAAGAGACCTCGTCGATGAGCAGCCGCAGCACCCCGCCCTCGACCAGGCGGGTGCGGAGCCGCTCCATCTCCGACCGCAGGCTGGGGTAGTTGATCGCCTGGTTGGCGGTGCCCAGGGCGTCGGCCAGCGGCACGCCGGCCCGGCTCATCGCCGCCATCACGCTGAAGAACCGGGCCGACTCCTGGGCCAGCAGCACATCACGCAGCAGCGGCGTTCGGCGCGCAAACCACATCACGCCCAGGCCCAGCGCCCGCCGCGCGAGATACCCTGCGACGCCGGCCACCGCCAGGCCGCCAAGCACCAGCAGCCAGTTCTCCGCCATCCATCGCCCCAGGGCGATCACCAGCTTCGTGAACGTCGGCAGATCCACGCCCGCCTGCTCCAGGCCGTCGCCCAGACGCGGCACCACCAGCGCCAGCATGATCCCCGCGATGAAGATGGCGATCGTGATCACGATCGCCGGGTAGATCATCAGCGTGACGGCCTTGCCCGCCACCGCCAGCGTGCGGCGGGCGTTGTGAGCCAACTGCTTCGCGGCGCCGGCCAGGTCGCCGGTCCGCTCCGCCGCGCGATACACCGCCACCGTCACCTGGTCGAAGCCCCCGGCGCCCTGGCAGGCGTCGGCGAAGCTCGTGCCCGCAGCGACCTGATCCTTCATCCGCTCAACCCGCGAGCGCGCCGCCGGACGGACGGTCGATGCCACCACCTCCAGGGCCTCCACCAGCGGAACGCCCCGCGAAAGGAGCTGGAAAAGCTGGTCATTGAGCACGGCGTGGTCAGCCAGCTTGAGGGTCGTCTCGCTCCCCGCCCCGGCCGCCCAGGCGGGGAGCGGATAGGCCGTCACCAGCCGCAGGCGGTCGCGGCGCAGCGACTCAGCGAGCGCCGGACGGTTGCGGGCCGAGCGCACGGAAATGGCGCGTCCCCCGCCGACTTTCGCGGCGATGACGAGATAGGGCGTCTGGCTGGCTGGCGCACGACTCAAGCCTGGGCTCCGTGGCTGTGAGTGTACGGCCCACGGGGCCGCTCATTGCACGATGGAGGCGTTCATCCCGCCGCGCTGGCCGAGCGCAGCGGAGGTAACCCCCGCGAGCACACCGGATCAGGCGAAAGATATTCGGTCTTTGTTTGTACAAGATGCCGCGGAAGCTCACTCCCACGTTGAAACAACTTAACAAGCGGGTTATGATGCACTCGTGTTGTTTCACGAGATGGGGCCATGATCCGCCCCCGTCGATCACGAGTTCGCGGCGCTTCCCGGTTGCTTTCACACCCGGCGGCTCGAAAGCGGATCGTGCTCGGGGTTGGTTCAGGTCTCCTTTTCACTGGAGGGTTCGATGTCGGGAGTTGCCACACGTTCACGTCGGGGCGGGGTTTCGGGTCTCTCTCTCGCTGACCTTCAGCGTGAGATCGCCAAGCGGGCCCGTAATGTCACCAAGCTGGAGCGCAAGCGGGCCAAGCTCGTCAAGAAGATCGAGGCCCTCGACGAAGAGATCCACGCTCATGGCGGCCCCAGCGGCGGCGGCAAGGGTCAGGGCGCCCGCACCCGGGCCCGCAACGAGAACAGCCTGGTCGACGCGCTGCACAACCTGCTCAAGGGCAAGGTCATGGGCGTCACCGAGGCCGCCGAGGCCGTCCAGCAGGCCGGCTACCGCACCACCTCGCCCAACTTCCGCACCATGGTGAACGCGGCCCTGCTCAACAAGAAGATGTTCAAGCGCCAGGAACGCGGCAAGTACACCTCCGTCTAAGCCGACCGCGATCACCGGTACAACCTAACTAGGGGACTTAGCTGGCCCCTCTGAACGGGCGATGAAGCCGCCAGGTCGCCGCAAGATCGGCGCGTGGGCGATCAAATGCGCCGTCAATGCGCGGCATCGACTCGCGTCCGAGGCGCGTCCGTCGCCCGACGAACGCGCGGCCAACGGGCGATCAGTGCGCGGCCAAGTGGCCACATGGGTCGTGTCCTACGCCTTCCGCGATACCACAGCGCTCCCTGCACTCCAGAGGCCCGCGCCAAGGGCGCAGCGTGCGCAAAGCGACCTCCGGTACGCCGAAGGCCCCCCAAGGCCTCCTCAGGCCGGCTCACACGGGCCCGCGGCGGCACGCCTCACCCGAAAAACGCCGAGATGTAATCGCTCAGGTCATCGGGATCGATCACCCCGTCGCCGTTGAAGTCGGCGCGGCCGTCAGGGGGCAGGGCGAAGAACGCGGCGATGTAGTCGCTGAGGTCGTCAGGATCGACGATGCCGTCGCCGTTGAAGTCCGCCGGGTTCCCCGCTGGCGGCGGCTCGGGCAGCACGACCATCGCGACGTTGTACCCCTGGTCGGGCGAACCCGTGTTGCCCGAAACGGTCGGGTCGGCGAAGGTCCCGTCGCCATTGATGTCATAGACGATCTTGCACCGCACCACCAAGGCGCCCAGCGACATCTGGTCGCCGTAGCCGATGCGCGCCGGGTCGGCGGCGGCGCTGAGGTCCTGCACAATGTTGCCCGACCAGATTGCCCCCGAATCGGCCGAGTCGCCGTCCGCGGCGCCCATGAACTGAATCTGGTAGTTGCGCGTGCTGTTCTGGCCCGCAATCACGTCGCCCACCTCGGCAAGCTGCTCGAGTTCATACCCGCCCGACGCCTCGTCGTAGTTGGCCCGCACCAGAACCGTGGTGAAGCGCAGCCCACCGCCTCCGCCCGGGGGCGGCCCGTTCCGCAGCGCGGCCGAGGCCAGGAAGTACAGATTCCCGTACCGGTCCATCGCCGGCGAGGAGATCGACGGCCCGCTCACGACGCCGGGCGTGACCTCGCTGGCCCGCGCCAGCCGGCCGATGAACGCCCCGGGCCCGCGGTCGACCTGGCCGTCGCCCTCGCCCGCATCGCCGGTGCCGGGGAGACCGTCGGCGCCGCTATCGCCCAGGATCACTTTGCTCAGTCCGCCCGCCGCGCCGCCCGCATCGCCGGTGTGAGCCGCGATCGTCCACGTCGCGACGCCGGTGGCGGCGCTGACCCGCGCGACGGCGATGTAGTTGTCCATGCTCTGCGGCAGGGCGCTGGCCGAGCCCGTGGCGGCGACGGTCGCGGCCACCAGCAGATCGCCCCCCGGCAGCACGCCGAGGGCGACAGGCCCGTTGGCCCCGCGGAAGCTGACCTGGCTGGCGTAGTTGGTGAACTCCTGGTTCGCCAGCGAGCCCCACACGACGCCGGGGTTGAAGCCGTCGCGCGGGTCAATAATCTGGCCGACCGTCACCGGCAGGTCGACCCGCAGCTTGCCGTCGACGTCGCCGTTCGACCGCACACCCCACAGGCTGATCGAGCGGGTGCGGCTGGAGCCCAGGCCCCGGCTGAGCACCGCCGAGACACCCAGCCCGGTCCCGCTCACATTCGTGCGGGAGAACGCCGGCGAGGTGAACGAGATCGGCCCGCGGGGCGACTCGAGCGACGTGAGCTGGGTCGAGGTCGCCGAGAGCGCGTTCGGGGCGCCCTCGAAGAGGTAATTGCCGGCGAAGTCCATCCCCAGCATGATCGGCCGCCCCGCGACGGCGCCGGGGATGATGGTCGGCGTGGTCTGGGTGATCGAGCCCGACTGCACCGTGCGCGTCGCCGCGCTGTCGGTGGCGCCGCTGGAGCTGAGCTGGTTGAGGCCGCCCCCGCGGGACGCCGCCGCGACGCGAATCAGCCGCTTGTCGGGGATCGAGCTGGCGCTGCTCATGCCGAAGTTGTCCGCCAGGATGTGCACCACCCCGCCGTTGTCAACCCCACCCAGACCGAGCGACGCGGTGCCGGTGAGGCCCGCCGCGGCGGAGGGCTTGTTGACCGCCGCGACGATCCGCGAGACGTACAGGCGCTGCGGTGCGCCGGGCTCAAACCCCATCACGCCGACGATGATGTTCTGCTCATCATCGCCGTCGCCGAAGACCGTGTTGGGCCCGCCGGCGAACTCCATGAACGCGGCGCCGAAATGCTGGCCCGACAGGCCCGCCGTCGGACGCGGGCCGTACCGGCCCGAGCCGTCATCAACCGGCGCGCCGTTGGTGATGGCGTTCACGCCCTGACCGGGCGCGCGCCACGCGTCGTAGCCGCCCCGCAGAAACGCCCCGCTGGTGAAGCGGTTGCTGACCGCCTGCGCGGCGATAAGGTGGTTGAAGAACCCGGCCCCCGCCGAGGATTTGATGGCCGGCCCGACCAGGTAAGGCTTGCCCCACGAGCTCCGCTTGCCGGAAAGATCGACAACGTAGTTGTTGACCTGCTCGCCGGTGGAATAGGCGCTCGGAGCGTCGCCCGGAAGGCCGGAGCTGGTCGAAACCGAATCCTGGGCCTTGGCGCCTGACGCCACAAGCCCCCCCGCAAGCCCGCCCGCAAGGGCGAGCAGCGCCAGCCGGTGGGCGGGCCGAGAGAAGCAGCAAGACCGGTCGAGCGACATCGCGCGCATGAATCCCCTCCGCCGCCACGAGAAATCAGGTGAACCGCCGCCGACCCCCGCCCTGGCAGGCCACACAAACCCAGACAAAAACCTTCCTGGCCGGCGGCGACAACGTTAAGAGTCTACACCGGATCAGCGGTTTCACCAGCGGAACTTGGACACGGGCCAAGGCATGGCCGGGGGCTTCAGCCGCCGCTGGGGCCTGAGGGCGGCGGCGAGCTCTCGGACCCGCCATCAGGCGCCATGGGGGGCGCCTCGGCCGGCCCGCGACTTGGTGCGCCCGGGCGGATCACGACCGGCTGCGAGAGCAGCCGCTCATCGATCTGCAGCTTGTAGCGGCGGAGCTCGTTGAGCCATCGCTCGTCGGTCTCCAGCAGCAGCACCCGGTTGACGCGCTGCTGGGTGACTTCGGTGATCGTGTCGCGGTGCACATCGATCCAGATCGATTCCCGCAGGGCCGGCACGTAGGAGTCATCACGCTCCAGGGCCTGCGCGAAAAAGTCCGCCGCGGCCTTCTCCCAACCAGAGGCCTTGTAGATCAGCCCGATGTTGGCCAGCGGACGGGGGTCCTGGGGCGAGCCGTCGGCGGCCCGCTTGAAGGCGTCCACAGCCTGCAGGGCCTGGCCCTTTTCGTTCAGCAGCACGCCCAAGTTATTCCAGGCAGGGTGGAAATCGGGGTAGGTCTGGCAGGCCTCACGGTACAGGCGGATGGCCTTGTCCGTGTCGCCGGCTTCCTCGGCGGCCTGGGCCTCGGTGGCGAGCCGCGACGCCGCGCCCAGCCGCTCGAACGCGTCGCCGGGGCCGACGGTGATGGTCTTGGGCCCGCAGCCGGGGAGGGCCAGGGCGAGGGCCAAGGCGAGGGCAAACCCGCCCGCGACCGGCGTCAGGAGCCAACATTTCTGCAAACCGGTGCTCATGCCTGGGCCTTCCACCCGCCCGAGGGCGGTCGATCTGGTCACTTTTCCTTGCGCTGCAGGCGGGTGAACGTGATCCGCCCCTTCCATCTCGCCTTGTCGTCAACGGTGCGGGTCCCGGGCTCGAAGTTCTCAAGGCCCGAGAGCTCGGTCCCGGGGATCTCTTTCACCACCCGGTCGATCCACTTCAGAAGCAGATCCGCCTCCTGCGGGGCGCCGCTCCGGAAGTCGTAGACGTAAGTCTTGCGGAGCAGGTTCTTGCCCTGCAGGCGGCCGTCGGTCCCCACGGTGATCGACACGCTGGGCAGCCCCGACTCGCGCGCGAAACGCTCGATGACCGACTGCACCTGCGGATTGGGCTTGAGCGCGTCCTTGCCCAGCGCCTCCTCCTGCCCCTTCAGCTCGGCCTGATACGCCTCGATCCCCGCCCGGATCTGGGCCGTCAGCACCTGCTCGCGCAGCGCCGCATCCGCCGCGGCCGAGCTCGACCACCACGCCTTGCCCACCCAGCCCCCGGCCGCAAGCACCACCAGACCCGAAAGCACCAGCAGCAGCCGCGGCTTGTTCCGCCGCTCCGCCCGCGCCGCAAAGTCGGCGAGCAGCAGGCGGGCCTCGGCGGCGCTCGCACTGGGGGTCGTCACCTCGCTCATGGGCCCTCCTTCGCCTCGCGGGCCGGCTTCTCGGTCGGCGTCTTCATGGGCGGAACGGGCGGGGCCTTCGGCTGGCCCTCCGGAGCCGTCTCAGGGACTTTCTCGGGGACCGGGCTTTGCGCCGGCTTACCCGGCGTCGCCCCGCCCGGGGCCGGCGCGGCGGCGGGCCCCTCTCCGCTCACCGGGCCCGCGGCGCCCGTCGCGCCCGCACCTGGCGCGGCCGCTGACCCCCTCGCCGTCGAACCCGCCCCCTCGCCCGGGCGCGCGTCCACCCACGTCCCGCGCAGCTTGAAGATGCGCTGCGGGTCGGCCATGCCCGTCACCGGCACCGTCGTCGGCGCGGTGTCGCCATCCCACCGCACCCGCACGCCCCCGGGCAGCGGGCTCGAATCCTGACGCAGCGCGTCGAGCAGCCGCCCGCCCGGCTCGGCGTCGGGCGCCACGAACTCCGCCGAGATCCCCGACGGCGGCGCCGAGGCGCTGAACTGCTTGAGGTGCAGCCCCGGAATCTGCCCCGCCGCGGCGATAACCCGCTCAAGGGCCGGCAGAACGGGGTACTCGGGGGTCACATCGTCGCGGTTCTTGGCCAGTTCCTTCAGGCCCACGGCCAAATCGCCCACGGGATTGGGCTTGTCGGCGAGCCTGGGAAAGAGCTTCTCCACGCTCTTGAACAGCTCGCCGCGCTGGGCGATGGCGAGCTTCGCCTGGTCGCGGGTCTCGGTGACTCCGGCCTCCAGCCGCCAGGCCAGCACGCACAGGGCCGCCGCGCCCCCGAGCCCGCACAGCGCCAGCCACCAATGCATCGCCCGGCTCAGCTTCCCGGGGCGTGAAGACAACTCCATCAGCATCCGCCCGCCGTCGGCCTCGGCCGACTCAGCGTCGGGCCCGTCAGCGTCGCTTCCCGCGAGCCTCCCGAGCGTCGCCAGCACCGGGTCATCGTGCTCGATCGCCGCGGCGCCCGCGCCCGGCCACGACCGGGTGAGCGCCTGCCCCACCGCCGCGAGACCCGCGCCATCGCCCAGGCCGGTGGCGACAATCTGGTCGGGCCCGAGGCAGACGATCCGGGCTGGCGCCACCCCGAGCTGGGCCGCCCAGGCCAGCCACTCACCGGTGACCCGACCCGCATCGAACCGGCTGACCTCGAGCATCAGCGAGGTCTCGCCGCCCATGGTCGCACCGCCCGATCCCCCCACCCCGCCCACTCTCCCGGCGCCGCCTGCCCCACCGCCGCCGGCAACACCGGGCAGCGCGTCGACGCCCGCCAGCCGACGGGCCCCGGTCAGGACTTCGTCGTCGCCCATCGGCATCGACGGCGCGGCCTTCGCCAGTTCAAGCGTCCGCAGCCGCTGCGACCCCGCCGCGATCAGCCGCCCGCCCCGTGACCACGCCCAGCACAGCCGCCCCGCCGGGTCCAGCAGCACCACGGCCGAGACCGGCTCGCTCGTGGAGATCACCGCGGAGTCCTTGCGCCCATTGCCCGCGGCGCCCAGCACGCCCGCCGAGTGGGCCTCGGCCTGGGCCGGGTCCCACGCGCTGGCCAGCAGGTGCCACAGGGTGGTGACGGCCCGCACCTCGACGCCCAGGCGGTCGAGTTCATCCAGCAGCACCCGCACCGGCACATCGGGCACCGCCAGCGCCGCCAGGCGCGTCCGAGGCAGCGCCGGCCCGTTCGTGCCCGCCGGCTCCAGCCCGTCGAGACCCTGCACCGAAAGATCAAGCCCCACTTCGCCAAATTCACTCGACCACACCGCCCCCATGCCCGGGCCCACCGAGCCCGGCTCATCAGGGCTCGGGCTTGACCCGCCGCCGCCGACCACACCGGCGGCCCCCGCCGCCGCGGCCAGCGCAGCCGCACGCACCGCCTCGGCGTCGGCCGAAGCGGGGCTGAGCCAGGCGCAGCGCCCGCCGTCGACATCCAGGCAGATCGTCAGCCCGCGGCTCTTGGGCGAGCCCGGCGCCTGGGCGAACTGCTGCGCGATCCAGCGCGCCGCCGCGAGGATGTTCTCCTGGTCGTGCTCCGGCCCGGATCGCAGCGAACCCTCGCCGCCGCCGCCGGGCGTCCATTCCCTGGCCTGGCGGCGATCGACGAGCCGCAGCCCGCGAATGACCGACCCGCCCCCGCCGCGCTGGATGTAGCAATAGACGCCGCTCATGTGGGCCGCCGGGGTCAGTGCCCCGCCTGCTCCTCGATCAGCCCGTGGATGATCGCCATGTCATCGTCGTTGGGCTCGATCCGCCCCAGGCCATACTTGGCGAGCATCTCCGGCGACGGCGGCACGCCGCCGTTGGTCCGCATGATCTCCGCGAAGATCCGGCGCGTCTTGTCGTTCATCGGCTCGATGCCCTCGCCCGGCGCGGCGCCCTTCACCTCTTTGTCCATCCGGTCTTTGGCCAGCTTCCGCAGGCGCGGGTCCATCGCCGCGGCCCCCGTCGGACCCCCGGCTCGCGCCCGCGCCGCCGCCGCGGCGACGGCCGCCGCATCCATCCCGCTCCCGGCCCCGGCTGCGCCCGCCCCGCCAGCCCCGGCGCCGGCCGCGCTCTTGCCGTTCTTGCCGGCGGCGATGGCGCTTCCGCCGCCTGACATGGCCAGCCGATCGGTCTTCTGCTTGCGGTCGATCCGCCGCTCCTCGCCCTTCTCATCAAGCACGATGAAGTCGCTCGTGATCGCCAGCACCTTCGCATCGGCCACCACGTCGCCTTCGGAGACCATCCGCTTGTCGCCCGCGACGGTGACCACCGCCTTGCGGAGCGACGGGCCGATGATGCCGCCGATGTACTCCCACGCCGTCACCGGGCTGGGCTCCTCGTGCGGCTGGTCGGTGGGCGCCGGCGGCGGAGGAGGCGGGGGCGGCGGCGGCTTGTCCTTGGGCATCGGCATCGAGATGTTCGCCAACCGGCCGGCCAGCTCAGCGGTATTGACCGCGAAGGCGGTCGCGCTCGAGGCGACCTGCCGCGGTTTGGAGATGCGCGGGGCCGCCGGCGCCCCGGCGCCCGTCCACGAGCCCGGCATCACCGCCATGGCCCCAGCCGCCAGCAGCAGCACGACCGCGCCGATCTGGGCGCGCTTGATCCATTGACGAGTCTGGGCTTTGTGCATGCGCAATATCTCCACGACGCGAGCGCGGGATTATTCGCTCCCCGCCGCCCCGGCGACGGCCCGTTCCACCGGCGCCCCATCCCCGTCGGCTTAACGCCTCGGGACCCCAAGATCCTGCCCGGAATCCTCTTCGTTCTTCCGCTCCCACGTCAGAAACGCCCACGGCTGCGAACTGCCCGTCCCCGCAAGCCCCGCGCCCCCTGCCCCGGCGCCGCCCGGTCCCGCGCCCACGAGCAGCCCCTCATGATGCCGGATCAGCTTCCGCACCGGATCGCGCGACAACACCTCCACCCGCCGCAGTGAAGACTCCGTCGTGAACAACCCCGCCAGCGTGTCGATCGTCGCCCGCTCCTTGAACCCCGCCTCGGTGATGATCCGCCGCAGGCCCGCAGGGTCCACCTTCTGCTTGTCCTCACGCGTGCGGATCACCGCGTCGGCGAAGACCCCCGCCGGGCCGCGCGGCTCGACCTCCTCGGCCAGGGCCGTCAGCACCTCGCGCGCCGCCGCGTTCACATTCACCAGCGGCGGACCGTGCCGGCGCAGGAACCGGGCCGACTCACGCTCGCCCTTCAACCGCCCGGCGACGCGTGCGAAGATCTCGCCCGACACCGGATCGGTCGCCAGATCGGCGTTCTCAAGCACGCGCCCCTGGGCGTCGCTCATCTCGATGCGGTATTCCTCCCCGTGCTCCCCGCGGATGTACAGCGCCACCGGCGCATCGCCGATCAGGGCCGGCGGCTTCCCCATCCGCAGCCACCACATCTCGATCACTTCTGACAAGCCCTGCTGCTCGTGATGAGCCCGGTACGCCTCGACCGACCGCTCCTCAGCCAGCCGCTGCACACCCTGCTGCTCCAGAATCATCGTCGCCGAGATCACCCCGACGATCGACAGCAGCAGCACGACCATCAACGCGTACCCGCGCGCCCGGCCCGGCCCCTTCGCAACTTGGCTTCGCTTCACGTGCTTCACTTGGCCCCTCCATCCCCAGCGGGCCGGCCCCCACCACCGCCATCTCCCGCCCCCCCACCGCCCCCACCGCCCGCACCACCCGAACCGCCGCCACCAGCACCCCCGCCACCCGAACCCGCAGGCTTGCTGCGGATATCGCGCGACACGATCCACTTCACCTCAAACGTCCAGCGGGCCCGCGGGCCCTGCCAGGTCTCGGCCTCCACCACCATATAGGCCGGAAGCTGCTCGAACGTTCGAGCCGCCGGGATCGTCTGCCACGCGGCGTCTCCATCAGCGGGCAGACTGGCCCAGTCGAAGGCCGGCGTCGGCTCAATTTCGGCAAGCTCCTTCGATTCCTCTTCCCTCTTGCCCCGGGTCTTGAACATCGTGTACTTCACCCGCGTGAGGCCCTTGGCCACCACCGCCTCGCCGATCGTCTCGCGTTCACTGTCAGGCCCGCTTTCAAGGTCGAAAGCCCGGAAGATCAGGTCAAACGTCCCCTCGCGCCGCCCGGCCACCAGCTCAAAGGAGCCGCGCACGCCCCCGCCGTTCTCCGCCGGCGTGAACGACGGCGCCGCGCCGCGGGCCTTGATCGTCAGCGGCGCGCTCGCCGTCACCAGCTCCAGCCTCGGCGGCTGCGCGCCGCTCGGGTCGCCCTCCATCACCAGTCGCGGCAGCACCACCGGTCCCCGGAGCCGCTCGCTGGCGCTCAGGTTGTCCGGATCATCCATGGCCTCCCCTGCACCCTTGCCGCCGCTGCCGCCATTCCCAGCACCCCCCCCGCCACCACCCCGGCCGCCCGCCCCCGACCGCTCGCGCGCTCCCGCACCCCCCGAACCCCCCGCACCCCCCGCTCCAACCCGCTCCGCAGCTCCGCCCGCCCCCGCTCCTGCCCCACCCGCCGCGCCAGCCGCGCCCCCGGCCCGCGCCCTCGGGGTACGGTCGCGATCCAGCATCACCAGCGTGCGGAAAACCCTGGAGAGCGTCTCGTGCATCTGGGCGAGTTCGCGCAGTCCGTCGGCCCGCAACTGCGAGCGCTTTTCGCTGGCCCGCGTCACCGACATCAGGCCCCAGCACGCCGCGAGCACCAGCACGCCCAGCACCGCCGCGAGGATCAGCTCGATCATCGAGAATCCGCGCCGGCCCGGGCCGCCCGGCCGGAAGCCGCCTCGCCGGGCGCGCACTCGCCGCAGGGGCTCGCTCATCGGTCCCCGCCAGTCCCCGGAGAGAGGCCCTTGAGGTTGCCCAGCCACTTGGGGTCCAGCACGTTCCGCTGCATCGCATCGGGGTTGCGGAAGGTCGCCATCAGCATGTGGTTGGGCCGCACCAGCTCCGCCAGCAGCGGCCCGCGCACCTCCGTCGCGCCGGGGTACGGCGCCGCCAGCTCGTAGACACGGATGCGCACAAGCCGCAACCCCTCGGCGAAGTTGTTGTTGCTCTTCACCTCGCCCGGCTGCTCAACGGTCGTCCGCTCCATGAAAATGTCATAGGAAAACCTGAGCCCCTCGTACGCCACCGGCTGCGCGGGATCGAGGTTGGTGTTGAACTCCTGATCGATATGCCGCAAGAGCCGCTCGTTGGCCACCTCGTAGGCCGCCAGCCGCTTGTAGCGCAGCACCTCGGAGCGGTTGGCGAAACCCACCGTGCTGGCCAGCGACGCCGCGAGCAACGCGAGCAGCGCCGTCGCGAGCACCACCTCCAGCAGTGTGACGCCGCGATGCCCCCGCCCCGACCGCCCCGACCGCACTAATTGGTGGGGTCGGCCATGTCCGGTCCGAGCCGAAATCTTGCGCGCGCCGACGGACTTCACGGGCGTCTCCAGGTGCCTAGGGGCTCACTCTTCGATCACCAGCCAGCCGTCGATGTCATCAGTGGTCATCGGCAGCTTGTCAGGGCCTTTGCTGTAGAGGTCAAAGCCGTGGTTGGGGTCGTTGGACGAACCCACCGGCGAGTACACGTAGAACTCCTTCCACCCGTCCTTCAGGGCCGACTTCTGCAGCAGCCCGCGGCTCGGGTCGGTCAGCACCACCAGATCGGGCGGAGGCGAGGCATACTGGCCCTGGTAGGTCTGGATCGCGGCCATGATGGTCCGCAACTGGGCCCTGGTCGCCGAGATGCGGGCCGAGTTCGAGGCCCCCGCCATGTTGTAGATCGCCACGCTCGCCAGGATGCCCATGATCACCACCACCAGCATCATCTCGAGCATCGTGAAGCCGCGGCGAGCCCCCCTGCGAGCCCCCCTCCGAGCCCCATTGCGGGCCCCCCGGCGGTCCCCTAGGCCAGAGCAGACGCCAGAACACACACTGACCCGGCGCGATGGAATTCGCGGACTGGACATTGATCTTCCTTTCGGTGCGCCGCGCCGGAGGCTTGGCGCCTCGCCGCCGCGGCTGAACACACCGTCTAACGATACGCCATGCCCGCCATTTCAGGGCCAGACCCGGAATCGAGTTCCTGAATCCCTCCCGTACGCGACCCGGCCGGGCCGCACCAAGCTGATACGGCTCGCCCAGCTTCCGCGTTCGCCCGCCCCATAAGCCCACTCACCCCCAAGCCCGCCCCCGTCCCCACCTGCCCTACCTCCCACTCCCGGGCCGGCCCATCGGTCCACTATCCTGCCATCCATGCTTCCCACGCCCCAGTCTGGGTCCTCCGCTGTGCCCGCCGTGCCCCCCCCCGTGGCCTCCGTTCAGCTCATGGTCGGCCTCGAGATTCACGTTGAGCTGGCGACCGCCACCAAGATGTTCTCGCGGGCCCCTTCGCCCGCCGCGCCGGGCGCAGCCCTGCACGGGCCCAACACCTGCATCGATCCGGTCGTGCTCGCCCTGCCCGGCGCCCTGCCCGTGGTGAACCGCTCGGCGGTGGAGATGGCCATCCGCGTCGGCCTGGCCCTGCAGTGCTCGATCGCCCAGGTCACCCGCTGGGACCGCAAGAGCTATTTCTACCCGGATCTGCCCAAGGGCTATCAGATCAGCCAGTACGACCTGCCGCTCTGCTTCGACGGCGCCTTCGACCTGCCCACGCCCGCGGCCCGCCAGACGCCCGGCGGCGGCCCCGTCGCGATCGACTGGGAAGCCGGCGGCGGAATCGGCCGGCGCATCGGCATCATCCGGGCCCACCTCGAAGAAGACGCTGGCAAACTCCTGCACGAGGCCCCAGGCGGCGGGACCATCGACTTCTCGATCGTCGACTACAACCGCGCGGGCGCCCCGCTCCTGGAAATCGTGACCCAGCCCGACTTCACCACCGCTGATGAAGTCGTGCTCTTCTGCCAGCTGCTCCGCAGCCTGGTCCGCTTCCTGGGCGTCAGCGAGGGGATCCTGCAGAAGGGCCACATCCGCTTTGAACCCAACATCAACTGCCTGCTCACCCTGGCTGACGGCCACACCGTCCGCACCCCCATCGTCGAGGTCAAAAACCTCAACTCCTACCGCGCCGTCCGCGGCGCCATCGAGCACGAACTCCGCGAGCAGCCCGCCCGCTGGCGCCAGGACGGGCGGGTCATGGGCCCCGGCGCCAAACAGACCCGCGGCTGGGACGAACAGGCCCAGCGCACGTTCGTGCAGCGCGAAAAGGAAGACGCCCACGACTACCGCTACTTCCCTGATCCCGACCTGCTCCCCGTCCGCATCGACCGCGCGTGGGTCGACGAGATCGCCCGCTCCCTCCCCGCGCCGCCGCTGCAGCGGCTGCGCCGCTACCGGGAAACCTACGGCCTGGGCCCCAAGGAGGCCGCGGCCCTCGTCGAAGAACGTGAGGTCTGCCTCTTCTACGAAGCCGCGATCATCCAGGCCGTCAAGCTTGGCGTCCCCGACGACCGCGCCGGCAAGGCGGTGGCCAACCTGCTCCTGCAGTCGGGCGCCCGCCGGGCCAATGAGCTCGCCGCGACGACCGCAGGCGGCTCCGAGACGCCCGCCGGCGCCCCCCCCGGCGCCCCCACGTTGATCTCTGACCTCGGCGCCACCCCCGCGCAAGTCGGGGCCCTCGCCAAGCTGCGCGAAGACGACGCCATCAATCCCGCCAACGCCGACCTGCTCTTCGGCCTGCTGTGCGCGCCTGAGCACCGCGAGGCCGACGCGCTGGCCCTCGCCCAGGCCCGCGGGCTGCTGACCGTCCGCGATGAAGGCGCCATGGAGGCGTGGATCGATCAGGCCATCAGCGAAAACGCCAAGGCCGCCGACGATGTGCGGGCGGGGAAGGACGCCGCGCTCGGCCGGCTGGTGGGCGGCGTCATGAAGCTCGCCGGCGGCAAGGCCGACGCCAAGACCGCCCGCGAGCGGCTGCTGGCGAAGCTGCGGCCCAGCGGATAGGTCCAACCTCGCTCAGGAACGCGCGCTACCGCGCTGTGGGCCGCGCCAGGCGCCGCCCGCACGGCCGCCCGCTACGCGTTGGCCCGGCTCCGCAGGTTGTCCAGCACGTTCATGAAGTTGATGTACGCGTCGTACGGGCTCTCGTAGGGCGAAAAGTACTTGTGCACATCGCCATCGGCCCAGTACTTCGTGCACATGTAGTAGAAGTGGTCGCTCGTGGTCACCTTCCGCCAGTCCTCGAGCGCGTAGCGGGCCAGCGCGATCTGGTGCTCGTCGCCGCTCGCCGCGGCCTTCTTGAGCCGCTGCTTCACGTGCCGCTCCAGCCGGTAGGTCTCGTTGAGCGCGTTGGATTGCATGGCGTTGCCCAGCCACGCCGAGAGATCCCGCTCGGTATCCGCCCAGCTGATCATGTGCGGCACGTCATATTCGCCGACGGGGTCGAACTTCATCAGGGCCTCGCTGGGCGTGCAGAAATCGTTCTGCCCAGGGTTCACGTCGAAGACCTTCTCCGGCAGGGCCTCGAGGAACTTGAAGATCCCCGTGTCGGCCCACTGGTGCTCGCCGAAAGTCTCGTAATCCATGAACAGATTGCAGATGTAGCCGTTGCCGTTGATCTGGTTCACCCACCCCGCAAACCGCTCCGCCGACAGCGGCCACTCCGCCCAGCCGCGGTTGGAGAACCGGAACGCGATGTCGTCGCTCAGCCGGTAGTTCTTCAGCAGCAGCCCGAAAGGCTTCCCGTGCGGGCCCAGCCCCGTGTGCGGCGGGCGATACACGAAGTTCGGCGAGCGGTACCCCAGCAGGTGGTCCGCCCCTTCGCAGATGTTCCCCAGCCAGCGCGGCTTGCCGTCGTCGCCCGGCATCCCCGCGATGAAGTGCGCCAGATCGTTGTTGAAGATCAGCTCCGTGTTCCGGAAAACCCGCGGCGTCTGCCCGAACAGGTCCTGGATCTTCCGCGTGTGCAGCTGCACCTGCTCGGCGAACTCCTCGCGGCTGTACAGAAAGCTCAGCGAGTGGTAATACGTCTCGCCCAAAAACTCGCAGCAGCCCGTGTCGGCCAGGCGCCGGAAAATGTCGATCACGTCAGGGCAGAACTCCGCCCACTGGTCCAGGCACACGCCGGTGATGGCGTACGACACCTTGAACCGCCCTTTGTGACGCTTCACCAGATCCAGAATCAGGCTCGTCGCGGGGCGATAGCACTTCTCAGCGATCTTGCGGCAGATGTCGCCGTTCTTCTGCGAATCGAAGTAGAACGGATCCGCGTCAAAGACCGAATACCGCCGCAAGCGGTACGGCTGATGAACCTGGAAGTAAAAGCACACGGAAGCCATACGGGCATGGTACACCCTTTCGCCGCGCCGCGCCCACCCCTGCGCCCAGGCCGGGGCCCTCGGGGCTCCCAGGCCCGCAACCGACGATCCCTGCGAAACCTGTGAACCGCGCTTCGACGAACCCGAACAGGTCGCCTGAGCCCCCAAACGGCGATTCTTGCGCAAAGGTCGCGACCGCCGCCGCCTGCTCGCGCGCCCGCTCCGGCGCTCCGCCCCGTCCTCCTAACCTCCACTATGGCCTCCATCCTCGTCATCGGTCCCCATCCTGACGACCAGGAACTCGGCATGGGCGGCGCCATCGCCCTGCTCGCCGCCCAGGGCCATCGCGTCACGCTCCTCGACATGACCGACGGCGAGCCCACGCCCTTTGGCGACCCCGTCACGCGCGCCCGCGAGGCGGCCCTCGCCGCCGAGGCCCTCTCGCCGCCCGGCAACCCCGTCCGCCGGATCCAGCTCGGGCTCACCAACCGGCGGGTCGAGCACACCATCGAGGCCCGCCATAAGGTCGCCGGCGTCATCCGGTTGGTGCAGGCCGAGGTCCTCTTCGTCCCGTATTTCGAAGACGCCCACCCCGACCACCTCGCCACCACCCGCATCGCCGAGGACGCCCGCTTCGACGCCAAGCTCACCAAGGCCCAGATGCCCGCCGACCAGGGCCGCCCCCCGCTCTACCCCCGCTGGCTGTTCTACTACTACGCCACCCACCTGCGGATCGTCCCTCAGCCCAGCTTCCTGATCGACATCTCCTCGGTTGTCGAGCGCAAGGCTCACGCCGTGCTCGCCTACCGCTCGCAGTTCGAGGCCAACCCCGCCAACCGCGCCGTGCCCGACTGGATCCGCCAGCAGGCCGCCTATCTCGGCTCACGCATCGGCGCCGCGGCGGCCGAGCCCTTCTTCGCCCGCGAGCCGCTGGGTCTGACCGACCTGGGCGGGATCATCGGCATCGGCCGCTGAAGCGGTTCGACCACTTTTCCGGCCACACGCCGACCCGCGCCGCGTGAACCGTCAATTTGCCGTTCCGGCGCGTGACTCGGCGCACCGCCGCCGTAGGCTTGGTCTGCATCGCGCCGCGGCCGCCCGCTCCGGCCTCCCTCCGCCCCCGAGCCTGTGTCATGAACCCCACCGTCGCGCTCATCGAGCCCGAAGTGCACGAGCTCATCGTCGCCGGCAACTACGCCGAGCTGCGCGAGACGCTCCACGGCCTCCAGCCCGCCGACGTGGCCGACATCCTCGCCTCCATCGAGCCCGAGCACGCGGCCATCGCCTTCCGCTTCCTCCCCCGCGACGACGCCGCGATGGTCTTCTCCTATCTCGAGCCCGCCAAACAGGAAGAGCTCATCCAGCGCCTGGGCGAGAAGAGCGCCACCGCCCTGGTCGAGGCCATGGATGTCGACGACCGGGCCCGCCTGCTCGACGAGCTGCCCCACCAGGTCGCCGCCCGCATCGTCGCCTCGCTCTCGCCGGAAGACCGCAAGCAGACCCAGGCGATCCTGGGCTACCCGCCCCGCTCGGTGGGGCGCCTGATGACCCCCGACTACGTCCGCATCCGCACCGAGTGGACCGTCGCCCGGGCCCTGGAGCACATCCGCCGCCACGGGCGCGACGCAGAGACCATCAACGTCGTCTATGTCATCGACGACACCGGCGTGCTGGTCGACGACCTGCGGCTCCGCCAGTTGATCATGGCCGAGCCCGACGCCACCGTCGAGAGCCTGCTCAACCGCCAGTTCATCGCCCTCCGGGCCGACCAGCCTCAGGAGGAGGCCGTTGAGACCCTCACCAAGTACGACCGCGTCGCCCTGCCAGTCCTCGATTCCCGCGGGGCCCTGCTGGGCATCGTCACCCACGACGATGTCGCCGACGTCGCCCGCCAGAAGGCGACCGAAGACATGCAGAAGATGGGCGGCATGGAGGCCCTCGACGAGCCCTATATGGCCGCGTCGATCGGCGCCCTCTTCCGCAAGCGCGCTCCCTGGCTCGCCCTGCTCTTCCTGAGCGAATTGCTCACCTCGAACGCCATCGGGTTCTTCGAGGACGAGATCAAGCGGGCCGCGATCCTCGCCGTGTTCATCCCCGCCATCATCTCTTCGGGCGGCAACAGCGGCTCGCAGGCCAGCACGCTGGTCATCCGGGCCCTGGGCCTGCGCGAAATCGGCCTCGGGGACTGGTGGCGCGTCCTCCGCCGCGAGCTCATCGTCGCCACCCTGCTGGGCGTGCTCATCGGCGCCATGGGGCTCTTCCGCATCTCGCTCTTCGGCTGGATGGGCTGGTTCCACGATCCCGAGGTCATCGATCACTACGGGCTGCTCGGGTGCACCATCGCCGCGTCGCTGCTGGGCGTGGTCATCTGGGGCAGCGTCATGGGGGCCATGCTCCCCTTCATCCTGAGCAAGCTCAAGTTCGACCCCGCCGGCAGCTCCACCCCCTTCGTCGCCACGCTCGTCGACGTCACCGGCATCGTGATCTACTTCTCCTGCGCCCTGGCGATCCTCTCCTCCACCCTGCTCCGCCCCGCGGGCTCCGACCGCGATGTGCGCACTTCCGCCGCCGTCACCGTCGTCGCCGTCGATGGCTACAGGCAGGGCGACGCCGATATCGACCTGCGCGTGCAGACCGATGCCCAGCAGGCCGAGGGAAAGGGCGCCATCTCTCACGTAAGCATGAAGGCCGCCGCGATCACCGGACGAGTGCCGCCGCGCCCGGGCGACCGCCTCGTCCTCGAGTTCGCCTCCCAGGAAGCCGCCGCGGCCCGGCTCATCGACGCACCCGACACCGCCACTCCGGCCACCAGCCCGGCCACCAGTCCGGCCACCACTCCGACCCCCGCCCCCGCCCCCGCTCCCGCTCCCATCCCCGCACCGGACACCCCCACGCCATGACCGGCGCCAAAGCCAAACTGCTCTCCTCAGGCGATGAATGGTTCGCCCAGCCCCATTCCCGCGAGCGTGGCGAGGGCCTCCGCTTCGCGTGCACCCAGTGCGGCAACTGCTGCACCGGCGTCCCCGGGTTCGTGCTCGTCTCCGATGACGAGGTCGCCGCGCTCGCCCGCCGCCTGGGCGTGACCAAGGCCCAGTTCATCGACCGCTACACCCACATGCTCGACGAAGGCCGCTCGCTCACCGAGCGCAAGACGTCCTTCGGCTTCGACTGCGTCTTCCTCGATCGCGACACCATCCCCGGCAAGGCCGTCTGCGGCGTCTACGAGGATCGCCCCAAGCAGTGCCGCACCTGGCCCTTCTGGCCCAGCCTGCTCAAGACCCGCGCCGCCTGGGAAGCCGCCAAAAAGACCTGCCCCGGCATCGATCAGGGCGAACTCGTCCCCCTCGTGCAGATCCGCATCCAGCGCGACGCCTTCAAGATCTAACGGCTGCGGGCGCCGTCACTCCTTCCCCTACCGCCCCCGCCCCCCCCGCCCCCCCCGCCCCCCCCGCCCCCCGCCCGCCCTCACCATGCCCTCCGCCGCGTCATCCTGGTTCGCCGCGGCGCGCCGGCCCGAAGTCGCCGCGGCACTCGATCAGCTCTTCGCCCAGGTCGCTCGGGAGATCGCCGCCCGCGGCCCCGCGTGCTGGGCCTCGGGCCGCTGCTGCAACTTCGACGCCTTCGGCCACCGGCTCTATGTCACGGGCCTCGAAGCCGCGTACACCCTCACCCGCGTCGCCGATCGCGCCCTCAGCCCGCCGCCGTCGCCCCAGAACGCCGGCGTCGCCCGTGATTCGCTCGCTCTGCCGCAGGTCCCGACGACGGTCGCCATCGCCGCCGCGCGGGCCGCCGGCGGCTGTCCGTTCCAGCAGGGCAACCTGTGCTCAGTGCACGACCTCAAGCCCCTCGCCTGCCGCGTCTACTTCTGCGACCGCTCCGCCCAAGAGTGGCAGCAGGACCTGATGGAGCGCCTGATGGGCGAGCTGCGGGCCCTGCACGACCGCCACGATATTGACTATTGCTACCTCGAGTGGCGCGACGCACTCGACGCCCTGGCCGCGGCCGGAGTCCCCGTGCACACGCCCTGACCACGCGCCAAGCTACCGCCTCAGCGTCTCCTCCACCGCCCTGATCTTCCGCGCCCCCTCGCCCCCGCCCAGGCTCGCATCGATCGTCTCCAACTGACGGATCCGCAGGCGGATCTGCTCGCTCCGCTCTCCCCGCGCGTTGTCAGCCCCCATCATCGCCAGCATCTCGGCCCACACCTGCCAGAACTGACCCGAGCGCGCCGGCCCCGGCGCCATCGGCCCGACATCCAGCTCATTGGCGAGTTTGGCCAGCAGACCAAACCCCTCGCTCGACCGCCCGAGCTTCACCAGCACCCGGGCCGCCGCGATCGACGCCCGCGCGCGCCGCTCGACGCCACCCTGCCCCGCCCCGCGGATGACCGCCTGATGCAGCCGCACCGCCTCCTCGCGCGCGGCGTCCGCCTCGCGCTCGCCCAGCAGCGCCGCCAGCGTCAACTGGGCCTCGGGCAACAGCGGGCTCCGCCGCCGCTCGCAATACGCAACCACCGCCCGCAGCGCCGCCTCATCGCGCGGGTCGGCCCCCGCGATGATCTCCTGCGCCGCCTGGTCAACGGCCCCGATGAGCTCGGGCCCCCGCCCCGCCAGCTCCGCCGCATCGCTCAGCAGCGTCATGGCCCGCGCCACATCGCGGGGCGGCCCGGGCGCTTCGGCCCCTCGCGCGCGCGGCGCCGCGGAACCGCCCAGCGCCCGCGCCAGATCGATCCGCCAGCGCACGCCCTCGGGCTGGTCGCCCAGACGCCGGATCAGCGCCTCCAGCAGCGGCGCCTCATCCACGCTTCCCGGGGCCAGCCCCCGCGCCGCGCGCCGCAGCCCCTCCAGCGACCGCGGATCACCCGGCGCCCGCCGCTCCAGTTCCAGCCACACCACGCGGGCGCCCGCCTGGTCGCCGCGCCGCTCCAGCGCTTCGCCCAGCGTCCAGAGCGCCTCCGCGTGCGGGCCTCCGCCAGGCCCACCGCGCTCGGCCTGCCCCGGCTCGCCCCGCGCAATCGCCCGCAGCACGCCCTCCGCCGCGCGGCCCTCCGCCAGGCTCGCCGGCGCCGGTCCCGCCGCGCCCGGCCCGCCCTCGGCCCGCTCCAGCACCTCGCCGGCCCAGATCAGCTCCATCGCGCCCGTCGGCTTGAGCCCCGCCTCGCGGGCCCGCTCGACCGCGCCGCCCACCCGCTGGCGCGCCCGCGCCCCGGCCCACCCCTCCCCGGAGCCCCAGTTCCGTGTCGCCAGCTCCATCAGCGGGCCGAGCGCCGCCTCGACCGGCCGCCGCTCCTCAATCCCCACACGGGCCGCCACGCCCGCAGCCAGCAATTCGCCCCTGGCGCGCAGCCCGCCAGCCCCCCCACCGCCCCCACCCCCCCCACCGCCGACCAGCGCCGCGCGCTGCAGCTCCGCGAGCGCTTCCCCGCGCTTCGCCCCCGTCGCCGTCAGGGCCCGCAGCATGAGCGCCTCGAGCGTCACGCCCCTGGAAGCCGACGTCACCGGGTCGTCGCCCACCGGCAGATCGAGCACACCCAGCAGCAGCTCCTCCACCTCGTCGCGCCGGGCGTCGACCCCGCCCGACAGCCAAATCGCCCCCGCCAGAGAAACCCGCCGCAGCGCCTCAGGCGCCACCGCCGCGATTCGCGCCGGCTCCAGCAACTCCGCGGCCTTGGCGGCGCCCTGCCGCTGCTCCTCGCGCGTGCTCGCGGCCGCCGCCCCAAGCAGCCGCGCCCGACCCTCCAGCAGCGCCAGCCCCTCACTCTCCGGCCGGCGCGCTCCCTCGGACTGCTCGCCCCGCAGCCGGGCCCGCTCACACGCCTCGATCGCCTGGCGGGCCGCCTGGGCCACCCGCGCCGCCTCCTCGCGCCCAGCGCACCCCGCCAGCAGCGCCGTGTCAGCGCCGCCCTCGCTCGCCGCGTCCAGCGCCCGGCTCGCTTCGCCCACCACGCCCACCACACCCTCCGGCCCGTGGCGCTCGCCCGACGTCAGCACCTCGGCCGGCGCGGTCACCGCCAGGGCCGGGGCCAGCGCCAGCAGCATCACTCCCATCGCGCGCCTCACCGTCATCGTCGCCCACCCCCCGCTCCCCCCCCAGCCCCCCCCGCACCTCCGCCGCCGCCCCCGGTCGCGCCACCCGCCGGCAGCTCTTCCGCCTTCAGCACCCGATAGTCCGGCGAACCACCGCCGCCACCGCCCCCCCCGCCCCCACCACCACCATTCCCCGCCCTCCCCGCGCCGTGCGCCTCGCCGATCGCCTGCATCGTCCCCGTCGGGTCAGCCTCCAGAAACTGCACGGCCTTGATCACCGTCTTCCGCCGACCCGTCCCCGGGTCCACAGGATTGAGCTCATCGAGCTCCTGCAGAATCGCCTCCCTCCCCTTCTCCCACTGCCCGCCATGCGAGCGCGCAATTGACCGCGACAGCAGAAACACCACCTGCGGCCTTGGCGACAGCCGCAGCGCCGCCTTCAGCCCCTCCAGCGGGTTCGACCGACCCTTCGCCTCCACCCCCGCCAGCCAATCCGCCAGGCGCCCGCGCTGACGGGCCGAGGCATCCACCAGCTTCCCCGAAAACACCTGCAACCCCGCCCCGTCCGTCGCCTCGCGGAAGACCACCACCGAAAACTGCTGCGTCGCCAGCAGCGCCGCCGTCGACCGCCGCACCTCCGCCAGCACCAGCGGCATCACCCCGACCATCGGCGCCGAGCCGTCCACCACATACGCCACGCTGGTCGCCCGCTGGGCCGACAACCCCGCGAACGTGACCTCCCCCGCCGAGGCCGCGGCGCCCATCGACGCCGACAGCCCGCTCTCCGCCGCGCCCGCCGCTGGCCGCGCGGCGGGCGGCGCCGGCGTCGCCCCAGCCCCTGGTCGTGCCGGCGCGTCACTCGGCCCGCCCCCCATGCCCCCCCCAGTCAGCTTGGCTGCGCCTGCGCCGGACTCAGCCCGGGGGCTCACCGCAGGCGGCGTCGCCGCCGCCGCCGCCGCCCCGCCCGCCCGGCTCTGAGCCATCATCGGCCCGGTCGCGATAAACGCCTCCCCTCCGCTCGGTTCGGGCGCCGGCGCTGACAACCGCCACGCCACCGTTCCCGCGACCATCGCCAGCACCGCATGCACCGCCAGCGAGAGCCCCAGCGGCAGCCCCAGCGACCACCAGCCTGGTCGCCGAGCCACTCCAGAGCCCCCAGGGCCCCCAGGGCCCGCCTGAGTTCGCGCCACCGCCGGGGCGCCGCGGCCCGCCACGCGCCGCCCGCCACGCTCCCACAACATGCGCCCGACGTTTGACGACATCCCCCAATCCTTGGCCCCCCGCCCCCGCGCCGCGCCAACGAAAAACCCGCGGCGACCGGTGAGGGAGACGCCGCGGGTTGAAGGATGTCAAAACCTGTTGTACCTGCAATACCAAACCGCACTCAGCCTAAGCCCGTGGTGTGGCCAGCGCCCGTGACGCTGACTGCACCAATCTCCTGCAAGAACCCGCGCGCGAACCCCGCGCAGAGCCCCAGACCTGATGTTGAACGCAGACTCTCTCTCTCATTCGGTGGGCCGTGTGGACTGGCCGCCCGCCGCTCTCCGTGAACCCCGAGAACATACCACGCGTTCTCGGGTCGGGCGAGCGAAAGTCCGCTTCTTCCGATCGGATGAATCGTCAAGTATCTGTCCGGTTCTTGGCTGGTGCTTGGCCGGTGCTTGGCGGTTTTTGACGCGCCTCCGCACCCAGCACGCCGCCCAGCACACCGCCCTACTCGCGCGTCGACCGGCCAACCCCACGCGGCGGTCTCGCCCGATGGCCGCTGCCAACCGCCGCCGGGCTAAACGCTGTGACCCGAGCCGACGCCTCGCGACTGTGCACCGCCACGGCGGTCACCAGCCGGAGCACCGTGCCGCCCCCAGTGAGGGCCGCAATAACGCCGTAGCGCGTTGGTGACGCTTCGACTGCGTTGGTCGACGCAGCCCGCGCACGCGGGATTCCTGAAAGCGATCGCATGATGCACCCACCCCTGTCCAAGCGCGGCGGTCAAGCCGCTCGCACGACGATGTGCTCGCCATGCTCTACCGGGGACCGCCCGGTGCGGACGCAGCCGCCCCGGAGCCCGTCCTGGACTCCGCCGACAGCGCGCTTGCAGCCCTCTCTCTCCTCCAGCGGGGCCCAAACCGAAATGCGTATACCGGGAGACCGCTCTCTCGCTCGGTCTCCCGTACTCTCTCGTGGTCGCTCGCTCTCTCCTTCGAGCGACCGAATCAAACATCACGCCGTCCGTTACTCTCTCAAACCGGCCGGCGTGAACTCTCCTCTGTTCTAAGAAATGACTTTCCCGGTCGCTTCGAGTCGTCGGCGGAGCCCACTCTCGCTCCAATCGCCGAACGTGGGGAGGAAGGAGTGTCGTGTCGGTTTTTTCGTCCGTCAATCAGTGCTTGTTTGGACAACCGCCGACGACTCGAAGCGACAGATCAAGTCCTTTCTTGTCAAGAGGCTCCAGGGGTCTTCCGCTATCGGTTGGGTGATCCAACCGGGTTCGCGGCGTCCGGAGTCAGGCGAGCTCCAAGGCGGGGGGAGGAAGGAGTGTCGTGTCGGTTTTTATCCGCCCCAGTGCTCACCCGGCTCGCGGACGCCGCTGACCCGCAGGGATCAGCCATCCGAGACCGGCCATCTTAATCAATCCGCCAAGGCCCACGCAGCCTTGTCCGCTCCCGGCTTCGCTCCAAGCAACGGACCACAGGTCCCTCGCTCACGCCGGCCCGCGAATTCCTAATGGGCTCGCCTCGATCTTCTCGAGTACGGTCCCGATCCTTCCGCAACGTCGCCGCCTTGACCGATGCCGGCGACCTTGCGACTTCCCTCTCTCGTACCTCCAGGAACCATCAGCTCAAGGGCCGCCTCAAGCTCTTCACCGTCAATCGGGCTCGGCAGGAAGCAGTCCGCGCCCGCTTGTCGCATCACCAACTCCAAGTCCCCTCCGCCCTGGCCAACCGCCAGGATCGGAACCCGGTTCCAGTGCTGGGCCAGCCGCCGAACCAAGCCCACTGCGGGCTCGCCCGTCGCCGGCGCCACCACCACCGCAGGAGGACGAAGAAGCGCGATCTGCTTGAATGCCAGAGGGCCGTTCCTTCCATCCACCAGCGTCCAGCGGTGCTTCAGGAGCAATCGGGCGATGACGGGTTCCACATGGTCTTCGTAGCAGAGCACGATGACCTGATTGGTGGGAGACACGACATGCCCTTTCGTCGCCGAGGCGACCGCAGAGGCTTAAGAGCTAAAGCGAAGGCCGTGCCAGCGTCGGGGCGCCCGCCCGATGCGTCAGAAAACCACTTGAATCACAGCACTTCTGATCCAAGCCGCCCCGCCGGGCCCGCTTCGGCCGCCCTCCCCACCTTGTGCCGAAATGGTCCGCGCCCGCGCGCCGAAACAGCGATCCGCCCAGTGATTCACGCCGCGCGCAGCCCGTGTGATCCACAATGCGCCATGGTCCATTTTGGCCGGACCATTTCGGTGCGCGCGCGACCGCCGCGCCCACCCCTTCTCGGACCAGGAGGCAGACCCACTGGCGCTACGCCATGTCGAAGACCAGCACCTGCGACCGGCCCGCGCCCACGCCCTCCAGCTCCACCGCGGCCTCGCCCTCCAGGGCCGCGCCGTCGCCCGCCACGAGCGCCTGCCCGTTCACCTTCGCCGAGCCGGTCGCGACGTGCACCCACGCCCCGCGCCCCGGCCGCAGCCCGTGCCGGGCCACGCCGCCAAGCAGCAGATCGATCAGCAGCACATCGGCATCCTGGTTGATCCGCAACGCCCCATCGACCCCACTCCCCCCAACTTCCCCACCTTCCTCCAGCCCCTCGCGCCCCGCCACCCGGCGGACCTGCGCCGCCGCGCCGTTGCCCGGGAACGCCTTCTGCGCGTACCCCGGCTTCCGCCCCGGCCCGTCGGGGGTGATCCAGATCTGCAGCAGATGCACGGGCTGCGTCCGCGAGGCGTTCACCTCGCTGTGGCGGATCCCCGTTCCCGCCGTCATCACCTGGACCTCGCCTGGCCGCAGCCGCCCCACGTGCCCCAGGCTGTCGCGATGCTCAAGCTCCCCCTCCAGCACCACCGTGATGATCTCCATATCGCGATGCCCGTGCATCCCGAAGCCCGTCCCCGGCGCCACCACATCGTCATTGATCACCCGCAGGGCCCGGAACCCCAGCCGAGCCGGGTCGTAGTGCTCCCCGAACGAAAATGAGTGCCGCCCGTGCAGCCATCCGGCCCTCGTCTCAAAGCGCTCACCAGCGGGATAGACCGTAAGCATGTGTCCTCCTATCACTTTGATGTTCATCAAAGCGTTAGCTGGTACGCTCGTTAGCTGGTACGCTCCCACGGCCGGGCCGGTTCGCCCCCCACCCCCCACCCCCCACCCCCCACCCCCCCACCACCACCCCCAGTCACGGCAGCGGGCTCTCCCACCCCGCCTCCACCCCCCGGTGCACCGACGCCGAGCCGTCGAACATCGCCGCCTGGAACGCCTTCCCCCGGTCGTGCAGCTTGCCCAGCCGGCCCGCCACGTGCTCAGCCTGCCGGAAGTCCAGCACGCTCGCCGTGCGCGTCGGCGGCGGGCCGTCGCCGCTCACCGTTGCGATCTGCGAGTCCACGATCGCCGCCGTTCGCCCCGGGGCCGCCACGCGGTCATAGCGCACGTGCGCCGGCGCCCCGGGGTTGTCGAAATTCGCCCGGTCGCCGCTCAGCCCCGCCAGCCCCGTCGCGTTGGCCGCGTAGGTCCGCGTCATGTCGCGCCCGTAGACCGATTTCACCGTCGGGCACACCAGCACCGACGCCCCCGAGTACAGCTCCCCGGGCGTGCTCCCCTCCCGCCCTGACGCCTGCTGCACCACCAGCGCCCAGTTGGGCGGCGCCGAGTACGGCTCCCCCAGCGCCGGGCCAAGGCCCTTGTGCTCATCCGCATACGCCCGGCACGCCAGGAACATCTGGCGATGATTCGACAGACACTGCGCCGCCCGCCCCGCCTCGCGGGCCCCCGACAGCGCCGGGAGCAGCACGCCCACCAGCACCGCGATGATCGCGATGACCACCAGCAGCTCGATCAGCGTGAATCCGCCGGTCCGCCTCGCCATGCTTCCGCTCACTTCGCCGGAACCAGCCGCACAACCTTGTCCGGGTCATTGAACACGATGTAGATCGCACCCTCCGGCCCGCACACCACATCACGCACCCGCCCCAGCCGATGCACCAGCTCCTCCCGCTCCTCAACGACCGGGCCCCCGGCGCCGGTCCCCGGCAACACGCGCACCCGCTCCACCGTCTGCCCCGCCAGCCCCCCCGCCACCAGGTCGCCCTTCCACTGCGGGAACGCCTCCCCCTTCGGACCCGCCCGCACCACGTCCAGCCCGCACGCCGCGATCGACGGCAGCCAGCGCTGCACCGGCATCACGATCCGCTCGCTCTCAGGCAACCCCTCGTCACCGGCCCAGGGCGTCTGAAAAGGCTCATCGCTGTAATTGATCCCGAAGCAGACCCGCGGCCACCCGTAGTTCCGCCCCTTCATGATGAAGTTGAGCTCATCCCCGCCGCGCGGGCCGTGCTCGGTGTCCCAAAGCCCGCCCGCCAGATCAAACACCAGCCCCTGCGGGTTGCGGTGCCCGTAGCTCCAGATCGATTCATACACCCCGGGCCGCCCGACAAACGGGTTGTCCGCCGGGGTCTTGCCGTCGATCGTCATCCGGTGGATCTTCCCGTTGGGCCGCTTGAGGTCCTGGGCCAGTTCGCCGTTCCCGCGCTCGCCCAGCCCGAAGTACAGGATCCCCGGGTCCTTTGGGTCAAAGACGATCCGGCAGCCGAAGTGGAGGTCCCCGCCGCTGTAATGCTCGGGCTTGGCCTCGAAGATCGTCACCTGGTCACCCCACCTCCACCCGTCACCCTCCGCCTGCAGCTTCCCGCGGACCACCTTGGTCATCCCCCTGTTGCTGCCCTGCGCGGCCTCCGCAAACGCCAGAAAGATGAACCCGTTCTTCGCATGCTCCGGGTGCACCGCGACATCCATCATGCCGCCCTGCCCCTGGTTCCGCACCTTCGGCAGCCCCTTGACAGGCGCGCTCAGCTTCCCGTCCTTGAACACCCGCACCGGCCCGGGCCGCTCCCCCACCAGCATCTCGCCCGTGGGCAAAAAGTCGACCGACCACGGCGTATCCAGCCCATCCCGCACCACCGCCTCAACCCGGTACGCCCCGTGCTTGGATTGATACACCCCCGCCTTGTCCGCCTTCGCCCCGCCCCCCGCCGCGCGGAAGCTCCGGTGTTGCAGCTCGCGCAGGTGCACCACCAGCGACCAGATCTGCCGGTCGTTGAGGGCCCCGCCGAACGCCGGCATCCCGCCCTCCACCCGCCCGTTGCGGATCCCTTCGAAAAACTGCCGGTCGAGCTTCGCGTCCAGCCACTCCGGCGTCAGCAGCGACCGCGTCCCCGCGCCGCCCCCCTTGCCCGTCTCATGATGGCACGACGCACAGTTGCGCGACCAGATTTGCTCAGCCGTTTGCCCCGCCGCGGGGCCCGCGCCGCCCAGCAAAGCCGCCGCCGCCCACACCAGTGCCATACAACGCTTGATGCTCGTCCTCATGCCCCGATCGTACCGGTGAATTCTCACCCCGGCGCCCTACGCTCGCCCGTGACGAGCAAACCGTTCACACCGCGCCTCGCCCGCGATGGGCCGCCCCCGGGCCCTCCGCCCCAACCCGCCGACACCCTGTGGTCGATCTTCGCCCGATTTCTCCGCTTCGGCGTCCTCGCCTGGGGCGGCCCCGTCGCCCAGATCGCCATGATCCGGCGCGAACTCGTCGATGAGCTCCACTGGCTCGATCCCCGCAAGTTCAACCGCGTCCTCGCCGTCTACCAGGCCCTCCCCGGCCCCGAGGCCCACGAGCTCTGCGTCTATTTCGGCATGATCCGCCGCGGCCGACTGGGCGGCCTCCTCGCCGGCCTGGGCTTCATGCTCCCGGGCTTCTCGCTCATGCTCGCACTCGCCTGGGCCTACCAGCGCCTGGGGATCCACCCCCTCGTCGCCGCCGCGATGGCCGGGTGCCAGCCCGCCGTGGTCGCCCTGATCCTGCGCGCGACGCACCGCCTGGGCGCCCAGGCCCTGCGCGACACCCCGCTCCTGATCATCGCCATCGTCGCGACGCTGCTGACGCTCATCGACGCGCACTTCGCCATCGTCCTCACCGCCGGCGGCGCCGCCTACGCCGCGTGGCGCTCCGCCGAGCGGTTCAAGCTCGTGCTCGCCATCTTCACGCCCATGGTCGTCATCGCCGTCGGGGCGCTCATCCTCGCCCAGCTCGGGGCCGTCCTCCCCATCGGCCTCAGCCCCTCGCCCGCCGCGGCGGCTTCGCCACCCAGCGCGATTTCCCCCTCCCCCGGCGGCGCCGCGTGGACCGAACTCCTCGCCATGGGCCTGCGGGCCGGGCTCCTCAGCTTCGGCGGCGCCTACACCGCCATCCCCTTCCTGCGGCGCGACGCGGTGGAGAATCACGCCTGGATGACGCCCGGCGCCTTCCTCGACGGCATCGCCCTCGGCGCCGTCATCCCCGCCCCGCTGATCATCCTCGGGACGTTCGTCGGCTTTCAGGCCGGCGGCCTCCCCGGCGCCCTCATCGTCACCGCCGCGATCTTCGCCCCGGCTTTCGCCTTCACGCTGCTGGGGCACGACGCCATCGAGCATCTCGTTGACAACCGGACGTTCCACGCCCTGCTCGACGGCGTCACCGCCGCGGTCATCGGTCTGATCGCCGCCACCGCGCTGCAGTTCGCCCGGGCCACGCTCTTGGCCCCCGACTGGACGCCCTCGCTGCGCGCCATCCTCATCGCCGCCGGCGCGCTCGCCGCCATCATCCTCATCCGGACCAAGTGGGCCACGCCGGCCATCATGCTCGCCGCCGCCCTCGTCGGCCTGCTGTGGCGCTAGCCCCGCCCGCTCCCGCGCTCCCACGCTCCCACCCCGTCCCTCACCCCCGCTCACCCGCCCGCTGCGCCCACCAGCACCGCGTTGGTCGAGAACCGCTTCATCGCCGAGAGCAACTGCTCGATCTGCATATGCGGCGGCGTCGCCAGCAGCCGCCGCCGCAGCGCCGTCACCGTCTTGAGCTCCTGCTCGCTCATCAGCAGGTGCTCCTTGCGCGTCCCGCTCGCCGCCAGGTTGATCGCCGGGAACAGCCGCCGCTCCGCGATCTTGCGATCCAGAATCAGCTCCATGTTCCCCGAGCCCTTGAACTCCTCGAAGATCACCTGGTCCATCGCCGAGCCCGTATCGACCAGGCACGTCCCGATGATCGTCAGGCTCCCGCCCTCCTCGGTGTTGCGGGCCGAGCCGAAGATCTGCCGCGGCATCTCCATCGCCTTGGCGTCGATGCCGCCCGTCATCGTCCGCCCCGATGTCGCGTAGCGCCGCGAGTTGTTGAACGCCCGCGCCAGCCGCGTGATCGAGTCCAGCACGACCACCATGTGCCGGCCCTGCTCCACCGCCCGCTTCGCCTCCTCCAGCGTCTGCAGGCTCACCTGGATGTGCTTCTCCACGCCGTGGTCGTTGCTCGAAGCGATCACCTTGGCGCTCACCCCGAGCTTCGCGAAATACCGCTTGAAGTCGGTCACTTCCTCCGGCCGCTCATCCACCAGCAGCGCCACCAGCTCCACATCCGTGTTGTTCCGCGCAATCGCACCCGAGATGTCCTTCAGCAGCGTCGTCTTCCCCGCCTTCGGCGGCGACACGATCAGCGACCGCTGCCCTCGCCCGATCGGGCAGAACAGATCGATCAGCCGGCACGAATCAGCGCACCCCGGGTACTCAAGCACCAGCCGCGGGGCCGGGTCCACAACCGTCAGATCCTCAAACTTCTTCGGCCCCGGCTTGCCACCGCCGCCCTGGCCCGGCTGGCCCGGCTGCTGATAACCCTGCTGCTGCTGCTGGGAGCCCTGCTGCTGGTGCTGCTGCTGCTGGCCCGCCGGCTGGCCGTAGCCCCCGTACCCCCCTCCGCCACGATCCCCACCCCGGTCCGGCTGCCCTCGCTCACCCCACCGATCACCACCCCCGCCACCACCACCGCCCCCACGCTGGCCACGCCACCCTTGCTGACCACCTGACTGTTGCCCGCCTGAATGCTGCTGGTGCTGGTAGGCCTGCTGCTGAGGCTGTTGCTGCGGCTGCGCATACGGCTGCTGCTGAGGCGCATTCTGCTCCGCCGCCGCCGGCACGCGCCACTGATCCTGATACGCGCTCCGCCCCATTCCACCACCACCCCCACCACCACCTCCGCCGCCCCCACCCTGACGCCCCGCCCCCGGCGTCGAACGCCCCGGCCCCGCCGGCAGCGGCGCCGCAGCAGGCTGAACCGGCGCCGGCGCAGCCGGCGGCACATCAACTGGCGTCGACGGCGCCGCCGAGCGCCCCACCAGCGGCGAACCACCCAAATACGTCCCACGCGTCGGCTGCCCGCCGATGTACACCTGCCCCGACGGACGCGCCCTCACCTGCCCATACAGCGACCTCGGCGGCGGCCGGAACCCCTCCGTCGACCCCAACGCGCCGATAGGCCCGCCAATCAGGCCCCCAGCCGCTGGCCCACCCCCCACACCACCCCCCACGCCCCCTGCCCCCCCACCGACCCCCCCACCTACCGCTGGTTCCAGCCCCGCACCGCCGCCCGACCCGATCAAGCCCTCGTCGGCCCGAACCCCCGCTTGAACCCCCGCGGGCCCGTCAGGTCCGTACCCGCTTTCAACCTCTCCAGCGCTCGCCACCCGCGCCGCGGCGTCGCTCTCGCCGATCATCACCGCACCCACCACCTCGCCCGCGCCGATCACCGTCGGCAACGGCATCCGCCCCGGCGGCAGCGGCTCGATCGGCCAAATCCCGTTGGTCGGCTTCACCACCGCCGGGCGGACCGCTTCCCGCGGCTCCATCCTCGCCCCGGGCGCCTCCCCTGCCTCCGCCGACTCCGCGACTTCCGCCGCGCCCGCCTTCTTCCGCCCGCGCCCCGCGGCGCCGGCCTTCGCCCCGCCAAGCTTCGCGGCCTTCGCGCCCGTCGCCAACTTGGCCGGCTTGGCCGGCTTGGCCTCAACCTCCGGCGTCCCCGCCGACTCGCCCCCGACCGCCGCGGGCTTCCGCTTGCGCACAGCCTTCACCGGCCCCCCGTCGCCACCGCCAACGCCCGCGCCATCCACCGCCGCCTTGCGGCGCGGCTTCTTGACCGCCGGGCCCACAGAGACCTTGGCCGCGGATGCGGGCTTGCCCGCGGCCCGCGCCGAGGGTTTCTCCGCTGGCTTCTCCGCGTCCCTGGTGAGCGCTGATGTGGTCGTCGTGGCGCTCGCGCGCACGGTCCGACGCTTCGGCTTGCCTTTCCCCACTGGTCCTCCGATGCAATCCGCTTCCTGATCGTCGCGATTCACCCGCCCACTCGCGCGCCCGCTACAGCCGCCCGGGCGTCCACGAAACCGGGCGACGCACCGGGCGCCCGGCACGCTCGTGCGCCCGGGAAACAACCGCCATAACCGCCATGCTGAGTGGACCGCCCCTGACGGGGCCTCGCGCCAAGCTCGTTTCTCGTCAGTTCGGGCCCCGGGCGATCCTCGGCCCGATCAGCCGCGACTCATCCGATGATACAGCCCCCGATGGCCCCCAACAAGCCCGGCCCGCCGCTTCCTCGAGTCCTCCGGCCCGCCCCAATCCCGGGCGCCGCCCCAGCCGCCGCTACCATGGCGTCCCCGTCATGGAGATCCTCAAGGGCATCCCGGTTTCTCCAGGCCTCGTCGTCGGCGAGGTCTTTGTTCTCGACGACCAGCGCCGCCGCATCCCCCGCCGCACCGTCGCCCGCGACCGCGTCGCCTATGAGCACGCCCGCCTCGACGCCGCCCTCTCGGCCTCCATCCACGACCTCGCCCAGCTCCGCCTCCGCACCGCCAGCGAACTGGGCGACGAAGCCGCCAAGATCTTCGCCTTCCACCTCGGCATGCTCGCCGACCGCACCCTCACCAAGCCCATGCACGACCTGGTCGACAGCCAGTGCGTCACGGCCGAGTTCGCGGTCTGGACCGCCATGCAGCAGCTCGCCGACCGCTTCACCGCCATGCCCGACGCGGCCTTCCGCACCAAGGTCGACGATGTCCACGACCTCTCCGGTCGCGTCCTCAAGCACCTCATCGGCGAGCACACCTCCCGCCTCGCCCACCTCACCCACCGCGCCATCGTCGTCGCCCGCGACCTCACCCCCTCCCAGGCCGCCGCGTTCAACCGCAGCCACGTCCTCGGCTTCGTCACCGAGGCCGGCGGCAAAACCGGCCACACCGGCATCTTCGCCCGCGCCCTGGGCATCCCCGCCGTCGTCGGCGTCCACGACGCCACCGAGCACGTCGTCGACGGCACCCCCGCCATCATCGACGGCGACCGCGGCGAGGTCATCATCGACCCCGACGCCTCTTACCTCGAACGCTTCCAGCGCTACATCGAGCAGCAACGCCTCTTCCGCATCTCCCTCAGCGACCTCTCCCGCCTCCCCGCCGTCACCCAGGACAACGTCCCCATCGAGCTCCTGGGCAACATCGAAATCCCCGACGAAATCCCCGGCCTCATCGAATCCGGCGGCGTCGGCGTCGGCCTCTACCGCACCGAGTTCCTCTACCTCGCCCGCGGCGACGGCCTCGCCGGCGAACCCACCGAAGAAGAGCACTACGCCGCCTACTCCCAGTGCGTCCGCCTCCTCGAAGGCCGCCCCCTCACCATCCGCACCCTCGACCTCGGCGCCGACAAGTACACCCAGGAGCAGGCCGAGGACCCCGAGCGCAACCCCTTCCTGGGCCTCCGCTCCATCCGCTACTGCCTCAAGAACCTCCCCAGCTTCCGCATCCAGCTCCGCGCCATCCTGCGGGCCGCCGCGCTCGGGCCCGTCAAGGTCATGTTCCCCCTCATCACCACCCACGATGAGTTCCGCCGGGCCAAGTTCCTCCTTAACGACGTCGCCGACGACCTCGCCGAGGAGGGCCTGCCCCACAACCGCCACGTCAGCGTCGGCATGATGGTCGAAGTCCCCGCCGCCGCCCTCATGGCCGACCAATTCGCCCAGCAGGCCGACTTCTTTTCCATCGGCACCAACGACCTGGTCCAGTACACCCTCGCCGTTGACCGCGGCAACCAGGCCGTCGCCGACCTTTACAATCCCGCCCACCCCGCCGTCATCCGCCTCATTCAGATGACTATTCAGGCCGCCAACCGCCACAACATCCCCGTTTCCTGCTGCGGGGAGTCCGCCGGCGATCTCGTCCTGACGATGTTGCTCTTGGGGTTAGGTTTGCGTACTCTGTCCGCGACCCACTCCTCACTTCCCAGCCTCAAAAGGCTGATAAGGAGTGTGACCATCGCCCAATGCGAGGCCGTGGCCCTCAAGGCCGCCGCCATCGATTCCGACGTCGCGGTGCTCGCTTACTTGCGGGACGTGGCCAGGAAGATCATCCCCGAGGCGTTCGACGGGCGTGCCGTCGACGACTGATCCCGCGGCTCCCCGCTGGCTCAATCCCCGGGAACAAGTCGACGCGGCGCCCCCCACGGGCGTCTCGGAAAGCTCCCGTCGCCGCAGGCTCGCGGCCCGGCCCTGCCGGCGATTCACACTCGCCGAGGCGGCCGGACCAAGCGAGCGCGGCGCGACCATCGCGGCCCCCGATCTCGCCCGGCGCTGAGCGCCCGCGGGTCGGGAAGACCCCCGGAGACTGGCTCCGGGCGCCCTCAAGCCGCAACGTCCCCACGGTCGCTCCCCGAACGCTCCCGCCAAGGCCCGCTTCTCAAGAGCGCGGAGTCCGATCGTCTTCATCCAGCCCTCACGCACGAGCGCCGCATCCGACTCGGGCCCACGCCGCCCCGGTCGCGTTCGCCCACCCGCCCGCCGCGCAATGGCCCCGTGAAGACCTCGATCCCCAGGAGCGAACGGTCCATCATGCCCCAGCAGAACACCCAGCACAATCACCAGCTCATCGTCAACTACGTCCCCGGCGAGGAGTGCCGCGTCGCCGTCATGCTCGACGGCAAGCTCGACGAGTTCCACTCCGAGCGCACCGGCTCGGCCAGCCACGTCGGCAATATCTATGTCGGGCGCGTCACCAACGTCGAGCCCGCCATCTCCGCCGCGTTCGTCGATTTCGGCCTTGAGTCCAACGGCTTCCTCCACGTCTCCGACCTCCACCCCCGCTACTTCGGCGAGAGCAAGGGCGCCAAGGAGCGCGTCGGCAAGAAGACCCCGCGCCGCGAGCGGCCCCCCATTCAGGACGCCCTCAAGCGCGGGCAGGAAATCATCGTCCAGGTCCTCAAGGAGGGCGTCGGCTCCAAGGGCCCGACCCTCACCAGCTACCTCTCCATCCCCGGGCGCTACCTGGTGATGATGCCCAACATGGACAAGGTCGGCGTCTCGCGCAAGGTCGAGGACGAAGAGACCCGCGCCAAGATGAAGAAGATCCTCGACCAGCTCGAGCTCCCCGAGGGCTTCGGCTTCATCCTCCGCACCGCCGGCTTCGACCGCACCAAGGCCGAGCTCAAGCGCGACCTCGCCTACCTCCAGCGCCTCTGGAAGGACATGGAGAAGCGCCGCAAGTCCGGCGGCAAGCCCCGCCTCCTCTACAGCGAGAGCGACCTCCTCGTCCGCGCCCTGCGCGACATGCTCACCAGCGATGTCGACCGCGTCGTCATCGATAACGAAGTCGCCCTCAAGCGGGCCGCCCGCTTCATCAAGATCGTCTCCCCGCGCACCGTCGCCAAGCTCGTCCACTACAAGTCCAACACCCCCATCTTCCACGGCCTCGCCGTCGAAGACCAGATCCGCACCATGTACGCCCGCGAGGTCCCCCTCCCCAGCGGCGGACGCCTCGTCATCGACGAGACCGAAGCCCTCGTCGCCATCGACGTCAACAGCGGCAAGAGCCGCGCCGCCGGCGACAGCGAGGAAAACGCCTTCCGCACCAACCTCGAGGCCGCCGAGGCCATCGTCCAGCAGCTCCGCCTCCGCGACATGGGCGGCATCGTCGTCAACGACCTCATCGACATGCGCCTCGCCAAGCACCGCAAGGATGTCGAACGCAAGTTCGAGGAGCTCCTCTCCGCCGACCGCGCCAAGTCCACCGTCGCCCCCATCAGCGAGTTCGGCATCCTCGAAATGACCCGCCAGCGCATGCGCGGGAGCCACGAGAGCATCCACTTCCACGCCTGCCCCACCTGCCACGGGCGCGGCCTCGTCCAGCGCGCTGAATCCGTCGCCGCCGACGCCCTCCGCGAGATCGCCGCCCTCCTCGACCACGCCCAGGTCGCCCGCGTCGAGATGGCCATCCACCCGCGCATCGCCGGTGAGCTCCTCTCCGCCAAACGCAAGGCCCTCTCCCGCATCGAACGTCAGTTCAACAAGACCGTCGCCATCCGCCTCTCCGACGCCGTCCCCCTCGACCGCGTCTCCCTCTACGCCTACGACGACCAGGGCAACGACATCGAGATCGAACGCCTCCCACGCTTCCGCGCCAGCGACGAAACCCTCGCCCCCTACGTCGAGCCCGGCGTCACCGACGCCCCCGCCGAGGACGAAGACGACAGCTGGTCCGTCGACTCCTTCAGCGAGAACCTCCCCGAGCCCGCCGAGCCCCAGGAAGACGACGCCGAGCCCGCGCCCCACCTCATCGAGATGGAGCACGAGCCCCTCGACCCCTCCGCACTCGCGCCCCTCCCGCCCCCCTCCCACGGCCGCCGCGGCCGAGACCGGCATGACCGCCCCGACCGTGCTGACCGCGCGCCTGATCGCGCGCCGGGCCGCGGTCGCGGCCGCCCCCAAGGGCCCGGACCCGGCCCAGGACATGCCCCAGCCATGGGCCCCGGCATGGGCCCCTCCGGCCCCGGTCCCGACGGCGACCCTGCCAGCCAAGGCCCCATGGGCGAAGAAGGTCGCGGCCGCCGTCGCCGCCGCCGCCGCCGTGGTCGCGGCGCCCGCATCACCATCGCCGAGCTCGCCCAGAACATCGAGATCGACGTCAACGCCGTCCTCCAGCGCTGCCGCGATGAGGGCGTCCCCGACGACATCGTCCGCGACGAGCAGTCCCTCATCGGCCTGCGCGTCGAAGAACGCATCCGCGAATGGTTCGGCAAGCCCCTCCCGCCCCGCGCCGAGCAGGGCCCCGACGGCACCGGCCCCGATGACGGTGATGGCCCCGGCCCGCTCGAAGGCGCCCCCGACGGGCCGCTTGACGGCGAGCCCCGCGCCCGCAGCTTCGGCCCCGGACCCAACCAGCGGCCTCCCCAAAGACCCGCCGCGCGGCCTCCCCAGCCCCCACGCCACGCCGACGACGACTTCAGCGAAGACGGCCCCGGCGCCATGCCCCCGCCCCCGGCGTTCATCCCCCCGCTCCTCCCCTCCGACCTCACCCTCCCCAACCTGGGCGACCACGGCGAGAGCGACGCCCCATCCCCCGCCGCTGCGCCCGCGTTCTCAGGCCCGCCGCGCACGCCCTACCAGGATGAACTCGCCGACAGCCCGCCGCCGCCCCTCGGAGCCCCTGCCCCGATGGCATCCGCCGGCGACTGGGGCCCCGACGCCGATGGCCCGACCGACGGTCCCCCCGGCGCACTCGACGGCGAACGCACCGGCAGGCGCCGCCGCGGGCGCGGGCGCGGCAGAGGCCGCGGCGACGGTGACCGCTTCGGTCCCCCGCCCGATGCACAGCGTCCGCCCCAGCAGCAGGGCGGCCCGCGCCCCCAATCCCCGTTGCCCCCGCCCATGCCGCCGCGACCGCAGAACCCCGCCGCCGGCCGCCCGCCCGCCCGCCCACCCACACGGTTCGAAGGGCTCGCCGGCGCCTTCCGCGCCGACGCCCTCCGCTCCGCCCCGCCGCCCCCGCCCAACTCGTTCATCGAGCCCGCGGCCGCCGGAACCTCCGGCCCAGGCGACTCGATCGATGGTGACGGCCCGCGCCCCGTCGATCTGAACCCGGACCTGCCCGCCGAGATCGCCGCCAACCCCGACGCACTCTCCGACGCCGTGGGCGGACCAGATGATCCCTTCGATCTCGGGGCTCCCTTCACCGCCGACGACCCCGGCGCATTCGCCGCGCCCAACGCCGAAGGCCCAGACGGCCCAGACGGCCCCGGCGGCCCGGAACTCGGGCCCGACGGCGAACCCCGGCGCCGCCGCCGTCGCCGTCGCGGCGGACGCGGCCGCAACCGCACCGACGGCCCACCCGCCGGTCCCGACGGTCCGAACGGCCCGAACGGCTCAGCCAGCGCCCCTCCATCACCCGGCCCGCGCCAGCCCAGTCCGCGCCAGGCCGGCCCGGGCGGTTTCCCCGCCAGCCCCCCGCCCCAGCGCTCACAGTTCGCGCCCGCCGCGCCAGCCCCGCGCCCAACTGCTCCGCCGCCGCCGCTTCAAAACCGGCCGCCAGCACCGCAGCCGACGCCCGCCGCCGGTACCCCCCCGCCCCCACCCTCCACCCCCCGCCCGCGCCTGCTGTACTCCCACAACCGCAAGTTGCGCCCCGGCCCGGGCCCCGGCCCCAAGCGCGAGGCAAAACCGGGCCCCGGGCGGGCCGCCCCCCCCCCCCCCCCCCCCCCCCCCCCCCCCCCCCCCCCCCCCCCCCCCCC